>NZ_JARXXP010000017.1 GCF_029893965.1 Paenibacillus sp. PastM-3
ACAGGAGAATCGCTGCTCTGTTTAAATTTTAGACTTTTGAGAAGAGAATGAGCCTGTCACTACCAGTAGAATATCTACTTATGGGACAGCCCCCTTCCTGTCGTGACTCTTATCCGCTACAGTTGCGGGTATCATTACAATTGCACACAGGTACATTGGTGTTGCAGTTACAGCCGCATTTTAAAGTTACATTGGTGCGTGATGGTTAATTTGGAGCCAGGGTTACTTACAGGCAAACTAATCTACATCTCATCTACATCTGCTGCTGCAATTATGCGTACTTGCAGCTACACTTTACGGTTATATTTACAGTCGAACAGCATTCGTTACACTTCCAACTGCAGCTAACGTTACTTCACAGCCTTATTAGCGGCATCTTCGCATGGCCTGTACAACCCGCATTGCCGCTGCACCTACGGCAGCTCTTTCTCGACTTCATCGAAGTAGCTATTGAGCAGCTTGAGAAAAACGTTCGGAAACGCGTAGTCCGCCATGTCCTCACGGCGGATCCAGCGCACGGCGCCGGCGTCCTCCGGATGGTCTCCATCCGCGAACGGCTCCGCCGCATAGGACGCCCGCGCTTCTGCCGCCAGCGGCAGCGCCAGGGCGTCCTCCTCCCTGCAGATGTACACCTGCAGGGTCCAAACAATGTGGCTGAACGTGTGCTCCGCAGCCGTCCAGTGCCCTTCAGGCCGGGCGAGAATCCCGGCCTGACGCAGGGACCGGCGCAGCCGGTCCAGCGCTGCCGCCTCCGGCAGCGCCCCGGGGCCGCCGCCCTCAGCAGGCGGCGCGGGCCAGTGCGGCAGCTCCCACATGCGGGCTAACAGCCCGCTCTGTGGCCGCTGCCAGATCAGCACCCGGCCGGCGTGCTCGCCGCTGCCGGTGACCAGGGCCGCCAGCCGCTCTTCCGGGCGCGGCGGCTTGGCCTTGGTCTTGACGGGCAGCGAAGTCTCGCAGCCCGCCAGGCGCGCCGCGCAGTGCTCCATCACCGGGCAGATGAGGCAGCGCGGTGATTTCGGCGTGCAGACCAGCGCGCCCAGCTCCATCAGCGCCTGATTGAAGTGCGACGCCTCTCCCTCCGGGATCAGCTCAGCCGCCAGGCGCTCCATCTTTACCCGGGTCGGAATCTTGGCAATGTCATCCTCCAGCAGGAAATAACGGGACAACACCCGCATGACATTGCCGTCCACCGCCGGCTCAGGCCGGTTGAAGGCGATGCTTAGAATCGCCCCGGCTGTGTACGGCCCGACTCCCTTTAGTCCGAATACGGCATCCCGGTCATTCGGGACCTCTCCGCCGTACAGCTCCTTGACCTGCCGGGCCGCGTGCTGCAGATTCCGGGCCCGCGAGTAGTAGCCGAGGCCTTCCCAGCATTTCAGCACCTCTTCCTCAGGCGCATCCGCCAGCGACTCTACCGTAGGAAACCGTTCGATGAACCGGTTGAAATAGGGGATGACCGTATCCACCCTCGTCTGCTGCAGCATGATCTCCGAAATCCAGATATAATACGGATTACGGTGGCGACGCCATGGCAGATCACGCTTCTGAACCTTATACCATTCCAGCAGATTTGTGCTGAAAAACCGTTTTACCTCCTGCTCCTGCTGTTCATGCGTTGTCATTCTTTATCTCCTTGCCTATAAATTCTATTTATATAAAAAGGCTGTCCTTAACTTTTCCATTAAGCCTTAGTCCCTGCGCTCCACAACCACAAAGGTCGAAGCCAATTCCTGGCTGTGGGTGATGGTCAGATGGAGAATATACACTGCCCCGTTAAGGTCCAGCCTGGACCAGGCAGCCTCTGAGAGCGTCACGGACGGCTTGCCGAAGCCATCCGGCAGTATCTCTATATCCTGAAAGCCCACTTCGCTGCCGATTCCGCAGCCCAGCGCTTTCACCACCGCCTCTTTGGCAGCAAACCGGCCGGAGACGAATTCAGCCAGCCTGCCTGTCCGCCCGTCTGCCAGCTGCAGCTCGGCCGGTGTAAGGATGCGCCGGATAAATTTGGGGCCGGATTCCTTGGCCAGTATTCGCCTCATGCGGCCGATCTCCAGCACATCATGGCCGATTCCATAAATCACAATTTCACACTCCTTATAAGCTTGCGCCTTTAAACACATTCATCTGCCATCTTTCTTTAACCGCTTTAATAATGGTATTATCTTCATATACATTCCGGGTATTCTGAAATGATTATAGTCCGGCTTTTAGATTCTGTCATATTATCTCTGATAAAAGAGAGGGGATTCGCCCGATGAACCGTAATTTCGAGTTGCCTGCCGGAGAGGACGCAGTCCTGCGCTGCTCCCATTTCCCTGCCCGCAGTAAGGCCAAGAGCCTGATAGTCATCGCACACGGCTACAAAGGATTCAAGGATTGGGGCATGTTCCCCTACACCGCAGCCGCACTCAGCCATGAACATGAAGTGATCTCCTTCAACTTTTCCCATGCCGGGATCGGTGAGGATTTGCAGCATTTTACCGAGCTTGAGAAGTTTGCCCGCAACACCTATAACCGGGAGATCAAAGATATGGAGCTCCTGCTCTCCTATCTCAGCCAGCACCATAAATTCGGAGCTCTGCCCCTGTTTCTGCTGGGACACAGCCGGGGAGCCGGCGACAGTCTGCTCTACGCGTTGGACCATCCGGATGAGGTTGCCGGAGTCATCTCCTGGAACGGGATCACCGACCTTGATCTGTTCACCGGGGAGCAGAAGCAGGAAATGAGAACATTAGGCCGCAGCCATGTTCTTAACGGCCGCACCGGCCAGCAAATGCCGCAGGATGCTGTGATTCTTGAAGATCTGGAGCGCCAGGCTGAGCGTTACAATATTCTTGAGCGGATGAAATCGGCCTCTTTCCCGGTCGTCCTGATCCAGGGAACCGATGACAGCGCAAGGCTGCGGCAGGGATCCGAGCAATTAACCAGGCTCCGTCCGGATATCAGCTGGGTGCAGATTGCCGGAGGCGACCATACCTTCTGTACCGTTCATCCCTTTGCCGGAGCAACACCGCAATTGGAGCAGGCGATTGCAGCTTCGGAAGCTTTTATCGGGCACATTCTGGAGAACAGAAGCCTTCTCTGACCTGCACAGCAAAACCGCCGGAAAGCGGTACAGGCTGACTCCGGCGGTTATTTTTGACTTATGAATCTTGGGGCAGGAGCTTTAGCGCCTGCCCTTGTTAAATCCCCGGTATGACATTACGTTTATGAGCGGTTCGCTTATAGTAGCGTTCAAGCTTCTCCGCTGCCTCCGGACTGACCGGCTTACCCTCCAGATAGTCGCTGTTCTCATCGTAAGTAATACCGAGCTCGGTTTCATCCGTTTGACCCGGCCACAGGCCCGCTGTCGGTGCTTTGGTCACAACCTCGGCCGGCACTCCCAGATAGACCGCAAGCTGGCGTACCTGACGCTTATTAAGCGTACTCAGCGGCGTAATGTCAACCGCACCGTCGCCCCACTTGGTATAGAAGCCGGTAATTGCCTCGGAAGCATGATCCGTACCCACTACCAGCAGATTATTCTCAAAAGCGAGCGCATACTGCATCACCATCCGGGTTCTAGCCTTCACGTTACCCTTGCCCTGATGCGTAATATGGCGGTGCTGCCCCAGCGCCTTGAGGCTGTGCTCCACTTCGAGCGCAATCTCATTAACTGCTTCTTCAATATTGGTTTCAACTTTGCGGGTTAGCCCAAACGCCTCAGCCACCGCATAGCTGTGCTCAATATCCTCCTGCTCACCGTAAGGCTGGAAAACGCCAAGCGTCATATATTCCTTGCCTTCCTCGGCGGTCAGCTCGTCCGTCGCCCGTTTGCACAATCCCGCAGCTACTGCGCTGTCGACCCCCCCGCTGATCGCAATCAGCAGCCCCTGGGCACCGGCCTGACGCACATAAGATTTCAGGAAATCGACACGTTTCTGTACCTCTGCTTCCACATCAATGGCCGGCTTGACACCAAGGGCAGCAATAATCTCTTCTTGCAGGCTCATAACCATTCCTCCGTTTCTGCATCTCCTTATTTGAAAAAAAATCCCGCAGAGCCGGGCTTCCGGCCGCCGCGAGATTCCTCTGATTTATTACCCTTAATTTACTGGCAATAACGGTCGAAAACCTCTTTCAATTCAGCAGCAATTTCGCTTGCCGAACGGTCCTCAACACTATGGCGCTCAATAAAATGAACGAGCTCCCCATCCTTCATCAGCGCGATGGAAGGTGAAGAAGGCGGATACGGAGCGAAGTATTCACGCGCTTTGGCGGTTGCTTCCTTCTCCTGGCCCGCGAACACCGTAAACAGGTGATCCGGCAGAATCTCATTCTGCAGAGCCTGGGCTACGCCTGGACGGCATTGGCCGGCTGCACAGCCGCAGACTGAGTTCACAACAACAAGCGCTGTTCCTTTTGCAGCTGGAAGAGCGGCTTCCACCTCTTCCGGAGTCAACAATTCCTGGAACCCGATACTGGTCAGGTCATCACGCATAGGCTGAATCGAATCCCGCATATATTGATTAAATGACATGGACATTTCTTCTGCACTCTCCTTTGCCTCTTGAATGTAAGGTTAGGCTGCATTATCGCAGCAATCACTAACTTTATTATACATACATACCCTGTGAAAGCAAGGAATGCGGGCCGGACGTCCCCCTTATCCCGCAAGGTTTTCTTCTGCCGCTTCAAAGGGGAGGGTTACTGTAATTGCTGTACCCTCTCCCGCCGCAGAATCCACCCTGATGGTGCCGTTATGACGCTCAACAATGCTCAGGCACAGCGGCAAACCGAGGCCTGTCCCCTGATTCTTCGTCGTAAAAAAGGGAGTAAACAAATTCGCAAGCTTATCTTGTTCAATCCCGCTGCCGGTATCCCTGATCACCAGTTCAATATTGCCAGTGTTCACCCGGGTCTCCAGAGTCAGCACTCCCTTGGCATCCATGGCTTCCATTCCGTTACGGGCCAGATTCAGGATCAACTGCTTGATTTCCCGGACATTCAGCCTGAGGAGCGGCAGTGTGGGGGCTGTGCTCAGCTCAACACTCTGGCCGCGCAGATTCGCGTCCGCCCAGAGCAGCGGAGACAGCTCTTCTATTATATGATGAAGCTGAACCAGCTCTTTATCGGAAACCCTGCTTTGAGCCAGCGACAGAAAATCATTGATGATTCCGTTGGCACGGTCCAGCTCATCCATTACGATCTGATAATAGGAATCAAGCTCCCCCGGACTTTTCTCCCGCATCAGCTGCAGGAACCCGCGCACTACGGCCATGGGATTACGGATCTCATGAGTGATGCCGGCCGCCATCTGGCCTACCAGCGTCAGCCGTTCGGCATGATCCAGCTCCGTGCGGATTTTCTCTTCCTCCGTCACATCCTGTACAATCATCACCACGCCGTCCGGAAAACCGGAACCTTGCTGAACCGGAGCCGTGTATATCTGATAAATGTAGTCTCCGCATTTTATTTTGGCATTGGAGCGCTGTTTGTTAAAAAAAACGGCCTTCAGCTGCATATAGGTCTGATTGTCCACACTGTCTGAGAACAGCAGCGCCGCCTGCCGGGAAAGAATCAACTCTCTTGTATAATCTGGATAGTGCCTGCGGATCAGCTTCAGCATGAATTCATTGAGCTCAGTAATATAGCCGAGTTCATTCATCGACATAATATTAAGCTGGACAATATCTGTGACCTGCTCCAGTTTTTTGGATTCCCACATAAACCGTTCCGAAAGGCCCTCCATCTTCTCTTTTACCAGAACCTTATCCCAGGCGGTTTCAATGCATAAGATCAGCAGACCGCCTGTCACCACGGCAACAAACAGGTAGGCTGTAATCAGTATTACATCAGAGGTGAGTGTCTGTGCCTCACGGATTTTCTCCATATGGGGCACCATGACAACGAAAAACATGCTCGGGAACAATGCAGCCCACAGTAATATTACCTTTTCTAAACATTTAGCCTGTTTGAAAGGACGCGCCAATCCAAAGAGCAGCGGATACAGCAAAGCCCCTGAATTAATGATGATGGCGCTCAGACCCGGCGGCTCAGAGAACAGGGCGGTACTCAGCAGAAAGAATGCAGCCAGGCTCAGCCCGGAACGGAAAGGTGCATACAGGATACCGATAAAAGCCGGCAGAACCGCCAGATTAAGATAGACTCCTCCGGCCAGTGAAGAGGAAAAGATCGTACAGATGACAATGCTGAGCGCACAGCCGATAACCAGAAAGGACAAATCATCAGGGAGACGCCTGTTCCTGCGGGTCATCTGACCCTGGTCCAGCCACCATTGAAACACAAATAAAAAGGAACCGGCTGCCGATATCTGCAATAGAATATCCTTAATTTCCTCAATAATTGTAATCACTCCCTGAGTTAGACAAAATACCCTTTCCAATTAAGATTAAAGCATAGCCAAGGCAGTTCTGACAACGGAAATCCCGCACAGATCCGGGCGCTGCATTGAATCGGCTGACATGGTAAAATGAAAGCAAACAAACAGTTTGGGAGTTAAACAAATGAGATACGATGTAATCATTATCGGCGGGGGCTCCGCCGGGCTGATGGCAGGTATTGCCGCAAGCAGCAAGGGCGGAAAAGTGCTTTTGCTGGAAAAAGGGGACAAGCTGGGGCGCAAGCTGGGCATCTCCGGCGGCGGCCGCTGCAATGTCACCAACAATAAAGAGATTGATGAGCTGATCAAGTATATTCCGGGGAACGGCCGGTTTCTTTACAGCGCTTTTTCCCAGTTCAACAATAAAGACATTATCGCCTTTTTCGAGAATCTGGGCATCCGGCTGAAGGAAGAGGATAACGGGCGGATGTTTCCGGTAAGCGATAAAGCAAAAACCGTTGTGGACACCCTGGTCAATCAGGTGCGGGGACAGGGGGTGCAGATCCGGCTGCACGCACCGGTGCGTGAGCTTCTCTACAAGGAAGGACGGGTTGAAGGCGTCCGGCTGCAGAGCGGCGAGGTTATAGAGGCCCGCAGTGTCATTGTCGCATCCGGCGGCAAATCCGTCCCCCAGACCGGCTCAACAGGAGACGGCTATGCCTGGGCTGAACAGGCGGGGCATACGATCACGGAGCTTTTCCCGACCGAGGTTCCGCTTACCTCCAATGAACCTTTTATCCAGAGTAAGGAGCTTCAGGGCCTCTCTCTGAGAGAGGTATCCCTGTCCGTATGGAATCCCAAGGGCAAAAAGCTAATTGAGCACCAGGGGGATATGCTGTTTACCCATTTCGGCATTTCCGGGCCGATTGCCCTGCGCTGCAGCCAGTTTGTCGTCAAGGCTCTGAAGCAGTACGGCGGCGGAAACATTGAGGTCTCGATTGATTTTTTGCCTGAAAAAAGTAAAGAAGATGTGTATAACGAAACGCTGAAGCTGGCCGCCCAGGAACCGAAAAAGTCGGTCAAAAATGTGCTGAAGGGCTATCTGCCTGAGCGGATCATCCCGATCCTGCTGCAGAGGGCAGGTCTGCCGGATAATCTTACTTATGACAATATTCCCAAGCAGGACTGGCAGCAGCTTGCCCAGCTGGTCAAGCGTTTTCCAATCAGGGTGTACGGCACGCTGTCGATTGAGGAGGCTTTTGTTACTGGCGGAGGCATTAACCTCAAGGAGATTGATCCCAAAACGATGCAGTCCAAGCTGATGGAGGGCCTGTATTTCTGCGGTGAGATCCTCGATATTCACGGCTATACCGGAGGTTATAATATTACGGCCGCTTTTTCCACAGGGTATATGGCGGGGGATCATGCGGCAGATCGGCTTGGATAGGAGCAGTTTTTTCTTCGGAAGTGCCAAAAAGCGTTGCCTGCGGCCTATGCGCGGGCAACGCTTTTTTGGGTTTCAGAGCGGCTTAATGCTCCGTCAGACGGATTGTGCTGTAAATCCGGGCGATGAATGTTCCGATACCAAAGCCCAGCGGGGCAAACAGCAGCAGCCCCCACCAGCCGTAGAGCGGAATACAGACCACCGCCGAGCACAGTACAGTATACGGAACAGCAAGAATCAGCATAGCCTTGGAGCCGGCCGCGGCCTTCTGTGCTTTCGTAAACGGCAGGATGCCGATATAATCATCTCCGGCGAAGAGCAGCCAGAAGGAGCTCAGCCAGTAGCACATTAATAAAGCCAGCACAATAAGCAGGATCCATTTCAGGAAGGCCGGAGCAATAAGGAGCGCACTCATTGATACGCCCGAAAACGATAAATACAGCTTCAGGTGAGCCGGATTGCGCACCAGCGCCTTGATTCCGGCAGCAGTAAAGCGGCTCTCCGGCTGCCTGGAGGACAGCAGCGGCTGCGATCTGCGGAAGATCCACGGCTTGTACCGGGTGGGACGCGGCTTATCCAGCACGCCGCGCAGCAGCAGACCCGCTATTCGCATCCGCTGCTTGTAATCCTCGCGCACATCGCTGAGGAAGGTCCCCTGCAGCCGGAGGCGGCAGCGCAGAGCCCAGACGGTTACTGCCGCGTATACAGCGGCGGCTGCAAAAAGCAGCCAGGGGCTGTTCTGCCAGAGCAGTGCCAGCCATACATACAGGCCGGCGGGCACTGTAACAGCAGGAAGCAGCCGCAGCCAGCGGCGGAAGCCCTGACGCTGTACCCTGACGATATGCCCCAGCAGCTTGATGCTCCAGCCGGCAGTGACCGTCAGCAGCAGCAGCGCTCCGGCCGCTGCCGGACTAAGCCCGTAACCGCGGATGATAAAGGGCAGAAGAATAGCGTAGGCAGCGGCTATTTTGAGCGTGGTCATAGTCAGGCTGTAGAATATACCGCGAAGCAGGATGCTTCTTATCCAGTTCTGCCGCTGTCTGAGAAACAGCAGATCGCCTTCCTGCAGCAGCAGTACCATCCCGCCGGTCAGCAACAGGACTGCAAGCAGCAGCAGCAGCGTAACAAAGGGCAGGGCCGTAGTCCAGGCCGGAACCTCGCCCGACCAGAAGCCGTAGTAGAACCGGCCGCCCAGCAGGCCGCCGGGAATTACAATATAGAGCAGCACCGTCCAGTCCGCAGCCGTCCGGATGATGGCCGATTGCTCGCGCCAATGCGAGAACAGCCTCCGCTTGAACAGGCGCGGCCCGGTAGGGAATGCATAGCCTCTCCCTGCTGAACGGGGACTGCTATCTGCAGCCGTAAGTTTCCGCCCCCTCATGTCAATTCGTCGAAGCAATCAAACAACGACCCCTCCGGCAGATCGGCAATATCGCGGATTTCCTCCAGCGTGCCTGTTGCTGCTATTTCGCCGCCGGAGATCAGCACGAAGCTGTCACAGATTTTCTCCGCCGTGTCGAGGACATGGGTTGACATGAGCACGCCTGCCCCGCGCTTCCGCTCAGCTTCCAGCAGGCGCAGGAAATCCTTGGTCGCACGTGGGTCCAGCCCGATAAACGGCTCATCCACGATGTATACGTCAGGTTGAACGAGAAAGCCTAGCATCAGCATCATTTTCTGCTTCATGCCCTTGGAGAAGCCTGCCGGGAGATCATCGCGCACATGGCTCATCCCGAACTGCACCAGCAGCTTCTCTGCTGCCGGCTCAAACTGGTCATACGGCAGGCCGTATGCGGCAGCGGCCAGATCCAGATGCTCCCAGAGTGTCAGATCCTCATAAAATACCGGCTGTTCCGGCACATAAGCATACGATTTATTCGCTCCGCCAATCGTCACTTTAGCTTTGGCATGCTTGAGCAGGCCGAGCAGCGTCTTGATCGTCGTACTTTTGCCGGCGCCATTCGGGCCGATCAGACCCAGCAGTTCTCCGCGCCGGACCTGAAAGGAGATGTCGGAAATCCGTTTGTCCCCCGCCTCATAGCCGGCCTCTTCAATATCGACATCCAGAACAATTTCCCGCTCTTCCCCCAACTCTTCTGTCTCTTCCATTCCGCTTTCCATCTCCTAATGTTGAATACACTTTGTCCCGGCTGTTAACCGGGCTTTTTACCATTATACGGACTATGGCTGAGAGACTTCAAACATTACTTGCGGCTCCGTTCCGGCCGTCCTGTCCCTGGCCTCGATCCGCCCGCTCAGCAGCAGCATGGCAAGGCCCAGGAGGGCTGACAGTACACCGGACAAGATAAAGGCGGGAACTGCTCCGGATGCTGTCACAAGCGCACCGCCTGCTACAGGTCCGAGAATGGCTGCAGCGCTGGTCAGGCTGTTCACCGTACCGAATACCCGCCCTGTGTAGGCTTCAGGTGTCTGCCGCTGCAGCATCGCATAGAATGGGATAAACACAAGCCCGGCCCCTGCTCCCGCCGCCGCAAATGAGCCGAACAGTATAATATTCATCCATACTCCTGCCTCCCCGTGGGCTGTTACCAGTGCAGCGGCGGCAAATACAGAACCCATAAGGATGGCCCCGGCACTCATAAAGATCAGCGGACGCCTGCCGGTACGGCTTGCGGCAAGTGCTGGCAGCAATGTACCGAGACCGCTGGCCGCCAGGCACCAGCCCAGCATGTCGCCGCTGATGCCGGGAATGTCCCGGAACAGCGTTATCGTCTGGGAATCGGCCATCTGCAGCACCAGCAGTACTGTTACCAGCATGACAAGCCCGCCCAGTGCAGCAGGCATTCTGGTAATCAGCCGGAGTCCTGCACCTGCTTCGCTGAGAAAGGATGCGCGGCCCGGAAATTTCTGGGCGACTTCTGCCCCGCGGGCTGTCTTGTATTTCCCTGCCCGCGGCACTGCCAGCAGAATGGCGGCAGAGAGCAGATAGGTGGCCGAATCCAGCAGATAGCAGGCAGAAATTCCGAATGCCGCGACGAGAAAACCACCGAATGCCGGACCAATAATTTTGGTGATCTGCTCAATGGATGAGCTTAGAGCAACCGCCCGGTCCATCTGGGCAGAGGGGACAAGCTCCTTGAGCTTGCCGCTTTTCGCCGGAGAAAACAGGACATCCATCATGCCTTTGGCTATGAGCAGCAGATAAACCTGCCATAAGGAGCCGGCAAATACTAGACAGGCCACAATTCCCGCACGGACCAGGTCCGAGCCGATCATGATAACCTTGCGGTCAAAGGTATCGCTCAGATACCCGCCCAGTGCTCCCCCGAGTAGCATCGGTACAGCCATACACAAAGAAATTGCCGTAATCTCCCAAGGACTGGCCTGCCACTTCAGCCCGACCATGGTCAGCAGGGCAAGAAAATGCAGCCAGTCCCCTATATTGGAAATTAGCTGTGCAGCAATCAGCAGCATAAACGGCCGGTTGGCGGTCAGCTTTTCATCCGGCAAACCGGTGTTGTTTAGTTCCTTCATTATTTGTCCTCCCGCAGTTATCTATTTGAATTAATCGTACGGGAATCAGGTGCGTCCCTCATCAATCCCCGGCTGTAAATATCGGTGGTTCCCGGGGCGGAAACCCCTCCCCTGCCTGGGGCGGATCGCAAATTTGACACTCTTTTGCCCAAAACAGAGTCACCGTCAAAAAATTGTTTGATTTTTAATAATTAAAAGTGTGCTCATTGTGACAAATCACATGTTCTTGAAGCCATTGTTTGCCGTATTGTAAGGATATCTCAAATTCAACTGCACATTTAAGGTGCAGCCGTGTCCATGATTCCTAACGTACGGGGCGACCTGTACGACTAACGATAACGATAGAGGGTGGAGAAGCATGATACAGTCCTATGAACGCGATACTCAGTTAACACTTCATTTGTACCGGGTTTTTGCCAAGTCTTTCAAGAGTATTAACGAGCATGCCGTTACCGGAAGCAAGATTGAAGGATTTAATCCTACAGCCTTTGCTGTCATGGAGGTCCTGTACTACAAAGGTCCTCAGCCGATTCAGCAGATCGGAGCCAAGCTGCTGCTGCAGAGCGGCAACGTCACTTACGTCATTGATAAGCTTGAAGAACGCGGCTATCTTCAGCGCAAGCCTTGTGCCAATGACCGCCGTGTGATCTTTGCTGAATTGACAGCCGAAGGCGAACAGCTGATGAGCGAAATGTATCCGAAATATTCGGAACGCCTACACCTGGCTTTCAGCGGATTGAACGATGAAGAGAAGGAGCAGATGATCGTCCTGCTCAAGAAGATGGGCCTGCAGGCCGAGAAGCTCTCGCCACTACCCCGCAAATAATACAGGCAAAACAAAGATAGTGAATTGATTCACGATCTCTGTCTGCACTTTAACTGCCTCTCACAGAACCATCAATACACAGAAACGGCTGCAGCGTCCTGATGGACAGTGCAGCCGTTTCGTTTTTAATGGAAATAGACAAAGGGCCGTGAGTACAGAGAAGGAAGGTGTAGGCTTCCGCCACTTTCATCTACGGATTTCCTGATTGCACATAAGCTCAATTAATTTAGGTGGATTTTCGCCACTTAATTCCCTCGTTTATCAGCATTTACGATAACTAATTGGAAAAACGTCACTTATATCGGGGCAACTCACCCTTTTGAGGCGAATTTAGAGAAATTAAGTAGGGTTTTTCCACCTATTTCTCTACAACTTACCCATACTTGAAAAATAGATGTAGAAAATCCATTTAGTTTGTATAGCATTAATATTACGCTTCCTTCAGCTTCGTCTTCTCCTCATTCAGCGAAGGTACTCCCTGGCGCAGCCCTGAGGAAATAACCAGTGACAGAACAGCCAGTACAGCCATCATTATGAACAGGGAATGCAGGCCGCCTTCCAGCGCTCCACGCAGGCTGTTCCAGGTATCGCCGGTCAGTGTGCTGCCGCCATGCGGGTTCAGCAGGCTGTTAATATCCGCTCCGCTAACCGCCGCACCGGGCTGGTCTGCAAGCAGCCTGTCGATGCTCAGATTCAGCCAGGACCCGAATACCGCCACCCCGACCGTCTGGCCGAGTGATCGGGTGAAGGTATTAAGCGCCGTCGAAGCGCCCCGCTGGTCATGCCCGACGGATGACTGGGCGATAATCGTGAATACGGTAGACGCATAACCGAAGCCTACACCGCAGAACATCATCAGAATCAGAAGCAGCAGCTGCGAGGAGTCTGCAGTCATAAATGTAAGTCCTACTGCCCCTGCGGCGATCAGGGAGAGTCCCAGCATGCCTGTATAGCGGGAGCCGGCGCGCAGAATCATCCGGCCTCCGGCTATGGAGCCCAGCGTCCAGCCCACAGACATCGGAGCCAGCAGCAGACCGGAAAGAGCTGCACTTTCGCCGAATACACCCTGCACCCACAGCGGCACATAAGTGGACAGTCCAATAATCAAGGTGCTGACCAGGAGGTTGGCTCCGGTCGACACCGCAATATTACGGATGGAGAACAACGACAACGGAAGCATCGGCTCCGGCGCCCGCCGCTCCACGAACAGGAATATAACCAGCAGAATAACCGCCGTCCCCAGCAGGCCAAGCAGCAGCGGTGAAGTCCAGGCCAGATTCTGCCCGCCGGCGGTAAGGCCGAACAGCAGCGCACTTACCCCTGCGGCGAACAGCAGAACTCCGGCTATATCAATCTTCTTCGCTGCGCGTTTTACCTTTTCTTCCTTCAGGTAACGGGCAATAAACAGGATCGACAGCAGGCCAAAGGGCAGGTTAAACACAAATACCCAGCGCCAGCTCAGGTAATCCACCACATAGCCGCCGAGCAGCGGACCCACAAGTGAGGAAATTCCCCAGACTGAGCTCAGCAGCCCTTGCGTCTTGGCCCGCTCCTTAATGCTGTAAATATCGCCGATAATCGTAAAGGTCATCGGAATAAGCGCACCTGCCCCGATGCCCTGAATGGCCCGGAACAGAATCAGCTGCCCCATGCTCTGCGAAATGCCGCACAGCAGGGAGCCGAGCAGAAAGACAACCGCTCCCCCCATAAATACCGGCTTGCGGCCAATCAGGTCACTCAGCTTGCCGAAGATCGGCGTTGTCACCGCCATGGTCAGCAGGTAGGCGGTAAAGATCCAGCTCAGCCATTGGATGCCCTGAAAATCGCCGACGATTGCCGGCCCGGCCGGCCCCGTAACTGTTCCTTCAATGGCTGCCAAAAAGGTGGCCAGCAGAACCCCGGTTAAGATAAGCTTGCGCTCTGTTGCTCCTGGTGTACTCAATGAAATCCCGATCCTCTCCGTGTTATATCAGGCAGCTTCAAGAGCTGCTTTTCTGTCTGTCACTGCGCAGCAGCGCAAGTAGCGCAGCGTCCTGAAAGCCGGCACCGGTATGCCGGTATTGACGCAGCAGCCCTTCCTGTGAAAAGCCCATCGCCCGGAACAATCCCATCGCCCGGGTATTGCCGGGATGGCATAAAGCTTCGATCCGGTTCAGCCCCATTGTGCCGAAGCCGAAATCCAGCATAAGCCCCAGCGCCTCCCTCATGTATCCTTGCCCCCAATAAACAGGTGACAGCTCACAGCCGATCTCACCCCGGTATGCTCCAGCCAGCTGCCACTGGTTATAGCCGCAGCTGCCGATAATCTTCCCGTCCGGCAGGGCAATACTCCAGCGCAGGCTCTCTTCCTCCAGCGACATTTGCAGCAGCAGCTCAATCAGCTGCCCAGCATCATGGGCTGATTCCAGCGGCGGGGCATTCAGCCAGGGACCGACAGCCGGATGGGTCCATATCTCATATAGCGCAGGTGCATGAGAAACAGCTATTGCCTTCAGCTCTATTCTTGCTCCGTGCAGCTCCGGGGTTACCCCGCCGCATATGTACACCTTATCCGTCCCCTTTCCAATTCATTAAGTATACACCATATGTAAGAATTTCCTGAAGGAAATAGCAAATCTGCCGGCCTGATCATTCCAGAGCGCCTGCACATGACAAAAAGCGCCGCACCGGGCGGAAGGCCGCCCTGATACTGACGCAGTTCATTGCTTGATTAAAAGCTGCAGCCTGTCGCATAAACACCGCGGCTGTGCTCGCCTGAAGCCGGAATCAGCCCGAAGCCTTTGCCGCTGCCTGAGCCGGAGTAAGCACCTCAGAGCATAACACCCGCAGCTTCTCCTGAATATGTTTGAACTCCTCTATTCCAGTACCGGTTAAACTGAACGCATCGCCATGGGCAGTCAGGAAATTCTCCTGGGTGAGCCGTTCCAGCTCCTGCTTCACTTCTCGTTCCGCAACCCGGTATCCCAGGTTTTCAAGCTCAGGCAGCATATCCGACAATGTTAAATCCCTCTCATGTGCAATATAAAGCATATGGATTCCTATGAACAAATTCTGTACATCGGCGCGCATATTCCACTCCTTCCGGCCAAGAGCCTATGATATATTAAGCATTACCCTGGCAAGCGGAAGCGGAAACACCGTTATGACTCCAGTTAAGGTTCCTATTGTGATTTATGCAAATTTACGGTAATGCTTGACGAGCCGAGTCCGGCTGTACTATGTTGTTAATTACAGTTATATTTCATTACTGATTTAAGGTACAGGAAGGTGATGCTTCATGTTTCAGGCAATGCCCTATGACGGGACACGCAGCGAACGGTTCGAGTCCGTGCTTTCACAGCTTGCTGCATTGATCGACGGCGAACCGAGTGCAATCGCCAATCTGGCTAATGCCTCGGCGCTGCTCAAATTCTCTATGCCGGATACCAACTGGACCGGATTTTATCTATTCGACGGCAAAGAGCTTGTTCTCGGGCCGTTCCAGGGTCTGCCCGCATGCATCCGTATTCCGCTGGGCCGCGGGGTCTGCGGGACCTCCGCTGCAGAGCGCCGGACGCTTGTGGTGGATGATGTCCATGCCTTCCCCGGACATATCGCCTGCGATGCCGCATCGAACAGCGAGATCGTGGTTCCGCTCATCAAGGGCGACCAGCTCCTTGGCGTACTCGATATTGACAGCCCGCTCAAGCACCGCTTCGATGACGAAGAACGGCGTTTTCTGGAGCGATTCGCAGCCATGATTGCTGCCGTGCTGTAGACACTCCGGCACACATAAGGCCGCCGCAGACCAGGAATTACCTGGATCTGCGGCGGCCTCTTTGCTGACAGCTCCGCTTATTTTTAACCGACCGGATTAATCTTCCAGATTTCCGCCGCATAGCGGCTGATGGTATTATCGCTGGAGAACTTGCCGGAGTGGCCGATGTTGACAATCGACTTCTTCAGCCATTCCCGCTGGTTGCGGTAAGCGAGATCGATTTTGACATGAGTCTCTACATAGCTTGCGAAATCTTTAAGGACGAAGAACTCATCATTATTATCAAGCAGCGACTGATACAACGTATCAAATTCCTGGGTATTACAGCAGATAGGTCCAGGCGTAACCAGCTGATCCAGCACTTCCTTCACACGCCCGTCGCCGTAATAGATGTCGCGGGAGCGGTATCCGCCGAACTGGTAATAATCCATAACCTGCTCCGCCCGCAGCCCGAACAGGAACATGTTGTTGTCACCGACCATTTCATGCATCTCCACGTTCGCCCCGTCCATCGTTCCGATGGTCAGCGCTCCGTTCATCATAAACTTCATGTTCCCGGTACCTGAAGCTTCCTTACTGGCCGTAGAAATCTGCTCACTTACATCAGCAGCGGGGATAATCTTCTCCGCCAGGGAGACCGAATAATTCTCAAGGAAGAAAATACGGATCTTGCCCTTAATGTCGGGATCTTTGTTCACTACATCAGCTACCGTATTGATCAGCTTAATAATCCGTTTGGCCAGGTGATAGCTCGGCGCTGCCTTGGCCCCGAAAATGAAGGTGCGCGGCACCATATCCATGGACGGGTTATCTTTAAGCTGGTTATACAGGTGCATGATATGCAGAATATTCAGCAGCTGGCGCTTATAGGCATGCAGCCGCTTGACCTGCACGTCAAAGATCGAATCCGGGTCAACCTGAACCCCGTGCTTCTTCGTGATATACTCAGCCAGCCGCAGCTTATTGCGCCGTTTGATGGCCGCTACCTGCTCCTGGAAGGAGGCATCCTCACTATATTTAATCAGGCCGATCATCTCCTGCGGCTGATGAATCCAGCGTGTACCGATTGAATCATTGATCAGACGGGTCAGCTCAGGATTGGCGTGCATCAGCCAGCGGCGGTGTGTAATGCCATTCGTTTTGTTATTGAACCGGTGCGGATACATCTCATTGAACAAGCGCATTTCACGCTTCTGCAATATTTCAGTATGAAGTGCGGCTACCCCGTTAACACTGTGGCTGGCTACAATCGCAAGGTTCGCCATACGCACCTGATCATCATGGATAATTGCCATCTGGTTAATCCGGTTCTGATCGCCCGGATATTTGCTCATCAGCTCACCGCAGAACCGGGCATTAATCTCCTCAATAATCAGGAAAATCCGCGGCAGCAGCTCCTTGACCATATTCATCGGCCATTTCTCAAGGGCTTCACTGAGAATGGTATGATTCGTATACGAGACCATCCGGGTTGTCATCTCCCAGGCCTTATCCCAGCCCAGGCCGTGCACATCCATCAGAATGCGCATCAGTTCGGGAATCAGCAGCGTCGGATGCGTATCATTGATATGCAGCGCTACTTTGTCCGGCAGTGCTTCAATCGGCGCACCGGTCTTGCTGAAGGTGCGCATAATACTCTGCACTCCCGCACTGCACAGGAAGTACTGCTGCTTAAGCCGGAGCAGCTTGCCCTCATACTGCGAATCATCCGGGTACAGGAACTCCGAAATGGATTCCACAGAGCGTTTGTACTCCAGGAACTTGTGGTAATCCGAACCGGTTAGCGAGCCTGACATCCGGGAAGCCGGAGTAATCGATTCGGCACTCCAGTTGCGCAGCGTGTTGACATGCTTGCGGTCGGCGCCGATCACCGGCACATCGTAAGGCACTGCGCGAACCGCTTCATAATCCTTATGCTCAAAGACCAGCTTACCGTTCTCTTCCCGGGTCTCAACCCGGCCCCAGAAGCGGACCTCCACTTGTTTGTCCTCCCGGCGCACTTCCCATACATTATCGTTCTGCAGCCAGTAGTCCGGCAGTTCTACCTGATAGCCGTCAACAATCTTTTGCTCAAACAAACCGTATTTATAACGGATGCCGCAGCCATGGCCTGCATACTGCAGGGAAGCAAGTGAATCAAGGAAGCAGGCTGCCAGCCGGCCCAGACCGCCGTTGCCAAGTCCTGCATCCGCCTCTTCCTCCTCCACATCACGCAGATTGAAGCCCAGCTCTTCAAGGCCGTCCCGCACTACCTCCAGAACACCCATATTGAGCAGATTGTTGCCCAGCAGGCGGCCGATTAAAAATTCCATTGAGAAGTAATAGACCTGCTTCTGCTGGCTAACCTTGTATTTCTGATTGGTCTCTGCCCAATTCATCCCTGCATTCTCACGGATCATATTACCGAGAATCTTGTACACGTCACCATTCGATGCTTCTTCCAGCGGCTTGCCGAGTTTACTGATCAATGTCTCACGGAATACTTTCTTGAAGCTTTCTTTGTCGTTAAACAACAGCAGGTTCCTCCAGTCGGTTGTGTATTTGTATGAGATACATGGCCTCTATGGAAAGTCAGGACCAGCCGGGCTGCTGTAGCACACAGCCCGGCTGATCCTGGGGTTAAATTTTGCTGCTCTTGGCGATGACAAACGGACGTTTGCTATCCCCGACGAGTATCCTGTCCTTGCTGAGATGTACGTCTTTATCCATAATAACATTCTCAATTACCGCATTCGCTTCAATCACACATTTCTGCATAATGACAGAATTGACGATTCTGGCCCCTTCACGGATCTGCACGCCCCGGAAAATCACGCTGTTCTCAACGGTTCCGCCGATGATGCAGCCATTGGCCACCAGGGAATTGGTTACGTTCGCGCTGTCCAGATAACGGGTGGGCGCTTCATATTTGATCTTGGTCTGCACCGGATTTTCTTTGAACAGACCCAGGTAATTCTCCTGTTTGAGAAGCTCAAGACTATTCTTGTAATAGCTCTCCAGTGAATTGATTACAGCATGATAGCCTTTGTATTCATAGCCGGCAATTTTGAAATTGGCCCGGTTCTTCTGGATCACATCACGGAAGAAAAAGCTCTCTCCATGCGCAATGCAGTACTCCACCTGCTCCAGGAACAGTTTCTTTTCCATGATGAAGATATCCAGGTATACATTGGGGTGATGCTTCTCCTGGTGAATCTCGGTAACGAGATTGTCCTCATTTAATTCAAGCCGCAGGCACGGGTCATGCTCAGGCTGAAGCTGGTCGATCGCTTTGTAGACAAGCGTAACATCGGCACCCTTTTCCAGATGGTACTGGAAGGCATCCTGCAGATCAACAGTATTAATATGCTGACTGCCCGAGAACACAATGTACTTGGCGGAAGCTCTTTTGAAAAAGTCCAGATTGTTATGATAGTGCTGCAGATCACCGATTGAAGTATCGGTCGGATCGTTCCAGTCCGGAGGCAGAATGAACAGCCCGCCATGCTTACGGTTCATATCCCAGGACTTGCCGTCACCGAGATGGTCCATCAGCGAACGGTATTTGCGGCGGACGAACAGCCCTACACTCTCAAGCTCCGCCCTCATCATATTGGACAATACGAAATCGATCAGCCGGTAACGGCTGGCAAAAGGCACGGCCGCACCGCAGCGGAAATAGGTTAATTCGTTCAATTTGTCCAGTTCATGATCAAGATTAATTACGCCCATAAGCTCTTTCATCGCGGTCACCGTCCTCTAAAATTATATGGTTTTGGCTGCAACTGATTTGCGTTTTTTGCTACGATTGTCGATCAGCAGAATCTCATCCTCATTCTCCCGGTCATTGCCGATCTCCATATAATCTTCGATCACTGTATTTTCGCTTATGATTGCTTTATGAATTCTTACGTTCTTGCCGATCTTCACCTTGGGCATAATGACCGAGTCGGTAATAACGCTGCCTTCGCCCACTTCCACGCCGTAGAACAGCACCGAATGCTTCACTTCCCCGTGCACAATGCAGCCCTCGTTAATGATGCAGCTCGATACTTTGGCTTCCGGAGCCACATATTGTGCCGGCTGGTTCGGGTTGCGGGTAAAAATCCGCCAGTTCGGATCATTCAGATTCAGCGGCGGATGGTCGCTCAAGAGATCCATGTTGGCTTCCCAGAGGCTGGTTACCGTACCGACGTCTCTCCAGTAGCCTTCAAAAGGATAAGCATACAGGGAATTGCCGTCTGCCAGCATCAGCGGAATAATGTCCTTCCCGAAATCATGAGAGGAATCCGGCTTCTCGCCATCCTCCAGCAGATGCTTGCGCAGAACCTCCCATTTAAAAATATATACCCCCATCGATGCCAGTGTGCTCTTAGGCTTAGCAGGCTTTTCTTCAAATTCGTATATTTTTAGGTCTTCATCGGTATTGAGGATGCCGAAACGGCTCGCCTCCTCCAGAGAAACATCAATGACGGAGATTGTGCAGTCCGCATTTCTTGATTTGTGATACTGCAGCATGGCGTTGTAATCCATTTTGTAGATATGGTCGCCGGACAGAATAAGCACATGCTCCGGATCGAACTGGTCTACAAACTTCAGATTACGGTAAATGGCATCAGCCGTACCCCGGTACCAGCTGCTTCCGTTCTCCCGTTCATGCGGCGGCAATACGAATACACCGCCGTCCTTACGGTTCAAATCCCAGTCACCGCCAACTCCAATGTATGAATGCAGGACCAGCGGCTCATATTGCGTCAGCACGCCAACCGTATCGATTCCTGAATTCGAGCAGTTACTCAGCGGAAAATCAATAATCCGGTAGGTTCCTCCAAAATACACAGCGGGCTTGGCGAGCGATTTGGTCAAGCCCTTCAGCCTTTTCCCTTGGCCTCCCGCCAATAGCATAGCTACCATTTCTTTTTTCTTCATGGAAGAGCCTCCTTGACATATGGGTAATAAAACATGAAATAAATGAGGTTTAAGTGAATCAGATTCCAAAAAGAAGTGTACCTAAAGAAGTAAAATGAAAAGAAAGGCGCCTGATAGGATAGTTGATAAGATGACGAACGGGGAAAACAAAAGGATATGTATCACGTTGCCGGAACGCTGGAAATTTCTCTAATCCTCCGGTTAGGGTATCCTTATTGTAAAGTGTTCTAGGCCCGCCGTCAAAACCCTTTTTACACCCTAAAAAAGTTAAAACTCCCGCTAATCCCCTTCAAAAATTCACATTACAGCCTGTATACATAGATTAACCATTATGATTAACCATGAACGACATTTTCGAATCGAATTGGCAGAGTTATTCAGCAAACGTTCAACCTCATGTGTCATAATATAGCTATCTCTTATTGTAAATGGAGGAAATGATGATGAAAGCAACCCAGGGCGTACGCCTCCTGCTCGTTGACGACGAGCCTCATATACTCCAGTTTCTGGAACTGGGACTCTGCAATGAAGGCTTTGAAGTAAAAACCGCACCTGATGGCGCAAGTGCCATCGCCATAGCCGCGGATTTCAAGCCGCATGTGGCGATTCTTGATGTGATGATGCCCGGGATGGACGGGTTCGAGGTGTGCCGTTATCTCCGTTCGGAAGAAACGGAAATTGCCGTCATTATGCTGACGGCCAAGGACGAGGTCGATGACCGGGTTAAGGGCCTGTCCATCGGCGCAGATGATTACATGGTTAAGCCGTTCGCCTTCGATGAGCTGCTGGCCCGGATACAGGCACGGCTGCGCAACCAGTTCCCCGGTCTGCTCGGCGAAGTCCGCTGCGGCCCGTTCCGGATCGACGGCAGACGCAAGGAAATCCGGTTCAGGGACGAGGTGCTTGAGCTCTCCCCGACTGAATATGAGCTGCTGCAGTACCTGGTGATTAACCACGGCCTGGTGCTGAGCAAACCGATGATTCTGGATAAGGTATGGGGCTATGACTTCGGCGGCGAGGAAAATATCGTCGAGGTCTATATCCGCTCCCTCCGCGAGAAGCTCGGCGATAAGGAGCACCGGATTATCCGCACCCTGCGCGGTGCTGGATACCGGGTGGATCTGCTATGATACCCCGCCTCCTGCAGAGGCTGCACGCCCCGCGTTCCCTGCGCAAGCAGCTGCTGGCAACCTCGCTGCTTATTCTTTCAGGCCTGCTGCTGCTCATCGGTGTGCTGCAGTATGTGCTGATGCGCAACTTTATTTACAGCAACCGGGCGGAAACGATGGAGACCCAACTGCGGTCTGTGCCGCGTGATTTTTTTTACCGGCTTATATACGGCGATTTTACGAATCCCATGAACGGGAACATAGGCGGTATGCCGGGCAACAGCCCGTCAAGCCAGCGCAATGGCGAGGGAGGACGCCCGCTGCTGCTGGATGCGCATACGACCATTGCCGCATACAGCGCGGACGGTACCTTTACGGATCTGCAGAAGGATACCTTGTCCGACTCAGCTGCCCCGCGGCTGACTGATGATCAGTATAATGAGCTGCTTACCCACACGACTGAGAAGGCGACTGGAAGCTACCGGCTCATCACAGCCTCGGACGGCAGCCAGCATCTGGCCGTCTTCATGGATCTGGGCCGGCCCGGCGGGAACAAAATTCTGCTGCAGATGAGTGTGGAGACGGGACCGCTGAAGGATGTGATCCTGCAGCAGCTGATGATTTTTGCCGCGCTGGCCGTAGCCGCCCTCCTGGCCGGCTTGCTCCTCTATCTGCCCGCCCTGCGCAAGACGCTCGTACCGCTGTCCAATATGGGCGAAGCCGCCCAGCGCATAGATGCCGGTAATCTGGATGTCCGCTTCCCGGTTAATCAAGGACAGATGGAGATCGACAAGCTCTCCCATTCCTTCAACGGAATGCTGGAGCGGCTGGAAATCTCCTTCCGGGGTGAGCGCGAGGCCAAGGAGCAGATGCGGCGGTTCGCCGCCGACGCCTCACATGAGCTGCGCACCCCGCTCACCTCGATCCACGGCTTCCTGGAGGTGCTGCTGCGCGGGGCTGCGGACAATAAAGAGCAGCTGTACAATGCGCTGAACAGCATGCACGGGGAATCCAGGCGCATCAACAAGCTGGTGGAGGATCTGCTGCTGCTGGCCCGGATGGACGGGGCACCGCAGCTCAGGGTCAAAGAGCTACGGCTGGCAGAGATTATCGAGGAGATGCGGCCGCAACTGCTGGTACTGGCGGGCAGCCGCCGGGTCACCTTCGATTTTTCATACGGTATCCGCGGAAGCTATGACCCTGACAAAATCAAGCAGGTGGTGCTCAACCTGTTCCATAATGCCGTACAGCATACGGATAACGAACATGGGACTATTCATATTGCCCTACACGCCCGGGGCAATGATGCGGAGCTGACGGTGAGCGACAACGGCTCCGGCATTTCAGCCGAGCATCTGCCGCATGTCTTCGACCGCTTCTACCGGAGCGACTCCTCGCGCACGCGCAAATACGGCGGATCAGGGCTTGGTCTATCCATCACCAAATCGCTTGCAGAAGCGCACGGCGGAGAGATCAGCGCAGAGAGCGTACCCGGTAAAGGAACTACCTTCAGAATCACGTTGCCTTGTCTGGCAGGCTAGTAGCTTATAAGCCGTAATTAACGTTATAATAGTAAGCATACTTAACTTTCAGGAGGTTAACGCTATGTATGAAGTTGCTGTTATCGGAGCCGGCCCCGCCGGTGCAAGCGCCGCCCTGTTCACTGCCAAGGCGGGCAAAAAAACGCTGTTGATTGACAATGACAAAGGCATGACCCGCAGAGGCTGGTATGAGAACTATTATGGCATTGCCGAAATCGGCGGTCCCGACCTGGTTGAAACCGGCCAGAAGCAGGCTGTCAAATTTGGAGCAGAGCTGGTTGCCGATCAGGCCATTAACCTTACAGCCGGCGGCGAAGGCATTACGATTGAAACCGAAAGCGGTGCTACTTACGAAGCGAAGCATGTTATCCTGGCAACCGGCGTTCTGACTGACCTTGCCGCCAAAGCAGGAGTAGAAACGAAGGACGGCACTGAGCCAAGAATCAAAACCGTAGTGGCCGTTAACGCAGAGGGCAAAACCAATGTCGACGGCATCTGGGCCGCCGGAACAGTTGCCGGTGTCAGTGTACACGCCGTCATCACTGCCGGTGACGGTGCCAAGGTCGCCATCAACATCATCAGCGAGCTGAACGGAGCAAGATATGTGGACCACGATTTGCTGAAGGCTTAGTGTTACGAGGCAAGCCTATACGGCTCAGTAATTCAGAGCAGCAAAAAAGCTATCCCGGTGGATTGGCCTGAGGCCATATCTGCCGGGATAGCTTTTTGCGTACCGGAGAGATCCCTCTCCCTGTTCACTTGTTAAGCTGGGCTACTCTGGGCTCCTGAACAGCCTGCTGCGCCCTGCCTTCATAGAAATCCTGCACAATATACAGCGGGCGGCCCTTGGTCTCATCATAAATCCGGCCTACATACTCACCGAGAATCCCCAGCATGATCAGCACGAACCCGTTGAAGGTTAAGGTAATACCGATCATTGACGCCCAGCCTTTAACGGCCTCATCCGTAAATAGCGCCAGGTACAGAACATACATAAGGTACAGAAATCCGCTGGCTGACAGCAGCCCTCCGAGATAACCTGCCAGCTTCAGCGGCTTGTATGAAAAAGAGGTGATGCCGTCCAGCGACAACTTGATCATACGCTTCAGCGGATATTTGGTCTCACCGGCCAGCCGCTCATCCCGCTCATATTCTATCGCCTTCTGACGGAAGCCGACCCAACTGACCAGGCCGCGGACAAACCGGTTTTTCTCCGGCAGCCGTTTCAGCTCTTCGCATACCTTGCGGTCAATCAGCCGGAAGTCGCCCGTGTCAACCGGGATAGAGATGTCGGTGGAATAGCGGAGGATCCGGTAAAAGGCGCTGGCCGTCCATTTTTTGAATAAGGATTCCCCGTTGCGCTTAATGCGCTTGGCATATACGACCTCGTAGCCTTTTTTCCATTCCTCGATCATCGTCAGAATCAGTTCCGGCGGGTCCTGCAAATCGGCATCAATAATGATGACTGCATCGCCCAGCGAATAGTCCATACCGGCTGTAATGGCAATCTGATGCCCGAAATTGCGCGAAAGGTCGATCAGCTTCACACTCTCGTCCCAGTAGCTGTATTCCTCCACCATCTGTGCACAATGATCTGTACTGCCGTCATTTACGAACAGCAGCTCGTAGGGCTCGCCTGTTGTACCCATTACTTTTTTGATCCGCCGGTAGGTTTCCTGAATCACGGCTTCTTCATTGTACATCGGTATAATGACGGAATAGCGCACGCTGATACTCATGGGCAGCTCCTCCTTAAATGAAATATGCTTAGTTTAAATGGACCTCATACAGGGTTCCGCCGGTTCCGCCGGCTCCGCCCGTCACGGTTCCCTGCCAGTCGGCTGACGGCACCTCTGTGCCATTTTCCGTAATCCAGCTTGTAATCCCGGAATTGCCGCCCCGTCCGCCGCCCATACCGCCGCTGGTAACGAGGAAATATTTCACCTTGCCGCTTTCCACCAGTGCCTGCAGTGTATCAGTCGTGTAAGGTACATCCGAGTTGTTGAAGCCGTTCAGAATAACTACTTTTTCACCTTCGTCGATAATATAAGGGCCTGCTGTCCCGTAATCCATGGCTGCGAATAGATATTCTTCACCGGTATTGTGCTCCTTCAGATAAGCCAGCAGCTCCCCGTTCACTCCGGTGCTGGTATTTCGTCCGCCGCCTCCGAAGCCGCCGCTGTCACTGCTGTCAGGACCTGCGGCCGGAGTCATACTGTTAAGCCCGTAAGTGATCGGTGTAAACGCCCAGTACAGCGGGCCGATCAGCAGCACCAGCAGCCCGGCTACAGCTGCGGCATGGACAAGGGCTGGCTTCCCCCGGCCTTTTAGAATCCGCAGCACGATCAGAAGCAAGGCTGCCGCAAGCCCTGCAGCCAGAACTCCGATTGACCAGCCGCTGCCGATGGTGCTGTCATAAGGACGAATAATGTACCACTGGAAGGCTGCAGTAGCCGGGACAGCTGCCGGAAGCAGCCAGGACAGCCAGCCGGAACGCTCTTTATAGTAGTGCCAGAGCTTAATCCAGCCTGCTCCGGCCAGCGCCGCAACCGGCGGCGCCATCATGATCAGATAATACTGGTGGAAGAATCCGGCGATACTGAAGAATCCGATCGCCGGAACCAGCCAAGCCAGCCAGAACAGGGCTTCTTTGTGCTGCATCGTAAAATGCCTGCGGCGCAGACTGGCAAAAATGCCGATTACGCCGAATAAGACAAAGGGCAGCAGCCAGCTGGCCTGTCCGGACAGCTCCTGCTGGAACAGCCGCAGCGGACCGGCGGTACCGGTGTTGAACATGCCGCCACCGCCGCCGTTCATGCCGCCCCGGCCGCCCTGGCCGCCGTCAGCGCCCCCGAACTGCCGGCTTCCGCCGTCAGGCCGAGTTCCCGGCATCCCGCCTTCCTCCGCACCTTGGCCTCCGCCTTGTGCCGGAGGCATTCCGCCGCCGTCCTCCGCGCCCGTACCCTGCTGGCCGCGGGAAGCCGCTCCACCGTCACCGCTGCGCGCTCCGCTATCCGTACCCTGCTGGCCGCGGACACCGTCGTCACTGCCCTGCCCCTGGCCGTCCGGGCTGCCCTGCCCGCCGGCCCCATCCATAGCGGGCAGCTCACCATTCATGCCCGGCATCTGGCCGCCGCCGAAGCCGCCGCCACCCGGCATGCCGCTGCCGCCTCCTGTGCTGCGGTCACCGGTCAGACGGGATACCCCGTTATACCCGAAGGCCAGATTCAGCACCGAGTTGGTGCCGCTGCTGCCCATATAAGGCCGTTTATCCGCAGGAATCGAGTCAACGATAACCGCCCAGGAGAGCGAAATTATCAGCAGTACTGCGGTGCAGGCGGCCAGCACGCCGGTTTTTTTCTTCCAGTTGACCTTGGCGGCCAGAATATAGAACAGATAAAAAGCCGGCACAACCATATAGGCCTGCAGCATCTTCTCGTTGAAGGCCACCCCGATCAGTCCGAAGGCGGTGAGAAGACTGCCTGTTGTATGCTGTCTGGTCCCTTTGAACAAAAACCAGGCTGCCAGCAGCAGGGTAAACACCAGCATGGCATCAATGTTGTTCGTGCGGCTGACTGCCGCTGCAACTGGCGTTGTAGCCATCGCCAGCGCGGCGAGGCGGGCCGCTGCTTTGCCGAAGCTTGGCTTAACCAGCAGGTAGACCAGCAGTACCGAGCCTACGCCGGCCAAGGCTTGAGGCAGAATAACACTCCAGCCGTGCAGCCCGAAGATCCAGGCGCTGAGCGTCTGAATCCAGAACGTCACCGGCGGCTTATCCACGGTTACGGAACCCGCAGAATCCAGCGATGCAAAGAAGAAATTGTGGAAGCTCTGCAGCATACTTCCGACTGCAGTGGTGTAATACGTATTTACATAATGATCATTCCAGATCCCGAATCCGTAAAGAAAGGCAGCCAGCAGCAGAATAAACAGCAGTACCACGTCAGAGCCGATTTTTTTAACATCATTCAAGTTGTTCCACTCCCATCTTCCAATAGAACCTCATTCGGCAGCGCTCTCTCCCCAGTGTCAAGCATTGCATAGTCGTATTATTGCACCCGTACCTTAATCGTCAATGAGGCCAGGCTGAATGTTTGCTGAACGTTTTTTTGCTGAGACAAGATCATTTACGGGCCCGGGCCCGTCAATCCCCGGGGCACAAAGCAGGGCCTTACTATGGAAGCTGGCTCAGGAACTTTGCGGCCACCCCATAAAAAATTCAAATCACCTGCTACAGCGGATGCCCTACAGGTTAACGCGCCAGACACACACCCCATCCTGTAATGGACTCAAATGCGCTTATTTTCAGCTAAACCGTTCTTTAGTCGTTCTAACGGACACCAGCGACCTTATATGCCCGAATTCGGAGCAAAAAAGGGGACTTGAGAGAAAATAAGAGCACTGAGGTCCGTTAGTTCAGCAAAATGACCCTATTAGAGAAAATAAGGTCATTTCAGTCCGTTAGCGAACCATGTTCATGGTTCATGGTTCATGGTTCATGGTTCATGGTTCATCGTTCATCGTTCATCGTTCGTGGTTCATGATTTCACACAAAAAAAAAGCCAGCCAGAAGCTCTGGCTGAGCTGGATCATCTTATAATTCCCATTACACAGTTGCAGTCGTACGGTATAACACCCTTCTCCAGAAAAGGGCTAGGACTTCCGCATGGATCTGAGACGCCTGCGGATTTCTTTGGCCAGCTGCTCCTTCTCTGCGGCCGGAACCCCTTCGATTAGCCTCGCTGCCGCTACTGGCAGCACCCAGGCATTGATCTCGGCATAGCTGCGGCCCGACAAGCGGAGGTATTCGCGGATATAGACCTTCGTAAGCTTCTGCCTGATGAAGCCGGTGACCATCCGTGCGGTGAATGAGCTCCCCGGAGGCATCGCCCCCATGCTGAGCAGCAGCACTGATCTTGCGGCATCCGCCGCAGGATTTCCGGAAATGCCGTTCATCCAATCGATAATCCAGGCACCGTCGGCATCAATAAGCACATTATCAGGGTGGAAGTCGCCGTGACACAGCCTGCCGCCTTCAGGCAGCCGCTGCAGATGTTCCAGAACAGCCGTTTTCTCCTCCATGGTCAGCATGGGGGCGGCTATAATCTGTCTGTGCAGCTGCTCCTTGTGCTGACTGAGCTCCGGGCTGCCCTCCAGCTGATGCAGCTGATAATGCAGGGCGGCGAGCTGCTTGGCATACACGGACAAACGCCAGGGCTGTCCGCTGATCTGGCCCAGCAGGGAACGCCCGTGAATCTGCTGAAAGACAATGCCCCTGCGCCCTTCTGCCTCAATCAGCCCGACAGGCCTGGGAGTGCGGACACTGCCCTGGTTATACACATATGAGCTTACCCTGAATTCCTGCTCCACTGCCGCCGGAGAAAAATCCTCCAGATAAAGCTTAACAATCGTGTTCTCCCCGTGCTCGAATACTTCTGCAGTCCGGCCTGCTCCTACCCGCCGGTTATACTCCATAGCCGTTCCTCCCGTTTAATCCAGATTCACACTGGTGAAATGCTCTACTGCCGGGAACGGGTCGTAATATCTGTGAAGCAGGGCCTTCCATTCCTGGTACTGGGCTGATTCCCTGAATCCTACCGTATGATCCTCAAGTGCCCGCCACCTTACAAGCAGCAGATATTTATGGTCATCCTCCAGACAGTGCTGGAGCTCATGCCCCAAATAGCCATCAATGGAGGCAATCAGCGGAGAGGCCTTGGTGAAGCTGGCTTCAAACTCCGCGGTAAGCCCCGGTTTAATCTGCAGCATGGCCGCTTCCAATATCATCTGACTTCCTCCTTCTACCCCGTACTATAAACAAACCTTAGGCTTCAAGTGCATCGCGGAAAAACTCATGATAAAAATTGATAATCACCAGCAGCACCGCCAGCGATTCATTGACACTGCCCACCTCAAGCACATGATTGGCGTCATCAATCCGGTACACCCTGATATTCGGCAGTCCGCTGATTTCGGCAGGATGCTGCCCGCTGAACATCGGGTCGCTGCCGCCATAGATAACACTCCCCCGGCTTTTGCGGATCCAGGGTACCGTTTCGGCGATGGGAGTCAGGTACAGGTGAGCCGTCTTCTGCTGCACACCCAGCTCTGCCGCCAGCCGTCCGGCAATGACGGTCCCCATGCTTTTGCTGATGAACAGCAGCTGCTCGTACTCGGCAACCGCACCCAGTGCCGCTTTGCATTCCTCTACGACAATATCCAGCTCTTCCCGCTTGAATCCCGCCCGGGCGCTCTGATAGCCGTATTCCAGAATCAGCAGATCACAGCCGTGCTCAGCAGCCACCTTGCCTGCATAGTCCAGCAGGGAGCGTTCGGCTGAATAATTCTGGCCGGGAAAAACAACAGCCAGCGCCTTGGAGCCCTGGACCGCATACTTATGTCTGACCTCTCTGCCCCAATGGGAGGACATCATGATACTCGAAACACTCATAAGCTTCCTCCTTGTTAAACGTAAAACTCACTCCGCCGGCAAAGGCGTTTTCTCTGTCTCTCATTATAACGATCTTCAGCAACGCTTGGAAATAACAAAAAACCTCCCGCCGGCGATAAGCGGAAAGCCAGGCATCCGGGGCTATGATCATGGTGAAGGCTCCTCCCTGTCCCCGGCCCTGCGCGCCGTTATTTCGGCGGTAATCCACAGCAGCAGCGGAATCAACAACTGAAAGGGAAGTGCATACAATTTATAGATATGGTAGGCAAAATACTGCATCTGCGTAATATCCTTATAGATGAAATCCGCCATATAAACCATAATCAGCCCCATCTGCAGGACTACAGAGCGGTAGCTCTCCAGGTTGAAGACTCTGGTAATGCCCTGGCAGCTTACATACAGGCAAAGGCTTGTTTTTATAAACAGCGAGGCTATAAAAACGATGGCAGACGAGCCCTCGATCCGGGTCAGAAAATCTCCGACATTGATCCGGCTGACCGCCACATAGGAGGGGAAATAGAGCGATGACAGAATTTCCGGGCCAAGAACAAGCAGATTCCGCACAGAGACGCCGATTATGATCACTCCTGCAATAACTACCCCGCTGATCAGCACCCGTGCCGCCGAACCTTTTCGCGGAAGAACCGTGAAGGCTCCCAGAAAAACCACAATCTCCGCAAATGGAAACGTAAAGGAGCCCGCCACATCCGAGAATACGGGTCCCCACCCGCTGTGCAGCAGGGGCTTCAAATGCTGATAATCATACTTGGGGACAGAGAGCAGCTGGACAACAACAATTACGGTAAAAGTGAACAGCAACAGAAATTTTGAGCTTCGCCCGACCACCTCCATCCCTGCATTCACCACCCAGATACAGAGCAGGCCGATAATCAGCATCGGAGCCAGCATGGGAGTGGATGTCAAGACCACTGTCTTACTGAATTCCCCGAAATTGCGCAGAACCAGTGAGCCCAGGTGAAGGGTATACCAGATATACAAACAGGAGAACACCCGGCCTATGACTCTCCCGAAGACGGAAATGAGCATATCAAACAGATTTTTCCCCGGAAAAAGCGTATGGAGCCGCGCATAAATCAGCATCAGAGGGATCGCCAGCAGCACAGCCAGGATAATCGCAATCCAGCTGCTGTTGCCCGATTCGCCTGAAGTACCCATAAACAGCGAGCTGCCGATGATGAACATTATGATTATACTGATGGATTGTCCCCCTGGTATAATCTCCTTGCCCATGCATACCCCTCCTTTTTGCGGATCTTTAGAATAACTGTTTGATAAAATGGACAATCGGCGGTGAAGGACTGGGAATTTCCCAATGCATCGCCAGGCTGAAGGCCAGCACGAAGGAGATCAGGCACAGCACAGAGCACATGTAGAAATCCCGCTTTTTTCCCTGCTTCAGCAGACCGTAAGGGTCTATCCACACAATCAGCGCGTAAATCAGTACAATGTATACGGGCACGGTCATTAATCCCCTACCTTGATTGTTCTCGAAGATTTGGCTGTACTCTGAATGATTACCTTTGAAGTGACCTTCACATCCAGCTCCTTGAATGCCTCCGGCCACCTCTCCTCCAGCTTGTGCCAGCTTCGCGGCATAGTATCATGCACTGCCTTGCCAAAGCCGAAAATATCCGCCTGGTAATCCCGCTGCAGCTTGCGGATGACAGAGAGAATGTTACGCTGCACTTGCGCGCCTGCCCGGTTCTCAATGGCCGCAAGGCTCTCATTTCCGGTCAGATCAACTGTGCTCATCACTTCATCAAGCCCGGTATGGGTGAGCGTATGCACCTCAATCTGCAGCTTACCGTTTTCCCAAACCGGCTTTACCTTTGTCCGGTTTGATAAGATCTCAAGCGAGTAGGTAGGCCTGCCGCGCTCATTGTCTATTGTCAGCACCCCGCCCTTCACATTATTTTTGACAAAAAGAGCATATTGGGTTTCTGTTCCGTCCAGCTTGCCGACCATCCGGTCCTCAACAAACACCGCAGTCCCGCTAACACGTCCGTTCTTCTGCCCGTTCATCTCGCTGATGTTTATCAGCGGGGCGATCGCATGTTTCCCAGGAGTCTCCAGCTTGTCGATAAAGTCCCAAATTTCCACGACCGGCGCCGTGCCCGTAAACATCTCATCCTTCATCATCTGCGCCAGCTCAAAGGACATGATCGTCTTATTCTTCTGGTTCAGATTAAGCACCTCACGGGCATTTTTTTCGCCGGCTACAAAGATAAATACATCGGCCCGGGTCTCCGTATCCCTACTGTACCAGTCAATAACCTTTACCAGCCCCTCGCGGGCCAGCTCCTCGCTGATGATAATGGCCTTGGCATGGCTCCAGAACAGCTTACGGCCGGTCAGCGAAATCATACTGCGGGCAATACTGAAGATGGTATCGCCGGTCAGGCTCAGCATTTTGAATCCGGTCTGATTATCCTGCAGCCCGCCCTGCGTATCGATCATCTCTACGGTCATCTGGATGTTGTTATCCGCTTTATTCTTATCAAGGGCTACGCCGGCCACAATGGACATATCATCGATCTCCGAATAGTTCCAGCAGCCGGTCAGGCTGAAGAGCATCCCTGCGGCAAGCAGGACAGAGGCTATTCTGAAGGCTGTTCTGTTCATCTTCTTCCCCGCTTCCGCTGCGCAGACTTACGCTTCATATTGCGGGCTCCGATCACCGCCGGACGCAGGTACATATCCCACCAGGGTGCACGCACTGCGGTGTCTTTAATGTCCTGAGGCCGGATAGAGCCTACCCCGAGCATGTAGGGAACCCCGAAGGAGCGCAGGCTCATCAGATGGATAACCAGCCCGAGCAGCCCGAAGAAATAGCCGAAAAGGCCGAACAGAAAGGCGCTGAGCAGCAGGATAATCCTGACGATAATCAAAGGCCCGGTAAGCCTTGGATTAAGCAGCGTTGTGATTCCTGTCAGCCCTACAACAATAACCATCGGTGCGCTGACGATCCGCGCGTCCACCGCAGCCTGGCCCAGCACCAGTGCGCCTACGATGCTGACCGCCTGCCCGATGGAATTGGGGATTCTCGCTCCCGCCTCACGCAGAATCTCGAAGATCGTCAGCATGAGCACCGCTTCGACTACAGTGGGAAACGGCACAGACAAACGTGCGGCCGCGATGCTCAGCAGCAGCAGGGTCGGCACCATCTCCTGGCTGTACGTGACCAGTGCCAGATAAACGGCAGGAATACTGATCGACAGAAATGCACCGAGAACTCTGAGCAGCCGGTTAAACGTGGCGAAAAAATAACTGATATAGTAATCCTCGCTGGCCTGGAAGTTTTCCACGAAAACATAAGGCAGCGTCAGGGCGAACGGGCTTCCGTCGATCAGAACAGCAATGCGTCCCTCCATTATTTTGCCGACAACGGAATCCGGGCGCTCTGTGCTTCCGATCATTTCAAAGGGGGAGTACGGCTCATCGCGGATTAATTCGGCCAGGTAGCCTGTATCCAGCAGATGGTCGATCTCCACACGGGCAAGCCGGCCATGCAGCTCCTTCAGAATATCGGGCGAGGCCAGGCTTTCCATATAACAGATACAGGTCTGGGTCTTTGTCCTTGTTCCAATGTCGGTAAAAACAAATTTGAGGTCGGAGTTTTGCACCCGGCGGCGGATCAGGGTCAGATTGGTCAGGAGCGACTCATTAAAGCCGTCCCGGGGACCGCGCACCGCTTTTTCGGTCATAGGCTCTTCTATTGAACGGGTCTCCCGGCTCTGGGCGTTAATATTCAGTGAACCGGCATAACCATCCAGCAAAAAGACGGTTTTGCCGCCGACAACGGCACCGATCAGCTCATCCAGCTGCACCGAGACCGTCACATCGCTGCTATGGATCACCCGGTTGCGGATCAGCTCCATGAGACTCTCCGGGTTCACACAGTCCCTGTCCGGAAACTCGTAGGTTATGACCGGCCTCATTACCCCGTCCTGGAGCAGCTCCCGGTCGATCATTCCGTCAGCGTAGATTAATGCACAGCGGATGTGCTTGTCATGGTCGTTCTCAATCACCCGTATTCTAAGCGTGCCGTCATTACGGAAGATCCTCCGGAACAGCGCCAGCGTATCATCCATAGAATGGCTTACAGGCTGGGATGAATCAATCTTCGCGGCAGAATGCATGCTGTCCTCCGTAGTTCCCGCTTTCGTCACAGCCGTCACTCCTGTCTATTCTTTTGATGTGATTATCCCCCGCCTCCTGCAGTCCTATTCGTATATCCGTCTGTCGGGACAGCAAAAAAAGCCGCAGCTGCGGCTTTCTACTGGCTTTTATACCGGTTCAATTAACAAAGGTATTCCGCACTCTCTTAGAGCGCAAGATGTAGGCAGTCCAGATGAGGCCGTTTACCAGACCCCTGGCAATATTCGACAGCAGATTGCCGCTTGCGGCCAGCTCCGACGACTGCGGGATGCCCGCGACCAGCACAATGATGACGATCTGCAGCAGCAGGCCGATGATATAGTAAAAAATCAACCAGCGCGGAAAAACCGCCCGTTTGTTGTACAGCAGAGTGAGCAGATAAACAGAAGCTAACAGCAGAATAATATTCGCGCTCACCTCAAAAATCAGCACCAGCTTCCATGATGCATGATAATCTGCCGAAGCAGGGGAAGTCAGGGCATACCAGCCTTCGCTTCCGAGGGTGTTAGTAAAGAAATCGTAGACCAGTATAAACGATCTGATAAACGTAACATAAAGACCGATCTGGATAAGCACCAGCCAGCCGCCAAGCCCTTTCGGATGGTCCGGTGCCAGCCCCATTCCTTTTTTGCCGGGGATAAGTGTTCCCAAAACAAGCACATCCTCTGTTATAATCTGGTATATATTATCCGTTAGGCAAGTCCACTGACGTGTAAGGAGAACCTATGACACCATTTACAGCAAACGTTATTGCCGTCATCCAGGCCATCCCCGAGGGAAAGGTTATGACCTACGGAGGCGTGGCCAAGGCTGCCGGAAGCCCCAGAGCCGCCAGACAGGTCGTGCGTATTCTGCATTCCATGAGCCGGAAGTATAAGCTGCCGTGGCACAGGGTCATTAACGCCAAGGGCAGGATAGCCCTGGATGATGAATCCGGTTCGGTCCAGAGGCTGTACCTGTCGGGCGAGGGCGTAGAGTTTGAGCCGGACGGGGCCATCAATCTGGAGCTGTACCTGTACGTACCGGAAGCTGACCCGGAGGATTATTTCCTGCCTCCTCTTGAGTAGCCTCTCCCCCCGCTGCTGACCAGCCCGTTCAGCAAAAAGTACAGCGTGGCATAGATGACTAGCAGTACAACCGCAACGAACAGGCTGAAGAACAGCGATTGCCGGTTTAAGCTGTCATTAACCAGCTGAATCAGCTGGTGCCGGTCTGTCAGCACATCCCAGCTGTTCAGCCGGTAGACCCGGCCGAGAAGTACCCCGTAGCCGCCAAGCGCACAGGCGGCAAGTACAAAAATCCAGGAGAAGAACAGATTGCTTTTGCGGGAAATGACACTCTGAAACTGGTACAGCGAGAAGAAGCCTGTCAGCCAGCCGCTCCAGGTGAACAGCAGCAGGGTGACCAGATCATACCAGAACCGGCTCTGTACCTCTCCGCTGACGATATAGATGCTTTTGCGTGCGGTCAGATGCAGCAGGTCTGTCATCAGATACGGCGCGTTCGGAAAAAACAGCAGCCAGGCGATCCCCAGCGGCAGCAGCAGCATGCTGCTGAATCTCTGTTTATCCAGTACATATGCGGCGCTTGAGAACACAAAAGGGATCCAGGCCAGAAAAAGGTTCCACAGTAAAAAATCAAAGTATGTATCGGTCCGCAGCGAAACTACCCGGTACACCCCTAAAGTTGCCAGGGACAGGCCGGCTAACAGCACAAACACTTTCGTATAATTCAGTTCCTTCATCAGGGAATATTCTCCTTATCCGTAAGAATGGAACAACCATACTAAATATAACAGCCCGGGCGTTAGGATGCACCCGGGCTGTTATATTTTATTTGCTGTGACGAAAGTTTAACGGTCAGATGCCGCTGCTGAGCTTGCCGGCGATAGCAGGCTTATGACTCTTGAAGCCTATTCTGCCCGGCGCTTCCTGAACAGCGGCCAGCGCCGCACACTCCCGGAATGCGGCATGCCGGCAGCCTGCGCAGCGTTCTGTCTGAATCATGGCTAGTGCGGCATTTATCGCATCCCCGGTATGCCCGAAGAACTGCTGTACTCCGATCTTGTCGTACAGGCCGGTCCGTTTCAGCAGCTCCAGCGGCTGCGGCTCAATGCCGGAGATCAGCAGCTTCCCGCCGTCAGCCTGCAATTGCTTCACCAGCTCAGCCAGATTGGCCTCGCCGGTCGTATCCATGAACGGTACCTTGCCCATGCGCAGAATAATCAGCTTAGGCTGGCTGGGTCCCGGCTCCGGCATCGTATCGCCAAACCGGTAGGCCGCGCCGAAGAACAGCGGCCCCTCCACGTTATAGATTCCGACCTGCGGACAGTCATGGCTGTCGGTTACCATATGCGCAGCCACCTTCACCGACTCCGGATCGGGCAGTACTTTGGCGACCAGGTGGGTCTCGCCCATCCGTTTCACGAACAGGATGACGGCAAGAACCAGCCCCGCCTCCACAGCTACCGTCAGGTCGGCGAATATGGTCAGGAGAAAGGTAATGAACATGACCAGGGAATCTCCCGTCTTCAGCTTCAGCAGCTTCAGGAACTGCTTGCGCTCGCTCATATTCCAGGCGACGACCATCAGGATGGGTGCCATCGCTGCAAGCGGAATACTGGAGGCATACGGCGCAAAGAGCAGCAGGATCAGGAACACCACGATGCCGTGAATGACACCCGACAGCGGAGAAGCCGCCCCGCTGCGGATATTCGTGGCCGTTCTGGCAATCGCCCCCGTAGCCGGAATTCCGCCGAATAGCGGAGCGGTAATATTGGCAATGCCCTGGCCGACCAGCTCACGGTTGCTGTTATGCCGGCTGCCGGACATGCCGTCGGCCACTACTGCGGACAGGAGTGATTCAATCGCTCCCAGCATGGCGATAACAAACGCCGGACGGAGCAGCAGCCTGATCCGTTCCCAGGTGATTACCGGAAAGTGAAAGCTCGGCAGCGTGTTCGGAATATCACCGTAGGCAGAGCCGATGGTTGTAACCTTGCCGCTGAAGAACAGCGCCGCAATCAGTGTAGCGCACAGCAGCCCGATCAGTGAACCCGGTACCTTGGGGGCAAACCGCAGGCCGAGTATAACTACTGCAAGACAGATAACAGCAGTCAGCACACTGTACATATTGATTGTGGAAATATGCAGACCCAGTTCCTTCATATTGTCTATGAAGGCCTCATGGCGCTTAACCCCCTGCAGCCCGAGGAAGTTCCCGATCTGCCCGGTAAAAATGATAACAGCAATCCCGGCGGTAAAGCCGATGGTGACCGGCCTCGGAATAAATTTGATCAGCACTCCGAGCCTGAGCAGGCCCATCAGAACCAGAATAATCCCGGCCATCATCCCGGCAATCAGCAGGTTCTCATATCCGTACTCCATCGCAATAGCGAACAGAATCGGAATGAACGCGCCGGTTGGTCCGCCGATCTGGAATTTCGAGCCTCCGAACAGGGAAATCAGGATTCCCGCTACAATGGTTGTATAAATCCCGTACTCCGGCTTGACACCGGAAGCAATAGCAAATGCCATCCCCAGCGGGATGGCAATAACGCCGACAATCGTCCCTGAAATGATATCCCTGCGCAGCGAAGCAATGTTGTAGCCTTGAAAACGGCCCCACCCTGTCATCATCTAACCTTCTTTTCTTTGAATATCTGATTATTTGAATATATGAGCAACATTACTCCTGCCCGCCGTTCTTGTCAACGGGAAATCCGCCCCTCTGGGACGGATTTTATTCACTGCGGATGCCCTCAAGGATGGAAATCGCATTTACGAGGTGATTATCGAATATCTGCCTGGCTACTGCCAGCAGATCCTTGATCAGGGGATCGCGTAAAGAGTAGATTACGGTGGTACCCTCCTTGACGCAGGCAACCACATTTTTGGCGCGCAGGACAGCCAGCTGCTGGGAGACCGCAGAGCCTTCCGATCCGAGAATCGCCTGCAGCTCATTCACATTCTTCTCGCCATCACTCAGCAGTTCCAGGATGCGGATCCGCATCGGATGAGCCAGCGCCTTGAAAAACTCCGTCTTGAATTGCTGAATATCGCTGTTCATTGGACTTCTGCTCCTTATAGCTGTACTTCAATTCTAAGCTTATCTTAGCATTATTTATCACGGGGTGGCTATGGCCGTGCAGCATTTACAGCATTTCTATTCCTGCGGTGAGAGCAGCCTGTGCCTACAGATTTACCGGATAAATCATCAGCTCCCGGGTTCTGATCTCTACGCAGCCGCCGAGCGCCATCGGTTCCCCCAGGCATTCAAACATGATCAGCTCCTCACCCAGCCGCAGATACCCCGTTCCGTCCTCCTCAATATTCTCCAGAATACCTGTTAACAGGACCTGTTCCCCGTCCATCCGTACGGCATTGCCGCCAGCAGCAGCCGGAATAATATCCACCCAGCGCATAAGCAGTGCGGGCAGCTCAAATTCCACCTCTTGTGCTTCTCCATAGAGGATAGGGGTACTGCCGCACCAGATTCCCTTGCCTTCGCCGCAGTCTGCTGTAAAGTACACCTCGTTTTTCCGGATTCCCTGTCTCGTTACTGCTATCTTCATCTCTATAGTCCCGCCATCTCTTTAGTTTCGGTATATTAATCAAAAAGCTTCAGCCCTGCAATCCGCCGCACTGCCTCTGCCAGCCGGGCCTCATCACTGACAAGGCCGATCCGAACATAACCTTCTCCGTAAGCGCCAAAACCGATGCCCGGAGCCACGACCACATGCGCCTTGTCCAGCAGCAAATCAGCGAAGCTCTGCGAGGTGTAACCGGGCGGAACAGGAAGCCAGGCGAAGAAGGAGCCGCGCGGGGCTTCCACCTGCCAGCCGGCTTCCCGGAGCCCGCCGATCAGGATGCCCCGCCTGGCTTCGTAACGTGCCACATTCGCCCGCACACCATCCTGCGGGCCGAGCAGGGCCGCTGCCGCTGCCTCCTGTACCGCCCCGAACAAGCTGACGTACATATGATCCTGCAGCAGATTCAGACTCTCGATCACACTGGCGTTCCCGGCGGCAAAAGCTACCCGCCAGCCGGCCATATTATAGGTCTTCGACAGCGTGTAAATTTCGATGCCGGTTTCCTTGGCCCCCGGTGTCTGCAAATAGCTTACCGGCTTCAGACCCTCGTAACCGATTGCCGCATAGGCAAAATCATGCACCACACAAATATTATTCGCTGCTGCAAAGCTGACCGTTTCTCTGAAAAATGCCCCGTCAGCCACCGCTCCGGTAGGGTTGTTCGGGTAATTGAGGAACATCAGCTTTGCCCTGACTGCGGTTTCCGGGCTTATGGCGCCATAATCAGGCAGGAATCCGCGCGCCGCTGTGAGCGGCATAAGCTCCATAACCGCCCGGGCCAGCTCGATCCCCGACCAGTAGTCCGGGTATCCCGGGTCCGGAACAAGCGCGGTATCACCGGGATTCAGCAGGCATTGCACCACCTCAACCAGACCGGTCTTGCCTCCGGGCAGAATGGCGATTTCACGCTGCAGGTCCAGTTCGACCCCGTACTCTCTTTTGTAAAATGCAGCTGCCGCTTCCTTCAGATAGTCATGCCCGCGGAACGGCGGATATCTGTGGTTGGACGGATTAAGCGCCGCTCCCTGCAATGCTTCAACAATATGTGCCGGTGTCGGCATATCGGGATTGCCTTGTCCCAGATTGATAACATCATGCCCTTCCGCTGCCGCCTGTGCAGCCCTGGCAACCAGTGCAGCAAAAAACTGCTTGGGCAAAGCATTCAGCAAATGTGACGATTCAAAAGTAGCCACTGCCCGGCTCATCCTCTCCGCTGTTCCTTTTATCATGTTATATATTGCATCTATTCTAGCGGTTCGGTGGTAGCCGGGCAACTGCTATATTTCAAGGACCGTAAATTAGGGGAGGTACAGATACACAAAGCCGGCCATACCAAGCCGCATGAGGGGAAAAGAGCATATATGCCCCCGATTCCAGTCCCTTGACTGTGAGAGGCAAATTCAAGGGCATTTTTGCCTCTCATTCCGGCGTCCGGCCGACTTTCGGCCGATTCAGAGGCATTTTTGCCTCTCACGCCCTTTGGCCGTTAATAGTTCGATATTTGCGAAACCTAAAAAAGGCCATCCTCATGCAGGATGACCTTCTTTTTATACTCTTAGGCTATTTGATTAATACAGCCCCTGTTACTTGCCCACCGGCTCGCCCTGATATACCTTGACATCAAGCGGTGCAGTCAGGAATTCCCCTGCCTTGGCGGCAAAGCCGGTAAAGTGCGGGCTTGCGTTATGGCCGTCTACAGCCTCGGCATCACGCCATTCTTCAACCATAATGAATACGTTACTGCGGGAGGTGTGTCTGTAGAGCTCATAAGAAACATTGCCTTCCTCCTGGTGTGTAGCCGCAATCAATGCATCAGCTTCAGCCAGAAACTGCGCTTCGCGCTCAGGATTAACTTGAAGTGTAGCATGAATAATAATCATTGTTTATCCTCCTGAATATAAATATATATTATTATTTCCACTCGGCAATCTTGTCGATTGGCAGGCGTACAGACTGGTAGCCTTCGGCTGCAGCTTTACCGATGGAAATTAGCATAACCGGAATATAGCGTTGTTTGTCCATTCCGAACAGTTCAGCGATCTGGTCTTTTTCGAAGCCGCCGATGGCATTGGTATCGTAACCGTGGGCACGGGCAGCCAGCATCAGCTGCATCGAGACGAGACCGGCGTCAATCATTACAGTCTCCCGGTTAATATCTGCTGGGAGATTAGCAAAATGTACAGCCAGACGGGATAATTGGCCTTCCTTGACTTCCTGCGGCATAAGTCCGCGTTCTACGGCAGTACCGTAAATTTCTTCGGCATAGTCAAAGTTGTTCAAATCCCCGAATACAGCGATCATGGCAGCTGAGGTTTCCACCTGCACCTGGTTGAACTTGGCGATTGTAGCCAGCTTGGATTTAGCCTCAGGACTTTCGATGACGAGGAAACGCCAAGGCTGCATGTTAACAGAAGACGGAGCCAGCGTAGCTTCGGTAAGGATCTCAGTCATTTCCTCTTTGCTGATCTTCACACTGGGATCGTACTGGCGCACCGAGCGGCGGCCGGTAATGATAGAGTTAAAATCATTGGTTCTTGTTATTGTAGTCATGAAAATACGCTCCTTTGGTTGGTTAATGTATGGTGTAAGGCTACATTCCATTGATGTTATGCTGCAGCCGGATAAGCATATCTGCAAGCTTCTTCCGCTCGGCTTCATCAAAGTCGGCCAGCAGACCGCTGATAAAACGCTTCTTTTCTTCCTTGTAGCAATGTACCCGCTCCCGCCCCTGCGGTGTCAGCGAGACCAGAGTGACCCTGTTGTCAGCAGGATTATTGCGGCGGCTGATCATTCCGCTCTCCTCCAGCCCCTTCAGGTGCCGGGTAATGGCGGCGGGGTCAATATCAATCTCCCGCTGCAGCGAAATCTGGCTGATCTCTTCAACCTGGAACAGCTGGTGAAGCAGGCGGAGCCGCGTGGGACTGATGCCTGCGCACCGCTCAAACTTCGGGCTGACGCCCTTGTTCAGTGCCTGCAGCAGCTCAAGAATCTGATCATCCTCAGACTGATATCCCGTCAATCGCATCCTCCTCCAAACATTAAATTGCGCAAAATCTTGTTGACGAAAATCAGTTTACACCTATTTAATTGACCCGTCAACTATTGTTCTTTAATTTCCTTGATCCTCCAAACTGCAGGTTGCTTTATCAGCAGATCCATCTATAATTTCGAACTATACACTCACGTTCTGTCTGAGGAGGCTGACGCATGAAAATATCCCTGATTCAGCTTGATATAGCTTTCGGCAATCCTGCTGCAAATTATGCGGCTGCAGAGCAGCGCATCCGGGAGGCTGCCGCCGCAGGACCTGATTGTCTGATCCTGCCGGAGCTCTGGACGACCGGCTATGATCTGACCCGGCTGGAGCGCATTGCTGACCCTGACGGCCAGGAAACGAAGGCCTTGATGTCTGGCCTAGCGAAGGAGCTCGGCGTTCATATTGTCGCTGGTTCGGTAGCCAGCAGCCGTCCTGCCGGAGTTACCAACAGCATGTACATCTTTGACCGCAGCGGTGGTCTGGCCGGTGAATACAGCAAGCTGCATCTGTTCCGGCTGATGGATGAGCATCTGTATCTTCAGCCCGGTGAAGCTAAAGGGCTGTTCACGCTGGACAATGCCCGGTGTGCCGGGCTGATCTGCTACGATATCCGTTTTCCGGAGTGGGTCCGTGCCCATACCGCTGAGGGAGCTGAGCTCCTGTTCGTCAGCGCCGAATGGCCGAAACCGCGTCTGGCCCACTGGCGCGCCCTGCTGATCAGCCGGGCCATTGAGAACCAGTGCTATGTCATCGCCTGCAACCGCGCGGGCGCCGATCCGGCGAACCAGTTCGCCGGCCATTCCATGATCATTGATCCCTGGGGTGATGTGATATGTGAAGCCGGGGAAGGAGAAGAGATTGTAACGGGCGAAATCGACCTGCACAAAGTCCGTGAGGTGCGGAGGCAGATTCCGGTCTTCGCCGACCGGCGGCCGGAGCTGTACTCGTAGCTGCTGGAACTTGGGGTAACTGTCTGTGAAATAGCAACAGCCGGGACTTGGCAGTGTGGAGGATCTGGCAGACGGGGCGGACTTTGCAGGTGTGGAGAGACTTGTCGGGCGGGGCGGACTTCCCGGTGGGGCTTTACTTTGCTGGCGGGGCAGGACTTCCCGGTGGGGGCAGGACTTTGCTGGCGGGGCAGAACTTCGCGGTGGTGCGGTACATGGTGAAATTTGGCATCCTCGGCGCTTAACCACCGCTGAAATCCAGGCTATTGCTACCGCATCCACAGCTTTTAGTTGGAAATTTGCCACTTAATTCCGGAATTAATCACTGTTAACCGCTTTTAGTTGGATAATCGCCACTTATTTCGGATCTTCCATCGCTTTTGGGCCCATTCCGCTGAAATGAAGTGACGTTTTTCCAATTAGTTTCTGGGTAGCAGAGTTCATCGGTGAAATAGGTGACATTTTTCCACTTAGCTCAATTGGATGAGCTATGCCCTGCATAACCCTGCGCAGACTCCCGAGGGGGCTTCTTGTGCAGAGAAGCAGAGTCTCTTCCAGAGTCCAGACTGCCGCCTGCAACCTGCAAACAGCAGCGGCAGGCATAGCCGCAAGCCCGCATTCTCAGCAGGCATAGCGCTGCCGTAGCGTCGCTGCCGTCTCCAGTACACGCGGATCGCTGTACTGGAGATCATAGCCGGTCTCCTGCCGCAGCCTGCCGGCCGGAGTCAGCTGTACGCCCCGGCGCACCGCAGCCTGCCGGATGCCTGCGGCGTACAGGGCGGCCGCATCCGGTCCGCCCAGCTCGCCCAGCGCGGCGATCGTCTCCGGGCGGACCCGCGGATAGTCAAGCGACTCGTCCCCTCCGGACGCAGTCTCATAGAATCCGCGGATCAGCTCTCCGCGCTCCCGCCCGGAGCCGGAGACCACCACAAACGCGTGCACGAAGTACGCGCCGCTCTGCCTGCGCTGGGCGATGCCGCAGAATTTGCGGCCGCCGATGGCCAGGTCGAAATCGCCGGGGCAATACGAGCCGGCGATTTCGCCTGCCCTGATCTGTGCAGCCGCCTGCGGATGGCTGGCAGCTGCGGCTTCGGCAATGAGCGAAGCCAGCAGCCGGAAATCATCGTGAAAGTCCAGCTTGCCCGGAGCTTTCGGCAGAATGAGCGACACATTCACGATGCCTGTGTCGAGCGGCACGGCCGCCCCGCCGGAATGGCGGACAGCCGTTCGGTAGCCGGCCTGCTCCAGCCCGGCCATCGCTGCCTCCGCCTGGGGCAGCTTGCTGTCCCGCAGTCCGAGCACCACCCCGCCGGGATGGCTCCAGATATGGAGGCACGGCGGGACCAGCCCGGCTCCGACATCGCGGCACAGCGCCTCCTCGAACGCGAATGGAACCAGCATATCGCCGGCTTCCGCCGCTGTCAGTCCCTCCGCCGGATGCTCGAACAGTACCATTTCGGGAGGAAGCTCACTTGCAGAGCTCTGCTGTTGCCCCTCAAACAGTTTGCCAAGTCCTCCTGCTTCTTCATATGAACCCACTGATGATTCCCCTTTTCCTGTTTATGATTATTATTCGGCATGCCGAAAGTCAAGGCAGTCCCAGCCTGCTACTGGTTTTCCTTGAAATGAACGGGCTGCACGGAGTTTGCTCTATTGTACCCTATCGCCCCGTCTGCGCCCATAATAGAGCTGTAAAGTCATTTGAATTCCGCTCCGGCAACCGTTATCCTTATAACAAGGAAGAAGGTCCCAGCATTAGAACGAGGCTGTGCCAAAGCTCATGCAACAGCAATACACAACGTATAGGAGTGATGCCGCATGACCGTAGACCAACTGGCAAAGGACAAGCAGACGAATAAAACCCGGCAGTGGGAACAGGCGATGATCAAGCTGTATGTAAATTTCCGCGATTACAGCAAGGATTCACTCAAAGACTTCGGCGAGGAGGATATTCACCAGGCGAGAGTGAACAGCCGCAAGCTGCTGACCCTGCTGTCCATCCTTGACCCGGACCATTCCGCCGCCGGAGAGCTCTATTTCAGCTTCAAAAAAGCCCAGAAGCGGCTAGGCAAGGTCCGGGATGCCGACGTCCTGATCGAATCCTTCAAGGAACGGCGCAAGGTGGCCAAGAAGGACGGCGATGACAAGACTGCCGGACTGCTGAAGGCGGTCATCAAGCACCAGAAGGATCAGCGCAAAAAGTACCGCAAAAAGCTGGAAGCCGAGCTTCCGCAGCTGGCCGGGAAGGAACTGGACGGCTTGTGGAAAGATTTTTTGGCTGGACCGCTGGAGTCCCTGGTCTTGAAAAAGGATGCCAACGTCGTTATGCGCGAGCTTGAGGTTGCCTTCGATCAGAAGAAAAAAACCTGCAAGGCATTGTTCAAGGGACCGGATGCCGTGTCAGACGAAGCCTTTGAAGCCCTGCATGACCTGAGAATTGCCGCCAAGGAGCTGCGCTACACCGCAAATGCCGCCTCTTTTGCACTCAATCAGAAATTCCATACCCATGAGGAATACTACAAGAACATTCAGGAGCAGCTTGGCATCATTAACGATAAACGGGTCTGGCTGGATACGCTGCAGTCCATTGGACGCGACGAGCTGGGCGTAGGCAAAAAAACCTGGAGCGCCTTCACCGACAGCCTGAAGAACGAAGTGCTGGAAGCGCTATATCATAACGAGGTTGTACCGGTTGCCGGAAAGCCCCGGGCAGATTCCGGTGAAGCTTAATAATCCGTCCATTTTATAAAAGAAGCGGGAAGCGCTTGATTCACATGCCGCTTCCCGCTTTTCTCTTTACCCGGCAGCCCTGCTGCTTCTGGCCACACCTTGCCGGATTACAGCTGCTTGGCTGCCCATAAGGCGCTTCTGCTGATCATTTTGCGGTACGGTTCACTGGAGAAGGAAGGCAGATGATGCCCCGGCATCAGGTAGACCACCCGGCCAAGCCCGAATTCGTGGCACCAGGCCGCCTGCCGCATTGCTCCCCCGTGCAGATACTCTGCCAGAACAGTAGTCTCGAAGTACGGCTGCATATCAAAATAATACGGCTCGTCCTCAATCACAAAATCTTCGATCCCCTGGACAACCGGATGCTCCCGTACCGCCGCCGGTATATTGATCCCGAGCGCTGTATAGTCAGGGTGATGGGTAAAGTGCCCGCCCAGCATTACTCCCAGCTCCTGATTGCGCTGCATGGAAATTCCGTTATGAACTACCAGCAGGCCGCCGCCTCCGGCTACGTAAGACAGCAGGGCCCCGCTGTGGGCGGGAGCAATCGGGTGATCAGCAAACTCAGTGTAAGACACGACCAGCGAATAGTCAGCCAGCGTCTGCGGGTTCAGCAGCCCGAAATCCTCCGAAGGCTCAACCGTAAACGCTGGCGACAAAATCTCTTTAAATGCCTGGTCCACTCCGGCAAAAGGATGATATTTCACTTCACTGTAGCTGCCCAGCGCAAGGGCTTTCAATTCTGGCATCAGAAATCACACCTCTTTCATGTCAGGACTGTTTCGGCCGTTAAGCCAGTCTCACTCACCTTAGCATGGCCTCCCGGTTTTTACAACGTTCCGGGTGCCTGCCAGAAAAGCCTTTTTGCTTTAATTTTGAACTATGCTACAATCATAGTTACAGGTTAACAGCTATTCTTAACCGGCAATACTGCTTACTAATCTTGTATCCCAGGAGGTCGATATTCGATGTCTATTCAACAGCTGCATACTTCTGACGAATTGCACCAATATGTCGGGCAACCCGGCAAAAAACTGCTTTTCAAGCACAGCACAACCTGCCCGATCAGCGCCAAAGCGCATGAGGAATTCCAGGCTTATGTCCAAAGCTCGGATACACCGGCAGCGATTGTCCATGTCATTGAGGACCGTCCGGTCTCCAATCAGATTGCCGAAGAGTTCGGCATCAAGCATGAATCCCCGCAGATTTTCCTGCTGGACGGCAGCGAAGTGAGCTGGAACACTTCCCACTGGAAAATTACCCGGAATGCCATCAAGGAGGCCGTTGAGAAATGAGCCAGCCGATAATTGTCTATTCTACTGCAGGCTGCAGTGACTGCAATCAGGTTAAGCAGCTGCTCACCAATCAGGGCATTCCCTTTGAGGTGCGCGATATTATGGCCAGCGAAGTGTATCAGGAGGAAGTCGAAAAGCTCGGTTTTATGGGTATCCCTGTAACGGTATCCGGCGACCGTGCCGTTAAGGGCTTCAACCTGCCTGAGCTTCAGGAACTGATTGCAGCCGCCAGATAACAGCATATTGGCCGCAGTATAAATAAAAAGGTATTCCCTGGTCCGAAGCCCGGGGAATACCTTTTTTTATTTTGCCTGCCGGTGTATCTTTATTCACACTCTGCTGCCAGATGACCGACCTGCCCGCTGTGGCTGTAGATGACATTGTCTGCCCCAAGCCCTTTATAGACTAACCTTGGTCTCATGGAGGTCGTAATTACGGAAATCGGCCCGCTTGTCCATGTGCGGCACATCTGCACATAACGGCAGCATAAAGCGACACTGCTCTCGAACAGATAGATCCGGCCTACCGGAAACGGCGGTCTGAGCCACGTATTCAGATGCCGGGTATCCACCTCAAAAATCTTCTCAACTCCCAGCTCCGTCAGCCGCTGCTTCTCGGCCGGATTATTGGCAAGCCCGGCAAATCTGCAGCCCTTTATTTTAAGCAGCTTGATAAATTGCTCTCCCGCCTTTGTCGGCGCACAGATGAGCACATATTCTTCCTGAACGTCCATTTCCGTCTCCCCTTTCCCCTCATCTCTATCTGAACAGATCTATACAAGCACAGCAAAAAACCACAAAGGATTCCCTTTGTGGTCCAGTTAACGGTCACAATGTGCTGATCCTCTCTGCAATACGCTTACGAGGTTAGCTGCCGGATTCGGGCGTTGAGAGTCGCCCTACCTGTCCGCTGCATTGAGATTTCGCACTTCACGCAGCTGCCAGGATTCACCCCATAACCGGCCGGCCTGCTTGCACCTGACTCCGGTTGTTGGTTCCCCCGCTTTCCGTAGACGGAAATTAAGCGGATATTCTATTTAATTGGAGTTAAACAGATGTATCATACCTTTAGGAGCATCCGCTTGTAAATCGCCAAACCGGGCGGAATAACCTCCGGGAAGGGAAGAAACCCTGCGAATAACGCTTACTTTCATCTTTTTCTCTTCTGTTCTTTAAATTGCTTCGATTTCTTCTCCTTGCTGCTATTTTTACTGCTCTTGGCAAACCGCAGGAAAGCCATCAGACAGCCAAGGATACCCAGGCCCAGCAGTAGCGTCTGCAGCGCTCCCAGCAGTGTGCTCCCTTCCGGCTGCAGCAGGCTGCTGGCTATAATCAGCAGGACGGAAACAGCGACCAGTACAGGTGTTTTTAGATTAATGTTCAAGATTACCACTCCTTAGTACAAAGGTACACTATTGCCGGCCGGATCACCAGTCCCCGGCAGATTAAGCCATTTTCGCCAAATAAAAACGGGTATCAGTCCTGACAGGACGACACCCGTTTCTATTCTTGCATCTATTTCCGGACTACCGTATATCCCTTATCCTGCAGCAGCTTCACGATGCCATGCTCACCCAGATAATGTGCCGCGCCGACCACGATGAAATATTCCTCGTTTTTGCCGTTCTTGAGATATCCGTCAATCTTGTCGGCCATACCGATATTGCGGTCAACCAGCATTGCCTTGTAGTATTCTGCATCTCCGGCAAAGCTGTTAGTCAGCTGCAGCAGCAGCTCATCATTGCCTGATTTCCAGATCTCGGCCATTACATCGATGCTATCATCAATCTCATCATAATTATCGATCGCCGCGAGCAGATTAGCCTCCTGCAGCTCTTTGGAGAAGTTGTTGAACATGCCCAGCTGGGATTCGTAGGATTCCAGCTCTACAATCGGAAGCTTGCGCTCAATGGCCTTCTGTATAAAATACAAGTCGATGCCGGAGGAAGCCTCGTAGCCGGCCGTTGCTGATTTCAGGCTGCTGAGGGTTGTTTCCGCTACCCAAGGCTTGAATTTATCCAGCGCATTTGCCTGAAGACCTGCCTGCTTCAGCACCACGCCCAGCTTGGCATATGTCTCACCGGAGATATGATCCTTCAGTGTAGTGCCGTCCTGATACATCCCCATTTCCAGCACCAGCTTCTGCTGCGCTTCATCGGCCGCTTTGCTGATGTCGATTTCTACACCAAGATAATCGGCTTCGGCAAAAGCTTCTTCAAACTCCGGGCTCAGCGGATAGAAGCTGTCATCGGCAATATGCATGGAGCCGACCAGATACACGGTATTGCCGTTGCTTTCGACCTCCCACATGAAGCCGCGGCCGCCTGCAGTATTTACTGCTGTCTGGCTGCCTCCAGCCGCAGTCTTGGTCTGCAGAATAACAGTACGGGTCTGCGCATCCCAGCTGACCTCATAACCTGCAGCATCGCCGAGAACCCGGACCGGTGCATACGTCACACCATTGATTACCGTCAGCTTGCTTTTTAAGGTTACGGCTTTGCCGTCAATGATTGCATGGATGGTGTCTCCAGCCGCATTCTGCAGCTTCGCATCCATCGCCTCGAGCGTAGCCCTAAGCGGAACAAGCGTTGTGCCCTGACTGTTGACCGGTGCTCCTGTCTTGTATTCAACGGTCTGGTTATTCACTTTTACAGCCGGCTGCTGCGGAGCAGCCAGAGCCGGGGCTGCTGCCCCCGTAAGCAATCCTGCGGAAAGGGTAAGAGAAAATAGCATTTGTTTCCAATTCTTCATTAACGTCGTCTCCTTCAGCTTCATAATAGAAGTTTCAATGATAAGTACAGGATGACCGTTACGCTCTGCTTCTGCGTTCCTTTGCTTAGATTTTATAAGCCTTCATTGCTTTTCTGATTTCCTTGATGCTCGGGCGTTTGCCATACATCAGGACACCTGTGCGGTAGATCTTCGCCGCCAGCCAGCCGAACGCAAAGGTAGTTGCCAGCAGGATAACCAGTGAGACGATGATCTCCCAGAAAGCGACCTGGCCGACTCCGATGCGCAGCAGCATGCTGAGCGGTGAGGTGAACGGGATAAAGCTGGCTACCTTGACCAGGGTTGTATTAGGAGCCCAGATGCTGAATAAAGGAACGTAGAAGTTCACGAAGCCGATCATCATAATCGGCATTACAGCCTGGCCGAGGTCCTCTGTACGGCTGACAATCGATCCGACCGCCGCGTAGATCAGGGCATACAGGAAGTAACCAAGAATGTACAGGATCAATCCGTAAACCAGCAGCCCGATGCTCAGCTGGCTCAGATCCAGCTCGAAATCAGCCAGTATTCCGGAGTTATGCGGCAGCAACAGATTGGCGGTTACACTGAGCGCAATAATGGCAATCTGCATCAGTCCGACCAGGAAGATACCGATGACCTTGCCGAACATTTGTGTAAGCGGAGAGGCGCTCGTAATGAGAATCTCCATGATGCGTGAGCTTTTCTCCGAGGTAACTTCTGCTGAAATCATATTGCCGGTCATCATAATGGACATGAAGAACAGGATTAGAAGGACATACACAACTACGTAGTTGATCGTTGCCGCCGTCTGATCAGCCTCTTCCCCGGCCTGGGTCCCATCGGTGCTTAGCTCCTGGGTAGCAATCGTTACCGGGGCATACATAGCGGCAACCTGGCTGTCTGTCAGCTTGTCACCGACAATCAGCTGGGTGTTGACTGCCTGCAGGGCGCTCTGCAGAGAAGTCTGCACTTCTCCGCCAAGCTCGCCGTCCTCATTGTGGTAGGTTACAGGCGGCAGGCCTTCGCCGCTTGCCTCCCCGAAGGTCAGGTAACCTTCGATGTCACCTTTATCCAGACCTTCCTTCAGCGCCTCATCATCGGCAGAAGGATAAGACACGAACGTTACGGCAAAGGCGTCTTCCGCCTGATCAGCGGGGGCAGGAGGTGCTGAAGAGGACAGGAGCAGCTCAGCCGCCGGATTACCCGTTTCAGCGATTACCGCGATTTGGCTGCGGTTTCCGCCATCTGCCTTATCCTCACCCTTGAATACTTTAATGAAATAAGGAATGTTCATCCCGATGCTCAGCAGAATAACCATAATAAGCGTTGTTATAAGAAAGGCTTTGGTCTTTACCTTGTTCTTAAATGTAAATCCGATAATCGTCTCCATCTTATTCATTCGATTCACCCACCGCTCTGATAAAGATTTGGTTTAGCGTCGGTTCTTTAATCTCGAAATGCTCAACTTCACCGGCAAGAATGGCCTGCTGCAGAATGCGCTGCGCTGCGCCGATTTCACTGATTGATATTACATAACCCCGCTCCTGCCGCTGGACTGCAGTAACACCGGTAATTCCCTCAAGCCCTGCAACCTCTTCGGCCGTCCGCAGAATGACTTCCTCCCGCGGATATCCCTTCTTGATCTCGCGGATATCGCCCTGAACCACTGTATTGGAACGGTCGAGAATCGTGATGTGCCGGCACAGCTCCTCCACATGCTCCATACGGTGGGTGGAGAACAGGATGCTTGTTCCCTGGTCTCGCAGCTCTTTGACCGTATCTTTCAGCAGCTCCACATTAACCGGGTCCAGTCCGCTGAATGCTTCATCAAGCACGAGAATCTGCGGCTTGTGGACAACGGCGGCAATGAAGCCCATTTTCTGCTGATTACCCTTGGACAGCTCTTCAATCTTCTTGTTGTAGTACTCCGGAACGTCGAAACGGTCCAGCCAGTAACGCAGGCTCTTCTCCGCATCGCCGGCAGCCATGCCGCGCAGCCGGGCAAGATAGATAATCTGATCGCTGACCTTCACCTTCGGATACAATCCGCGTTCCTCGGGCAGATAGCCCATCAGATGCTGCAGCTCGTTGCTGAACTCCTTGCCGTTGTAGAGAATTTTCCCCTCATCGGGATAGATCAGGCCAAGCACCATGCGCATTGTTGTTGTTTTGCCGGCTCCATTCGCACCAAGCAGCCCGTAAATCTCGCCTTGCTCCACCTTCAGATTAATACCGTTAACCGCTGTCTTATCGCCGTACTGCTTCACTACCTGTTCCAGCTTTAAAGCTTCCATTGGTTAATCCCCTCTCTTCTGGTCTATCAGGACCGGACGGTGTCCTTGTGTCCATAGGCTAAGTATTTCATCCAGCTCCAGTGCCCGGCTCTTCAGTACCTTTACGCCCAGATCCAGGATGCGTTTCTCATTCCGGGAAAATTCCCGGGTGATAAAGGAAGCAACCCCAGGCTGTTCCCAGCCGAAATGCAAGGCTTCCGGCAGTTCTGCCGCCAGCTCCTGCAGCTCCTCTTCATCCGCCGTATTCACCCAGACTTCGTTCCATAAGCCGAACAGGCTGTCTTTCTCGGCCATGCCCAGCAGCTGTCCCTGATGCATAAGCACAATGTAGTCGGCAAGCCGCCGCACTTCTTCAACAATATGAGTACAGATCAGCACAGTTGCGTCTGTATCATCCATAAATTTGCGCAGCGTTTCAATCATGATCTTCCAGGCAAACGGATCAAGTCCGGAAGAAGGCTCATCCAGCAGCAGCAGGCGGGGCCGTGCGGCCAGTGCTGCAGCAATTTCGAATTTGCGCCGTTCCCCCTTGGACATTTTGCCCAGCCGGGCATCCTGAGGAATCTCGAATTTCCGGACCAGCTCTTCAAAGTACTTCTGGTCCCAGGAAGGATACCACTGCCGGCGGAAACCCGCTGCCTCCTCTGCCGTCCAGTAATTCTCTTCCGGCTGTGAAGTCTCCGGCACATAGGCCATTCCCTGACGGAGCGCAAGCGGCAGCCCTCCGGCATGCGGCTGTTCGAACCAGCGGATTTCCCCCTTCTCCGGAAAGCTCAGCTGCAGCAGCATGTGCAGCAGTGTGCTTTTGCCGGAGCCGTTCTGTCCGACCAGCGCGGTAATATAGCCTTGCGGAAGGCTGAGATTAAGCGGCCCGACCGTCCGCTTATGCCGCTTCTTGCTTACATTCCGCAGTTCTATGGCCTGCTGTACCATGAAACGCCCCCACCTTTCATGACTGTGTGTTGTATTTGCTCTCTACAATTTCTGTGAACATCCGGGTCAGCTCTTCTGCAGTGCATTGAACAGACAATCCTACATCGACCGCACCTTCAAGCGCTTTGCGGATAGCTTCCCGCTTATATTCCTCCATCGCACCCGCTCCTACCTGAGAGACGAATGTGCCTGTGCCCTGCCTCGTCCGCAGCAGCCCTTCATTCTCCAGGTCCTGATAGACCCGGCGGACTGTAATGACGCTGCACTTCAGCTCACCCGCAAATTCACGGATAGAAGGAAGCAGCGTTCCTTCAGTAATACTGCCGCCTATAATGAGTGACCGCAGCTGTGTTTCAATCTGCGAGTAGAGCGGTTCGGCGCTGTTTTCATTAATTTGAATAGGTATCCACATCCTTACCCCCGCCCTCTCATACGAGATCGCGGCTCTTCAGCCGGTGTATCGTCCATGCGGAGAAGAGCTGAACCGACAGGGTTCCGAGTATCAGCGTTCCCCACATCAGCGGGGAGAGCAGCCCCCACTCCCTGGAGTAGCTGACTGTGAACAAAATAAGATTACCGCCAGCCAGCCAGGTCAGCAGTGCTGTCCCGATGTAAATGACCGTAAAGAGCAGCACGTAGAAAAAGTAAGCCCTCCCGCTTGCCAGCAGCTCGATAAAAATATAAAGCCCTGAAATAGCAAGTGCCAGACCCATCCAGGTTAGCGTAAACGCCAGGTAATCCGGAAACGGCAGCTCATGCCGCAGATTACTGCTGATTACATAGATAAGTCCGAAAAAGACCACTCCGTTCAGTCCGATGGAAAAGACTGCATGCAGCTTTCTTTTGCAAAGAATCACGGCAGCGGGAATAGGCAAGGTTCGCATATAGGCCAGCATTCGGGTGTAGGAATCCTCCGTCAGGTACTTCATCGTCCGCTTGGAAAAAGTGATGCCGAGCATCGGAATGACTGTCATGAACATGATGTCGGCAAGAATTTTACCATCACCGTTATCCAGCGTATCCTGAATGATCATACTGGTCAGCCCACCCATATAACCCATGAACAGCAAAGCCCACAGCAGTGACCATAATAACTTTAGCCTGTCGCCGTTGAAATCGCTTTTTACAATGATCCAAGCCTGTCTTAAGTTTGTCATTTTGCTTAACCTCTCTTTAATTCAGCAGATATACAGCACAGTGTGTCGCGGACTTCCGGTATATCAGTTGCCTGGGATACATATGGATGCATCAGCTACATTTGAACGTTAGATAACTTGAGGTTCTTTAGATGTCCGGTGTGCTTACTGTGTGCTTACTGTGTATATCTATATACACAGTATATGCCCTGTTTTTTCCATCGTCAATAGTTTTATAAGAAAATCTTGGAATTTTGTAGTGCGGCCGGTTATGCTACTGTGAAGATGCAGCTTAGGACAAACATTATTCAAGGGAGGCATATATGATGAATAATCCTTGGTTTACGGTGCAGCGCATAGATGAATCCACTTTTGCCATCAGTGAATACGGGCACTGGGAGAAGGTCCATTCCTTCCTGCTGCTCGGGCAGCAGAAGGCTGCCCTGATTGATACCGGGCTCGGTATCGGTAATATCCGTGAGGTAACCAGCCGGCTGACCACACTCCCGGTTTGTGTCCTCACCACCCATGTCCATACCGACCATATCGGGGGCCACGGTCTGTTCAGTGAGATTTATGTACATGAGGAGGATTGCAACTGGCTGGAGCATGGCATACAGGGCTTATCTATCGAACAGATTAGAGCAGATCTCGTGCGGAATTTGAGCTTGCCGCTGCCTGTGGGCTTCGATGCTGCGACCTACACACCTTATCGCGGAAAACCGGCAGGACTACTGAGTGATGGCCAGATCATTGATCTGGGCGGGAAAAGCCTTGAGGTATATCATACGCCGGGGCATTCACCGGGACATGTGTGCTTTTTCGAGGGAGCCTCCGGTTATCTGTTTACAGGTGACTTGCTGTATGATGAGACGCCAGTCTATGCCTTTTATCCGTCTACAAGTCCTTCAGACCTGGTCCGTTCGTGGGAGCGAATCGCAGACATCCCCGGTGTCACTAAGATCTTCGGCTCTCACAATACGCTGGGACTGGCCCCAGAGATTCTGGTTGAAGTAAAGCTCGCCGCTAAGACACTGAGAGAGAAAAATCTGATCTCCTTCGGCACGGGAACTCATATCTTTAACGGGTTTAGTGTGCGGTTCTAGACTGGTGGAATACTGAGGATATGAGGGCGATGACAGGCGCCGGAACACGCTTTAATGGGCGTGGCCGATAGGGAAGAGCCGGCGGAGATAGCCGATAAAGGCGCTGTCGTTTTCCAAAACAAAGTTGACGGCCGATTTCATGGTGGATGCAATTGAACAATACTGGATCAGCAGCGGTTACGCAGCGAGCAAGGAGAAGGACACCCTCATTTTGAACGGGTGTGGGGACGGCTGGAACAGCATTGGATTGGTGATTTGCTAAGGGACGAAGAAACGTGCCAATGACGGCGACTATAACGAATCACTTGTTATCGGTGATGTCACCTATTATGGGGTAGAGGCGGGAAAACTGAAGGCGGTGACCAACGCGGCCATTGGAATGGTGGAGAGCATCGGGGATTTCGAGCTGCTCTACAAAGCGGGAAGCGCCGGTATGGAGCCGGATTCCATCCGTTTTGTTCCTTATCCGGAATACGTCGAATATGTGCAGGAATCCAAGTGAACGTGAAACGACTCGCCGTCACACCGCTAGCTTCGCGGAGCAGTCTCTGTTCAAGGGATATCTTCACTTGCATGTGGAAATAAGTTGTTGACGACACAAAAAGAGCGGGGCTTAAAGCAGCCGCTCTTTGTGTCGATTTCCGCCCGTTAATCAATCCAAAACAATTCGGAAGCCTGTCGTATTCTCCAAAATTTCAACCAGTACTGCCCGTTCTCCGCCGCTGCTGCGCACCGCCTGCAGAGAGAGAATGCCGGAGCCGATGGAGATATGATCGGCGCGAAGCTCGTTAATGCCCTGCGGCAGTGAAGGTCTGACTGTGATTTCCTTACGCAGCGCATTCGGGTTCAGCCCGAGCATCGCCTGCATGAACACCAGCGAGGTTCCGGCTGACCAGGCCTGTGGCGAGCAGGTGGTTGGATACGGAACCAGCCCCTCCAGCTTTGCCCCATGCCCGCAAAACAATTCAGGCAGACGCTGATACTCAAAGGAAGCCGAGGCATTCAGCAATCCGGTAATGACCTGCTCCGCCTCTTTTCCATAACCGAGTCGGCTAAGGCCCAGCAGGATCATCGCATTATCGTGCGGCCAGACGCTTCCATTGTGATAGCTCATCGGATAGTACCCGGCAGCTTCCGTACTCATTGTGCGGATGCCGTACCCGTTGAACATATCGTTTAACATCATCCGTTCCGCCACTGCCTTGGCCCGCTCATCCTGCAGCAAACCGCTCATCAGCAGATGTCCCGGATTGGAGGTCACGGAATGTACCTGCCGCTGCTCCTTGTCCAGGGCAACTGCATAATACTGCTCATCCTCCATCCAGAAGGAGCGCTCAAACCGTGATTTGAGCATCTCCGCCTCCTGCTCCAACCGGTCTGCCGTCTCTGCTTCGCCCAGCAGCCGGAACAACGGAGCCATACTGATCTTCGCCTGATATACATAACCCTGTACTTCGGACAGGGCAATCGGCGAGGTCGCATATTCACCGCTTTGATGCACCATCGAGTTGGCAGAGTCCTTCCAGCCCTGATTCGGGAATCCCTTCTCCGCTTCCTGACGATAGGAGACAAATCCCTCACCCGCCTGCTCCGCCCGGGCAATCCATTCCAGCGCCCGCAGAATGTTTGGCTTCAGCTCGCGGATCAGCTCCAGATCGCCGGTCCAGCGGTAATATTCCCCGATGACGACGAGGAACAGCGGCGTAGAATCGACCGTACCGTAATACGGTGAGAACGGGGACTGCTTCGTGGTGACCAGCTCACCGAAGCGGATTTCATGCATGATTTTGCCCGGCTGCTCATCACGCCACGGATCAGTCGCTTCGCCCTGATAAGCAGCCAGCGTCCGCAGTGTACCTTTGACAGCGGCAGGATTCAAGGGCAGCATGAACAAAGAAGTAATCAGGCTGTCTCTGCCGAACGGCACCGCGAACCAGGGCAGACCGGCTACCGGTACGTCGCCATATCCGACATCTGTCATGAGCATACGCAGATCCTGGACACTCCGGCGGTACAGACCGTCGAACAAAGGAGAATCCGTCGTCACTCTTGCGGTGCTGCCATACCACTGTTCATAGGAAGCCTCCAACTTATGCAGGCCTTCATCGTAGGAGGAGCTTTGTTTGCTTTCATTTCCAATCATTGGAGTGATATAGAAACAGACAGACCGGCTTTCTTTAGATGCCAATGTGAATGGGACCTGAATCTCGCCCGAGGCGCTGGTCTTGGCATCCGCAGCATCCCAAGAGATAATGGTTTTCCTGGAAATTTCATCCGCGCCGCGGTAAGCAAGGGTGAGACTGTCCGCCGTAACCTGCGTTTCTTCTATCCGCCCTACTTTGCCGCTCCGGTATTTGCGCACCAGGAACATGTCCGAGAAGTCGGCGTCAAACACCGCAGAGAACACGAACTCGGCAGCATGCGGAAAATGATTTGTAAACATACAACGCTCATATAAAACGCCATCATAGATAAAGCGTTCACGGTGCAGCTCAATCGCGCCTTCATCCTTCTTTTCCTTGATCAGCCGGAACGAGGCGATATAACTGCGGTCGGTATTGGAGGAAAGCAGCACCGGTTTCTCACCGTCAATCCGCAACTCCATCCGGCTCAGAAAACGGGTATCCTGCGTATACAGCCCATAGCCTTGCTCATTGTATGCTTCAATATCGCCGTCCCGCCCGCTCAGCAGAAACAGATCTCCCTCTTTAATTACACGGTAATCCATAATTCAGCTCCTTGTTCTGTCATGTCAAAGCACCTTTAGCTCAGCCATTAACCCTGCTTCGGAATGCGGGCCGACCCAGATATGGAAAATACCCGGCTCCACGACCGGAAGAAAAGATTCGTCCAGCAGCCCCAGCTCCTGCGGCGTTAATGCAAAGTGAACCTCCCGGCTTTCGCCCGGCTGCAAATATACTTTTCGGAAGCCCCGCAGCTCCTTAACCGGCCGGGTGGTACTTCCGGCGAGATCACGGATATACAGCTGCACTGTATCTTCCCCGTCGCATGTACCGGTATTCGTAATATTTACCGATACTGCAGCAGACTCGCCGCAGGCAATTTCGCTCCGGCTCAGCTGCAGGCCGGTGTATTCAAACGTGGTATAGCTGAGTCCGTAACCAAACGGATATAAGGGGGAATCCCCGACATCCAGATAATCTTCATATAAATGTGGTCTGCCGGTATTCTTGCGGTTATAATAGATCGGGATTTGTCCGGTTACCCGCGGAAAAGTCACCGGCAGTTTCCCGCTCGGGTTATACTCCCCTGTCAGCACATCCACCAGCGCATGTCCGGTCTGGGTGCCGGGATGCCACGCTTCGATAATGGCGTCGGCCTGCTCCTGCAGCCATTCCACAGCCAGCGGACGTCCGCTCATCAGCACGGCTACGATCGGCGTATCCGTCTTCCGCCGCAGTTCCATGATCAGCTGTTTCTGACATGCGGGAAGATCGATGGAGGAGCGGTTGTAATGCTCGCCCGTCATCTCCTCGCTTTCTCCTACGGTCAGCACGGCGATATCGCAGGCCCGGGCGAGTGCCACAGCCCGCTCCACTCCGCCATCGATCTCTTCCCGGAAGCCGCTGCCCGGCTCATAATACACGTCCGCCTCCGGCGCAAGCCGGGACTTGAACGCATCCCATACCGTAACAACATCCTCCGCTCTGCCTTTCCAGGCCCAGCAGCCCATGGAATTGTGGGGGTCGTCACCCAGCGGACCGATGAGCGCGATTTTGCGCTGCTTCGCGGGCGCCATTGGCAGTACGCCGCGGGCATTCTGCAGCAGAACCATGCTTTTGCGGGCGCTGTCCCGCGCCTGCTCCAAACTCTGCGCAGTCATCGTAACACGCTCGGCTACCGCCTTATCCGTATAAGGATATTGAAACAAGCCGAGCCGGAATTTCAGTGTCAAGATCCGCAGCACCGCATCGTCCAGCAGTGCCAGAAGCTTCGGCTGTTCCGAGACCAGCGCTTCCAGGTGCTCCAGGTATACACCGGAGTGCATATCCATATCGATGCCGGCTGTTATGCCCTTGCGCGCCGAATCTTTGCGGTCACCGGCATACCCATGGTGGATCAGTTCCGCCACCGATTCCCAGTCGCTCACGACGATACCCTGAAATTTCCATTCCTCTTTCAAAATATCTCGCAGCAAATAAGCGCTGCCGGAGGCGGGAACCCCGTTCAAATCGTTGAATCCACTCATCACCGACAAGGCTCCGGCCTTTATCCCCGCCTGAAACGGGGGAAGCACATGCTCGCGCAGGGTGCGCTCGGACATATCCGTCGTATCATAATCGCGTCCCCCCTCTGCCCAGCCATAGCCGGCAAAATGCTTGACGCAGGCGGCAACGGCCGGATAGCCTTGAGCATTGGCGCGCTGGAAGCCCCGGACCTTCGCGGCGGCCGCCAGCCCGGCAAAGTAGGTATCTTCGCCCGTGCTCTCGGCGATTCTGCCCCAGCGGGGCTCCCGGGTAACGTCCACCATCGGGGCGAATGTCCAGCGGATGCCTTCCGCCGCCGCTTCAATGGCCGCAATGGCGGCGTTCTTCTCCATAGCCTCCAGATCCCAGCCAGCCGCTTCGCCGAGCGGTATCGGGAAAATCGTGCGGAACCCATGAATCACGTCGTCGCCGATCAACAGCGGGATGCCAAGCCGGGTTTCCTCCATAGCGATCCGCTGCAGCTCGTTGATTTTCTCCGCGCCATGCACATTCAGCAGCGATCCGATTTTCCCCTCCCGGATCAGTACCACTTCTCTGTCCTCGCAGCGGCCGTACTGTACGGTCTGGCCGATTTTTTCACCTAGCGTCATTTGCGCCAGCAAGGCTTCCGCCTGCTCTCTGCTCTTCAAGCTCTATTCCTCCCTTCATCCGAAGTGTAATCAGCCTTTCACGCCGGAGCTTGAAATACCCTCGATATACTGCCGCTGGAACAGGAAGAAGAAGACCAGAATCGGCAGCGTCGAGAGCACTACACCCGCCATAATTAAAGGCGTATTCTCAAAAAACATATCCTTCACGCTGTTCAGGCCTACAACCAGCACGTACATGTCCGGCGTATTCGCCAGTGTGCTTGGAATCAGGTAACTGTTCCACGTACCGGCAAAGGCCAGAATCGACATCGTGATCATAGAGGATCTGCCCAGCGGATAGACGATTCGCCAGAACGCTCCCATTTTCGTAACCCCGTCAATTCGGGCCGCTTCAATAAACTCGCCGGGCACACTGACAAAGAATTGGCGCAGCATGAAAATATACAGGCATTGAAACAGGAAGGGCACGGTCAGCGCCGGGTACGTATTCATCCAGCCGATTTGGGCCATGTTGACATACACCGGAATCAGAATCATATGGTACGGGACCATCATCGTTGCGACAACAATCCAGTAGATCAGTTTTTTACCCTTGAACTCAAGCTTGGCCAGCGCAAAACCCGCCATCGGGTTAATAACCAGATTCCCCAGAACGACCAGCCCGGTCATAATGACTGTATTCAAAAACCATCTCGGCACGTTGTAGGCATCATTGGTAAAAAACAGCTTGTAGTTATCCAGTGTCCAGTGTGAAGGACCAGCCAGCGTATTGACATCCCGCATCGTAAGAAAAGAAGTGTACACCGTATACAAAAACGGAAGGGCGAATAATATCCCGATCACCGTAATGATGATATAAGTGAATGACAGGCCAACACCTTTGCGGTTTTTCACAGGCTCACCCCTTCTCGTCCAATAGTTTTTTTTGCAGGAAGGTAATGAACATTATAATAAAGAAAAACAGGACGACCGCGGCGCTGCCGTAACCGATATTCATGTAGCGTATGCCGTGCTGATAAAAATACGTTACAACTGTGCTGGTCGCTCCCGCAGGCGAACCCAGCGCGCCGTATCTGGAAATGGCGGCAATCTGGTCATAAATCTGAAAGCCGCCAATCGTCGAGACCGATACGATAAAGAAGGTAATCGGCCGTACAAAAGGGACGGTAATAAACCGGAATTTCGCCCATTTTGAGGCTCCGTCAATGTCGCCCGCTTCATACAGATCCTTCGGAACCTCCTGAAGCGCGGACAGATAGACGATCATCGTAAAGCCGCATTGCTGAAAAATAAACAGGATACACACAAACAGCAGCGCGTAATGGGTGTCCGCGAACCAGGTGACGTTGCCGAAGCCGAACAATCCGAAAAACTCCGTGACAAACGTTCCTTTTTTAAAAAGCATCATGAAGACGGTTGTAATCGCAATCTGCGAAGTGATGTAAGGGATAAAGAAAACGGTTCGGAACAGCCCTTTTCCTTTGATCTTTTGATTGACCAGCATGGCGATCAATAGACCAAGCACGGTCTGCGCCGGCACGGAGATCAGCACGATCTCGAGGGAATGCAGCACCGCCCGGAAAAATTCCTTGTCATTTAATATCTTGACGTAATTCTGCACGCCGATAAACTGCGCATCACCAAGCGCCGTGAAATTGGCATCCGTGAAGCTTCTCGTAAAAGACTGGATAAAGGGATAGAGAAACCACCATGCCCACAGAATCAAAAAGGGCAGACAAAACATCCAGCCGAGCGTCAGATCGGAGTCGGCCAGCGAACGCAGCCAGGACTGCTTGATCTTGTTGTTGATGCCGCCGGCATGCTTATTTGGATAGTCGGACATTGTTACCTCCCGCTCAAGTGTGATCCGTACGCCCATGCGCACGGGACTTTTTACAAAAAGGGTCCCCGCTTCAAGTGACAATGGCGGGAACCCGGAAGCTATCCAAACTGTTTTATTTGAAATCCTTTTGTATCTCGTCCAGAATTTCCTGCGGTGTTTGTTTAGCTCCGCCCAGAATATTATCCTCCAACTTTTTCACCAGTTCATCCGTAAACCGCTTCGTATCCGTCGGATAACCGAAGTCCGTACTGTACTCCAGCGCCGGCTGGATGGATTTGAATTCCGGGTTCTTCTCGAAGTACTGATCGGACAGCTTTGTTACCGCCGGGTTAATACCCAGATCCATAAAGGCCGATTCCGTCTTGTCGTTCGTCATGTAGTAAGCCGCTTTCAGAGCCGCATCCTTGTTCTTTGCATCCTTCAGCACCACATAACCGTCAGAGCTCATCGTGCTGCCTTGCGTTGTTCCCTTTGGAACCGGCACCGCCACATATTTCAGATCCGGATTGGCATCCTTGAGATACCCTTTGTACCAGTAACCGCCGGTACTCATAGCAGCTTGTCCGTTAGAGAAGACTTCCCCGTCCCAGCCAAAGCCGAGCGACTTAGGTGTTACCGCAACCCCATCTTCGTACATATCAAAAATCGTCTGGAGCGCTTCTACGTTCTCCGGGGAATTGATCGTCGTTCCGTTGCCCCAGCCGCCGCCAAAGCTTTTGACATAGTTGGTAATATGGAACGCGTCAAGATTGATGACAATGCCGTGTACATCGCCCTTTGTCAAGGCTTTGGCTGCCGTTGCCACTTCGCTCCACGTTGTAGGGTATTCGCCAAGACCCGCTTTTTTCCATAAGTCTTCATTAATAAGGAACATCCCCGGCATATCGCTGTTCGGTACAGCATACTGCTTACCGTCAACCTTCCAGATGTTGAGCGAACTTTCGGAATAGCGGGTCATGTCCACTTTCGCTGCCGAGATCAGATCATCCAGCGGTGTAAACAAATCCTTTTTAATATATTCAAACGCGCCTTCATTGGAAATTTTGATGAAATCCGGAGCTACACCCGCGGCGATTTCGCCGGGCAGTACGTTCCAAAACTGCTCACTGCTTGGATACTGCTTGATGTTCAGTGTAATGTTCGGGTAAACCTCGGAAATGTTGTTTGCAGCCTCCTGATAGAGCTGAAGATCCTGCGCCGTCCCCCAGAATCCCATGTTCACTGTAACTTTTTGATCCGTACCTGCGGCACTGTTTGGTGAATTATTAGCGCTCTCATTATTGCCGCCACAGGCAGCCAAAGCAAACAGCAATGTCAGGCTCAGCACGAGACCGGTAAATTTCTTTAGCTTGCTCATTTGTATTCCCCCCGTTACTAGAATGTGTTTGTTTAATCTATCTTCATGATAAAGGCTCCCATAAACAAAAGAAATTAATCTAATAGCGATTAATTTCTTTTCGTAAACCTTATTCGGTTGTGAACGGCACGGATATAATGGTGAATTTTTATAAGACCACACTTTTTTTAATATAATCACACTTCTTCGTTCCTGTACTCCTTCGGGGACACTCCGGTGTATTTCTGAAATACAATGGCAAAATGGGCCTGGCTGTTGAAGCCCACCTGTTCAGAGACCTCGTAAATCTTGTAACGGTAGTCCTTCAGCAATACTTTGGCATGCCGGATACGAACCTCGTTGATATATTCAAATACGCCCCGGCCCACTTCCTGCTTAAACAGGCGGCTGACATAATTCGGGCTGACCTGGAACTGCTCCCCAAGCAGCTTCAGGGACATGTCCTCTTTGTAATGCTGCTCCACGTACTGGATGATATTGCGGGTCAGCAGGCTGTACGTTTTCAGGTGTCCGCTGTTCCGTTCCTTGATTTTCCGTTCAAAAATATGACGGTAATAGGAGGACAGTTCTGCGAAGTTCTCCAGCGCCCTGGCTTCTTCCCCGCTCGGCTGCTCTTTTTCATCCAGCATAAACAGCAGGCCTTCGTAAACCTTTCTTACATCCTGCTCTTCCATACAGCGCGTCTCTTCCAGCAGCCGCTCCCAGCGTGCCAGCGCTTCTGCAAACTCTTCTTCATTGCCCTCCTTCAGCGCATTCTTCATCTCAGCCAACAGTTCCCCGGCCTGCTTCAAGCCTGAGGCAGCGACCGGCTTGCGGTGATTATGGTAGAAGACGGAAGTGTCCGGCAAATAAAATCTTTGTTTTAGTGCCTTCAGGGCCTGGGCATATCCCTGCTCCAATTCCGCAAAGGAGGAGAACCAATCGCTGATGCCGAAAACCACTTCGATATTAACAAAACGCTTTAGTGCAGCAGCGATCATCTGCACGATGCCGTTGATCCGGTTCAGAGAAGCGAGCAGGCTTTTGAGGTCGCTGTTGCTGATAAATACGGCTGACAGACGGTCATTCACCTGGAGAAACTCCGTTTCCTTCTCCTTGGACAGCACCTCCGTGACAATATTGCCTACCGTATTCGGCAGGATTGAGGTATGGTTCTCGCTGTACCGCTTCATTACGCCGGCATAATGCTTGACCGTAAATACAAGAACGTAGATATTGCCCTCCTTCAGTCCGGTATTCTGCATACCCTGAATGTTCCCGCGCAGTCCTTCCCACAGGCTGTTTTCTTTGTAAGGGACCTCCTCCATCCTTGCCGCTTCCTTCGGTTCTCCTTGGGGACGGCTTTGGGCCGTTTCAGCCTGGATCGTCTTCAGCACGGAGGCGATTTCCTGTTCATTCATCGCCGGTTTATGAAAATAATCGCTCGCCCCGAGTTTCATCGCTTCCTTCACGTAGGTAATATCATCAAAGCTGCTGAGAATAATGACGTTGGCCTGAAGTCCCCGTTCGCGCATTTCACTCAGCACCGCTATGCCATCTTTTTTCGGCATTTTAATATCCAGGAATACAATATCCGGCTTCAGATGGGCGATCTGCTGCAGTGCTTCCTCTCCATCGGCTGCTTCGCCTACAATCTCCATCCCGTTTCCTTTCCAGTCTATGGCCGATTTCAGGCCGATCCGCACGAGCGGCTCATCATCCACGATCAGAATTCGCATCTGTGTTCCCCCTTGTGTCTTCTACGCTGTCCTTCATGGGGACACGAATGGTCACAGTCGTTCCTCCCCCCTCTGCGTTCTCCAGCCGGAGTCCGCTGCTTTGTCCGAAATGAAGCTCGATCCGTTTGCGTATATTGCTTAGCCCAATCGAGTTCATATGATCCGGGAGGTGGCCCGTCCCGTCTGTGGCGGGTGGAGCCGCCACTATTCCCCGTCCATTGTCGCTTACCTTCATCATCAGCCAATCCTTCTCTTCATAGATTGAGACGTTCAGCTTGCCTTTATAATCAATTCCGTCAAAGCCGTGGAACACTGCGTTCTCGACCAAAGGCTGCAACAGAAATTTCAGCGTTCTGCAGCGCAGCACAGCCGGATCGACGTCATAGGTTACCTCGAACTTGTTCAGGTAACGGAAGTCGAGAATTTTCGTATAGTTCTGCAGAAAATCCAGTTCTTCTTCAATCGTCACATAATCGCCATCACTTCTGGCGGTGAATTTGACGACGGAGATAAACGCGCTCAGCGCTTCTTCAATACCTGAAGCCCCCTGGATCTTGGCCATCCACTTCACGACATTCAGCGTATTGTACATAAAATGGGGACGGATCTGTGACTGGAGCGCCACCATCTCCAGCTCCTTCTTCTCCCGCTCTTCCTCGTAAATGCGCTGAATGAGGTTTCGTATCTCCTTCAGCATGTTGTCGATTGTATTGCTGATCTTGCCGATTTCTCCATACTGCGTTTCGAAAGAAACGTCCAGATTCCCCTGGGATACGAGCTTCATCTTACTGTTGAGCACCGCCAGCGGCTTCATTACGGTAGTTGCGATGCGGGCGGAGGTGAGGACCGATAGCAGCAGCAGCAAAAGCAGGCTGACGGAGATAATCGCGACGGTTACGTAAACCACGGACAGCAGCTCTTTCTTGGGGACTATCGTAACCGCCCTCCAGCCGGTGACGGCGGAGGCAGAGGAGACGTACAGATTTCCCCCTTTCTCATTCATGCCATTCCCGGGAATAAAATCAAAGTCCATGCCCAGCACTCCCGAGGCGGTTGTACCGATCTCGGCGCTCTGATTGCTGTAGATGATGTTATCGTTCTCATCGACCAGATAAAATTTCGTATTCTCCGTAAAGGGCGAGTTGCTCCAGAGAGTCTGCAGCCGCTCTGCCTTGATGTTAAGCAATATAAATCCAAGATCTTCCTTCGTATAGGGATCGACGATGGCCCGGCCGATGGAGACTACCGGCTGGGGGGTTCTAGACAGCAGCCTCTCCTGGTGCACGCCTATAGGAACATAGATCCCTTTCCGCTCACGGATTTGCTCCACAAAGGGTTCATGGATGAACTCCCGGGTGAGATAGGCATAATTGAAATATTCGCTCTGGCTTCGGCCAATAATCAGCCGGTCAAGCTTACGATAGATAGCCACCGAATCAATGAGGTCCGAATACGGCATCATACTGTTGCGGATCAGATTGTTAACGGTATCAAAATCCCGTCCCCGTTCGAGAAGAGGATAGGCCACCGCCCTGTAGTCCTTGCGCATAATCCCGTACAGAATGTCATCCTGCACCGGAAGCATGGACATGCGCAGCAGCGGCTGCAGCGAGGTATCCATGTTCTTGATTATTTGCCGGTTCTTCTCGACCGCCGCTCCCATCATAGTCGTCCGGTTGTTATCCATATACACCCAGGACAGAATGCCCCCAATGATCAGCAGAGGAACCACGATGAAGCTGGAAAAGGCAATAATGAGCTTATGCTCCATTCGTAAATTTTTTAGTTTTTGCTTCAGCTTGTCCATAAAAGCTTCCCACTTTTCTCAATTCGTAGTTGTAGCACCGTCTCTGCGGAACTGTCTGGGCGTCATGCCGGTGTACTTCTTGAACAACTGCGTATAGTAACTTTGGCTGCAAAATTTAAACATAAAAGCAATCCCGGAAATGGATTGATTGCTGTGCATCAGGATCGGCTTGGACTCTTCTATTTTGCGGCGGTTGATAAATTCCGTAAGGGGCATCCCCGTCTCCTGCTTGAAGCGGTCCGACAAATAACTCGGATGCACACCGACATGCCCAGCAATCAGCGCCAGCGTAAGATCCTGATAAATATGCTCGCGTATGAAGTATACGGACAAATTCACAATATGGGAATAGTGCAGCACTTCCTTCTCCCGTTTCATGACGGCGATGAACTGCAGCACCATTTCATATTCAAAACGGAGCAGCACCCCGATTTCCCCGATAACCTCGATTTCACGAATGAGCGTATCACTCAGTTGAAAGGCTGTCTCCGGGTCCACCCCGCCACGGATAATCGCCCTTGTAAACAAGGTACAGGAAGCAATCAGGGCGTTCTTCTTGGAGCGCAGCGGATAGCAGGCCAAAGTGGCCGCCTCCAGAGCATTAATCTTATGGAGCGCCTCCATTGCCTTATCCTCACTCCCAAGCCGGATCGCCTCCAGCAGCTCATGCTCATAATCGAGCGGGGGATGAACAAAGCCCTTGTTCAGGTCCTCGGAACGGGTTGACAAATATGAAGGAATTACCATTTTCCCGTTAGGCTGATCCATTCTGCTTCCCCCACCTAAAAATTTTGATAAATTTCTAAATAATTTAGTATAATCTTAGACTTTTCCGCTTTAAAATTCAATCCATAACCAACAAGGGAGGACATAAAGCCATGAGCTGGAGCATTTCCAATCACGGACTTTCGGCAGAAACGCTGCTGAATCTGGAAAGTATTTTTGCGCTGGGCAACGGATATCTGGGGGTACGGGGCAACTTCGAGGAAGGTTATGCCGATCCGGAAATACAGAGCATTCGCGGTACCTATCTGAACGCCTTCCATGATGTCATCGAAATTCCTTACGGGGAGAAGCTGTTCGCTTTTCCCGGGACTCAGCAAAAGCTGGTTAATATTATCGATGCCCAAGGCATGAATATTTATATTGGGGAAGAAGAGGAGCCGTTCTCGCTTAGCGAAGGCAGTGTCCTGGCCTACGAACGCACCCTGCACATGGATAAGGGTTATTCCGAGCGCAAGATCCACTGGAGATCTCCCTCCGGCAAAGAGCTCAAGCTGCATTTCCGCAGACTGGTATCCTTCACGAGCAAAGAGTTATTCGCTATTGATCTGCTGATCGAGCCTGTGAATTTCCCCGGCACCGTGAAGATTGTTTCGCGTGTAAACGGGGATGTAAGCAACTATAGCAATCCGAATGATCCCCGTGTAGCCGCCGGACATTCGAAGCGCCTGTTCATTGTCGACAGCGGCATACAGGAAGAATACCTGTACGTGGTAAATGAGACCATGACCTCGGCGCTGCGCACCTCCTGTGTGACCCGGCATGAGTGGACCGGCTCTTGGCAGGTGAAGGCACAGGCCGGTTCGGCAGAAGGTACAGTAACAGCCACCGCAGAGCTGACCGCACCGCTGCGCCTGACCAAATGGAACATTTATACCGATACGCTGCGGCATGAAGACCGCTTAGTAGAGACTGGAATTTCCCTCCAGGAAGCGCTTAAGCGGCTTTCCTTCCAGGACCTGCTGGCGCAGCAGCAGCAGTATCTGCTGGATTTCTGGAAGACATCCGATGTCGTAATTGAAAATGACCTGCAGCTGCAGGAGGGCATCCGCTTCAACCTCTACCAACTGCTGCAATCGGCCGGACGGGACGCGCACAGCAATATTTCCGCCAAGGGACTGTCAGGCGAAGGCTACGAGGGCCACTATTTCTGGGATACGGAAATCTACATGCTCCCGGTGTTTCTGATGACGTCTCCAGAGCGGGCTAAGGAGCTGCTGCTGTACCGCTATTCCAAGCTGGAGCAGGCCAGGGACCGAGCCAAGGAAATGGGCCATGCCAAAGGGGCCCTCTTCCCGTGGCGGACAATTTCAGGAACGGAATGCTCCTCCTTCTTCCCATCGGGCACGGCGCAGTATCATATCAGCGCCGATGTCGCTTACAGCTATATCCAGTATTATTTGGCGGAGGAAGATGATGCATTCCTGCTGCAGTACGGGGCCGAGGTGCTGTTCGAGACCGCCCGGCTGTGGATGGAAATTGGCCATTATTACAGCGGCAAATTCCATATTGACGAAGTCACCGGACCGGATGAGTACACCTGCCTGGTGAACAACAACTACTACACCAATGTGATGGCCAAGCACAATTTGAAGTGGGCATTCCGTAGCTTTACACGGCTGCAGGAGTATGACGAGACCGGCCTGCAAGCGCTGTGCGAACGGCTGGGTGTCACCCTGACCGAAGCCAAGAGCTGGCTGCAGGCGGCGGAAGCCATGCTGCTTCCATATGATGAAGCTCTCGGCATCAACCCGCAGGATGATACATTCCTCCGCAAAGCGGTATGGGATTTCGAGAATACGCCGGAGGACAAAAACCCGCTGCTGCTGCATTACCACCCGTTGACCCTGTATCGCTATCAGGTATGCAAGCAGGCTGATACTGTACTTGCCCATTTCCTGCTTGAGGATGAGCAGAGCGACGAGACGATCCGCCGTTCTTATGACTACTACGAGAAAATCACGACCCATGATTCCTCTTTGTCGTCCTGCATCTTCAGCATTATGGCCTCCAAAATCGGCTATCGCGACAAGGCTTACAATTATTTCATTGAGACGGCCCGCCTGGATCTGGACAATACGCACGGCAACACCAAGGACGGCCTGCATCTGGCCAACATGGGCGGAACGTGGATGGCGATCGTATACGGTTTTGCCGGTACAAGGCTCAAGGAAAGCGGACTCTCGCTATCCCCTTCCATCCCGGACGGATGGGATAAATACGCTTTCCGGCTGACCTTCCGCGGGCGGCTGATCGCGGTAACGATCCGCACCGGAGGCGTGGAGCTGGAGCTGCTGGAAGGTGACGCTTTGACGTTAACGCTATATGGTCAGCCCGTAGAGCTGAACGGCAATGAGCCGGTTACCCGGCCGCTTGCTCCCTGAGTTCCTAAGTCAATCATAAAGGAGAGGTTTACCCGTGAATGCGCAATCCCGGCTGCAAGCCGTTATTTTTGATCTGGACGGGGTCATTACCGACACTGCGGAATATCATTACCAAGCCTGGGTTATCATTGCCAAGGAACTTGGCATTCCCTTTACCCGTGAATTTAATGAGAACCTGAAGGGCGTATCGCGCCACGATTCGCTCAAGCTGCTGCTGGGGCAGGCCGCCTCGCCCCGCGACTATTCGCCGGAGGAGCTGGAGGATCTCGCCACCCGCAAAAATGAGCTTTACAAAGAGCTGATCGAAAAGGTCACACCTGCCGATGTGCTGCCCGGCATTTCGCAGCTGCTGTCTGAGCTGAGGGTGCATGGCATAAAGGCCGGCATTGCCTCGGCCAGCAAAAATGCCTTCACCGTCGTGCACCGTCTCGGCATGGAGGACCAGTTCGGCATCATCGTCGATGCCGGCAAATTAAAACGGAACAAACCCGATCCCGAGGTATTCCTGACCGCAGCCGCCGCGCTTGGCGTGAAACCGGAAGCCTGCATTGGCGTTGAGGATGCGGCTGCAGGCGTTGATGCGATTAAAGCGGCGGGGATGTTCGCCGTAGCCATCGGCCCGCATGAAACTTTCCCGCATGCGGATATCGTGCTGTCGGATACATCGCTGCTGACCTTGGACCTGCTTGCCGGGCAGTTTGATGCTTCTTGAGAATAAGCGCCGTTTGTTATACTAACTGAAGAAAGCCCGCCCCGGAGCAGACGATCTGTGCTGCAGGCGGGCTGTATATCTTACTGGAGCTTCGAGTGCCGTACACTTGAAGCTCTATTTTTATTTGCGGATGCGCTCTACAAATGCAATCTGGCTAAGGTGGTGGGCGGTTCCTCGTTATTATAAAGTATGATAGCAGATAGCAAAGGAGGATGAAATACAATGATTGATGCCCATATTTATCTTGAACAATATGATTCCACAGCTATACACCTGATGGCCAGACCCAGACGATAGTCCGGTGGACCTCTGTCAAGATAGTAGACACAGATTTAAGCAGCCTGGTTTAGGCAAAGCAGTTCATACTCCATGAGGGTATGGTAATCAATAGAGGAATGGATACGCCGAGCGTTGTAGAAGAACTCAATGTATTCGAAAACACTCTGCTTCGCTTGTTCCCTCGTTTCATAGTGGTTCAGGTAAATCAGTTCCTTCTTGAGGACACTATGGAACGACTCGATGCAGGCAATCGTAGCAATTCCCCTTTCGGCTCATGCTTCCGATCATCTCATATGTTAACAGCTGTTTCTGGTAATCGTGAGAGGTGTATTGGCTTCCCCGATCGGAATGGTGAAGTAATCCAGGGTCTGGACGCCCTCGGCCATAGGCCTGCTGAAGGGCCCCAATCACGAGTTCCTTGGTCATCCGCTCACCGATTTGCCAACCGACCATTCTGCGAGAGTATAGGTCCATGACACTCGCCAGATACAACCACCCTTCCACGGTCCAGACATAGGTGCTGTCCGTTACCCATTTCTCCCCCGGCTTCGTGGCTTGAAACTCGCAGACCAGCACATTATCTTGAACGGGAAGCGCATGCTTGGAGTTGGTAGTCGCCTTGTACTTCTTTACGGTACGTGAGCGTTAGCCTTGTTTTTTCATGATCCGACCGACCGTGCGTTCGGAGATCTGAATCCCTTGACGATTCAACTGCCTTGTGAGTTTCGGGGTTCGGGGTTGGCGGGGGTCGTGTCTGGGCAAATAACTAACCACCCTCCTCCGAGCGCCATTAAGGGGATTTTTCCCTTTAACCCCCCGGCTGCCTGCCCGCCCACGTAAGCCGGGGTTGACGGCCACCATGTATCAGTCCGGTATCTGCCCGGCCCGCAAGGGGCATCCGGTTATTTCAACCCGTCCACCCTCCCGGACACATAAAAAGGCCTGCGCAGCAGCCCGCTCCATGTGGATATAGCTGTGCGCAGGCCGATTTGCCTGCATGCATATAAATTAGAAGCCCCAGATGGCATCCCAGACCGGCTTGGTGTGGCCGCCCGGATAAAATATGTACAGCAGCACATATACCGCAACTCCTGTGATAGCTGTAATGAACCAGGTCACAGCCGTGATTCTGCCCAGCTTGCGGTGCTTCGCATACTTGCCCTGAAAGCCCCAGACCAGTGTCGTGATCCCGAACACCGCAGCGACGGTGGCCAATACGATATGGAAGATCAGAAAAATATGATACAGCGTCGACAGATAATCCGGTCCGCCCCACGATGTATTTCCTACAAATACCGTTCTTGACATGTACACAATGAAAAACAGAGTTGCAGCCACAGCGGCGGCGATCATTGTCTTCTTGTGCGCTTCACGTTTGCCTGTAATGATCTGTCTCCAGCCGATAGCCACCAGCACCGCACTGATTACGATGAACGATGTACTGATCGTTGGAAACACTGTAAAGATATCCATGCTTATCCTCCTCGGTGCTTGCCAGCTATACCCGGGTCAATGCGCCATCCCCCAGCTCGCCGGAGGGTCCGGAAAGATCCGGATCGTCTTGCCCGTTCTCTTTTTTATACCAATGATAGAACACATAAGCAAGCATCGAGGCAAAAATAAATTCCTGAATGAACTTCATCACGATTCCGCCGACCTGCTGATCCACCTTGGGCGACAGCCCTCCAAAGAATCCCGGTCCGCCAAAAGCCTGCAGCAGCGCCGCCGGATCACCGGATACGCAATACCCCATCGCCCGCGCCCAGACAGCCGGATCACTATAGGTTGCATAGAGCGGACTGCTTGCAAAAATGATCAGCCCGCAGGCCGGTGTGAGCAGCACCATATTGAGAAAAATAAAGCCGATTTTGACAGGTCCGCCGGCCCGCCGGTGCTCCGGCAGCGGATTGATCAGCGTCCACCACATCAGCGCCGAGGTCAAAAAAAGCACAGCATAATACAGCCGGTGCACCGTAAAGTGCAGCATGACATAGTCATGAATTACCGGAATATGATACAGCGAGAACAGTCCGTTGAACAGCAGGGCTGCCACCACAGGATGGGCAAGAAAGGAGAGCCTCCGCAGCGGATTCACCCTCATCAGGGCCCGCCAGCACCATTCCGGAATCCCCAGCATCATCAGCGGCACCGCAATCAGATAAGACAGCGCCATACTGACCATATGAAAAGAAAACAGGATATGTCCCAGCAGACTGACCGGACCGCCCTGAGCCAGATAGAGCACCAGCAGCCCGCCCAGAAACAGCGCTCTCTGCCGGAGCGGAACCTCCGCTGAGCCGGGGAACCGCTGAGCCAGCGGCCCGATCAGCACCAGATACCCCGCAGCCAGCAGCAGCGTTGCCGCCAGCAGCAGCGGGCTCCACAGATCGGCAAAGCTGAAGTATTGCAAGCCAAGCATCGGACAGTCCTCCTCCATCAAAAATATTAGGGAACGCGGCATTCGCACCGATTACGGACGGGCAACTGCAGGCAGCGGCCTCCCGCCTTGTCCTCTGTCTTCTAACCATAACAGGCACCGACAGCAAAAAGAGGCAGCAGCTCCCGCCGGCCTCCTGAATATAACGCTAATCCCACCAGACCCAGTAAAGAGCCATGATAATACAGGTTCCGGCGATAAAAAAACCGCCCAGCATGAACACAATCGGCAGCAGATGCCCTTTGTCCTTCAAATGCATCCAGAAGCCCATCTGCAGCACCACCTGCAGCGCAGCCATTACCAGCAGCAAAATGACGGCAAAGGTGGCGTTAACCCCTCCGGCGGCCACAGCCGCAAAGGCAAGCAGTGTCAGCAACACCGAAAAAACAAACACTACAATATGCCGCTGCGGCCCCTCGTGCCGGTGACGGCGCTTCACGCCGCCTTCCTGCGAATGCTGTTCCGTCGCCATGGTTCAGCCCACCTTTCCAAGCAGGTAAACTACCGTGAAAATGAATACCCACACGACATCGATAAAATGCCAGTACATCGCAGATACGTAGATTTTGGGTGCCGTTACTACGGTCAGCCCTTTGCGGACGAGCTGCCCGATCAGGATGGCGATCCATACAATCCCGAATGCAACGTGTGCGCCGTGAAAGCCGACCAGCGTGTAGAACGCCGAGCTGAAAGCACTCGTAGTCATCCCGAACTCCTCATGCCTTACATATACACTGAACTCGTAGATCTCCAGCGCAAGAAATGCCGCACCAAGCACCACAGTGATGAGCAGCCAGCCGCGCAGCTCTTTCGGCTTGTTGCGGTGCATCGCCTGAATGGCGAATACGCTGGTGAGGCTGCTGGCCAGCAGCAGAAACGTTGCTGCCGCTACCAGCGGCAGATGGAACAGCTCAGCCGCGGAGGGGCCGTCGTTCGTCGAGTTACGCAGCGCCAGAAAGGTGGCGAACAGCGTTCCGAAGAGTACGGCCTCCCCGCCGAGGAACAGCCAGAAGGCCAGCACCTTGTTACGGCCCTCCAGCGTTGCTTTTTCAGGCTCATGCGGGAGGGTGCCTTTTCCGGCTTCAGCATGTACAGTCGTCATCCCCTACTCACCTTCCTTCCAGCTCTTCAGGCTCGATATGCCAGCCATGGTCGTCAAACAAGGAACGCATCAGCATCGACCCGAACGTAATCACCAGACCAAGACCGGTCACGATATAGTTGTTGAACAGGAAGCTTAGCACTTCGCTGCCGAACGTATCACGGCTGAACATGAAGCCAAGCCCGGCGATAAAAATGCCCACCGACATCAGGAACGGCAGAATCGTCGCAGACGGCATGTGGATGGAACCTACCGGCTCGGACGGCGTCATGCTTTTGTGGCCGGCGAGCTTTTCCTTCCAGAAGGCATCAATCCCGCGTACCAGCGGGGTCTGCTTGAAGTTGTATTCCGGCGGCGGCGAAGGAATCGTCCACTCCAGCGTCCGCCCGTCTTCCCACGGATCATCCGCGGCATCAGCCGGTTTGCGGGAAGTGATGAAGATATTCCACAGGAAGATCAGCATTCCGACACCCATCAGTCCGGCCCCGATTGTACTGACCAGATTCAGCGTGTCAAACTGCTGGTTCGGCAAGTAAGTGAACACGCGGCGCTGCATCCCCATCAGTCCCAGGAAGTGCTGGACGAAGAAGGTCAGATGGAAGCCGATAATAAAGGTCCAGAACGTCCATTTGCCCAAGGTTTCGCTCAGCATCCGTCCGAACATTTTGGGCCACCAGTAGTGCAGCCCGGCGAACAGCCCCAGCACCAGACCGCCGACGATCACATAATGGAAATGGGCTACGACAAAATAGGTGTCATGAAACTGAAAATCCGCCGGAGCCGAAGCCAGCATAACGCCCGTTACCCCGCCCATGGTGAACGTTGGAATGAAGCCGACAGCGAACAGATTCGGAGTGGTAAAACGCACCTGCCCGCCCCACATCGTAAACAGCCAGTTGAAGATTTTGATCCCGGTTGGAACGGCAATCAGCATCGTGGATACCGAGAATAAAGCATTCGCCACAGGACCGAGACCGGTTGTGAACATATGATGCGCCCAGACCATAAAGCCCAGGAAGGCGATTAGAATGGTGGCGAAGACCATCGAGCTGTAGCCGAATAATCTTTTGCGTGAAAAGGTTGGTATGACCTCAGAAATGATGCCGAACGCCGGCAGAATGAGAATATAAACTTCCGGATGCCCGAAAATCCAGAATATATGCTGCCAAAGCACCGGATTTCCACCCGTGGCAGGATTGAAGAAATTAGCTTCGAGAATCCGGTCAAAGGTAAGCAGTACAAGCCCGACAGTGATAGCAGGAAAAGCGAACAGAATAATAGCTGAGGTGATAAAGGTAGTCCAGGCGAACATCGGCATCCGCATATAGGACATTCCCGGTGCGCGCATCGTGATGATTGTAGCCAGAAAGTTAATGCCGCCGATCAGCGTACCCAGCCCGGCAATCTGCAGCCCGATCGTATAAAAGTCCACCCCGTGGGTGGCACTGTAAGTTGTACTGGATAACGGAGTGTACGAGGTCCAGCCGGCATCGGGCGCCCCGCCCATAACCCAACTGAGATTGAGCAGCAGGCCGCCGAATAGAAAGGTCCAGAAGCCGAGCGCATTCAGAAAAGGGAAGGCCACATCGCGCGCGCCGATCTGCAGCGGAATGACCGCATTCATCAGCGCGAAGATGACGGGCATGACCCCGAGAAAAATCATCGTCGTCCCGTGCATCGTGATTAATTCATTGAACGTCTGCGCGTCAAGAAAGGTATTCATCGGCTTGATCAGCTGGATGCGGATCAGGATGGCCTCAAGCCCGCCGATTCCGAAAAAGAAGCCTCCCGCCCAAAGGTAGAGGATGGCGATTTTTTTGTGGTCGACGGTGGTGATCCAGTCCATCAGCCCGGTATAGCGTTTGACACTGTGGCCAGCCTCCAGCGGCATGGCGGGATTCAGGGATTGCGCTGTTTGAGCCAAGGTTCGTACCCCCTTTTCAAAATTGCTGCTTCCGCTATTCACTGCCTGGCTCTAGTCCAGCGTGTAGCCGGCCAGATATTCGGCAATGCCATCGACCTCTTCATCGGTTAAGCCCAGGTCTGCTTTGGGATCAGGCATCGTATTGCCCGGCTTGACGCTTCTAGGATCATGCAGCCAGGTTTTGAGGTTATCGAGGATCGGCGCACCATCCACGCCTGTATCATCATTCAGCAGAATGCCCGCCACCGATTCACGGGAGCCGATTCCGGTCAGATCCGGACCGACCGCGAGGCCCTGGTCACCCACCGCATGGCAGGTCAGGCAGGCGGATTTAAACTTCTCGGCTAGCTGCGGATCTTCCGGCAGTACGGCCGGAGCTTTCATCGAAGCCAGCCACTGCTCAAACTCCGCCTCGCTGACTGACTTTACCTTGAACTCCATGAACCCGTGGGAGGGTCCGCACAGCTCCGCGCATTTCCCGCGGTAAACGCCTTCATTTGGCGCACTGAAGCTGAAGCGGTTCACCGTACCGTCAGGGTTGGTATCTATTTTGCCGGACAGGGAAGGGACCCAGAAGGAGTGCAGCACATCCGCCGTTCTCAGCTCAAAAGCAATATCCTTGCCGGCAGGGATCACCAGATCCTGAGCCGTTTTTACACCATAATCCGTATATTCGAATTCCCACCAGTACTGGTGTCCGGTCACTTTGACCTTGACTGCATTTTTATCGTTGGAATGGTCATTGGCGGCGGCAAACACTTCCCTGACTGTAGGTACAGCAAGTATCACTACCAGAATCAGGGGGATGACCGTCCAGATGACCTCCAGCTTGAAGTTACCCTCCACCTGCTCAGGGATTTCACGCTGGCCCGGCTTTCTGCGGAACCGGATAAGCACATAGGCCGCAATTGAAAAAACGATCAGCAATACGACAATCATAATCGTAATCGCCAGCTTCATCAGATCGAACGAGCTTTCAGCTGCAGGTCCCTGCGGTCTCAGTACCGACAGGTCCTCCCGTCCGCAGCCGGCCAGAAGTAATCCAAGCGCTGCAGTCATGGGAAGAAGCCGCTTTCCGGCCTGCCACGTTTTCATCATTGATCAACCCCGCTTTTCCCGATTTCGTAGAGTAGAGGATTTTCCTGTCAATTATAACAATCACTATTAATATAAGTTCAAGGGGGTGTTTTGTCAATCGTTCACAGCAAGTTCACAAATACTTTTTTAATATCAAAAAAGCTTGTCAATCCGCCATTTTATAACGCTTACATTTTTGATAGAAGTAGGGTATAATACCAGGTAAGCGATTTCATATTATTCCATTCTGTCTGCACCTCTTGACTTATGTTGAAATGCATGTCCTCTCTCCCGCCGGAAAACAAGCAAAAAAAACCGTATCCAGCAGTATAGGTCAGCCGGGCACGGTTTATGAGAATCCTCATGGATGTGATTGCAAATTACATGTAATCAATTCAGGACACTATCCTTGTGTGTAAATCAGGAGACAGATGAGTTAATTCTGCCCATCTCATGCTCCACGACCATAGTCAGCTCTTCTTCATAGCCTCCTGTGATCCGATACTTCCGGACGTACTCCTTTACAAATTTCTTGGGATCTTTGGGCCGGAAAATGCGTGTCATTTCCCGTAGACTTTCCTTGACTTCGTTATGACCTTTACTTGCCATGATCAGTTCCCTCCCAAAACATTGAAAATGAATGCTCCGTTGTAGAGAATGCATGATGAAAAGTCCGCCGTAACCTCGAAATGCAAGATAAGAACCGTAACACATACGTAGCTTGCATTATCCGCCTAGACTATCATTCCAGAGTTCTGGAGGTCCGCCTTGCCGGTGAAGCAGGTTCGTCGTGATTTGGGCTGAGAGTAAGACGCCTTAAGGTAAAGACATCTTGACACTTTACTTACCCGAAGAGCCACTTGCTGAATCACTCCTTTCGGGCCTTATCGTCTTATTGTATCATATTCAAGGCCAAGTTCCACCTTTCCTTGTAAAATATGCGTATGGAATTTTGCAAATATTTATGTCTCCCCCAAGCAGGCGAGATAGGGGGCTTGTGGGCTCATGAGACGATTCTCAAAGCGTATCCTAAAATGCATAGTATGCTTATCGTGCGCCACGGGAAACTGATGGTTGAACGGTATTACGGTAATCACCATGCCGGCAATGAATCCCTGAAGCTTCCTTCACATACTTTGTACCGGCAAATCATAGTCTCCTAGTAAGGAAGGAGCAGGGAAGGCGTCCCGGAGGAAGCGCAGGACATCTGCTCTCCGCCTTCTTCTCCAAGTATAAGGAGTGAGCGCTATGTCCCCTTTCAAGTCTTCAACCGGCCTGCCCGAAAATATCGCTGCTGCTGTCTGTTATTTTTTCCCCTTTGTTGGTCCCGTCGTGTTCCTGGCGCTGGAGAAGCGCAGCCGTTTCGTGCTCTTCCATGCGCTGCAGTCGCTGATTGCGTTCGGCGTGCTGATGGTCGCCCATGTAATCAGCGGATTCATTCCGCTGATCGGGGGGGTTATCGGAGCGATCCTCTCGCTGCTCGCCTTTTCCGTCTGGCTGCTAATGCTGTTTCATTCTCTTGGCGGCAGGTGGTATAAGCTTCCCTGGGCAGGTGATCTTGCTGAGATCCAGCTCCGCCAGCTGTAGCCGGTTACTCCCGCTGCAGACAGTGTAATAGTGATTCCCTTTTGCCTGTCGACTCCGTACAATGGAATCAGGACATACAGGAATCTGCAGGCTGGAGGAGCATCCATGTACTTATTGATTATAAATCCCCGTTCCGGCGGCGGTGCCGGTCAGCGGATCTGGCTGAACGCCCAGGCCATGTTGAAAGCGCGCGGTATGGCCTATGAAGCGCTATTCACCAATAGCGCCGAACAGGCCGAGGCGCAGGTGCTGCACGCCCTCGCCCGCCGCGAGGACTGGCGCGCCGCCATCCTGATCGGCGGCGACGGCACGATCCACAGCGTGCTTGGCGCGCTGCGGCGCCGGGGCGTCCCGCTGGGCGTGATTCCCGCCGGCTCGGGCAATGACACGGCGCGCGGCTTCGGCATCCCGCTGGACACGGAAGCTGCGCTGGACGCCGCGCTGCAGGACCGCTGCCTGGAGGCGGATCTGCTCGCCGGTACGGGCGGCCTGACGCTGACCGCCGTCGCCAGCGGCTTTGATGCCCAGGTCGCCGTGAACGTGAATAACAGCCGCTATAAGCGGCTGTGCAATGCCGTCGGCGCCGGGCAGCTGGCCTATATCATCGGCATATTGCACACGCTGATCACCTTCAAGCCCTGCCGCGTGAGCGTGACCCTCGACGGCAAAGAGCAGGCCTTTGACCAGGCCTGGCTCGTCTCGGTCTGCAACCTGCCAAGCTATGGCGGCGGGCTGCTGATCTGCCCGCAGGCGGAGAGCGGCGACGGCCGGCTCGACGTCTGCGTCGTGCACGGGTGCAGCCGCGCGCAGGTGCTGCGGCTGTTCCCGACGCTGCTGAAGGGCACGCATGTGGCGCTGCCCTTCGTGACGATGCTGCGCGGCCGCAGCGTAGCGGTCCGCTTCGCGCAGCCGCGCCATGCCATCGGCGACGGCGAGCCGCTGGGCACGGCGCCGCTGGCCGTGCGCTGCGAGCCCGGCGCGCTGCGCGTGCTGACGCCGCTGGCTGCGGCGGCGGAGGGCGGCTCCTGCCGGGCGAGCGGCTGAGCCTGGCCGGGAGCCCGCGGGCTGAGCAGCAGGCACAGGTCTCGAAGGCTCAGATGGCCGGGAGCGGATTTAGCCGGGAGCGGATTCAGCTGGCACAGGCGTCGAGGGCTCAGATATGGCCGGGAGCGGATTCAGCTGACAGACAACTTTCCGAGACATCTCCGCCAGCACGGATTTAACGGCTCACTTACAGCTAAGCCTGCCTGGAAGTGTCTAAATAACGGAACTGTACCAGCCAAAGCGCAGGTAAAACTTGCCGCGCAAAGCTGGCAGGCAGCCTGATGCCTGACTAACCGGAGGCCTCCAGCCAGCTAAGTGGAAATTCGTCATCTAATTTCGGCCCCAATCACGGGGAAAGACAATTAGGTGGAAAAACGCCACCTAATTCTGCCATTTTCGCCCTCTAAGTGAATTTCGGCCTGAAATAAGTGGTGTTTTTCCACCTAAAGAATAAAAATCATGAAATATGCCGGAATTAGGTGGCGTTAATCCACCTAATTGCCAAGCCGCCGCAGCCACTTTCCCTGTTCTAATGCATTTAACACAGACACTTAACCTCACGCAAGACGGCCTCATTCCCGCAAAAGCACCAACCCAAACCCAAAAAAGAGGACTCCGGCCAGCCAAAGCCCGAAGTCCTCTTAAAAGTATGTGTAACACTTCCCGTACAGCTTATGTGCTCTAATCCGCCTGCCCGTCTTCTTCCTCTACAAACGAGATGACGCCGTCCTCCAGGGAAGCGATGCGCACCAGCGATTCCACGCGGTAGCCCGCTTCCTTGAGCAGCCGGCTGCCCGGCTGGAAGGCTTTTTCGATCACGATGCCGATACCGGCTACTGTACCTCCGGCCTGCTCCACGATCCGGGCCAGCCCGAAGGCCGCCTCACCGTTGGCCAGAAAATCATCCACAATCAGCACATGCTCACCCGACGCGATGAACTTTTTGGAGACGGTGATGTCGTTGCTCTCTCTTTTGGTAAAAGAGTAGACGGTTTCGACATAAATGTCCTCCGTCAGCGTCAGCGATTTCTGCTTGCGGGCAAAAATCAGCGGCACCTCAAGCGTAAGGGCCGTCATAATCCCAGGGGCAATGCCCGAGGATTCGATCGTCAGCACCTTGGTAATAGCTTCACCGGCAAAGCGGCGGGTGAACTCGCGGCCCACCTCACGCATCAGAAAAGGGTCCATCTGGTGATTCAGAAAAGAATCCACCTTGAGCACTCCCTGACCGAGAACAATCCCTTCATCCAAGACCTTGCGTCTCAATAACTCCATCCGTGCTCCCTCTTTTCTTCTCATATTCCCATGGACCCAGCCTTTGCTAACCCTGTCCTACAGGCCGGACGGCTTCTGCGGCAGCAGATTACCGACGATGGACTTCAGATCATGATCCTCCTTGCTGCCCGGCTTGCCGCCGTCATAGCTGGTAATCCGGATTTCGGAATAGGATTCGCCGGCGTTGACCGGTTTGAAGATCAGCTTGTCGCGGTCAGCCAGCCGGACATTGAACTTCATATCCTTGAACATCTCCACAAGCTCTTTCTCACCCGGCACCTCGCCCTCATCCAGGAACAGCAGACCCCGCAGCGACTTGGGACCTTCGGGATGCTGCACATCAAAATGAACAATACATTCCACGCTTATCACCTCCCTAGCATAGTCTCGCCCGGGCCATATACGCTACTCTTTCCGGCTATCGCCGGAATCCTCCGGGTCAGACTCCATGTCTGTATCATGGTCCTTCTCATGCATCACATACTTGCTGTAGATCCGGCTGTAGCGGTCACCGTAGCGTCTGGTCAGCTCAGCCCCCATGTCCTCTTCAAGCTCGAAGAGCACCATTTCCTGAGAAAAGTGGTTAAGCAGCAGTTCGACCAGCACTTCATGCTCGGTCACCACCGCCTGGGCCGTGCCGTCCTCATAGCGCATCCCCAGCATGCACCAGCTCCGGTCGATGACAAAAGAAAACTTTCTTCCTCCGCTCCGGCGCGGCTTGCCGCCAAGCGGAGGCCATACCGGGTAAGGGGCAGCAGCCGTATTACCGCCATCAAAAGCCCACAGCAGCTTCACACCGCGCCGCTCCGCCTGCTCCAGCTCGCTGCGCAGCAGGGAGGCTTCCTCCCGCCATACATCGACCACTATTTCCTTCTCGGCCAGATTCAGCTGGCGGGTGAGCGCCCCCAGCATATTACGGTCCCCTTCAATATTGTAGAACGACTGGCTGACAGGACCGCCGCGGGGCATTTCGCTCTCCACAAAAGCCAGCGAGGCCTGCACCCGGCCCGAGATCATCGTAGCCAGCTCCTCCGGGTCCAGCACGCTGTAACGGGCCGGCTCCCCTTCACCGCAGCGTACATACCCCTGCTGTGTCAGGCGCTGAAGCGCCGCGTACACATTGGATCTGGATACGCCCAGCTGCTTAGCCACTTCGTAGCCCGAGGCTTCCCCCTTGGTAGCCAGCTCAACCATAATCTTGGATTCCATCTCCGTGAACCCCAAATTGCGCAGATGCAGCAGCAACTGTTCCATCTATGTTGTCCTCCTAGTATGCCTATAAACTCATTCTGTGAATCTGCGGTTCGGTGTTGCACATTTAACCTGTTGTACCGCTGTGCTTAGATTTGTTCAGAGCCGCAGCGCGGGCACCACATGGAGCCCTTGGGCAGATCTGCCCGGCAAATCTGGCATTTGACCATATCCCGCACACCTTCTTCGCTGTAGGCCGCTGCTTCCTCCGACAGCCCCCCGCCCTTCCAGTCGCGGATCCGGCGGTCCAGCTCAAGCTGGCGTTCACGCTCCCGCTCAAGCTCATCAGCTTCCCGGCGTTCACGTTCGGATTCATGGTTATGCCCGGCGTAATCCTGCGGCTCAGACTCCTTGGAATCATACAGCACTTCGGTATATACGGTCCGCGGTTCTGACCGGAGCGCCAGCTCCTTTTCTTCCTCAGTTAGTTCATCCTCACCGTAAAACTCGTCTTCCTCATCCTCATGAATTTTATGGATTGTTACAGCCGGGGCCTCTTTTTTGACCGGCTCCTCCAGCTTATGCCCGCATTTCGGGCAGAAATTGGCATCCAGTGCGACTACATTGCCGCACACGCAGAGCCGCTCATTTTTGAGCTCGGCAATTCTGTGGCGCAGCTCATCAATCTGCTCCTGATGCTTCAGGCAGACCTTGGACAGCTCCACCATCTTGCCTTCAGCCACCGACATGTCACGCGAACGGTAGCCTTCATAGAACAGCTGGCCCATTTTCATAAATTCGAGTTCCATCTCGCGTTCAATATCGGAAATATGCCCGTTAAGCTTACTGATCTCTACCGAGCTTTGCGCTTTTTCACTCACCTTGCTGGCACTGTCTTTGATACGTTGCAGAAAATTCATCATAGTTCCTCCTTCTCCAGATGAGAATAGGGCTGTTAAATAGCCGTAAAGCTTCATAAAGAAGCCTATGTAATACTCTGTAACCTTAAAACGTGCTTCTATCATACCAAATGTCTCGAATAGATTCATTATTTGTCGTTCTGTGTATATTAGCAAGTAGAAACGGCTTCACCGTCCTTCAAGGAAGGCGGCCTGCAAGCAAACCTTAACCGCAAAAATGAGGGAGGGAATCAACTTGCCGGACGAACAACGTAAAAGTTATTTCGTATCTGTTAACCATGGACTGATTCAGGATGTACGCGGTGAATCGGGTGAATTCGAGGTACGGGTTACCCCTGATGAGCTGACGGTGCTTCAGGAGCTTCTGGACAATCTGGCAAGCGGAGACGAATACGCCTTCCGCCGTGCCGCCGTGCCTTACAAATCCGCCGATCATGATGACGCTGCAGACCAGTTTGATGACGGGACCATCCGGCTCTACCGGTATCTTTACCAGGTGGGAAGCGGGGAGACACAGCAGACGATCAGACAGCTCGGCGTCCTGCCCAAACTCGACAATACCGGTTATGAGGACAAGGGATACGATGGAGGTTCACCTACGAATAAATAACACACTGTACATTCACGATATGTATGCTAATACGCCGCCGCGCAAAGAATGTTTCCGCTTTTTATGTAACCGTTTCCCGCGGTCTTGTTCTGCTGTTACCGGCTTTCAGCCGGGGTCGGCATTTGTTTTGCTTCCAGGGCATAAAATCGGTTAAAATAAAACAGTCACAAATAATGAAACCCGGGAGAGTATCAGTGAAAGAAGACGACAGTACGCAAGTTACACTGAATCAGCTGCAGGTGCATGTAAAGGATATGAAGCAGTGGCAGAGCAGCGAGGATTTTGCCGGAAAGCTGGAGGATCTCAAGACATTGCCTGCGCTTTACCGCCATGCCTTGAACGAGCTTGAGAATAAAATTGATGTAGTCAAGACAGAATGGCAGGTCCGTGACGGCTACAGCCCGATCGAGCATGTCAAATCACGTATAAAAGAGCCGAAGAGCATTCTGCGCAAGATGGAACGCAAGGGGCATCCCTTCACTCTTGAAAATATGGAGCAGCACATTCATGATATCGCCGGGATGCGGATTGTCTGTGCTTTTGTGAAGGATATTTACCGGCTGGTGGATCATCTGTGCGTCCGGGAGGATCTGCGGGTGCTCGAGATCAAGGATTATATCGCCCAGCCGAAGCCGAACGGATATCAGAGCCTGCATGTCATCGTAGCGATTCCCCTCGTACTGCTCGAAGGGACGCGCTGGGTTAAGGCAGAGATACAGCTTCGGACGCTGGCCATGGATTTCTGGGCCAGCATGGAGCATATTCTTTACTATAAATTCGACAAGCAGCTTCCGCCGCATGTAGCCGAGGAGCTGAAGGAGGCCGCGCGTGCGGCTGATGAGCTGGACCAGAAGATGCTCCGCCTGCGCCGTGAAATTCTTGAGCTGTCTGAAGGAAGCCGCGGCGCTGATAAGCTGGCGGAAGAATAAGGATAGCGGGAAGCCAAGCAGCTGCAGCGGGCTAAACAGCAAATACAACAAGGCAGTGCCGGACAGCAGAAGAGCTTCCCTGGCACTGCCTTGTTTTGTGTGTCTGACGCGATGCGCCCGCCCGCCGTTACTGCCTGCCCGGCTCCGATGCGCGGCGTCTTGCCGATTCAGCCGCCTTGCGCATAATCAGGGCAAGGCCTTCGCCTGCCCTGGGCGTATTCGGCAGCAGCTTCATCCAGTCTTCGTCCGGCTGGGCCACCGCCGGCGAGACCGGGAACGGCCTTGAGGCCAGCTCGTGAAACAGGGGTCCCGGCTGATGCAGCGAGCCTTCGGCTGCCGCTTCCGCCAGCCATCCCCCTGTAGTAACAGCCGGCCCCTTCCGTTCCAGCCTGGCCAGCTCTGCCGCCAGCATGCTGGCAGGAGCTGCACTTCCTTCGTCCTGCTGGATATATTCCTCCTCTGCCCACAGGGCAAATACTCCCTCCAGCAGCTCCTCCTTGCTCATCCCGCGAAGCCTGAACCCCAGCAGCGGCTCTTCCAGCAGCTGCTTTCCGGCCCATCCGGGCAGCGCCGCACCTGTCTCTGTGCCGGAATCTGCCCGTTCCAGCCCGGGAGGCAGGAGCTGAAGCTCTGCCATGCTGCCGGTGCTTTTTCCCTGCAGCAGGTCATACAGCTCTCCGGGCTGCCCGGCAAGCTGACGCAGCACCTTATCTTTTTGTGCCGGATCCCATTGTGGAACCGCCCAGGAGAGTGCGGACGCTGTATCAGCACTGCTGCTAATGCCGGCACCGTTCTCCTGCACCGTTCCCTGCCCAAGCAATATTTTCAGCATTCCAGGTTCGATTACAAGCCTCTGTTCCGGCAGCTTGCCCATTGTTAGATCCCCCTTTACTTACCGCTCTACATCCAGTCCTGATCCTGAAGCTCGATCAGCTCCTGCAGCTCATGATTGGACATCTCTGTCAGCCAGTTCTCCCCGGAGCCGACGACCTGCTCGGACAGATTTTTTTTGCGCTCAATCAGCTCGTCAATCCGCTCCTCCAGTGTGCCCTGGCAGATCAGCTTGTGCACCTGTACATTTTTATGCTGGCCGATCCGGAAAGCCCGGTCGGTCGCCTGGTTCTCAACAGCCGGATTCCACCAGCGGTCATAATGCACGACATGGTTGGCCCGGGTGAGATTCAGCCCGACGCCGCCCGCTTTGAGGGAAAGCACGAAGAACGCCGGCCCCTCGCCCTCCTGGAACGCATGGACCATCTCATCCCGCTCCCGTTTGGGGATACCGCCATGCAGGAACAGCGGGGTTTGGCCGTATCTTTTGGCAAGCCGGCTGACGAGCAGCTCTCCCATTGATACATATTGGGTGAAAATCAGCGCCGACTCGCCCAGCTCGGCAATGCTGTCCAGCACCTCGAACATGACTTCCATTTTGCCCGACTGCTCGCTCCGCCCGCTCCGCCCTTCTTCCCTGCGGAATAGCTGAGGGTGATCGCAAATCTGCTTCAGCTTGGTCAGCGAGGACAGAACGAGACCGCGCCGGGCCATCCCGGAGCGCTCGCCGATTACGCCAAGCATCTCATCCACTACCCCCTTATACAGCACCGCCTGCGTCTCTGTTAACGGGCAATACGATTTCAGCTCCAGCTTCTCCGGCAGATCCTTCGAGATATCGGGATCACTCTTGAGCCTGCGGAGCAGAAACGGTGACACGAGCCGGTGCAGCTCCTGCAGCCGTTCCCCGCCTTCCCCGGACACATAACGCTGGCGGAAGGAGTGATAGGAGCCCAGATAACCGGGATTCAAAAAGTGAAAAATCGACCAGAGCTCACCCAGCCGGTTCTCGACGGGCGTGCCTGTCATGGCAATCCGGTAAGGGGCAGACAGCTTCATTACGCTCTGTGCCTGCTTGGTCCGGTGATTCTTGATATATTGCGCTTCATCCAGCACGACCGTAGACCAGCGTACCGCGGCCAGATCCTCGCTGTCCCGGCCGGCCAGATGATAGGTAGTCAGCACAATTTCATGGCTGGCGGCAAGCTCCGCGAAGCCTTCTCCGCGTATCCGCCTTCCCCCGTGATGAATATGCACACTCAGCGACGGGGCAAAACGCTGCAGCTCACGCTGCCAGTTCCCCAGGAGCGAGGTCGGGCAGAGAATCAGCGCCGGCTTATGCCGGAATTCTGCCGGAGCGCTCAGCGCCCGGTCCATCAGGCAAGCAATGACCTGGATCGTTTTGCCCAGGCCCATGTCATCGGCCAGGCACACTCCGAAGCCCAGGCCGCTGAGCGCAGCCAGCCATTGATAGCCGCGTTCCTGATAGGGCCGCAGCGTTCCCTGCAGGCCATCCGGCACTGACCGTACCGGCAGGCTCCGCAGAACATCCCCGTGCATGAGCGATGCCAGCAGGCCGGAGGTCTCCATCCCTGTGACCGACATGCCCTTCCAGAGCCGCTCCTCCCCATCCTCAGCCTCCAGCCGCATCCAGTCCGCAGCCGACATTTCCCCGCCCTCATGGCGTTTCATATATCTCAGCACCTGGCGGATTTCCTTGGGATCAACCTCGATCCACTCGCCCCGGAAGCGCACAAACGGCACTCCCGCCTCCACCAGCGTATTCAGCTCCTCTTCACTGATCGGATTGTCGCCAAGCGAAGCCTCAATACGGAAGGAGATAAGCTCCTCCATCCCCAGTGCGGGCTGTGCAGGTCCGTCCATCCCGGCCTGCGGAAGCTGCATCTTCATCCGCATTCCGACCCGGCGCCGCCCCTCCCGGCTCCAGCGCGAAGGCATCTGCACCGTAATGCCCCATTCACGCAGCTGCTGCACACTCTCCTTCAAAAAGAGATAGAGGCGTTCCGGCTCAAGCTCCGCCCCCGTCGGTGCAGGGATGTTCAGCGCCCTCTGAATATCGGGCGATATTCTTGCAGCACGGCCCAGTGCATTCAGCAGCTGCTGCTGGATCTTCCGGTACCGCTTGCCCCAAAGGGTGAACTCGCGCTCCGGGCTGCTCCAGATGGCTGCAGCTGGAAGCCAGAACTCCCCTTCCTCCCGGCTCTCCGCCCAGAAGGTCAGCTGCCACAGCTCACTCTCGTCCGCCGGCGGTTCCAGACGCAGGCCCAGACCGAGCTGGCCGGTCTGCTCTTCCTCCGCCCTGGCCCGCGGCATGCCGCCGGCCAGGGTCCCGTTCACTTCAGCCAGCAGGTCGGATACCTCTGCCGGTGTTCCCTGGACCGGAATCTCCCGGCTGCCCGTGAGCAGGCTGTTCCACCATAGCTCAGTCAGCGGGGAATAGCCGCGGCGGTAATTTGCTTTATATGGACCGAGCTCGCTTTCGGAGCCGGCAATTATTTTTCTGATCTCGGCAGTTATCACCGCCTGCAAGAAGGAATACAGTACATATCCCCCTGCATCTTCACGCGAGGTCAGATCCCCTTCCTCGGCAACATGGGCTCCGAGCGCCAGCACCGGCATGGATGCCGCCAGCTGCAGGAAGAACTCCTTATCCGCATCCTGACGGAAGGCCGGGAACCAGCAGGCGGAAGCCGCCTGCTCGCCGCCGCGGCGCCGCGTGCCGATCGGGCGGGGCGGCATCGCGCCGGGCACTATCGCTCCCGTAGCCATCAGCTCCAGTGCAAACCGGGCCGCAGCCGCCCAGTAGCGCATTTCGCCTCCAGCTTCCACACCCTGGGCACGGGACAGCTCATCGTCCCAGACAAGCAGCAGGTCGAAGGCTTCCTTCGGCCCCAGCGCCAGTCCTTCAAGCGTCCGCCCCGGCAAACCGCGCCGCGATGTTTTCCCTTCCACAGGAGCCGCCACCGGATACTTTACTTCTGCCAGCCGCAGCGCAGCACCCGCGAAAGGACGCCCTCCGCCCCGGAACTCCAGCTTCTTGACCACGCGTGTCCACGCGTCAACCTTGGGTTCCGAGGTTTCACCAGAGAAGCAAAATAAAACGTCCCCCAGCCATATTGCATACAGATGCTTAATCATTGGTGATCTCCTGTCCTTAAGCAAACAGAAAGAGCCAGCCCGTCCCCTCCGGTGGACTGTATCCTTCTCCGCGAGATATAGATTCTGAACCGAAATAATTTCTTCATCCCTTCATCTTATACGAAAAAGCCGTGATTTAAAAACGTTTCTGCAATATTTTCTGCAATTTAATATAGAAATTGAAATGTATCGCGTCGGCGAAGGCTTCCGCAAAGAGATGATTGGAAATTTTTCAATAAAATCTCACAGCAAGACGCAGCAAAAGGGCCGCCTCCAAAAGGCAGCCCTAATCTGTTTCCTCACTTCCCGGCTCTGATCCGCAGCTCTCCGCCGCTCCGCTCATCTGGAACCTGGATAATGATTGCGCCGCTTTTGCCGTTTCGTGCCCAGCCCTTGCGTCCTTCCTTCAGCTCATCCAGACTGATCTCAGGCAGCCCGTCCACATCATCAGCCGAGAAGAAAGGATAGCAGAGCGCGAAGCGCAGCATCTCCCGCGGGGGCTTGTAGGCATCCATTTTATAGAACCAGTTCAGCAGCAGCCCGTCTCCGGTCCCTTGTGCCTCCACTGCGATCTGTGAAAAGGCCCCTTTGCGGTACGCAAAGCTATGCCCGTCATCCTCATACAGCGTAAACGATGCCGTGAAGTCTTCCTCTGCCTTAGCCCCGTACAAATGGAAAATAACGGTCTCCGCAGTCTCTTCCTGGGCATATTGCTTCAGCGGACCCTCCGCCGTAAAGCTGCCCGCCTTCACATACATCGGCATGATGTGCAGCGGTGCAGCTGCAAGAATGTGTTTCCCGCCCTCATGCACCTCGCCGTCCCAATAATCCAGCCAGCAGCCCTCCGGCAGATACACCGAGCGGTGATCGGTATCCGGGCGGTACACCGGGGCGATCAGCACGTTGTCACCCAGCAGGAACTGATCACACAGATTGGTCACATGGGGATCACGCGGATACTCCAGAATCAGCGGCCGGATTACCGGCAGCCCGCAATCTTCCGCTTCATGGAACAGGTTATAAATATGCGGCATCCACCGGTAGCGCAGGCCGATGAATTCGCGCAAGATGCCCTCGACCTCCTCTCCGAACGACCAAGGCTCCTGACGCAGCGTACCGATGGACGAGTGATTGCGGCAGTAAGGGAAGAAGACACCCATCTGCGTCCACCGCACCAGCAGCTGTGCCGAGGTGTGATGGGCAAACCCGCCGATATCCGGACCGGCAAATGCCAGTCCAGACAGACCCATATTAAGCACCATCGGAATCGCCATGGCCATATGCTCCCAGAAGCTGCGGTTATCCCCGGTCCACACTGCAGCATACCGCTGGATGCCTGCGTAGCCGGCTCTGGTCAGCACAAAAGGCCGTTCCCCCGCCATATGCTCCGCCAGTCCCTCATAGGTCGCTTTTGACATCATCATGCCGTACAGATTGTGGTATTCCTCATGGGTGACCGGACGCCCGTCGTTGAAGTGCATGACATCAAGATCCATCGTTTTGGATTCGTTGAACACCGCCGGTTCATTCATATCATTCCAGATGCCCTGGATGCCGAGATCCGTGTAATATTTATGCAGATCGCCCCACCACTCCGCCGTCCGGCTGTCACTGAAATCCGGGAATGCACTGATGCCGGGCCAGACCTCGCCAAAAAAGATATCCCCCTCCAGCCTCCGGCAAAAATGCTTGTTCAGCACGCCTTCTTTGTACACCTCGTATTTCGGGTCTTTTTTGACACCGGGGTCCACAATCGGCACAATGCGCACACCCAGCCGGCCAAGCTCGGCAATCATCTTCTGCGGCTCAGGGAAATTAACCGGATCAAAGGTGAATACCCGGTACTCGTCCATATAATGAATATCCAGATAGATAACATCGCAGGGAATATTCTTCTCGCGGAAGGTCCGGGCCAGCTGCAGTACCTCCTGCTGATTCATATAACTGTAGCGTGACTGGTGATAGCCGATGGACCACTTTGGCGGAAGGGCGATCCGTCCGGTGAGGGCAGTGTATCTTTTGACAACATCCTTCATCTTAGGCCCGTTGATAAAATAAATATCATAAGCCCCTGTGGAGCAGCCAACCGTGAACGCCACCCCGTGCGAGCGCATATCAAAGTCACTGCGGCCCGTGTTATCCAGGAACAAGCCGTAAGTCAGCTCACCGTGCATGTGGATCAGCAGCGGAATGGATTCATACAGGGCCTCAATTTCCGGCAGATGGGGAGCAAATACATCCGTATTCCAGTTCGTATAGCGTTCCCCGCGCTTATCGAGAAAGCTCGACTTCTCACCCAGCCCGTAAAAATGCGAATCCGGCTGCATATCATATTCCGCATGACTGGCCCCGCGTGGATTCCAGCTGGCCAGGTTCTGCTGCATGATCACTTCGCCCGCATGATTCTCCACCCGGATCAGAAAGGATGTCTTCTCTATGATCAGCCGGATGCAGCTAGTCGTAAAAACCAGCTGATCCTCATCCTCCTCCACCGGAAACAGATGCGGTATGCAGCTTTCCGCGAGTACAGCCGGCGTTGTCGTCAGATCAGGCACCTGGCCGTGAAACAGCTTCATCCGGAAGATCTCATCATTTAAAAAGACAAAGGCGATGCCTGCGCGCTCACCACGGACGATATAAATACTCTCCGAGCGCTCCCAGGACTCTACACTGCCCGGGGTATTCCAGGTTTCCGTCATAACCAGCGGCCCCATTTTTTCAGGGCGGATTGCCTCACTGCTCTCCATCTTTGCTTTCCCCCTCCTTGCACCTTCTCGTAATAAATACATATTACCCCGACTTTACTGCGGACTATCCGCGATTTTTATGACCTGCAGGTCATTTTTTTACTGAAATTGGTCTGAACTGTAGCTAAAGCGGGTATATTTTATGTAGGTCAAGACCTCACATCTTAAATATGAAGCTTAGGGAGTGAACCGATCATGACGCGAAGCAATCCGTTGAAGTGGTGGAACCTGCTGTTCTACCTCGGCGTTATCCTTGTTAATACGCTGTCTGTAGCCCTGCCGCTGGGCGGCAACAGCACCCGTGAAATCTCAGACAAATATCATACTTACCTTACCCCGGCCGGCTACGCTTTTTCCATCTGGTCTCTCCTTTACCTTCTGCTTGCCGGCTTTGTGATCTACCAGTTCCGCTCGGACAGCGGCTCCAGGGATTCGGTACAGTCCATTGGCATCTGGTTCATCCTTACCTGTATCTTCAATATGAGCTGGCTGATTCTGTGGCATTATTTATATATCGAACTTTCACTCGCCGCTATGGTGCTGCTGCTGATCTCGCTGATCGTCGTTTACCGCAAAACCAGAAGGATCGACCGTCCGACTACAGGTGAACGCTGGCTGATCCGCTTGCCGTTCAGCATCTATCTCGGCTGGATCTCTGTCGCCACCATCGTGAATGTTTCAGTCGTGCTGTACAAGAATGACTGGGGCGGCTTCGGCCTGGACGGCACGGTCTGGGCGGTCATCATGCTTGTTGTCGGTACGCTGCTTGCCGTACTTGTCAGTTACCCGTACCGGGACAGCATCTTCCCGCTGGTATTTGTATGGGCCTTCATTGCCATCGCCCTGGAGCAGCGGGAAACAGAGAATGTCTTTATCACCGGCTCTGTTACCGCCGCCTTTCTCCTGCTGTACAGCCTGTGGCTGGCGCTTACGCCGCGGCGCAGAAGAGCCTAAGGTATTGAGCCGGAGGAAGGCTTGCCGGCACAAAAAACCCGCTGTCCCGGCGTAGCCGGTTCAGCGGGTTTGTCTTCATGTTTATTTTTTGCGTGCTACTGCTTCAATCTCAACCAGACCATCCTTCGGCAGCCGCGCTACCTCTACCGCACTGCGGGCCGGATAAGGCTCGGTAAAGAAGGAGCTGTACACCTCATTAACAGCTGCGAAATCGTTCATGTCCTTCAGATAAACGGTCGTCTTTACAATATGCTCCATGGAAACGCCGGCTTCCTCAAGAATGGCCTTTACATTATTGAGCGACTGGCGGGCCTGCTCCTGTACACCTTCAGCAAGCTCCCCCGTCTCCGGGTTCAGGCCAAGCTGTCCGGAAGTATATACCCAATTGCCGGCGGCAATGGCCTGGCTGTACGGTCCGATTGCACCGGGTGCCGCATTTGTGGCGATCTGCTTTTTACTCATCATTTATTCCTCCTGTCATTATGTACAGATGATTATGTCCCATTGTACGTCCTCGGCTCTGTTTATTGCAAACTTTCAGGCCTGTCAGCGTCCGCCGATTACATGAATAACCTCATTCGTATAGATATGCGTCCCGCCTGTATCCGCCAGGGCGATATTCACCATGGCCTTGGCAACCTTGGCTCCGGGAATGGCCCGGTAACGGGCCAGCCTGCCGGTCATTGCGAAATCCAGCGCTTTCATGACGACTGCTGCAGCACGTTCGCCCAGCCTGAACTCTGTACGTTCGCCCAGCAGCAGAGAAGGGCGGAAGATATGCAGTCCATGAAAGCCGGCAGCTGCCAGCCCGTCTTCGGCACGTCCTTTGGTCCGGATATAGAAATTGCCGGACTTGGCGTTCGCCCCCATGGAGGAGACAACCAGAAACTGCTTTACTCCGCCTGCTCTGGCCAGTGCGGCTGCCTCCAGCGGATACTTCAGGTCCACATGCTCGAACTGTTCCTGTGAGCCGGCTTTTTTAATTGTCGTACCCAGACAACAGAACACGGCATAGGCTCCGGCGAATGGTTCCTTATATTGCCCAAGCTGCTCCCAGTCCACTATAATCTGCTTCAGCCTGGAATCCGTCAGCGCAAGCCTGCGGCGGACAAGTACACGCACCTCAGTCCATTCCCCTGCAAGCAATTCACGCGTGACGGCCTCCCCGACCAGACCTGTAGCTCCAAGTACTACTGCTATCCTTTCCATTCCATCCTCTCCCTTCCCTGTTATTCACAGCCGGGCGCTGCTGCTATTCATCCCGGAGTATCCGGCGGCCCAGCAGCACAGCAAGGATGATCATCAGCACCCCGACAACGATCTGCATTCCATAGATTTGCGTCCACTCCGGCCAGTCGGCAATCCATTCGTATATTCTGCCCCCGAGCAGCGGTCCAAAAAAAGCCGCCAGCCCGGTAAGCGCAGCATACATCGCCATGTACATCGGCCGTTCCTTCTTCGGGGTATCCCCGATAATAAAGTTAAAGGCCAGCTGGTTGAAGCCTCCGACGCCCATACCGAAAATAATGTGGGCAGCAAACAGAACCGGCAGCATCGGCAGCACGGACAGCATGCCCCACATCAGCGAGGACAGCGCAATGATCGGCAGTGTCCAGAGCAGAAGCCGCTTATTGCTGTATTTGGCGTTCAGATTCCCCCAGACATAGAAGCTGGCCATCATGAACACAGTCTGCGACACATTAAGAAGCGAAAGCGTCTCGTAATTAATATTCAGCAGCTGCAGCATGACGTAAGAATAGAGCGGAACTGTAAGGTTCTGCAGCAGCAGCCAGGCGGCAAGAAACAGCGTCGATTTCATAAACAGCTTATCGTGAAGCGGTTTCCTGAACATCGGCAAAAATGATTTTTCCTCTGACTTTTCAAACGGCACATCCGGGTAAAAGCAGAAAACGATAATATTGGCGATGGCACAGACCCACACGACAATATAAATGATTAGAAAACCATGGCTTCCGGGATAACGGTCCAGCATAACGCCGCCCCCGTACATCACCAGACTGCCAAGCGCGTTCAGAAAAGTATTGCGTATGCCGAAATATCGTCCCCTGACGCGCGCAGGAACCAGGTCGCTGATTACGGAGGTCCACAGCATTCCGCCCGCCGTACTAGAAATAAAAGCAGTTGTATACAAAATAATAAATGCGGTAACCCAATGCTCTTTCGGAAACAGAAACGGCACCAGTCCGGTCGAGCCCCACAGCAGCCTGTGCAGCGCCGTGAATATCACCATAGCCCACTTGCGGCTCGGCAGCTTCTGGATCAGGAAGGCTACACCGATCTGCGCGATATTTACCAGTGTAGTAAGAGCCAGTACAAAACCGATCTGGCTGGAGCTTGCTCCTAAGTACAGCAGAAAGCCCGTCAGAAACTGCCCTTGCAGCAGCACTTGGAAAACAGTTGAGGGAATTCCTTCAATTGTAGCAATTCTTAGATTGTTGCGGTGGACTGAAGCTTTGCGGATTCGTTTGGGACGGGTACCGGGCAGCCTGTTTCTCATGATGTTCATGGGGGTGGTAACACTCCTTCGATGCGGCATTGGCTTCATTCTACTCGGCATCAACCCCAAGTCAATACAGCAAAGTCACAAAGAAAGTTGGAGGCTGCTGCAGCCCTTCATCCCAAGTTACAAGGGCAGGTAAAGTGAGAAGCGGCTCCCCTGCTGCTCTTCACTGTGCAGGGTGATAAACCCGCCCAAAAGTCTCGCCAGATCATTGCTGATGGACAAGCCAAGTCCGGTTCCCCCATATTTGCGCCCGATTGTCGCATCCGCCTGCTGGAAGGCTTCGAAGATGACATCATGCTTCTCTGCGGCAATTCCAATGCCGGTATCCTGCACGTCAAAAACGATCCAGCGCCGCAGCAGGGTTCCTTCCTTCTGCTCTATTGTGCGGATGTTAAGTGTGATGCTGCCTTCCGTAGTAAATTTAACGGCATTCGCGAGCAGGTTACGGAGAATCTGCTGCACCCGCTGGGGATCCGAATGAATGATTTCGGGTACCTCTGCATCCTGTGTAACCTTGAACTCCAGCCCCTTCAGCCGGGCCGCTACACTGAACTGCAGTGCCAGCAGCTCCGGAATTTCGCTGACGCTCAAGTCCTCCTTGTTGATGTCCAGCTTGCCGGCCTCTACCTTGGACAAATCCAGAATGTCATTAATGAGCAGGAGCAGATCCTCGCCCGAGCGGTGGATAATCCCGGCATATTCCCCGGTCTCCTCCGGGCTCAGGGAATCTCTGTTTTCTTCTATTAATTGTGACAGGTTGATAATACTGTTCAGCGGCGTACGCAGCTCATGTGACATCGTAGCCAGAAACTCTGATTTGTACTGCGAAGCCAGCATCAGCTGCTTGGCCCGCTCCTCCAGAGCAATCTTGTTCTTGTGCAGCTCCTCGGTCTGTGAGGATAGCAGCTCATTGGCACGGACAATCTGCCCGTTGCGCAGCAGCTCCAGCTGGAAGTCACGGATAATCAGCGCGAACAGCAGACTAAGGACCAGGCCTCCGGCCAGGGTCACCGGCATAATCTCTGTAAGATAAATCCGGCCCGGAATCACGCCAAAAATAAGGATATTGACCGTATTGAACAGGTTGACTATGAGGATTACCGCCAGTCTCTTGAAGCGGAGCGATGCAGCAGAGCGGCTGACCCACAGGCTGAGGCCGGCACAGACAAAGCCCAGGATAGACAGATTAATCACGCCGGCCATCGCTGCTTCATTTACGCCGAAAGTCAGGCGGGTGATCCCGGTGCCTACGCCGATCAGAATCAGAATGAACGGCTGCGGATAAGCCAGGGTAGAGATAATCAGCGGCACAATACGCAGATCAAAGATCACATGTTCATCCAGCCTGTAACCGAAGAAAGAGCTGACCCAGCCGGCAAAAATCGCTACAAGAACCCAGCATATCTTTTTTACCTGTTCAGGTGCATATGTAATAGTATGTTTATATATTAAATTGCCCAAATAAGCCAATGTTATCAGCAGCGCTGTATTGACAAAAAATATTTTGAGATATTCCATTGCTTCACTCCCGCACCTCAAATAAATAACGTCTTGTCCATACTATCATATAGTTCCTTGAATTCATAAAACCACAGTTCCAACGTTATGTATATATGAATCCTGAATTAAGTGCACATAACAAGAAGAAGAGCGCAAATCATATACGATTTGCGCTCTTCTTCTGAAGCGAGAATAAAGGCAGTCTTCTATTCCAACGCTTTTTTGGCACCTGTTGCCGACTTGTTTCTTCAATTACAGGTCCCCGTCCCTTGTCCGGCTCATATTCAGCCTGTGTCCATAGCTCTGCATCAGGAAGCTTATAATACCGGGGATTATAGGTACAGAACATGTCGCCTTGCTGGGTTAGCACCCGGTCAGCATGCACTTCAATAATCCTTCCGGTGACGACGGTCGGCTTGTACATAGGACACCGCCTCTTCATGCGAATGTGACTAGCTTATTATTTCGTAAAAGGATCCGTTAGCTCCGGACAGACTGCCCCCAGTTACGGTACTCTTCCTCAGCCTGATCTTTTGTGTGACCGTAGCGTTCCTGCAGCTTGCCGATTAATTTATCCTTTTCCCCGTCAATTACATCAAGATCATCGTCAGTGAGCTGGCCCCACTGCTTTTTGGCCTCACCTTTGATCTGCATCCATTTTCCTTTGAATACGTTGCTGTCCATACATGTTCATCTCCTTAGTTTCCCTGTAGTTGTAGGTATATTCAGAGCTTCACGTGCTATTGTTTTATTACCCGTCGGCGCCGGCAATGAATCCTGAACAGCGGAACGGCAACGTCGGATTTTGTCACATAATAGTCTTTTATAAGAGGGTGTTCAAATTTTTTAAAATTTGATATAGTACAAACATAGCTAAATTACTTACAGATAAAATTTTTTAGGTTTAAGTGATTATTTTCACATGTATGAGCGTGTTATTATGCTAAAATGCCTTCGGAGCAGAAAGAAGATGTTTTAAATTTTACCTTTTGTTTACTGATAAATGTCAAAGCACTGCAACAAAACAGGTCTTATACCGATAACAAGAGTGACATTTGTCATTTATAAAGTGATAAATGTCACTTCCAAGTCTATTAAAATGTTTTACATTTTAATATATATATTTTAAACTATTTTGGAGGTCATAACAAATGAAAAAAGCTTCTGTAATTTTGTCGAGCGCCCTCGTTCTAGGCACCCTGCTTGCAGGCTGCGGAAACAACAACAACGCTGCTAACACTGCTGCTACCAACGCTCCTGCCGAGACAACTGCACCTGCTGCAACTGATGCAGCGACCAACGCTCCCGCTGAAGCAGGCCAATATCAGGACGGCACTTATTTCGGTACTATTGAAGCTGATCCAGAAACCGGCTGGCAGACTTACGCTTTGCTGACAGTAGAAGGCGGTAAGATCACCAAAGCTGACTGGAACGCATTCAACGTTAAAAATGCCGGCGACCTGAAGAAGAAAGTATCCGAAGACGGTAACTACGGTCTCGTTGCTAAAGGCGGCGCCCAGGCAGAATGGCACGAACAGGCTGCAAAGGCTGAAGCATTCCTGATCGAAAAACAAGATCCTGCTGCAATCACTACTGATGCTGAAGGTCATACTGATGCTATCTCCGGCGTATCCGTACATGTTAACGACTTTACTGCTGCTGCACAGGCTGCTCTTGCTGCCGGTCCTGTAGAAGCTGGTCCTTACAAGGACGGCGGCTACAAAGCTGAAGGCGAAATGGATGCTGAATCAGGCTGGAAATCCACTGTTGCCCTGACTGTTGCTAATGGTAATGTTGTAGCTGTTAACTTCAGCGGTGTAAATGCTGCCGGCGACGACAAGAAGCAATATTCCATCGATGGTAAATACGGCATGAAAGCCGGCGGTGCTTCCGCTGAATGGCACGAAGAAATCGCACTGGCTGAAAAATACTTCCTTGATAACAAAGGTGCAGCTCCTGCCCTTGATGCTGAAGGCAAAACAGACGCTATTTCCGGCGTATCCATCCACGTAGGCGAATACTTTACTCTTGCAGAAAAAGCACTCGAAGGCGCGAAATAATTAATTCGCTCTCCTCTTGCAGCTAATCAGACGAATGAGGTGAATTTCTCTTGAAGAAAATAGTCATTTTGGGCGGCGGCTACGGCGGCGTACTCACGGCTAAGAAACTGGCAAAGAAATTTAAGAACGACAAAGATGTAGAAATTAAACTTATCGACCGGAATCCCTATCACACTCTTTTGACTGAGCTGCATGAGGTTTCAGCGAACCGCGCGCCTGAGGATTCAATTAAGATCGATCTGAAGAAAATCTTTGCAGGTCTTAAAGTTGATGTAGTTCTTGATGAGATCAGCAATATCGATTTCAAGAACAAGAAGCTTAAATCAGATAAAGCTACTTATGCTTATGATTACCTGGTAATCGGCACAGGAAGCAAACCGACCTTCTTCGGTATTCCTGGAGCTGAAGAGAATACCTTCTCCTTCTGGTCCTATGACGACGCGGTAGCGCTGAAACGTCAAATCCGCGATATGTACACCAAAGCTGCCAAGGAAAAAAATCCGGCCATACGCCGTGCAATGCTGACCTTCGTTATCATCGGCGCCGGCTTCACCGGTGTCGAGCTGGTCGGTGAAATGGCTGAACAGCGCGATGAATTGTGCAGAGAGTTCTTTATCGATCCTTCCGAGGTACGCCTGATTGTTGCGGATATGGCTCCTAAGGTTCTGCCGATTCTGCCGGATAAGCTGATTCAAAAGGCTGAAGCCCGTCTACGCAAGCTGAATGTAGAAATCGTAACCGGCGCAAAAATCACCGAAGTCGGCAAAGGCAGCGTTGCCCTCGGCGAGAAGAACGTTGTTGAGTCCCAGACGATTGTCTGGACTGCAGGCGTTGAAGGTTCGGAAATTGTGGGCAACCTTGATGTTAAACAGGAAGGCCGTAAACGTATCGTTACCAACGAGCACCTGGAGAGCGTTGACCATAAGAATGTCTATGTTGTCGGGGATAACATCTTCTTTATTCCAGAAGGCGAAACCCGCCCTGTACCGCAAATGGTTGAGAACGCTGAACAAGCGGCTCCAGTCATTGCCGGAAACATCACAGCTGACATCAAAGGTACAGCTAAAAAAGCCTACAAACCGGGATTCCACGGTACGATGGTTTCCATCGGAAGCCGCTACGGTGTAGCGAACGTTGGACTTCCAGGCAAGCTGTTCATGCTTACCGGTTTTATGGCTATGCTGTCCAAACATTTTATCAATATGTTCTACCTCTCTCAAGTGGTAGGTTTTAACAAGGTATGGACTTACATGATGCACGAGTTCTTCCATGTTGAGAACCGTAAGAGCTTCCTGGGCGGCCATTTCTCCAAGCGTTCGCCTAACTTCTGGATCGTTCCGCTGCGTATGCTGCTCGGGGGAATGTGGCTGTATGAAGGTATCGACAAGCTGAAGAAGATCTGGGAAGATCCGGATAAGATTTTCCTGATTCCGGCTGCTCCTTTTGCTACTGATGCTGCATCCTCTGCCAGTGTAGCTGTAGATGCGGTTAAAGATACAGTAGACGCTCAATCGGCAGCTTCAGCTGTATCGACTGCCAAAGAAGCCGTATCTGCCCTTCCGGTTCCAGGATTCATTTATGACACTACCAACTGGTTCATGGATTTAATGTTCTACAACAACGACGGTTCCTACACTTTCCTGGCTAAATGGTTCCAAATCGGTATGGTTTGCGCCGAAATCGTCTTTGGTGTGATGCTGATCGTCGGCCTGTTCACAGCGATTTCCTCGATAGCAACCATTGCTATGGCAGCTATGATCTGGTCTTCGAAGATGGCAGCAACAGAAATGCTCTGGTATGTTGCAGCAGCGATTGCCTGCATCGGCGGCTCCGGCAGCACCTTCGGCCTTGACTACTACGTTCTGCCTTGGCTCAAGAAGCAGTGGAAGAGACTTCCGCTCGTACGGCGCTGGTATCTCTTTACGGACTGATATTATTATGTGTTTTATATGTGCTACAGTTGAATAATATATTCTAAGGAGTAATGTGTCCCTGGGACACATTACTCTCCTTGTTTAACAAGGTTTTAAAGATTGGTTTTGTAGGGATAATCAGGGCGGTGGATGCTTCCGTCAAAACCGACATGAAGGAGAGAAGCTTAATGAACAGACAACTTATTGAAGATGCTTTCCGGCAATTGCAGGCTGAAATGTCCCCGATCGCCGGTATTCAATTGGATCTCTCTCCGGCGGAATGTGAGCGGATGCTCGCGGTACTGGAACGCCATGATCTGGAATATGACCGTAAAGTCCATTTGCTTGGTATTTATAGCATTCTTACCCTGGCTGCTGAGCGCCATATGGAATGCGTCCCACATCACCCCGACCTTACCCGCAACATTTTGGACGGAGATTATTTATACAGCTTCTATTTGCAGTTCGCAGTGAAATGCCGTGAGCTGGACCTGGTTGCTTACCTCGCTTCCTCCGTTAAGAAAATGCAGATCAGACGTTCAAATGGAGACTTCGCAGAGTATAATCCGGCGGCTGGAATTGATGAATTCCTTCTCCAGGAGAGCAGGCAGCGAAGCCGCACAAGCAAAGCCATTTGACAGGTGGGAATCCGATAGATGAAGCTGCATGAATCCTTAAACATTGACCTGAATGAAATTAACCGTGAAATCGAAAATATAGTGGCTCGTGATAAGGATGTCCCCAAAAAATCACAGCTCGCCCAGAGTATCCTGGAGCTGGTCGGCTCCGGAGGCAAGCGCCTGCGTCCGCTTATGGTCATTGTCGGCGGCCGGTTCGGCCGCAAACCAGCCGGACGCAGAACACTGCAGCTCTCTGCCGCTGCTGAATTTATTCACGCCGCCTCTTTAATTCATGATGATATTATCGACGATGCCGAGCTGCGGCGCGGCGGAGCCGCCCTGCATGTGAAGACCGGCGTACTCTCCGCTGTCCATATCGGCAATTACATGTCCGCCAGAATCATCGAGCTGTTAAGCAAATATAGCGGAGACAAATACCGCTACGTCCATGACCTGTCATCTGTAGCTACCGCCCAGCTCTGCCTTGGGGAATACCAGCAGATGGAGCATGCCTTCGATTATGATCTGACGCTCGAGCAATACCTTGAGAAGTCCCTTAACAAGACGGCGATGCTGATGGCTACCTGCCTGCGGGTAGGCGCACTCTCTACAGAAAGTCCCGAAGAGGTGGCCCAGCTCCTGTACCGCTTCGGCGAGGCGCTGGGCATGTCGTTTCAGATCCAGGATGATCTGCTCGACTTCACCCAGTCTGCCGAGAAGCTGGGCAAGCCTGCCGGCAGTGATCTGCGGCACGGCCAGGTAACGCTTCCTGTCCTGTTCGCCCTCCAGGACCCTGCGCTCGCTCCAGCGATCCGCAAGATTGGCCCCGGTTCCTCCGAAGAAGAGGTTACTTATGTACTGAATCTCATTACCAGCAGCGATGCCCTTGCCCGCACTGCGGAGGTGAGCCAGAGCTATCTGGACCAGGCGGCTGCCATTATTCAGCAGCTCTCCGGGTATCCGGCTCATGCCGATCTGCAGACACTGCTGCAGTATTTTGCCGGCCGTGATTACTGAGATATTAAGGTATGTATAAACACATTAAGCCGTATCTTAAACGTGTTAAATTTTAACTATTCCTCAAAGAGCCTTCGGGCTCTTTTTTTGCGTTCTGGCGCTATGGGAATACGGGGAGACTACGGCGATTAACTAAGTGGAAATTCGCCATCTAATTTTCTGAAAACCACCGGAAATAGGATAATAGATGGAAAAAGCACACTTAATATGATCTCTTTTGCGTCAAAAAGGAATTCCCGGCTAAATTAAGTGTTGATTTTCCACCTATTCACTACAATTTTAAAAAAACAGGGAATTTAGTTAGCGAAAATCCACTTAGATGCTCATGACCTGCAGCTTGTGTCCCTTTCTATCTTTATTTTTGCTTTTGCTTTTGCTTTTGCTTTTGCTTTTGCTTTTCAGTTTTTGCTAAACCAGCGAACGCAGCAAAGCGCCCGTGAGCGTTGTTTAGCAGTTGTTTGTTTTTCGGGGTTCGGGGTTCGGGGTTCGGGGTTCGGGGTTCGGGGTTCGGGGTTCGGGGTTCGGGGTTCGGGGTTCGGGGTTCGGGGTTCGGGGTTCGGGGTTGGGTTGTTCTTATTTTTTGGTTTGGCTCTAAACGTTGTTGCACAGCAAAAAGGCCGCGTAGCCAGCCTTTACGCGCCCTTGCTGCCCGCCCCCTACTGGGCCGGGCCTGTTGTCTTTTTGTTGTTAGCCAAGCGAGGCAAAGAGCGAGCGGAGAGGAATTTTGAGCCTTACGGAGCGGGAGCGTCCGCCTAAAAGCTTTCCAAAGGAAAGCTCGCATCGGAAGCATACGCTATGTTTGGATTTCTACCGCAGACTGCGGGTTAAATGAGGAAATCCAAACATAACAGCGGCCGGAAGTCCAAACATTCCTCGCAGCAGAGCCTCCCCTGCCGAGCAACAGCGGGCCTCCCTACCAAGCGCCCCTAGCTGACATAAAAATAATCAATCAGCGTGCACAGTACAATCACCATACTGATCACCTGGTTCAAATTATAAGAAGCCACCTTCATCAGCTTCCGGTTCGACGGCTTGATGATCTGATGCTCCGTCATCAGAAGCAGAGTTGCGATGCCGATGCCGACCAGATACATCCAGCCCAGATCGCGCCAGACGTACAGGAAGAGCAGCAGCAGCACCATGATGAAATGCAGGCCCTTGGAGATGAGCAGCGCATTCTTCAGCCCGAAGAAGCTCGGAATCGACCAGAGGCCGTGCCGCCGGTCAAACTCGATGTCCTGGGTGCCGTAGATGATGTCAAAGCCGGCAATCCACAGCATAACGACTGTGCCGATTACAAACGGTGTGAAGGCAATGTTCCCGGTCACAGCGAACCATGCACCGATGGGCGCTGAGGCAATGACAAAGCCCAGATACAGATGGCTTAGGAACGTGAACCGTTTAGTGTACGAATAACTGGAGATCAGGACAATCGCCACAGGCGACAGAATCAGGCAGAGCAGATTCAGCATGCCGGAGGCAACGATAAACACGGCGTAGTTGATAATAATAAACAGAATAACTTCCTTCTCTGCCAGCAGCTGCTGCGGCAGATGCCGGTGCGCCGTCCGCGGATTCTGCTTGTCAAAGGTGCGGTCAACCAGCCGGTTGAAGGCATTGGCGCCATTGCGCGCCCCGATCAGGGCAATCAGCCCCCACACCATCATATGCCCGGAAGGCCATCCGCCGGCGGCCCAGACCATTGAGATGACGGCAAACGGCAGAGAGAAAAGCGTATGTGAGAACATAACCAGCTCGCTGAACATTTTCAGCTTAAGGGCTGTCGTCTTAAAAGCATTCATAATAACCATTGTATTCGTCCTTTACCTTTGATTCCTGCGCCTGCTGCCGGCTTAAGCCTGCACAGCGGCAGACAAGCGGCGCGAGGCCTGCAGCAGCGCCTCACCCAGCGCCTTCAGCAGACCGTCTATATTCTCCGCAGTAACAACCAGCGGCGGCTGGAAGGCGAGGACATTGCGGCCGATGCCATTTTTACCGATCAGATATCCGCAGTCCTTCATGTCTTCCAGCACATCATCAGTCAGTTCAGCAGCACTCACAGCAGCATTGCCGGCCAGCTCAGCTCCCAGCATGAAGCCGGTGCCCCGCACGTCCGTGATCAGCGCCGGATAGCTTTCCTGCAGCTGCTCCAGTCCGGCTTTCAGGCGGGCGCCCAGCTCTGCCGCACGTGCCGGCAGCTGCTCACCCTCAATATAATCAAGCACAGCCAGCGCCGTAGCTGCCGAGACCGGATTACCGCCGAAGGTGGAGGCCGACGGACGGTTCAGGGAGGCGGCGATTTCATCTGTAGTGGCGAAGGCTGCTACCGGCACGCCGTTGCCGAGCGCTTTTGCCATACTAATAATATCCGGAACCACTCCGAAATGCTCGATTGCGAACATGGCGCCGGTACGGCCGTAGCCGGTCTGGATCTCATCGTCGATCAGCAGCACGCCGTATTGCTCCAGCAGCGCCTTGACCTCGCGGAAATACGAAGCCGCCGGCATAATCATGCCGCCATTGCCCTGAATCGGTTCAACGATCATCGCGGCGATGGTATCTCCCTTTTCTTCCAGGACCCGCTTCAGGCTCTTAATGGACAAGGCTGCCGCCTCTTCCAGAGTCAGATCAGGATGATACGGCCGCTCAATAAAGGTGACATCCTCGTCCAAATAGTTATCCGTCCGCCACATCTGCAGACCGGTTACACTCATCGTCAGATTGGTGCGTCCGTGCAGGCCGCTCTCCAGCGCAATAAAGCCCTTGCGTCCGGTATGCATTCTGGCCAGCAATAGCGCACCCTCATTCGCCTCCGAGCCGCTGTTCACGAAAAAGCTGCGCCGCAGGTTCCCCGGAAGCACCGCCGCAAGCCGCTCAGCGAGATCAACGTTCGGCTGGGTCAAATATACAGTCGATGTATGCTGGAGCTGCTGAAGCTGGGCAATGGTGCGGTCTGTAATCGCCGGATTGCAGTGGCCGCAGGCCACCACAGAGACACCGGCGAAGAAATCCGTGTATTCTTTGCCGTTCTCATCATAAACATACTGCATGCTCCCGCGTACAATTTGCGGGGCATCACGGTAAAAGTGTGCGGTACAAGGATAGAAATACTGCCTGCGTTTGGCGGCGACAGCCTCTCTGCCGATAAATGATGTTGTTTCCATGAAGATGCCCTCGCTTTCGCTTGATGAATTCTGCGCAGAACCGGAAACCGTCCTGTTCAGGACGGCGTAGCCGGTTATTCTTGCTCTACTAACTATTATATCGTCTGCCGCCAGATTTATGGGATAAAAGATGGCGAATCTTCCAATTCGCTTGCCTATCAATCTTCTTGTGAAAAATGTCACTTGAAAGTCTATACTCTGGCAAAATAAACAGCATGTACCTATAATTTTAAATTTGAAATATTAATTAAACTGCAGCGAGCCCAACGTATATCCGGCATACACCGGCTTCAGCCCACCCAGCAGCTCCTCTTTATTTCCCTTGCCGCCAATAGCAGCCTGATATGCTGAAATGATTGTACGCAGCTCTTCAATGCTGTAGGTAGCTCCTTCAATCCGGAAGGTGGAGATTCCCAAGCCGCTCATTTCATCCAGCATCGGCAGATAACACAGCTCTTTGGCGAACAGCAGGTGGCAGCGTCCGTATTGGTCGCGGTAGACCGGATTTTCACCTTTGTCTGTTTTGAGCACAAGCACGTCATTGCTGACAAATATATTATCTTCCTCGCCGATCGGCTCCATAACCTCAGTGTTTTCGAACAGGTCATGCTCCATATACATCAGTGCTGGCGTGCCGTGTACGACAACTTCAAGCGGCAGATTACAGCAGGAGGTAAAGGTGGCAAAATGCTCTAACGTCATCTCTGGTGAAACCGTCAGCTTTTGCAGGCCGAGTCCGGTATACAGTTCTGCAGCCAGATGATTGTATACATTGAGGTTTACATCACCGATCATCGGATAACCCATATCCTTAAAGCGGCGGATCGCTCCCAGATTTGTAACCAGCAAACCGTCTACCGGCAGGCGTTCTCCGCTCAATAGCTGGCTAAACTGGTCAAAATGCAGCTCCGTCATCATCCGCGGCATGCCCAGATACAGCTTCGTCTCACCTTTTAGCGCGCCCAGCTCTTTAATATCCTGTTTGGTTAGCGGCAGATCCGGTTCAAACACGTCGCCCGGCAGATACAAATGCTCTACGCCCAGTTCCAGCGCCAGCTTCGCCTGCTCCATATTGTTAACGCGCACTGCCAGTTCAGGCTTGCTCACCTGCGCTTTTTTGCCTTCTGCCATCCGCTCACGCAGCTGGATTACCCGGCTCTCCGACAGCTCACGCTCTGAAGTAGGGGTGCTGAACACTTTTCCCGTACTGTAGAATTTCCCTGTTCCTTCATAGCGGCGGTTAATATTCGATAATCCCGGCTTGCCAAAAGCGTACGCTGTAGAAAAGTCACGTTTGCGGTTGTTGTACAGTGTTTTGGAGTCTACGGTGCGATCGAATCCAAGCGGATCATCGATATAGCGGTCGATCGCTTCGCCGTAGCTGTTCGCCAGCATCACCATGAATTCCTTGTCGCGCATCCGTCCTTCAATTTTGAACGAGGTAATTCCTGATTCGATCAGCTCCGGCAAATGCTCGTACATGAACATATCTTTGACCGCCAGCGGATACTCAGCAGGGAAAACGTAGCCGTCCTTCTTGATCCGGTAATCCCAGCGGCAGGGCTTCATGCATTTGCCCCGGTTGCTGCTCATTCCGAACACCTGGGAGCTGAAATAGCAGTTGGCCCCGTGCACCGAGCACATATCACCGTGAATGAAATACTCCAGCTCCATTCCGCTTCTCTGCCCCAGCACCTTTGCAGTCTGCAGGTCCATCTCACGTGAAGTGACTACCCGGCTTACCCCGAGATCGCGCAGCGCATAGATCATTTCAAGATTATGGACATTCATCATGACAGAAGCATGAATCGGTACGGTCAGCCCCATTTCGCGGATCAGCTCCAGCACCGCCATATCCTGTACAATCAGCGCATCCGGCTGAACCTCGTCCAGGAACTGCAGATACTCTCTGGCTTCTTCCACATCCTCTTCACTGAACAGATTGTTGACGGTAACATAGACTTTTTTGCCGAGATTATGGGCCATGACCAGCGCCTGGGCAATCTCCTCATGCGACAGGTTGTAGCCTTTGCGCATCATCCGCATATTCAGAACCGGTCCGCCAAAATAAACCGCATCACAAGCCGATTGAATGACTTCCTTGAAGATTTCAAACGTGCCTGCCGGTGCCAACAATTCAATTTCCCTGCCATTAAAATAACGTGCCATGCTTGTTTCCTCCTAAATATTACAGTACTGCTACTGCAACTCCCATGATGATGAACATTACGACGAATAAAGTATCAGCTGCGCCCCACCTCAGGCGGTGATACCGGGTACGCGGAGCATCCATGCGGAAGCCTCTGGCTTCCATGGAATAGACCAGATCCTGCGCCCGGCGGAAGGCGCTTGTGATTACTGGTACAAGCAGCGATATGAGCATCCGTCCTTTTTCCTTCAGCGGCAGCTCCTTCAGATCCGCCCCCCGGGAGGCCTGTGCCTTCAGGATAATCTGCGATTCATCAAGAATCGTCGGAATGAAGCGCAGCGCAAGCCCGATCATCATTGTCAGCCGGTCAGGCTTCAGCCCAAGCTTCTTGAATGGTGAGAGAATACCCTCCAGCCCCTGATTCAGCTTGCCCGGAGTCGTCGTAAACGTAAGCAGGGAAGTGAATGTGACCAGGAACAGCATCCGGATTACAGAAAAAGCACCCAGCCGCAGACCGCCCTCATACAGCGAAAAGGAGCCTAAGGTCAGCCAGGCTTCGCCTTCTTTTACCGAGAGCATCTGTACAATAAAAATAAACAGCATCAAAAAACGCAACGGCTTAGCCGATTTAATGTAATATTTGAGCGAAATGCGCGTTGACAGCATCACCAGAACGGAGAATACCGCCAGCAGACCCATGGCCGCCCAGGAATGTGAAAGCAGAATAATGGCGAGGTACAGCAGCATTCCGGTTATTTTGGACCGGGCATCCAGCTTATGTACCCAGGAGCCGGTCTCTATGCTGCGTCCCAGCAGCAGACGTTCATTCATGGCTATCCCTCATCCCTTCAGCCTGCAGCAAAGATATCCGCTCAGCCAGGCTTTGTGCAGTCAGGCAGGGCTGCTCGCCCTCCAGTCCGAAACGCCGGGCAACCGCCTGCCAATAGCGGAGCGATTGCGGCACACTCAGCCCGCTGCGCTCCAGAATATCCGGGTCTTGCGCAAGCGCAAGGCTGCTCCCCTCAAAAATAAGCCCGCCTTCCTTGAGCAGCGCCCAGTGATCAGCATACGGCAGCAGCTCGTCCATGCGGTGGGTTACAATAATAATGGTCCGGCCCTGCTCGCGGCAGAGCCGCTCCAGCAGTCCGATCAGCTCGGCCCGGCTCAGCGGGTCCAGTGTCGCTGTCGGTTCATCCAGAACAATAATCTCCGGATCCATCGCCAGCACGGAAGCAATGGCCGCCTTGCGCATCTGTCCTCCGCTTAGCCGGAACGGGTTGCGCTCCAGCAGTGCAAGATCCAGTCCCATATCGGTCATAGCCTGACGGGCGCGCGCTTTGGCCTCCTCCGGGCTCATTCCGAAATTCAGCGGCCCGAAGATCAGATCCTTCTCGACCGTCTCTTCAAACATCTGCTGCTCCGGGAACTGAAAAACCAGGCCGACCCTGCGGCGCAGCGGCAGCAGCCTGGGCGCCTTCCCCCCCGCCTGTATCGTCACATCCAGTACCTGGACTGTTCCCCGGGACGGCTTCAGAATCCCGTTGAACAGCTGCAGAAGCGTAGACTTGCCGGAGCCGGTTGCCCCGGCGATTCCGACCATGGATCCTTTGGCAATACTAAGATTAATATCATGCAGCGCCGTCTGCCTCCACAGGCTCCGGTCAGCGTAGGTATAGCTTACTTGCTGTAGTTGTATGGCCATAACGAATCTATAAGCTCCTTTTCACTGGCGGGAACATCCATCCTGATGCCTAAGCGCTGTAATTCACGGGCAAGCTGCCAGGGATACGGCTCACGCAGATGACATTTGGCAAGAAGCTCCTGATCCCGGAACAGTTCCTCGGGTGTAAGATCTGCCGCCAGGCTGCCCCCGTGAAGGGCCAGCACCCGGTCGGATGCCAGAATCTCATCAGCATCATGCGTAATCATCAGAATGGTATAGCCTTCGTCACGCATGCCCTGCAGAATAACCAGCAGCTCGTTGCGGCTGCCCTCGTCCAACATGGAAGAGGCCTCGTCAAAGATGACGATGCCTGGCTTCATAGCTAGAATGGAGGCGATTGCCACCCGCTGCTTCTGGCCGCCGGACAGCTCACCCGGATGTTTGGACAGCAGATGGCTGATTCCCAGCTTCTCTGTATACAGCTTCAGGCGTTCGTCCATCTCTTCATAGGATAAACACAGTCCTTCCAGACCGAACAGGATATCCTCCTCTACGGTAGCCCCGATAAACTGGTTGTCAGGATTCTGAAAGACCATGCCGATGCTTCCGCGGATTGACCCGATGGTTTCTTCTTCCAGAGGCTGCCCGCAGACTACAATTTCCCCTGCGCTTTTGGGAAGCAGGGCATTCAGCAGCTTAACGAGCGTTGATTTGCCGCAGCCGTTCGGGCCGACAATGCTTACCCACTGCCCCCGGGGAACCGACAGTGTAATATTGTGCAGAATAGGGTGCTCCGGATCATAACCAAATGCCACCCCTTCCAAAGAGATGACTGCCTCTCCAGTTTCATTTACAATGTTAGTTTCCTTCATGTTCGTCATCCTTCCGCAGCTAGTGGCTCCGACCGTCCAAAAACTCTTCAAACAGCGAAATCTTTGACAGTGAAGCCACCAGATAACGCACTGCAAAGCCGACCAGAATTCCGGTTACAATCCCGGTAATCAGCAGGATCGGCAGGTAGTACAGAATACTTGCAGAATTAAATACCATGGATGCAGCCAGCAGCTGTCCTGTATTATGGGCAAGTCCGCCGGCGATGCTGATTCCGATGACACTCAGTCTTTTGCCGGTGAAGCGGACAAGCAGGAACATAACCACGAAGCTGAGCAGGGAGCCGAACAGGCTGAAGAGCAGGCTTGAGAACGTACCAAGCAGGAATGCAGTAAGCAGGGTCTTCAGGATCACCAGCACAAAAGCATCGCGCCCGCGTAAAAAATAAATACAAGTCAGAATCATGATGTTGGCAAAGCCCAGCTTGGCGCCGGGCATCAGTCCCATTCCGGCAAGCGGAATCTGGGCTTCCACTATACTAAGCACTACAGCAACGGCCGCAAATATCGCAATAATGACCGTTCTTTTCAGCGCTGTTGCCGATTCCTTACTGGACATAGCCATCGATTTCATCTCCTCCCGAAGTCCCTGCAATCTCTACCAGCACCCGGTGCGGCAGACAGACGATGGTCTGTTTGGGCTGGGTAATCCGGCCGAAGCCGAGACATACCTGATCGGGGCAATCCGCTTCATACATTTCGATTCCGTAATCATGCACTTTTAAAAGGTTATAGCCCCGCTCTGTGCGGATTTCGATACTCTGTTCTTCCTTTGTAAGCTGCACAGTCTTAAATAGCTTGCCGTCCACTGTTATGTTGGCCACGAGATTCTTGCCCGGCCCGCCTTTATCGTCGCCCAGCCATCTTGGCACGAGAAAGGCAAGCGCAGCAATCAGCACGATGGAAATAAGCAGCACGTCTGCGCGTTTCATAGAATTCTCCTTATTTTTTAATTAAAAACCAGACTTCATAATTATAACGGTCTGCCCTTAATCCTTCAATGAATGTAGTCGTTAATTGTCGGTTTTACAGAGCTGTTTCACAAAATAGGCACGCAAGCAGAAGCGGACACCCCCATAATCTGGATGGTATCCGCTTTCTCCTGAAAAGTATAGGTCCGGGAACACGTTCAGCTGTGCTTGCTATCCGGTACGCCCCGGATATTCCCTCTCGTCCTTGTGAATATTTTTGCCGAAGTAGGCCAGGAATAACCCGGCGAACTGCGGATCCCACTGGCTGCCCCGACCCTTCTCCAGAATAGCCAGCGCCTGCTCATGGTCCATGCCCTTGCGGTAAGGCCGGTCCGAGGTCATCGCATCATAGGCATCCGCCACTGCAATAATCCTGCCGTGCAGCGGAATGTCCATCCCTGCCAGAGCGTCGGGATACCCCTTCCCGTCGTAACGCTCATGGTGTGAGCGTACACCGCCCAAGTAAGGAGCCATTTTCTCCACCGGCTCAATCTGGCGCAGTATATTTTCCCCGAGTACCGGATGGCTCTTGATCTGATCGAACTCCTCATCCGTCAGATTGCCTTCCTTGAACAGGACGTTATCGGGTACGCCAATTTTGCCGATGTCATGCAGCAGCGCCGACTTGCGCAGATCGTCCAGGCTTTGACCGGTCAGACCGGCCAGCTGTCCGATAATAACCGAGTACTCCGCCACCCTCAGCGAGTGGCCTGCAGTATAAGAGTCCCGGGCATCCAGAGCAACGGCGAGCGTCGTAAAATAGCTGTCCAGCAGTTGCCGGCTCTGCTGCTCACGGTCCTGTAGTCCGCGCACCATCATATTAAATCCGGCGACCAGCTTGGAGAATTCATCAGAATATTCATCCTGCACCTGCAGGAGGCGTCCGTCTCTGATATTGTTCATGGCCTTATACAGCTCGTTAATCGGATGCTGCACACTGTTGGTCAGGAGGAGGGCTGCCACCGAGGAGAACAGGGTGCCGATCAGCAGCACCATTCCTGCCCAGACCCAGTAATTCTGGACTCCGACCAGCAGGCCGATTCCGTTATTGTTCATGCGTATATGGGTCGCCATAATAAAAAGAAACAGCGGGAACGTGCCGATCAGCATACAGCTGATAAGAAATTTCGGGCGGATGGGCACAAAGACATGACCTTCCAGCGAGAAATCGACCTTGTGCAGCTCCATTGCCCGGTTCCTGAATTCCTTGATCAGCGGAATGATGGCCGAACAGGTCAGATAAAATTCGATCAGCGCATGCATGCTGGCCACAAGCACGGCTCCGAAAATGGCCATCACCAGGTAAAAGTACGGTATAGTAAGCAGACCGGTGTGAATCATCCAGAAGGTCATCAGGGCTGCCGGCAGTGAAAACCCCAGTAGATGCGGGCCTAGAATCCGCATAACTGCTTTTCTGGGTAGCTGGTGGGTGTGCAGATAGGCCGCCTCCAGCACATCCAGTCCAGGCCCCGGGTCCAGCAGGGCCGTACGAATCGGCTTGATCTGCCTTAAGAATACACTGATTTCCGTAACTGCCATTATAATGAATGAGAGCAGGAGTACAATCAGCAGCCGTCCGTACTCTACAATGCTGATCTCCAGAGAAGTAAGCAGGATCAGGCTGCCTACCGCCATAACCCCAATGACGGAGCCGAATAAATAATTGCCAATCTGCTTTCTTAAAAATGCCCCGTATATATTCATTAGCTCTCCAATCCCCGGTCTTACCCAGCTCCTACTTATGTTTGCACTTATATATATTTCGTGATATAATATAGGAATATTTGTTTAGGTGTATATGTATCCCCTTCAAGAAGATGTCAGGCCGATTGTTTTACTTCTTTTCATTATCGGCAATCCGGACACAAAATCTTACGTTTTCTTGCATGACTCTTCCTTTTTATGAGATGAAATTCGAACATAGCATTCCGATTCACACTGGCGCGGCCACGGAGCCGCAAGGACAAGAGAGAGGTAGGGCTCTTGTCGTTTTGGAAGGATTATTCTCGCCATACGGCTGCTGGAAATAACAAGGAATTACGACACCCGTTACGCTCACTGACGGCGGGGGATGAATATACCTGTAAGACATGGTTTAGCTGCTTATACGTTGCAGGAAGCAGGCCATGTGTGGAACATATTAGTGCCCGGTAACCGCGCCAAGCGGATACCGGGCACGTCTACTTTTCAGGGGATCTTTCCGGAATCAATGTACATACCGCTGTACAAAGCCGCTTACCCTGGCGATATACCCCGTCTTATCCGTATCGTAAGCCAGACCATGTCCCGCCCCGTGCACGATCAGCTTTTCTTTCGGGGCACTGCAGGCCTGATACAGCTCCTCCATCATGTAAAAGGGTACGAACCTGTCCGCATCTCCATGAATGAACAGAATTGGCACCCTGGCCTTACGCACCTGCTTGAGCGCGGAGGCATCCCCGAAGAAGTAGCCTGCTTTGATCCGGGTAACCAGGCTGGCACACTGCACAAACGGAAAGCCCGGCAGGCGGTACATCCGCCGGAGCTGATAGGACAACTGCGCCTTCACCGAGCTGTAACCGCAGTCTTCCACGATGGCCTTGACCTGCACCGGAAGCTCTTCTCCCGAAGTCATCAGCACCGTCGCCCCGCCCATGGACACCCCGTGCAGCACAATCCGGGCCTCTGGTCCGGTCTCTTCCAGGATGTAAGCAATCCATTTCACCATATCCCGGCGTTCCGGCCAGCCGAATCCGATATAATGGCCTTCGCTTTGCCCGTGGCCCCTCGCATCCGGTAGCAGCACATTATAGCCCAGACGCTCGTAATACATTTTGGCAATTGCCCCCATATCCTTCCCCTTTCCGGAATAACCGTGGGCGATAATGGCCGTGCGGCCTTCTGCCCGTTCAGAAGGAAGAAAATAACCCCTAAGCTGCAGGCCGTCATCTGAAACCAGCTGGACCTCCCGGAAATGCTGGCGGGAAACCCACTCGGCTCCCTCACCCCAGGAAGCCCCGGCAACAGGCGGATCGAGCTTCAGATCCGGACTGGTGGCCAAAAACTCCTTTGGTGCACGGTGGATTGCCACCCCGTAGAAAAAAAAGCCGGCATAAAGCAGCGCGGCGGCTGCAATGATAATGATTGCTGCTATGATGATCATCCACATCTGTATTGCCTCCTTACAATCAGCATCTGCTTGTTAGCCGCCGGTCCATGTTCTAATATCCTGCGGCTGCTAATGTCTGCAAAGTATAGCATGCCGTATGGGCATTTACGAAAAGCAGCATAAAAAAGGCTGCCCGGAGCTATACCCCTTCCGGCAGCAGCCTTTAAGCCTTTCTGGCGGAATTCCTAGTTCATCCGCCAGGCTTTACTGTTTCTAGCTTTTGCGTTTGCCGGTTCTGGTTCTGCTTAGCAGCAGCCCCAAAGCGGCCAGCGTCAGACCTGTGATGTAATACGGAGCGGGGCTCGCTTCCCCGGTCTGCGGCAATGTAGCGGCTGCCGCTGCTGTAGTGCCGGGATCGGTAACACCGCCCAGCGGAATTTCATCATCAAGAATAATTTCATCATCCGGTCCCGGCCCGGCTGTCGGACTTGGCACCGGTGTTACCTGAGGTGCAATCACTGCAATCACTCCTCCTGCGGCTGCCGTTGCACTTGCGCCTGGACCAAGCGGTACAGGATTATCGTCGATGGCCAGTTCGTCATCTGTCACTATCGTTCCAATGACCGTCGGACCGGTCGGGGTTAACGGCGTTCCGCCCGGAATAGCACCTACACTCGTCGGCAGGGCTGTTGCCGGTGCTGTAGGGGCAGGCGTTACACTGCTTGTTGGTGCTGCTGTAGAGGTGCCTGAAGTCGGTGTTGCTGCCGGCGGTTCAGTAGCCGGAGTACCTGAAGTCGGTGTCGGCGTTGCTGCTGTTGTCGGTACCGGCGTCGGCGTGCTTGTCGGTGCTGCTGTTGGTGTCGGCGTTGCCGCAGTTGTCGGTACCGGCGTCGGCGTGCTTGTCGGTACTGTCGTTGGTGTCGGCGTTGCTGCAGTTGTCGGTACCGGCGTCGGCGTGCTTGTCGGTGCTGCTGTCGGTGTCGGTGTTGGTGCTGTTGTCGGTACCGGCGTCGGCGTGCCTGTCGGAGCTGCTGTCGGTGTCGGTGTTGGTGCTGTTGTCGGTACCGGCGTCGGTACCGGCGTCGGCGTGCTTGTCGGTGCTGCTGTTGGTGTCGGCGTTGCCGCAGTTGTCGGTACCGGCGTCGGCGTGCTTGTCGGTGCTGCCGTCGGCGTTGCCGTCGGTGCTGTTGTCGGCTCCGGCGTCGCTGTGCTTGTCGGAGCCGGCGTTGGCGTTGCCGTCGGTGCTGTTGTCGGCTCCGGCGTCGCTGTGCTTGTCGGAGCCGGCGTTGGCGTTGCTGTTGGTGCTGTTGTCGGCTCCGGTGTCGCTGTGCTTGTCGGAGCCGGCGTTGGCGTTGCTGTCGGTGCTGCTGTCGGCTCCGGTGTCGCTGTGCTTGTCGGAGCCGGCGTTGGCGTTGCTGTTGGTGATGGCGACGGTGTCGGTGTTGCCGGGGTTCCGTTGTCACGGCCGGTATATGGCTTATGGTGGAATTCCCCGCTTCCTTCCAGGGAAGCACCGATCATACTGCCGTTGATTTGCCCGTTATTAAAAGTAATCGCTGCATTCGGTGCCAGCACGGTTCCCATTACACCGATACTCTCCAGCCGCAGAGCCGTTGCCTGCGGGAAGTTATAGAGCACTTTATTCTGGCTTACGCCAGTCAGCCCGTTTCCGTTCTTGAACGTGACCGAAGCTCCGTCGATATTAACGATGGCGGTAGATCCCTCCGGTGCAGTAATCCGCAGCTCATTGGCGCCCGTAAGCGCGCTTCCTGAAACCAAGAATACATTCAGCGCGGGATCAGTTCCGGTCAGTTTAATATTTCCATAGTTATCCTCAGTCTTGCCGTTCACCGTCAAAGCTGCAAGCTCCTGGGATTTAGCGCGGAGCAAGGCAAACTCCGAGACAAAATTAATAACGTTCGCTTCTTTCCGCAGGGTTCCTGTCCCGCCCCGCGGTTTACCTGAACCTGTATAAGTGCCGCCGTACACGGCGTTACCGTTAACTTCCCCCATCTCATAGCTCAGATTGCCGCCAGCCACCAGCGAATCCATTTCTGAGCGTTCTGCTTCACTCAGGCTGTGGCCTACCGAATATCCGCCCTGTGTAAGGGTAATATTGCCGCCTGCAGCCATTCTGCCTTCAGAATCACTATGATAGCCTTTGAGATCACCAAGGACAAACACATTATACTTACCTGCAATGCCCGGAAGGGGGGTGCTGTCGGCTTTCACTTCACCCTGACCGGCCGAAGCCAGCCAGCCGCCGACCAGCAGGACTGCAGACATAGCCAGTGCAAAAGATAATTTGAATACAGTTTTACGTTTCATTAATAATCCCCCCGTAAGATGCGATATAAACCCTGGTTATAGCAGCACCTTCACCTAAAAAAAATGAACAAAAAAGCCGCCAGGAAGACAAGCTCCACGGCGGCCGGACGATCATAGCCCTCTCTCAAAGGCTGTAGACTCCTGACTTTGCGTCCCGCACTTTCGCGCGGTTTGCGATTATACATGAGAAGGTATGTAATTAATAATAGAGTAAATAGTCTATGACATTTGTTACTTTAGAACTAAACTTAGTGTATTCCCTGATCCTCTGTATTGTCAATCTATTCCTTATAATATTTTGCCAATAACATTAGGATTTTTTCAAAAAAGAGCCTGTAAGGCGGATTATATGCAGCAGAGCTCTATAATTCTATTTATTGTCCAACTAATCCTCTCTTATACTCAGGAATACTCGTATTCATTTAATTAAAATTGCTGTATTTAAAATGTTTTATTATAGTAGATTTGAACTACTTATTATTGAAATTATTATATTCCCGATTCAAGTAAAAAAGACTCCCCGCGGATCACTCCGCAGACAGTCTTCGTTCTTTGCATGGGTTTACTATTATAACAGCTGCAGCCAGCCGATCATTGACATCCAGAGCGGAACACTTAAAAACAGGCCAAACACCAGACCGCGGCGGAGACTTCCTTCGTGATTCATCATCATCCTCCTTTTTAAACTGCATTATTCTCATCCCTAGTATTTCAAATTCAATATAAAACAATTCTAAATATTTTATTGTGAAAAACATCACATTTTTGCCGGAATTTAAAAATATTATGCAGCAAACAAAAAGGCCTTGCCATGGGAGTTGGCAAGACCTGCAGGGTACCATATAACACTGGGGGGTGTCTGGTATATTCACTATAAAGGATCTACCTGAAAATAAGCTGATAGCAAGCTAAAAATTACATTAAAATGGTCCAGCAGCCCAAAGTGCCGATCACTACGACCAGCGCTACAGGATAAAGAATTTTCCGGCTCACCTTATCTCTGAAGGTAAAAAACAGACAAAGCATACATAGCCACGCAATAAGGAGACTGCCCATTTCCTATGCATACGCTCCTTCCTGTCCTCTGATCTATATTAAGAAGATACCCGCCGGGCACCCGATACATACCATTTTATACGGCAAAATTTTTCTCCTATATATTTTTCTCCTATATATTTTTCTCCTATATATTTTTCTCCTATATATAGAAGAAAAGCGCGGCAGCCGGTAAAATCCGGAACACCGCGGCATCAATTGTTGTAGTTCCAGCCTGTGCTTGCATAAGTACGGTCTCTCGCTCCCTTACTAATATAAAGCAAACTGCTGATTTGTCAAATGGAACAGCTTCCCGGTGACTCTCAGATGCACAGCTCAGCACCTTCAGCTGCAAAAACAAAACGCAGCATCGGACTGAACAGCGGCTGCAGCACAGACATATGCCCTTCGCCCTGGAATTCCTTATAGGACAGCCGGCTGAGCCCGCTGCCGTTATATGGGACCAGCCGCTCATGGAAGGCCCTGGCATTCTCCAGCATACCGGTCTCCTCCGAGCCGATGCCGATCATCAGCGAGCAGGCAAGCTCCCCGCTGCGCAGCTTGTCCTCCAGCTCCGGCAGCATATCGAACAGCACCCTGCCCTTCCACCAGAGGGACGGGCTGCCTGCGATATAAGTGCTGAACAGCCGGCTGCGGCGGATCAGCGTATACAGGGCGAAGAACCCGCCCAGTGAATGTCCGAACAGCGCCGCCCTGGAGTGATCCGCGCGGTATCTGCGGCGGATCAGCGGCATCAGCTCCAGCTCGATAAAATCGAGAAAGGCATCCGCCCCGCCGTTCACCGGCCAGGGTGAGCCGTCCGGACGCAGACCCTGCTGTACATCCGGCACAGTAAGATCCCGGAAGCGCCGCTCGGCCACAAACGGCCCGTCTGCCGGATAACCGATGGAGATTACCATACCGGACGGAAGCCCCCGCGGATGCCGGGTCTGCAGCCGCATCGCATCGTTCAGGGAAGCGAAGTAGGCATTGCCGTCGACGGTGTACAGCACCGGGTAACCCTCCGGCGGCGGGGGCTTCAGCGGGATATGGACAAAGATCCGGTAAGTCAGGCCGTTATATAGGGAGGTCATGTCCCACACCTCTGTCCCCGGCAGAGCACATGCACTGACCGGTGAGATCAGCTCCCCTCCGGCACTATTCCCCTTCACTCCGCCGCCTGTCTGCTGTTCATCGGCTGCTCCGTACAGCCACTGCAGCGCTTCGGGAAACTGCGCCGACATAGAGGCAAGGTCATGGGCAGCCCCGTCGGCAATCGAGAGCCGCAGCCGCTGCTCATCAGCCAGCTGCCCCCTCAGGTTGCGGTACAGCTGCAATGTGCTGGGCACGGCATGCCGCTGGATATTCTGCTTATATACGCCCTCACGGTTGCCTACAGAGAAATACAGCCTCTGCCCCCGGTCAGGCAGCGGGTTAGCTTCCGTGTAGCCAAGCATCCCTTCATACCATATTGAAGGTGACAGCAGCCCGAACCGCCCGAAGGCATCGGGCCGGCGGTAAGCGGCCAGCAGCGTCACCAGGCCGCCCAGCGAATAACCGATCAGCCCGGTGTTGTCCGGTTCCGGGGCCGTCCGCAGGACAGAATCAATGTAAGGCTTGATGCCATCGGCGATTTCATCGAGATAGGCAGACCCGCGGCCGCCGAAGGCCGGCCTGCCCTCTGTTGCAGCAGACTCAGGCCAGGGTGTATAATCATCATTTCGGGAAGGGCTGCTGATCCCGACGACGATCAGCTCGGCCAGCAGCCCCTCCCGGAACAGCCTGTACATATAATTCAAGGTATTCATCATTAAGGTTGCGCCGTCATGCAGATATACTGCAGGATAACGCTTTTGGGATAACGCATAGGAAGGGGGCAGGAACACCGTCAGCCGGCGCCCCTGCCAGTCCAGTTCTTGCACTTCAAACATCGGGCCTTCATCCTCTCATCCTTTATCTCTCGCGGTTTCTTTCGTTATTATGAAAGCTTTTGATTCCTTGTACCATAGACGGAGGACGGAACAGGCATGGATTTTTGGGTGCCGGGTACGTAAGGCCTCTTTTCGGCACGGCTCAGACTATATTAAAAATTAGAATAAAATTTTAGAGAACAGATTGCAGGCGGGGCCTGGCCTGACCGTTTTTGAAGGGCTTTCAGAGGGTCTCCGGAGGCCTCCTGATCTATTGACATTTCAATATCTGGTAGTAAAATGATTGAAGTCACCTAAATGTAGTGTATATAGTAGTTGAACTTATAAATCTAGCGGATTGCCCGAATACCATTATCAAAGGTTAAATTGAGTCATTGTTATAGGAGGTTAGAGCGACTATGCTGATTGCTTACGATTCCAAAACCGGCAATGTCAGACGTTTTATCAACAAGCTGAAGCTGCCTGCTGTACAAATCGAAGAGCATATGACGATCGACGAGCCTTACGTGCTTGTTACATACACCACCGGATTTGGACAGATCCCAGAGAAGGTGTCCTCTTTTTTGGAGAGGAACCATTCCAGGCTGAAAGGCATTGCCGCCAGCGGCAACAAAAACTGGGGTGAGCTGTACGCCCATAGCGCAGACCTGATTGCAGAACGCTATAATGTGCCGGTAGTCGGCAAATTCGAGCTGTCAGGGACTTTTGGCGATGTGGAGCGCATTAAACAGGAGGTGAACCGGGTTGCGGCATATTGAATTGAATAACATGTTGATGAAGAGAGACGAGACCGGATTTTTCCAGCTCGATAAAGACCAGGAAGCTGTAGCGGAGTTCATGCGTGATGTGGAGCGCCGCAGCCTGACCTTTACAAGCACCAAAGCCAAGATTGATTATATGATCGCCAATGACTATTACGAGGACCTGTATGACCGTTACAGCGCAGCTGAGATGGAGGATGTCTACCGGATCGCCCATGAATATGATTTCCGTTTTCCTTCCTATATGGCGGCTTCCAAGTTCTATACAGACTATGCCGTCAAAACCAATGACCGCAAGCAGTACCTCGAGCATTATCCGGACCGTGTAGCGGTAGTAGCCCTGCACCTGGGACGCGGAAACGTTGAAACGGCCCGCACTCTGGCACGTTCGATGATGGAACAGCGCCTGCAGCCGGCCACCCCAACCTTCCTCAATGCCGGCAAAAGCCGCCGCGGCGAGATGGTTTCCTGCTTCCTGCTGGAGATGGATGACTCGCTTAACTCGATCAACTATGTGCTGAACACCTGTATGCAGCTGTCCAAAATCGGCGGCGGCGTTGCGGTCAATCTGTCCAAGCTGCGCGCGCGCGGCGAGACGATCAAAGGTGTAGAGGATGCAGCTAAAGGCATCATGCCTGTCCTGAAGCTGATGGAAGACGGCTTCTCCTATGCTGACCAGATGGGCCAGCGCAAGGGCTCCGGTGCGGCTTACTATAATATTTTCGGCTGGGACGTGCTTGAATTCCTCGACAGCAAAAAGATCAACGCCGACGAGCGGACACGCCTGAAGACGTTGTCCATCGGTCTGATCGTGCCAAACCGCTTCTACAAGTTGGCACAGGATAATCAGCCGCTGTATGTATTTGCACCTTACACGGTTTTCCAGGCCTACGGCACCCATCTGGATGACATGGATCTCGACGAAATGTACGACATCCTGCTCGCTGATCCGCGCGTGAAGAAAAAGGTTGCCATGAGCGCACGCGACATGCTGACCAAAATTGCTATGATCCAGCTCGAATCGGGCTATCCCTATATTATGAACAAGAGCAATGCCAATAACGCTCACGCCCTGAAGAACGTCGGCCAGGTCAAAATGTCCAACCTGTGCACTGAGATCTTCCAGCTGCAGGAGACTTCCGAGATTAACGACTACGGCCAGGAAGACGCGATCCGCCGCGATATCAGCTGCAACCTGGCTTCCCTGAACATCGTGAACGTGATGCAGCACGGCAAAATCCGTGAATCTGTTCATGAGGGCATGCTCGCCCTGACTGCAGTCAGCGACATGACCACGGTGTCCAATGCTCCGGGCGTAGCCAAAGCGAACAAGGAGATGCACTCCGTCGGCCTTGGCGTCATGAACCTGCACGGTTACCTGGCCAAGAACAAGATCTCATATGAAAGCGAGCAGGCCCGCGACTTTGCCCGCACATTCTTCATGACAATGAACTACCACTCGATTGAAAAGAGTATGGAAATCGCTGCTGAAACCGGCGAGACGTTCTACGGCTTCGCAGAGTCCGATTATGCGACAGGGGTTTATTTTGACCGCTACGTATCTACCAATTATCAGCCGGTTACGGCAAGAGTACAGGAGCTGTTCGCAGGCATCTACATTCCTACCCAGGAAGACTGGAAGCAGCTGCGTGAAGCTGTTAAGAAAAACGGCCTGTACCATGCCTACCGTCTGGCGATCGCTCCAACTGCAAGCATCTCGTATATCCAGAATGCCACATCCAGCGTAATGCCGATTGTGGAGCAGATCGAGACCCGTACCTATGCCAACTCGACTACCTATTATCCGATGCCTTATCTGCAGCCGGACAATGTGTTCTACTATAAATCCGCTTATCAGATGGACCAGTTCAAGGTGATTGACCTGATTGCGGAAATTCAGCCCCATATCGACCAGGGTATCTCGACTGTCCTGCACGTGAACAGTGATGTTACGACCCGTGAGCTGGCCCGCTGCTACCTGTATGCTGCACACAAAGGCCTGAAGTCGCTGTATTACACACGCACCAAAAAGCTGTCCGTCGAGGAATGCCTGACCTGCTCGATTTAAAGGCCCGTACGGCTACAGAAAGGGAGATTAGACCATTATGAGCGCAATTCAAGCCGTGAACTGGAACCGACCCGACGACGACTTCTCGCTGATGTTCTGGAACCAGAATATTATGCAGTTCTGGACCGACGACGAAATTCCATTATCCGATGACAAAATGTCCTGGCTGACGCTGAGCGACACCGAAAAGGACTCCTATATGAAGGTGCTGGGCGGGCTCACCCTGCTCGACACCGTGCAAGGCGGCGTAGGGATGCCGCAGATTATGGAGCATGTGGACGGCCTGCAGCGCAAGGCGGTGCTCGGCTTCATGGGGATGATGGAGCAGATTCACGCGAAGTCCTACAGCAGCATCTTTACGACGCTGGCTTCCACTGAGGAGATCGACGGGATCTTCCGCTGGGTGGAGGACAACACGTTCCTGCAGTTCAAGGCCCAGACCATTTCCGAGTATTACAAAAAAATCGAAACTCCCAAGGACCTCTACCTGGCGATGGCGGCTTCCGTCCTGCTGGAGAGCTATCTGTTCTACAGCGGCTTCTTCTACCCGCTCTACCTGGCCGGCCAGGGCAAAATGACCTGCAGCGGCGAGATCATCGACCTGATCCTGCGCGACGAGAGCATCCACGGCGTATATGTCGGCGTGCTGGCCCAGGAGATTTTCGAGGAGCTGTCCGAGGACGACCAGCGTGACGTGTACCAGACACTCGTAGGCCTTCTGCGCCTGCTGCATGCGAACGAGGAGCAATACACTGAGCAGATTTATGCGCCAATCGGGCTTGTGGAGGAAGTGAAGGCCTTCCTGCGTTACAACGCCAACAAAGCGATGATGAACCTGGGCCATGACCCGCTTTTTGGCGAGGAAGAGATTAACCCGATCGTCCAGAACGGGATCAGCACCCACACCAAGCAGCATGACTTTTTCTCCAAAAAAGGCAACGGCTACGTCCGTGCGCTGAACGTGGAGCCGCTGCGTGATGAGGACTTTAGTTTCTAACTTTTAGACATAGCAAAAAGGGGCGCACGCGCCCCTTTTTTTAATGCCGCCGGAGATTCCCGGCGGTTTTTTTGTTGTGTGGAACTCCACATGTTCACCTAAAATTTAAGTGGAAAATCGCCATCTAATTTATCAATAAACCCCACTTTCGGGAAACTAGATCGAAAAGTGCCACTTAATTTTATCGAAATTACCTCCAGCGCACCAGATTACCCTAAATTAATGCCCTTTTTCCAACTAATGTTCTCGAATGCTGTAAATCACTAGAATTAAGTGGCTAAAATCCAACTATCTGCAAAAACGTAACCTCGCAGCGTCCCGATATGCAACTTCTTAATCACAGGATGCGTAAGATGACTAAAGGAGTTGGTAAAAATGGTAATCTTCGCTACTCTTTTCGTGCTAATTGCGGTACTGAATATTTTCTTTCCGGCTGCAGGCTGGTACATGCGTTACGGCTGGATGGTAAAAGGGGAATCCGAGCCCAGTGATGCCTATCTCATGATGAGCAGAATCAGCAGTGTTATCGTGCTTATTATCTTTTTATTATTTTTATTACCAGCATTATTTTAGGTTAGAAGGTTGGAAGGCATTCTCTTGTCGTAATCGTGTCATAACGTTTATGGCTTCCCCCAAATGGGCCCCCGCCCAGCTCTTTCGTTGGGCATTTGCATAGGATGAGGCATAACCAACTGGGAGGTAAGACCTTGAATAATTATCAGCCAATGTACACAATGCCCCATGCCATTACTGTCTATCCTGTTGATCCGTTTGTCGTTGAAACCTTAATGTCCGTAAGGGGAAAGCAAGTAGTTCTGGAAACTACCCGCGGCGGAATCAGCGGCTGTGTGATGGATGTCAAGCCAGACCACGTTGTATTGGATACCAGGGGCAGAAAATTCTTTGTGCGCATTTGTGAGATTGTTTGGATTATGCCCGAATGAAATTCTTGAATGAGCTGCTCTTGCAGCTCTTTTTCTTTTCTTTATAGTCGTATACTACGAATGATGTTTTGACCCCAGCAGCAGACTGAACAATGCTCCTGACAAAGCAATGCAAGCCGCTAACAGGAAGGTATCAGAGTACCCCTTCATTTCTGCCAACGCTGTATTGCCGCCTGCCATCGTTATCCGCGCGTTCGTCCGGAGTGCCAGGAAGTTGCTCAAACCCGCAATCGCAATAGGGATTACCAGATTGGAGCTTGCTGAGGTTAACGGTGTAACACGGCTGATTAGCTCCGAAGGCGCGGATTGCAGGATGTAGGTATTGAGAGACATCATACAAAGGCCCATTCCGATTCCGAGCAGCCCCACCATTCCCCCAATCAGCCCCCCTCCTACGTTCTGGCCTATTTATGACAGCAGCAATAAAGCCAGAGAGATCGTCCCTAAACCCAAGCCGGCAAGCGGGCGTATACCCACCTTATCAAACAGCCTTCTGCCAACCGGCATAAGCAGTCCGGACGTGATAGCCACCATACTCATGACCAAACCCGCCTGAAACGGGCTATACCCTTTAAAATGCTGCAGGTACTGCGGGATAAATACCAGAGATCCGTTTAGAGCCGCGTATTGAACCCAGCTTACAAATATTCCTCTTCGAAAGCTAACCTTTCGGAATGCCTGAAGAGCCAGAATCGGCTGCGGATGTCTTGTCTCATGAAACCACAACCAGACCAGCAGTATGACACTGACTGCCCTCAATATCCAAAGAAGCCATTGGAAAGCATCCACATTCATGCTTAAGGCGAGTAAAACAAAGGCTACAGGAGCCAGAAAAAATCCGGCTATATCCAAGGATCGCTTATCATAAGCGGATTGGGCTGGTCGTAGTGCATTCGCCGTTAGCAAATAACGTATCCCCAAATAGACACTCATTCTGTTTGTCCTGACTATTCATATCAGCTCTCCTTTTACTAAACAGCGTATTGATTAACTTTTACCTGCTGACTATAATCAGAACAACCACAAAATCGATGATCAGAAATCATCATCAACAGATTAAATCTGCAGATATTCCTGTCAAACAACAATATTTATTTGCGTATCTTGCTTCAGCCTATGTGGGGACCATGCAATTCTGGATACAACGGGATTTCGATCTACTTCCGGCGGAGATGGCTATTTTGTTCTCACAGATTTCGAGGCTGGGGTCGGCGCATGTAACAATTCCTGTGTAAATACACTGTTCCTGCAAGGACACTAAATTGAGCTATAAGGAGAGGTCATACATCATGTTTCAAGGGAAAAAGAGGACCAGCGCTTGGGCCGGGTTCGGGCTATACACAGTCTTAACCCTATTTTTCTTATTCGTTGGCTTCAACCGTTCATCGGCTCTGCCGGAGACGGGCTTGCGGTATCATTTGGTATTTGACGGGATTCCGCTGAGGTTTCCGGGCGGTGGTTATGCGAATCTTTGGGTCTTCAACCTGGGGAACTACCTGGCATTCGTACCGTTTGGACTAGTGATTCCGCTACTGATCCGCTGCCGGTTCCTGCCGTTTCTCTTGGTCTTCTTAGCGGCCATTACCGGGGTTGAGCTGATCCAGATGGTGACCCATTTGGGCGCGTTCGATATTAACGATATCGTCATTAATACGCTGGGTGCGACTGTCGGCTATGGCGCTCAGCGGCTGATACGCCGCGATCGTACAACGCAAAGAGGTTTACTCAAGCTCCTGTTCTCCGGAGCAGTCTTGACTGTGGCCGTCTACTCCGCCGTGAGTGGTCTTAATCATTATCTGGATTATGGCCGCGGTGAGATCATCGCGCTGGACCAAGTCCCCCTTGAGCATGGTGAAGTAAGGTGGGAATCAAGACTCAACGGTTTCACTGCATCGCAAGAGCGGATCGAACCAGCGGTCAATCTATACAGCCGTGATAATCCGAGAAGCCACGAGTTCTCACTGCGCCTTGATGGACAGTTCAAAGAGTTTTCTGGTAATCTGGCCGTCCCTGACGACGTTATAAATGCGGCGAGCAGCGGCACCAGCCGTGTCATTATAAGCGCCGACGGAGAAGAGATTTACTCCATAGATATGAATATCGTACCTGGCGAGAATCAGCCGTTATCCTTCCGTGTGCCGCTTGAAGGCAAGCAGGAGCTGACGATTGGCGTCTTCAACGATGCTGCCGACCCTCGAACCAATGCGGTATTCTGGGATGTCACGCTTATTGAAGCCAATGCCGGCCAAAAGCTGGCGGCACGAATTCATCGGTTGCTGGGCGGGGGATAGCGCGGCAGGCAAGGCCTTGAAGGTTAAGGCTCCAGATAACACTTTACTCGAATAAAGGTTAGAAAAATGGTAGAACAATAAAAAAAGCGCGGCTCTTGAAATATCAAGAATCCGCGCCACGCCTCGGACTTTCACGATGCTGGTGAAGGGAATTGAACCCCCGGCCTACGCATTACGAGTGCGTTGCTCTACCCCTGAGCTACACCAGCCTGAAGCTTGGAATACCCGTCAAACAAAAAATATTATACAACTTTTGGCTCAAATCGCCAAGACTCTTTTATCCTGTGCTACACCTGACCGTCCTGCAGCTTCTGCTCGACCGACTGCAGCTTGCTGCGGCTCGTTGAAGGCCTGTCACGGCGGTCATCAATCTTGAGTGAAGTGGATACGCGCTGTGCACCGGCATTGAACGGAGACTCGTGTAGCGCCTCTACAGCCGCCAGAATCCTGGATACCGGCCCCTCGATAATCGTTCCCATGGAGGTCAGCTCAAAGGTAATTCCCTCCACCGTCTGCAGCACACGCTGCATGTCAGCCACATAGCTGCTCAGACTGGTACTGCCTGTGCCGATCGGAATGACTGTAACTTCGCCGATTGCCATCGTTAGATCCCTCCAGATATAAATTTGTGGCCATTAACCACCTATATATTGTAGCAACTCCAATGCTCTCCCACAAATTTTAGCCACAAAAAATTCATCATTTTTCATCTATATAAACTCTGGAACGTACATCCCCCCTTCCATAAATCCAGTGTCAGAATCACTAGATTTATGGAGTCTTTGTGGCAGCTTTTCGGACAATTTATGAATCCTGCCGGCATTATTTTAGCCTCAGGCTGTGGATTACCTGTGGACTAGTTGTGGATCACCTGTGAGTAAGCGGGCTGAAGCCGCTCCCCGCGCGGCTTTGTAAATAATGGTTTACAAACACAATATATTGGGGTATTTTTATTAACATCAACCAAATATAGTGGAAGCGGGTGCTTTACTCTTGTTAAGAGAGTATAAGCTTAATAGGGAAGCGCGGTGCAAATCCGCTGCGGTCCCGCCACTGTAACCGGATGCCGGCCGGGAGAATGCTCCCCGTCAGGCACATCCTCCGGCATGATCCACTGAGGGCGGACAAGCCCCCGGGAAGGAGCCGCTGGATGCACCGGAAGCCAGGAGACCTGCCTGTTTCCGGGCACCGTTATTTAACCCTGCGAGGAACAGGAGAGGTGTCCGTATGCGGCCTGCAGCAGCAGAATCAGCCTACCCGGATGACCGGGATATCAGGCTGCCGATACCTGAGGACGATAGTCCCTATTGCCTTCAGGTATCGGCTTCTGCCTAGGATAAGAAGGCAGCTCATGCCCCTTCTCCTGACACCCAGACCTCTGGCAAATATCCGCTTTATAGGGTATTTAGAACGCATCCGGGCATTTTCCGCATCCAAGGCGGGAGGTGCCTTTTTACTGGGCTCAGACAGACTACATATTAGGGATTAAATAGATTTAACGGACCACTATACCGAGAGGAGAGAGTTACATATGACGCTGCTGGAGAAACGGCACAATAGCGGACAAGCTGCACAGGAGGTTCTTCTGAATGAATTAATACATTTAGGCCGGGACATTATCGACAGCACCGATCTGGATCTGCTGCGCGAGAATGCGAACCTGAACGGAGAAAGCTTTTCCGGAAAAATGAGTAAATTCGGCAGTGAATATTCCAAATGGTATGCCCGTAATTTCACCATGCCGCCGCAGCTCGTACAGGCAACGCTCGATAACGTCGTTTATGTCCATGACCTGGACCAATACGCTATCGGAACAACCAACTGCATCTTCATTCCGTTCGAGCGCCTGCTGCGCGAGGGCTTCAACACCGGCAACGGCAGCGTCCGCCCTCCTAACTCGATTATGACGGCCATGTCGCTGGTGGCGATAATCTTCCAGTCCCAGCAGAATGCCCAATACGGCGGCGTATCCGCCAACAAGATCGACTTCGACCTCGCGCCATATGTGACCAAATCCTTCGCCAAGCTGTTCCGCAAGGGTCTTGGCTACTTTGAGGAAGGCGAGGCAAGCGAAATCGCCGGAGACATCACAATGAGCCGCAGCGATCTGGCTGAGCGGTATCCGCGCTCCTTCCGCTTCGCGCAGAAAGAGACCGAGATCGAAACCCTGCAGGCTGCAGAGAGCATGATCCACAACCTGAATACGATGTCCAGCCGCTCGGGCGGACAGATTCCTTTTACCAGCATCAACTACGGCACCTGCACTTCACCGGAAGGCCAATTGGTTATCAACTCCCTGTTGACCGCAACGATGAACGGCCTGGGCAGCGGTGAAACACCGGTGTTCCCGATCCAGATTTTCAAGTGCAAGCAGGGCGTTAACCAGCAGCAGGGTGATCCGAACTATGAGCTGTTCCTGAAGGCGGCTGAATGCTCGGCCCGCAGACTGTATCCGAACTTTGCCAACCTGGATGCGCCGCTCAATCTGCAGTATTATGATCCGTCGAACCCGGATACAGAATTCGCAACTATGGGCTGCCGCACGCGTGTGCTCGGTGACCGTTTTGGACGCAATCATTGCTCCGGCAAGGGCAACCTGTCTTTTAACACACTGAACCTGGTCCGTCTCGGGCTGGCCCACGGCACCATTACCGGACGCCGGCTGGCGGCTGATGAAGAAGGCTTTTACGATGACCTCAACCACTATATGGACATTGCGCTGGAAGGCCTGCTGCACCGGTTCCGCATTCAGGCTGCCCAAAAGGCCAAAGCCTCCGATTTCATGATGCGTGAGGGTGTGTGGGAAGGCGGCGAGGCACTCGGTCCTGATGAGCTCGTCGGTGACCTGCTGAAGCACGGCAGCCTGTCCATCGGCTTTATCGGAATGGCGGAATGCATGAAGGCCATGTACGGCAAGCATCACGGTGAGGACATGGAGGTTCATGCCAAAGCGCTGGCCATCGTCCGCCACATGCGCGAATACTGCGACCGCAAGAGCGAAGAGCTGGATCTGAACATTACACTGTTTGCTACACCGGCTGAAGGCCTGTCCGGCAAATTCACGAAGGTGGACCGCAAGGTACTCGGCTCTATCCCGGGCGTAACGGACCGTGAATACTATACGAACTCGTTCCATATCCCTGTGTACCATGAGCTTGGCGCAGCCCAGAAGATCAGCCTGGAAGCCCCGTTCCATGAATACTGCAACGCCGGCGCCATCTCCTATGTGGAGCTGAACGGGAATGCACGGAGCAACCCGGCGGCTTTTGTCAAAATCATCAAGTACGCGCTGGAGCAGCAAATCAGCTATTTCAGCATCAACCACCCGATTGACCGCTGCTCCGGCTGCGGCTATGAAGGGGTAATCGGCACCAACTGCCCGTCCTGCGGCGCCCATGAGCATGATACCTATATCCGCCGGCTGCGCCGGGTAACCGGATATCTGACCGGCGATTACCAGACCCGCTTCAATGCCGCCAAGCAGGCTGAAGTGAGAGACCGTATCAAGCACCTATGAATATCTGCGGCTACTACCCGGAGTCTATTAATGAAGGAGAAGGCCTGCGGGCGGTCATTTTCTTAAGCGGCTGCCGTCACCGCTGTCCGGGCTGCTTCAACCCGAAGACGTGGAACTTCAATTTCGGCGAACCGTTCACACTGAAGCGGCAGCATGAGATTATCGCCGAAATGGCTGCCAATCCGCTGCTGGACGGTTTGACGCTGGCGGGCGGCGATCCTTTTTTCTCGGCGGATGAGGCCTGCGGCTTCCTCCGCGAGCTCCGGACCGTGCTGCCGGATTTTCCGGTATGGATTTATACCGGCTACACCTATGAGGAGCTCACCGCCACTCCCGGCTCACCGGAGTGGAACCTGCTGGCCATGTGCCAGGTTGTCATCGACGGCCGGTTCGTCGAAGAGCTCAAGGACACTACGCTCCCTTACCGGGGCAGCAGCAACCAGCGGATCATCGATATCCCGGCCAGCCTGGCCGGCAGCGGGGTTGTGCACTGGCAACCGGCGGTGCCATAAGCTGCATTAGACGCTTTTCCAGTTCAAACCGGGGCTTTGGGAAGGTTAAGCTTCTTACCTTGGTCGCAGCATTTTGCTGGCTGGATAAGGCACTCTATTGTATTTTGTACAACAGAATAACGTATTTCGCGCCTAAAATGATGATCTATTGCACTTTCTACAGCAGATTTTGCCTAAGTACCGGATTTAGCAGCGATTCACCACATTCTAATGTACAAAATGCAACCAAACACAAAATGACTTTCCTGAGAAGGAATTCTGTTGTACAAAATACAATCAGACCTCTGGTTGCACTACTCAGGATTGTTGAATAAATCTGACCGGTTCGCATACACATACCAAAAAGCCCCGTACCGCCGGATTTCCGGCAGTGCGGGGCTTTGCTGTAGCAGCAGCTGTATCTCAGCAGCTTCAATAGATAATGTAACTAGACCGTTTTACGTGCAGCCTTCGCCGCAGTCTCTTCAGCCAGCTCTTCAAGCACACTGTTCAGGCGCAGCTTGAGCTCGTCGGCCAGCTCAACGACACCCTGGTCGTTGCGGACCGCCTGGGAATCAACAGCATATACGCCGCCCAGAATATGGCGGGCACCCAATACGGATAGTACAGGCTTCAGTGCATAGTCAATCGCCAGCAGATGCGCAAGGCTGCCGCCCATGAAGAGCGGGAGTGCGATTTTGCCGGCCAGGCCTTTTTGCGGGACCAGATCAAGGAAGGTTTTCAGCACACCTGTGTAAGAAGCCTTATATACCGGACTGACAACAATTACGGCATCCGCTTCGGCTACGAGCCCGTTGGCTTTGACAATGGCTTCGCTTTCGAACTTGGTGTGGATCAGGTCCTCTGCCGGAAGCTCGGCTACATTAATCCGTTCCACTTCAAAACCGCGCCCGCGCAGATCCGCCTCTGCATATTCAATGACCGCGTTAATCCGCGATACCAGGGACGGCGTTCCGTTGATTACAACTATTTTGGCCACATCTGCACCTCTTCCGCTATGGTTTATAAGAAAATATGCCGCTCATCGCGGTCTAAAATACTTTAAATTATTCATAATCCTATCAAAAAGGACGGAATATTGTCAAACCTCAAAATGTGCCCATCCCGTCATCCTCCTGTTTGCCGTTACTGGCCCGGGGCTAAAGGGCGCTTTCTAAAAGCCCATTTTTCAGCCCATTGCTTGCGTATGCCAGTTTTCTGGGATATAATGAGCGGCAAACCTATATTGCAATCCTGCCAATGACCGGCATCCAACCGTGAGGCGTCTGCGACCGGAGCAGTTTCATGTTCCCTAAGTTTACCGGGTTTCGCCCGTTACCGCGAAGACCAAAGAGGACCGAACCTCCTGCAAGCCTGTATTTCCGCAAGTTCGGTCAACCTGGGTGGCACCGCGAGCTGACGCTCCTCGTCCCATGGATGAGGGCGTTTTTTGTATTTTTTTAAGACAAAAGGAGCGAATGCGGTATGCTGGACATGAACTGGATCAGGGAAAATCAAGAGCTTGTGAGAAATACGGCACTTTGGAAAAGAGTCGATCCCGCGCTGGACGAATTGCTGGAATGGGACGACAAGCGGCGTGTGCTGCTCCGCGATACTGAGCAGCACCGTGCGGAGCGAAACACGCTGAGCAAGGAGATCGAACAGCTGCTGCGCCGGGGCGAGCATGCTGCCGGTGAGCGGATCAAGGAGCAGGTGCGGGCGATTAATAGCTTGCTCGGAACACTGGAAGCGGACCTGGCGGAGGCCGAACACCGCTGCGGTGAACTGCAGCTGCTTGTCCCCAATCCCGTATCGGCCGACACGCCGATCGGCAAGGATGACAGCGAGAATGTGGAGCTGCGCCGCAGCGGTACGCTGCCGGAGTTCGGCTTCGCCCCGCGCGATCATGTCGAGCTGGGCGAGCTGCACGGCATCCTCGACATTCCGCGCGGTGTCAAAGCCGGCGGCCCGCGCAGCTATGTGCTGAAGGGCGCGGGGCTCGATCTCCATCTCGCCGTGCAGCGGCTGGCCCTGGACGTTCTGACCGGGCGCGGCTTCACCGCGATGGACGTGCCGGTCATTGTCCGTCCGGAGGCGCTGGAGCGGACCGGATTTTTCCCTGGCGGCCGGGATCAGACCTATGAGCTGAACGGCGAAAACCGCTGGCTGGCCGGCACCTCGGAAGTCTCGCTGGTCTCGCTGTACAGCGATGAGACCGTGGAGCTTGACGAGCCCATGCGGCTGGCAGGCATGTCGGCCTGCTTCCGCCGCGAGGTCGGCTCGGCGGGACGCGATGTGCGCGGCCTGTACCGGGTGCATCAGTTCTCGAAGATTGAGCAGGTTGTATTCTGCCGAAACGACCCGGAGGCTTCGGAGCAGATGCTGCAGGAGATTCTGGCCAACGCCGAGCATATTCTGCAGCTGCTGGAGCTGCCTTACCGCATTGTTGCGGTCTGCAGCGGCGACATGTCGCTCAAGACGCACAAGCAATACGATGTGGAGACCTGGATGCCCAGCCGGGATGCATTCGGCGAGACCCACTCGGCCTCGAACCTGCATGACTTCCAGGCCCGGCGCTCGAACATCCGCTACCGCGATGAGCACGGCCGCCTGCAATACTGCCATACGCTGAATAACACTGCCGTGGCTACACCGCGTATATTGATCCCGCTGCTGGAGAACCATCAGCAGGAGGATGGATCGATATATATACCGGCAGCGCTGCGGAAATATATGAACGGGCTGGAGCGGCTGGAAGCACCGCAGGTGTAGCAGCTTATAGCACAGTTATAAGCTGGCTTAGAGCCGCACTGGACAGAGCACAATAGCTTCAGTTACCCGTTACAAAAGCAGCAGAGAGCGTTCCATATAACGCTGCTCTGCTGCTTTCCCCTATATTTCCCCTATAGCGGACATAACTGCACTTTTTACACTTAAAAAGCATGCCCCTCCCCCAACCCGGAAGCGGGATGATAAGTCATCCCCTAAATATAAACGCCAACCAAACATCACCAGCTGCTTTATATATTTTACGCATACATAACATTACTTTTACACATTCACTAGCTTCATTTTAAATTAGTACAGAAAACAGCTTGATCATTCATAGATTTTCACTACATTCCCTAATGTTTTTGTGCATTTTATATAAACTTTCCATATTTTAATTTTATTTAATATAAAATTAATATATATTCATGTGAGACAACCTTTCATTTTACAAACAGATGTTACACTTACTAGGTTGTAAATCATAGTTTGAGAGGAAGTGGGTTTAGAATAATGGTTATTTCTCACAGGTTGCAGAAATGGCTGTCCGCAGGACTGGCAATGCTGATGCTCATTGGCATCGTAGTGCCTGCCGGACAAGTGGCACAGGCAGCGACAGATAACAGCAATATTGTAATCTCACAGGTTTATGGTGCTGGTGGTAATGGTACTGGCAGCAACGCCGCAGAACTTAAGAATGATTTCATTGAATTATACAATCCCACTGATAAGGCAGTAAGCCTTGACGGGTGGAAGGTGCGTTATTCCAGCGCGACAGGCAATCTTGATGCACCGAAAACAGAATTCACTGCTCTAACGGGTACTATTGCTGCCAATGGATACTTTTTAATCCAGCAGGCGGCGGGAGCAGGCGGCACTAAAGATTTGCCGGCCCCAGATGTAATTGGCACCTTAGCAATGGGGGCTGCAAACGGAAAAGTTGACCTCGTAAACAGTGCTAATGTAAGCGTTGATCTGGTCGGCTATGGAACGGCCACCAATGTAGAAGGAACTGCCACTAATGCTCTGAGCAACACTACTGCAGCTATCCGCAAAGCTGCCGAAGGCGCCCCGACTGACAGCCGCGGTCTGGACACTGATAACAATGCTAACGACTTCGTAGTTCAAACCCCGGATCCGCGTAACAGCAGCTACGGCATCAAGCAGGCTGTTGAGGCTGTAACCGCAGCACCGGCATCGGGTGCCTGGCCGCAAGGCACAGCAATTACCCTTAACACAGCCACAGTAGGCGCAACAGTCTATGCAGCAGTTTACATAGACGGTGCCTCAGCCGCATACACGCCGTACAGCGGACCTATCCAGCTGAACGCGCCGACGACAATTAAGGCTTATGCCTCTGTCGCAGATGACGTGTACAGCGCAGTGTCGACATTTGACTACACCCTCCTCACAAAGCAGAATATCTCCGCTGTAAGACCTGCGGAAAAAGGCGACAATGTATGGACTGAAGGCGTTGTTACACGCATCGACGGTGCAAAAACGTTCATTCAGGATGACACGGCAGGAATCGTACTGTACGGGTTCCCGGCTTTTGCACAGGTTGGTGACCGTGTAGAAGTTCAAGGAGCCATGGATATTTATAGTAATCTGCAGGAGCTTAAGACCGTTACCGGCCTTACTTATAAGGTGACTGCTGAGAACGCAGGCGTTCCGGCTCCCAAGCTGATCACTGCTGCTGATCTTTCAGCGGCCAATGGTGAAGCTTTTGAAGCCCAGCTTGTCACGCTTAAAGATGTAACCATCGACAGCAAGGACGGAAGCACTGTCATTGCCAGTCAGGGCAATCAGACATTCACTATTTACTCCGGGCTCTCCCAACTGGCTGCCGGTAAGCATTTTGATCAGATTACCGGCGTAATTGAGCAATTCAATGCTACCTATCAATTCATTCCGCTTGGTGCAGAAAGCCTGGTTGAGGAGCTGTTCTCCGTAATAGCCAGCCCGGGTGCAGGCCCGATCATCATCGGCGGACAGGTAACGCTCTCCAGCCCTACTGCAGGAGCAGCAGTACACTACACCACTGATGGCGCTACGCCGACAGCTTCAAGCCCGCTCTATTCAGCACCCATCACTGTGGACAAAGACATTGTGATCAAGGCAGTTGCTGTGCTAGGCGGCCAGACCAGCAAGGTCTATACGTTTGAATACAAAGCTTCGGAACAACCGCGTATCCATGATATTCAGGGCGAATCCCATACCTCCAGCTTTGCCGGACAAACGGTTACGGATGTGGAAGGTATCGTTACCGAGCTTGGATATACGTTTGCCAACGGCAATTATAAAGGCTTTTTCATCCAGGATCCTAAGCCTGACAATAACATCAACACCTCGGAAGGGATTTTCGTATACAGCACCAACGCCAGCCTGAAGCCCGCTATCGGGGATCATGTGGCCGTTACGGGTCTTGTGTCCGAGTACAATGAAGGAAGCAGCAGCAATCTGACTTCCACCCAGATTACACTCAGCTCGATTAAGACGATTGCAAAGAATGTAGAACTGCCTGCAGCGGTAGTGCTGGGCAAAGGCGGACGGATTATTCCGGACTCGATCATCGACAATGATGGTCTGACTCTTTTCCAGCCTTCTGAAGATGCTGCAGATTTCTACGAGTCCCTTGAAGGCATGCGGGTTACCCTGCCAACCCCGGCCATTATCAGCCCTTACTGGACAAGCGGTAGCGGAAATTCAATCGTTTATAACGTTCCTGTACGGGTTGAAAACACATCCCAGGACGTTGTTACACCTGCCGGCGGCCTTGTGCTGAAGGGCACAGACAACCTTAATCCGCAGCGTCTCCTGATTGCTTACGGTAACCCTGGACAGGAAGTCGGTACAGGCGACAAGTTTAATGGGGATGTTACAGGTGTGATCGGCTACAACAACGGCAATTACAAGGTTATCCCGGGGAACGGAAGCCTGCCGGGCATCACACCAAGCACCTTCAAGCAGGAAACTTCAACGATTACAGTCGATGAGGACAAGCTGCTGATTGCTTCCTACAACATCGAGAACTACTACCCGGGCGTAGGCACAGCAAAGATTCAGAAGCTGGCCGAATCCATCACTGTAAATATGAAAAAGCCGGATATCATCAGCGTTGTTGAAATGCAGGACAGCGACGGTGAAGGCAACAACGGTAATGTTGAAGCCAGTGCAGCCGAGCTGATTCAGGCGATTCAGGCAGCCGGAGGCCCGGCGTACACTTACGTTGATATTGCTCCGGTTAATAATGCAGACGGCGGGGCACCGGGCGGAAATATCCGTGTCGGCTTCCTTTACAATGCAGCGAGAGTCAAGCTGTCTGACAGCATCAATGGTCAAAAGGGCAATGCAACCCAGGCTGTCGGCTACGACGCAGACGCTGATAAGCTTACCTACAATCCGGGAAGAATCGACCCGAATAATACTGCTTTTGCCAGCTCGCGCAAACCGCTTGCGGCTCAGTTTGAATTTAACGGTGAAAAAGTGATCGTCATCGCCAACCATTTCAACTCCAAATCCGGTGATAACGGTCCATTCGGAAACGTGCAGCCGCCTGTGCTTTCAAGTGAAGCCCAGCGTCATAAAATTGCTGCAGTGGTGAACGGCTTTGTCAAAGAAGTTCTGACAGCTAACCCGTCTGCTAACATCGTCGCGCTTGGTGACCTTAACGATTTCCAGTTCACTCAGACGGCAACGATTCTAAAAGGCAACGAGCTCGATAACCTGATCGACAAGCTGCCGCTGAACGAACGCTACACTTATACCTATGATGGCAACTCTCAGGTGCTTGACCATCTGCTGGTGAGCAAAAATCTCACAGCCTCCGCCGAGATTGATGTCGTGCATCTCAATGCCGACTTCCCGGAATCACGCGGAAGAGTCTCCGACCATGATCCGGTTCTGGCACAGCTTGACCTGAATGCAGACTTCTCCCTGAGAGTCCTGCACACGAATGACACGCACAGCCATCTGGAAACCGTCGTTAAACGGATGACGGCAATCAAACAGGAACGCACCGGCAACTCCATCCTGCTCGATGCAGGGGATGTATTCTCCGGCACCCTGTACTTTACCAAATTTGAAGGACTGGCTGACCTGGAGTTCATGAACTACATCGGCTACGATGCCATGACCTTCGGGAATCATGAGTTTGATAAAGGACTGCCGACGCTCAGAGCCTTCATCGACGAGGCAGAATTCCCGTTCATCAGCTCCAATATTGATTTCATTACCAAAAACAATGAGCTGAAGGATATTTTCGTTAACAAGGTGGGCGGTTCAGATTCAGCTACTCCGGTAGAGGACGGCCACATCTATCCATCCGTTATTAAAGAAGTATACGGTGAAAAAGTCGGGATCTTCGGCCTGACCACTGAAGATACTGTCGGTCTCTCCTCACCGGGCGACAACATCGCCTTCAAGGATTACAAGACCAGCGCCGAGAACACGGTGAAAGCCCTGCAGGCACTGGGCATTAACAAAATTATTGCCGTATCCCACCTGGGCTACAATGTAGACCAGAAGCTGGCTGTGGAGGTTGCAGGCATCGACGTAATCGTCGGCGGCCACACCCACACCAAGCTGGATGCTCCGGTTGTCTTCAACGCTGACACCGAGCCGACTCTGATCGTACAGACCGGTGAATACGGCACGTACCTCGGTGAGCTCGATGTGAACTTCGACGACGAAGGCGTCATCACAACGTACAACGGCAAGCTGATCGACACGACAAAATATGCGGAAGACGCGACTGCCAAAGCGATGCTCGTGAAATACGACGCTGAGCTGGCAGAAATCCGTCAGACCGTAGTCGGCAAAACCGATGTTCCGCTCGTTTACGACCGGATGATCAACGGCAAGCTGACCCGGGTGGTCCGCAATGAAGAGACCAACCTCGGAAACCTGATTGCCGACAGCATCAATGTTAAAGCGAAAGAACTGGTAAGCAAGCTGATTTCTGAATCCGAGCAGACCGCGATCAAGGGCTACGTAGCCATTCAGAACGGCGGCGGTATCCGCGCCGGGATTGATCAAGGCGACATCACCCTTGGTGAAGTGCTGACGGTCATGCCATTCTCCAACAGCCTGGTTGCCCTGAAGGTAACCGGACAGGAAATCATCGCTGCCCTGGAGAACGGCGTCAGCGGACTGGAAAGTGATCAAGGCCGCTTCGCTCAAGTCTCTGGCATGCGCTACACCTACGATTCCACCAAAAAGCCGGAAATCGTCAATGCCACAACCAATGTGGTTGAACAGGTCGGTGAGCGTATCGTCTCTGTAGAGATCAAGCAGGCCGATGGCAGTTATACTGCTATTGATCCTAAAGCTTACTACATCCTGTCCACCAACTCGTTCATGGCCGGCGGCGGTGACTTCTACCGTTCCCTGGCAGCCGCTAAGGCAGACGGACGTTACTATGAGCTGTATCTGCCGGACTATGAAGTCTTCACAGACTATCTGGCACAGGTTGGAACGGTAAACAATGCTACAGAAGGACGCATCACGGATCTGAAGGGTGCAACGCCTACACCATCACCAACTCCGGGCAATCCTTCAAATGGCGGAGGACCGGTGGCAACACCAACACCTGCTTCGACAGCTACACCGGCACCAACGGCTGCGCCGCAGGTAACAACCCTTACAGCCGAGACACTGACTGCCCAGTTCGCAGCGCTGCCTGCAGGCAGCAATGAGCTGGTGATCCCGCTGGCTTCTACAACAGGCGGAGCCCAGGCTGTACTTCCGGCCAGCGTGCTGATCCAGCAGGCTGCAGCCAACCCGGCAGCAGTGCTTACCTTCAATACGACCGACGGAACCTCTTATTCGCTTCCGCTCAGTCTTTTGAACGGAACTGCACTCACTGCACAGCTTGGCACAAGTAACTTTACAATTACAGTATCCATTCTGCCGGCCAGCACCACTGTGCTGAGCAGTTTGAATCAGGCCGTAGCGGCACAAGCAGGTTCAGTCTCCCTGGCAGCACCGGTAATTGAGTTCTCCCTTTCCGCTCAGGCCGGTAATAACAGCGTACCGCTGAACAGCTTTGGCAGCACCTATGTAAGCCGCACAATCAAGGCAACACAATCATTGAATCCGGACAATGCAACTGCTGTCTCCTTTGATCCGGTAACCGGCAAGCTCTCGTTCGTGCCTTCCGTATTCACTACCCAGGCTGACGGAACTACCGCAGTTACCATCAAACGTAACAGCAACAGCTATTACACCGTTGTCCAGTCCAGTAAGACATTCGGAGATATCACCAGCCATTGGGCCAAATCGGCTATTGATCTCCTCGCATCCAAGCTGATTATCACCGGAACAAGCGATACTGCCTTCTCACCTTCACAAGCGGTGACCCGTGCAGAATTCGCTGCCCTGATTACCCGTTCACTCGGCCTGGCAACGGTGAGCAGCGGCACTATATTCAGTGATGTCAATGCAGGCGCATGGTATGCGGATGCTGTACACACCGCAGCGGCTGCAGGACTGATCACCGGTTATACTGACGGCAGCTTCAAGCCGAACAGCCCGATCACCCGTCAGGAGATGGCTGCGATTCTGTCCAAAGCCATGAAATACACCGGCAAATCACTGAACAGTGACCCTGCGGAGCTGGTCAAATTCAGCGATGCCGCTTCCCTTCCTGCCTGGTCTCAGACGGCAGTAGCCGAAATTGCTGCTGAGGGCATTATCCAGGGACTGCCGGACGGCTCGTTCGCTCCGCAGAAATCAGCTACCCGTGCGGAAGCTGCAACGATGCTGGAGAAGACCCTGCTGGCGCTTGGCTTTATCAACTAACAGCTGCGTAGCCACATGTAAAGAGGCGGTTCCCCCGGATGTGAATAGCATCCGGCAGGAGCCGCCTCTTTTTTTTGACGCAAAAGTATTATTTAGCCGCTGCTACCGGCACAGTTACTTCTAACTCCGGAATATACTCGACCCGCACATTCCCCCGGGCATCCAGCTGAAACTCACTTGTGCTGCCCTCTTTGTACACAAAGTGATACGGTTTTAAGGTAATCGATTGCGGAACCGACCCCAACGGCGCAAACCGCGAGTCCTCTACTAACACATTGCCGCCCGAAGCGTTCGTTCCGTTTCCTGACAGCATCTGGATTATGTTCCCCTGATCATCAAACAGCTCGTATCCGATACTGCCGCCGCTGCTGTGCATTTCGGATATCGTCATGCCGTCCAGCTCCAGCCGGGTCGTTATATTGGTTGTCACCGGTGTCAGCTCAACCTTGTCCACCTGCATCGTAACATTCCCGGAATGACGGACCACGGAAGGCGCCAGCACCAGATTGTCCCTTGTATTTAGCTCCACCGGAATATCGAGCAGAAATGGCTCTTCTATCCCCGTCACTCTAAACTGCAAGCCCAGCTCGAACTGCTCCGGAAACGCCTGCCCGCCTTGATTACGCAGATCCGAAAATTCCAGCACCAGCTTATCACTGTCCGGAACCGGGAAAAGAAACGGACCGATGCTGCTGCCATAAGGAGCATAATCATTCAGCGGCAACCCGTTAATGGACAGCTCAACGTCAGTCATGGCTTCCTGCAAAGACCCGTTCTGCCCCGCTGCTCCTGAAGCCGGTGCTGTGCGCTCAAGCCCAACGGACACCCGTATTCCGTCAAAAGCTACCGCCGTCGCCGCTACGCTCACCCCGCCCTGCGTATCGCTTACTCCCGGATCGCTGTATAAGCCCTGCTCATCAGCAGCCCGTAGCCCGAGATCACCGGCCAGCTGGAATACCCGCTCCATCCCGGGAATATGCTTCAGCGCTTCTGCCGCCGCCGGAGAAATCAGGCCGGTTCCTGCAACTGCAGTCATGATAAGTACAGCCGCCGCCACCGCTGCAGCTGGCTTCCGCCATCCCCGCCGCCCTGACGCTGCCTCCCAGCTCACCTGCCTCCGCTTCTGGTCATACCGGTCCATAACCCCGCGGGTCAGATCAATCTCAGCAGGAGTGTCCCGGATCATCTGCTCAAGCCGCCCCAATTCCTTATCCTCTATCGCTGTGCGGTTCACCAAGCCTGATCTCCCCCTTCGTTTTTTGCCGGCCCAGCTTGTCCCGCAGACGCTCATATTTCTTGCGGACTCTGGCCGGATTCATCCCTACAATAACCGCTATCTGTTCAAAATTGTACTGCTCAAGCGCCCGCAGCAGCAGAATCTGCCGTTCCTCAGGATTCAGCCGGGCAAGCAGCTCATGAATCTTGTCTGTAAGCACAGGCCGGCTTCCCTCCGTCTCAGCCTCGGCTTGCTGCTGCCTGTACATGGCGAACAGCTTGAAGCCCTTGCTCCGCCTTTTAAGCAGGTCTGTACAATGATTCCTTGCAATTCTGTACAGCCATGCGGAAAAGGATACCGTCTGCCTGAAGCCGCCGATATGCTCAAGTGCTTTAATAAAAATGTCCTGCGCAGCATCCTCCGCCTCTTCCCGGCTTCCCAGCAGATAGTAGCAATACAAATAAATCGGACGCTGAAAGTGCTCAATAATCGTACTGTAGGCCTGCACATGACCTTGCAGCACCTGCTCTACGATCACTGCAAGCTCACCGTCTTCCCACGCGTTTCTCCCCGGATGTGCCGGCTCCTTCATAAGCTCCTCCCCTCTCTTTGCCTATATAACTGAAAAAGAATGTGTTTTGTGACATGGATGAAAAAGTTGGCTGTTAAACCTGCTGCGGGCAAACGCATTATTATTGCTTGAAAGTTCCAATCAGTTCGCTTATACTAAAACAAATTAGTTGTTCTATATTTATAGAACATATTTAGACGGATCAGATATCTTATTTTTTTTGAAATGGGGAACACGCTATGAGTTACAGTGTTGAAATCGATTTTGCACCTATGTATGAATGTATCGCCAGTCTTAACGCCTTTCTTTATAAACAGAATCATAATGCCATGGACGCCGGTAAGCTGTGGGTCCGTGAAGTGCAGGACCGTTTTGCCCCGGTACAGCTTCAGAATATGCGGGAGGTTATCAACCTGGCCGAGGATTTCAATTTGAATCCCTATATCTGGAGCTGTCCGGGTGAGCGGACAGTCAGCGGATTCCTAAGCTGGTTTGAGGAGCTGACAACAGGGGAGTTATTTGAGATTTCCGGACGTTTCGGCCAATCCGTCCCTGCCAATCTTCCCGAGCTGCGCAGCAGAGCGGCAGAGATGCTGCGCGAATGGGATGCCCGCTATTTCAGCGGTATTGATCAGCGGATTCTTGCGGGACTGCAGAGCGAAGCAGACAGCCGGAGAAAGACGCTCGGCGGCGGGAATGACATGGAGGTTTATGAACAGGCAACTGCCGGCATGCGCCTGTATCCGGCAGAGCAGCTGAAGCGGGTCATTCTTATTCCCCAGTATCACCCCCGGCCGCTCGTTACTACAGCTTTCTATGATGAGTTTGTGTTCACCAGCTACTCCTGTGATGTGCTTCCTCCGGAGGAAGGACGTCCCCCTGCGGTGCTGCTGCGGCTTACCCGGGCGCTGTCCGATGAGACGCGGCTGTATATTCTCCGGCTGCTGACCGGCCGGCAGCTGAGCTTCACTGAAATCGTCAAACAGGTGGGCCTGTCCAAAAGCACAATCCATTACCATCTGATCGCCCTGCGCGCCGCCGGGCTGGTCATCGTCCACAGCACTGGCAAAACGGCCTCTTACAGCCTGCGGCTGGAGGCACTGCAGGCGCTGCCGGAGCAAATCGGAAAGTATCTGGAGAGCTGATCCGGATCAGGAAAGGGAGGGGATTTACACGTGTTCAAACAAAAAAACAGTTACTACGGGCTTTTGGCGACCATATCCTTAAGCACCTTCGGCGATACCTTCGGACTCCTGGCCATGGAATGGCTGGTCTATGAGCTGACCGGCTCCAAGCTGGCCATGGGTGCGCTTGTGCTCGCCTCCGGCATTCCGGAGCTCCTCATCCGCCTGCTGGGATCGCCGCTCTCCGACCGGCTGAACCGTGTGCGCCTGATGGCCTGCCTCGGATCGCTCCGGCTGCTGGCCATCCTCCTGCCGCTCGGCATGGGGCTTCTCGGCCAGCTGCAGCTCTGGCATCTCTTCGCTGCAGCAATGCTCAGCGGTGCCTGCTCTGCGCTGTTTTTGCCGACGGCAACCGCCGTCGTTCCCGGCATAGCCGGCGACCGCAAGCTGATGCGTGCCTTTGCAATCATCGAAGGCTGCAAGGGCGCCGCCGTCCTGCTCGGGCCGGCGCTGGCCGGCGTGCTGACCGCATCCAGCGGTGCGCTGCCAGCTCTGGGCATCAATGCGCTGTGCTATTCAGCCGCAATTGCCACTCTATTCAGCCTGCCGAAGCTGGCAAAGCCCCGGGAAACAGCCGGCCGCTTCTCCCTTCAGGAATACTTGGGAGAAATCGCCGAAGGATTCAGCTTTTATAGGCAATTCCCGGCCATGCTGACTATTATGGTTCTGGTCTCCGTCAGCAATCTCAGCTCGGGTGCCGTCTGGACCATGATGGTCCCCTATGTCCGTGAAGTGCTGCACCGTGATGCGGCCGCACTGGGCTCCCTGGGTACGGCATCGGCGCTTGGTTACCTGAGCGGAATCAGTATCGTCTCGCTGATCGGAGAGATCAGACGCAGACGGCCTTTCATGCTCGGCAGCCTGATCGGAATCGGGCTGGTCACCGCTTTGTGGGGGCTCATTCCAAGCTATCCGTTCGCCCTGGCTGCGGCATTCATGGCTGGCGTATTCGGACCGTTCTTTGGCTCCCTGAGCTCCGCTCTTCACGGGCAGCTGGTCCCGGCAAGCCACCAGGGCCGGGTGAATTCCATCCGCTTCCTGATCAGCGGCGGACTGCAGCCGCTTGGCGCTTTGGCCGGCGGGGCGGTTGCCGAATTCTACGGGGTTCCGACTTTGTTCGTGGCCGCCGGGCTGCTGCCGGTAATCTGCGCCGGACTTGCGGCGCTGCTCCCCGGCCTGAAGGCACTGGACGGTGATCTGACACAGCTTGCGGCCGGAGCACGGTTGGGGGTTCCGGCTGCAAGCCGGGTACAGCATGCCAAATAAGCTATACAAACAGGCAGTGCCACTGATGGGCACTGCCTGTTTGTATGCCATCCAAGTATTCTAGAGCTAACCAACTTCATTGGAATTGCCCGCCAAGGGGCTTAGTGATCGAACTAAGTGGATTTTCGCCATCTATTTAGCAACAATCTCCCCGGAACGGAGCTGCTAATTGGAAAAATGCTACTTAATTCTGCGTTTATCGTACTCATGGAGCGAATGTGGTCAAAATAAGTGTCGATTTTCCACCTAATCACTGAAAAACAATAAAAATCATCAAATGAAGTAGCGATTATCCAACTAATTGTTGAAGACCCGATTTATCGTGCACAGAGGGCGAATGAGACACCGAGTATCCAACAAATAGATTCGGGAGCTACTGCCTGCTTCCCTACGATTCCACAACTGCATCAGCCGACTCATAATGACTGATGTCCCCATGCAGCAATATCTCCGGTACGCCATCTTTAATGTCGATCCGGCACAGGCAGGTTGGATGAATGTAAGGCAGATCCCACAGCTTGTTCATCGGCCGTGCTTCAAAGTACGCCATCAACACTTTGATTACAACTGTGTGCGTCACTATAAGCACCGTCTGCCCCTCATGGGTGCTAACAATCTCCTGCAGCCTGTTCAGCGCCCGCTCCTGCACCTGGGCGAAGGTCTCACTGCCCTCCACGCCGAATTTCTCCGGATCTTCCCAGAAATACCGGAACTGCTCCGGCTCAGCCAGCTTGATTGCCGGGGATTCGCAGCCTTCCCAGCCTCCCATACACAGCTCCTTGAACTCGTCGCAGGCGGTTACGGGAATCTTGCGTTCTCCCAGAATAATCTCCGCGGTCCGCAGTGTCCGCGGGCTGGAGCTGGCATATACTGCATCCAGGTGCACATCCTGCAGCCCCTTGCCAAGCCACTCCGCCTGCTGTACCCCAAGCGGCGTAAGCGGCGAGTCCTGATGCCCCTGCATCCGCTGCTGCACATTCCACTCTGTCTGGCCGTGCCGGGTTAAATAAACCGTTGTTGTCCCTATTTTTAACTCCTCCTTGAACCTGCCCTGAGCTTAGTTCTACCCTAATCTCCCAATATGCCTCTGCCTTGGCTGCAGAATCCGCAGGCTGCAGGCAGTCCGATGTCAGCCGGCTGCCACGCAGCCTACTTCCGGTTCCGCTCCAGCCACTTCACGCCGTAATCCACCAGCTCCCGCTGCGGCATCAGCTGAGCGGCCGATGCCGCCACACGCCCGTGCCGGATCAGGCCCGTCTCCCGGCCGAAATCCTCCCCAAGCGCCTTGAAATCCTCCGACTCCCAGTTCAGGTCCCTGAACTGCACCCACTGCCGGGTTCCGTCTACCAGCATCGGCGTGCCGGGGGTCACCTCCTGCTTCCCGGCATACTCTGCCCGGTATTCCGACAAGTGCAGGGAGGTGTTATTCAGGCTGTCTACACCCAGCAGCAGCACGCTCCCGTGCAGATCGTAAATCCGGGCCAGCGGAGACTGCTCGCCGAAGGCGAATTCCAGCCCGTGTCCGTCAATGATGAAATCCCTGTGCTTTCCCCAGGCTACAAAGGAATCGATCGGATGACTGCTCCGCTTAACCCCCCGCTGCTTGCGGAACGTATCCGCGATAACGCCCATGCCCCGCAGCGGAGTCAGGTCCGGATCATAGGCCGGCATCTGCTCGCGGATCGTCTGCCACCAGGCTTCCGGCACAGGAGGCCTGCTCCAGCCTGCGGGATCGGTCTGGTCGGAGGACTGCGACGGCATGACGAGTGTTCCCTCCGTCCCGAGCACCTCCTCCAGGGCAAGAATAACAGCCGCCGGACCGCCGGCAACCCACTGGCCCAGTGACTTAAAAGAGGAATGCAGCAGCAGAGTCATACCCTCCTGTACACCCAGCCTGCGGAAATCAGCCGCAAGCGACTCTACTGTAATCAGATTGCCTTGTATCTCTTCCACTTCCTTACCTCCAAACCTGCATTTCTTAATAAAGCTCCTTATCCTCCGGGCGGATGCTGCCTGCGCCCAGCAGCTTGATCCGGTATTCTCCGGGGGAGATGCCCTCCAGCTCCTTGAATACACGGGTAAACTGCTTGCTGTTCTCAAATCCGACGGCCTCCGACACTCCCGACAGCTTCATCATCCGGCTGCCTGCGAGCAGCTCTTTGGCATGGCGGATACGCACTTTTTTGAGATAGATGACAAAGCTCTCGCCTGTATAGGCCTTAAAAGCCTCACTGAAATAAGAATAGCTGAGCGATACATGGTTGCTGACCATCGCCATATTCAAGGGACGCGCGTAATGCTCCTCAATATAAGCCAGTGCCGCTTCCATGTCGGCGTGCTCGGTATGCGCGGAGCGTATTCCTATAATATAATCGTTTACACTGAGCAGCAAATGTTCCAGCGCGCGGTAATAATCATGAAAATGGCGGTAATTATACAAGTTGCCTACTGTACGGTACAGCTTCAGCACCTCAACGGAAGCCTCCCCATGCACCCGGAATACCTCATCCAGCACACGTTCGTTGATACTGCGGGCCACATTCTCCACGTAAGCCAGATCCAGATGCTGCAAATGCTCCGTCTGAAAAATATTCCCGAGCAGGCTCTTAATCTCCTTTTCCCGTTCGGTCCCCAGCATATTCAGCAGCTTGCGCAGCTCCTCCTCCGGCAGAGGAAAGCTAAGCCGGTCAGCACGGATACTCCCGTAATCCATGTAGCCGGACTGAGGGGTCAGAAAAGTATACTGCAGCGCACGGCAGGCCTGTTTATAGCATTCCTGAAAATCCTCCGGGTTGCCCGTTGTCTCGCTCACACCCATCAGCAGCCCTTTAATTTCCTTCGTTTCCGCGATTCTGTACAGGTTCAGGAACGCTTCAGCTCTCCCGCCGGCAAGGATCAGCTTTCCTTCCCAGTCGGTCAGAATCTCGCTGAACTGCTGCTCCAGCGGCCCCGTCAGCCGTTCCAGCAGCCCCTGCACCTCACCGGAGTTCATCCGCGTGCCGTCGCTGTAGTAATAATTTATAACGCCTACCATATACGGAAGCTGCAGCCTTCCCAGCTCCTCCAGCTGCTCAGGGGCAAGCTGCACATCCTGCTGCTGCAGCAGACGCTGGAGGCGGGCGGTACGCAGCTCCTTGCGGTAGTTTTCGGTTTCCAGCGCCTGCCGGCTTGCACCGCTTTCCTGCGCCTGGCGCTCCTGCTGAATCTGCTCAAGGGTACCGAACAGCTCCTCGCGGCGGATCGGCTTCAGCAGGTAGTCCTTCACCCGGTGACGGATCGCGCTTTTGGCATATTCAAAATCATCATGGCCGCTCAGGATAATCACGGCCGGGCGCCGGTCCGGCAGCACTTCCGCCGATAAATGCTCCAGCAGCGTGATACCGTCCATTACGGGCATACGGATATCGGTAATAATGATGTCAGCCGGCTCCCGCCGGAACAGCTCCAGCGCCTCCTGCCCGTTGCCTGCCAGCCCAATCGTATAAACCGCCGGATATTCCCGTTCAATCATTGCCTTAAGACCCTGGCGGATCATTTTCTCGTCATCTACGATCAGCAGCTTCTTCATCATCTCTTATCCCCCGTCAAAAGTACTTTTGGCAGCGTCATGAATACCGTAGTCCACCGCCCCGGCTCACTTTGCAGCTCCAGCCCGTAAGCATCGCCGTAGAACAGCTGCAGCCGCTGATGCACATTCCTTAGGCCGATGCCTCCGGCCTTGTAGCCTGCGCTTCCCTTACCCGAAAACTCTGTGCTCTGCTCTTCTTTGGCGTAAATGTTCTCATGGAGAGCGGCCAGCCGCTCCGGCGTAAGCCCGCAGCCGTTGTCGCCAATCAGGATAAAGAGCTCTCCCTCCGATTCCGTCACATCAATACGTATGCTGCGGCCTTCCGGCTCATCCCCGCCGTTATTCCAGGCATGCTTCACACTGTTCTCCACAATCGGCTGCAGCGACATTTTCAGCACTTCGACTTCCATATAAACCTGATCTATATTCAACTCCAGATGGATGGGGTGTTCAAAACGGATATTCATAATCTCAATATAATTCTGAATATGGCGGATTTCATCGCGCAGCTTCACATATTCGCCTGTCCATTTAAAGTTATAGCGCATCATGCCGCCCAGCCAGGTCAAGGCATCGGATATCGTCCGCTGATCCTCAATCTCCGCCAGCATTTTAATATTTTCCAGCGTATTGTAGAGGAAGTGTGCGTCGATCTGATTATGCAGCGTGCGCAGCTCGGCCTCCTTCGTGAGCGCCTGCTTATGAACGGCCTGGGCCACCAGCGTATTAATCGTGTTCATCAGCTTGTTGAAGTGATGCGCCAGCTCCCCGACCTCCCCGCCTCCGCGGATGGACAGCCCCGTATAGGTCTCGCCTTTGCGCACTTTTTTCATCGTTTCTGTCAGCAGCCGCAGCTTCTTGAGAATAAAGGCATTCATAACATAGGCGATCAGCGTAACCAGAAAAATAAACCCGATGTTGGCGCCGATCAGCAAATTGCGGGTCTGGGAGATATGCTTCATTACATCTTCCATGGATACCACATTGATCAGCGAAGCGCCGATCCGCTCAAGCGGAGTATGAATCAGCATGAACGAGCTGCCGTTCTCCTTGTAATGAATGTCCCATTCCCCGGTCTCCCCGTAATGCTTCAGCCGCTCGGTAATAGCCTTCTCCAGCTGTGTATAGTTCTCAGTAAAAGAGTTGTCACTGCGTGTAAACAGCCGCATTCCGGAATCCGCGATGAACATCTGGGACTGGTTATCGCGTACATCCGTATACGTCTTCGGCGTGAAATTGTTCAGCATCATATCTACCTGGATCATCCCGACATGATGGCCGGCCGGAATGCTGATTGCCCGCAGCAGGGAGACCTTGGGCTGTCCCTCTGTCAATAAATTGGTGTACCGCTGCATGACATCGGGATCATTGCTCTGAAACACCCACAGCTCCCTTTCTTCCAGCTTCAGCGCTTCCTGATACCACGGCTCCTCATACACCCGGTCTTCACGCAAAATAATCGGCCAGATCTCATACATACTCTCGTTGTTTGAGTACAGGCGCAGATGCTCAATGCCCGGGTTGTTCAACTGGATACGGCTTAGATTGATAAAGGTAGTGTTATTAAAATCGACAAGCTCCCCTAACGTAAGAGCGCTCTCATTTGAGAGATAGCTCCTTACAGCCGAGTCGGAATAAGCAATCTGTGCCGCCCGCTCCATCACTTCAATCTGATTGACGATGTGAAGCTTCTCCATCTGCAGCAGGTAATTGTTCTTATCCACGGCGTCACGGACATAGGTATTGTTAATGGTTCTAAAAGAAAACACGGAGACAAGCAGACTCGGGCCGAGGATAATGAAAATATAAGCGGCCACCAGCCTGCTCTGCAGCGATCTGCGCCCCCACCAGTAGCTGAAGGAACTCCAAAGCTCTCTAATCCGTTTACGCATACGCACTCTCCTGTTACCGCATCATCTCAATAAATAGAAGCAAACAACCCAAAAGCCCGCAGTCAGCGGGCAATTGGGTCTTATTCTATACTATTCCATACCGAGTTTCTTTTTGTTCTCCTGATACTTGGTCTGTCTGTAGGCATCGAAGGTCGCAAAGCCTTCTTTTTCCTTCTTCGCGAGGTAATCATTCCAGATCTCATCGAATTCGGCATCGGAGGAAGCCATCAGCAGCTTCGGCATCGTTTTGCCGCGGAGCTGTTTGAGCTTGGTAGCGATAATGCCTTCCGGCGAGTTGCCGGTAGGATCGATCAGCTGGAACTCGGAAGTATTGATTGCCTTACCGCGGGTCCAGTCTTCCAGCTGCTTGAACGGTTCTACAGATTTAGGAGCCCATTGGTCGGTAATGTTCGTGTTCTGCAGCATCCAGAACGTGAAGGAAGAGCCGTATTGCTTGTCGAACGCCGCACGGTCGCTGTTCATCAGCGCGAATGCTTCAGGCAGGAACTGGTCTTTACCATCAATTGTATCATAGCTGACGCCTTTTTCACCCAGGTACAAATCTTTATTTCCTTCCTCACTGTTCAGGTAGCTGAGGAATTTAATAGCGCGTGCTTTGTCTTTTACATTCTTGGAGATCAGGGTTACTGTCCAGCCGGAGATACCAGGGCCGTTCAGGGTTGGCTGATCCAGCGCCGTATTGGAAGGTCCGTCTACAGCAATATAGGTCTGTTCAGGATTCTTCTGGAAAATGGTTCCAAGCTGGGAAGCGAAGTCCGTACGCTGGTACAGCATTGCGAAGTAGCGGCCTTGAGCAATCTTTTCTTCCATTTGAGCACGCTTGTCGATGAAAATGTCTTTAGCCAGCAGTCCGTCCTGATTAGCCTGACGGAGTGTTTTCATCCAGCGTACATACTCAGGATCAGTCTCGCGCTCATACACCTTGCCGTCTTTTTCCCAAGGGATCGCCAGGAAGTTCTGCAGGTAGCCTTCCAGGGAGTCATTGCCGTTCTCCGTAAACTCATGCAGGCCGAGTGGAATCAGCGGCTGGCCGTTTACTTGAGGGAATTTCTCCTGCGCCATTTTGAGGGCGTTCAGGAAGCCTTCCGGTGTGCGCATATCCGGGCTGCCAATCGCTTCATAGATATCTTTGCGGACTACGAAGGTCTGGTTGGATACATAGTTTGCGCCGTACTTTTCATAGTCGGCAGGTGAGGAGGAAGAGTTCGGATAACCGTAGACATTGCCGTCCTCCTGGGTGTACCAGCCGAGCTTATCTTTATCGGAAACCTTGTAGAAGTAAGGGTCATATTCATCCGCCAGCTTGTTGAGCGGCAGCACCATATCGCCTTCGATCATTTTCTTGATCGCATCTTCCCAGAAGCCGAGGGTAATGAAGTCAGGCAGCTGGCCGGAAGCAATCATTGTATTCAGCTTTTCATTCTCGTTACCGGCAGGCACGATGAAGTTAATGTTGACGCCGGTCTTTTTCGTTACATATTGCGAGGTCGGGTCTACACCCCATTTATTTGGAAACCAGGAGAAATTCAGATACCAGTCAAAGGTGATCGGTGAAGTATCGCTTTGCCAGCCCGGTTCATCCCCCGATGGCGCAGCAGCCGTAGGTGCGGCTGAAGCTTCGGTTGTCGCCGCCGCTGTATTGGTATTCTCCTTATTTGTGTTGGCATTTCCTCCTGCATTGTTGTTGCCTGAGCAGCCTGACGCCGTCATCGCGAGCATCAGTCCCAAGAGCAGCAGCACCATTGATTTTGGCTTGCGTTTCATGCCCATGCTTATTTACCCCTTTTCTAAAATGTTATGAATGAATACTTGTATAAGCTCAACCCCGGAAGCTGCTTGGCGCAGCCTCTGGAGGAGTTACCTGATTATACACGGCCGCTGATCAGCCCTTGATTGAACCGATCATCATGCCTTTTACAAAATAGCGCTGCAGGAACGGATAGACGAATACAATCGGCAGCGTCGTGACTACCATAGTGGCCAGCTTGATGGACTGTGAGGTTACGGTCTTGGTAACGCTGCTGCCCTGCAGGGCGACCATCATCTGGTTGGAGCTGGACTGGGCCACCACCCGGAACAGATACGTCTGGATCGGCTGCAGGTCCGGGTTATTGATGTAAATAATACCTGCAAAATAATCATTCCATTGATACACCCCGTGGAACAGCGCGATCGTTGCGATAACCGGCATGGATACCGGCAGCACCACCCGCAGCAGAATCGACCAGTCATTGGCACCGTCGATCCATGCCGCTTCCTCAAGTCCTTCGGGAATCTCCCGGAAGAAGGTCATGAAGATAATCAGATCGAAGAAGCTGAACAAGACCGGAATGATATAGACCAGGAAGTTATCGAGCAGATGTAAATCCCGGTTCAGCAGGAAGGTCGGAATCAGTCCCCCGTTGAAGAACAAGGTGATGGTACCGAGCAGAATGTAGAATTTCCCGCCGATCAGCCCTTTTCGGGACAGTGCATAAGCTACCATTGCCGTGAAGAATACGTGCAGGACCACCCCGATAACCGTCTTGGCCACCGTAACGCCCATCGCCGTCATAATGCCAGAGCTGGCGAATACCGCTTCAAAGTTCTCCAGGCTGAACATCCGGGGCCACCAGTAGATCCCGCCCATCATGGCGTCATTGCCGTCATTGAAGGCGTTAATCAGCACGTACCATATCGGATACAGAGTAACGAAGCAGATACACAGCATGACCAGGTTGTTGGCGATATCGAATATGGCTTCGCCCATCGTTTTGCGTTTGAGAGAAAACATGGTTTAAATCCTCCTTCTTCTAGAACAGTGACGTATCGTTGACTTTTTTGGTTACCTGGTTGGCAATTAGCAGCAGGATCAGTGCTATGACTGATTTGATCAACGTGACCGCCATAGAATAGGAGAAGCGGCTGGTGACAATCCCTGTATAGTAGATGTAATAGTCAATTACATTACTGGCTGTTTCGTTAAGCGAGTTGCGCAGGACCAGAATCTGATCGAAATTCGAGTTGAGCACGCCGCTGACCGCCAGAATGAACAGAATGCTGATCGTTCCGCGGATGGCCGGCAGTGTGACGTACCACATTTTCTGGAAGCGTCCGGCGCCGTCGATGGTAGCGGCCTCATACATTTCCGGGGATACCCCGGCAATTGCCGCCAGGTAGATAATCGCTGACCAGCCGAGTTCTTTCCAGATATCCGAGGAGATCACGATGGTCCAGAAGTAGCTTGGTTCCGCCAGATAGGAAATCGGCTTATCAATAAGGTTCAGTGCCAGCAGAATATTGTTGATGATCCCTACATCTGCAAGCCAGGTTGCCAGGATACCGCCAAGCACAACCCAGGAGAGAAAGTGCGGCAGGTAGGAGATCGTCTGAATCGCTTTTTTGTAGCGGATCGAACGTACCTCATTGAGAAACAGGGCAAAAATGATAGGGAGAGGGAAGCCGATCAGCAGCTTGATTAAACTGATGCCCAGCGTGTTCTTGATAACATACCTCAGGTCCTCGTCCTCATATAATTCTCTGAAGTGCTGAAGTCCCACCCAAGGGGCCTCGGCAATCGATTTGACAATGTTGTATTCCTTGAAGGCGATAATCATCCCGTACATCGGAATGTAGTTAAAAATAATCATCCAGGCCACGCCGAGCAGCGCCATTGTCTGCAGATGCTTTTGGGCTACCAGCCTTTTCCATAGTGATCTTTTGCGACCTGAACCGGTTTCGATAAGAGCCGGAACGGGCAACTTTTTCATCGGGCTAACCCCGCCGCTTGTTTTGTTCTCCATCGTATGGACCTCCAAGATAAATCTTTTTCTGTAATGTGTTTATAAAAGCGTTTGCAGCTCTATGCCCTTATTGTAACCGCATTCACCCTAAGGGGGAAGGTAGCGAATTTCCGGTTTGGGGTCGCAAATTTCGGGTGGGGAGAATGGTGATTCGATCCGCTGGCCGCTGAGTAAGGGGGCCCTTGACCCTTCGCTAACCAGCCGCTTACTTCTCACCTAGTGGGATTTTTCCCTCTATTGCGTGCTGATTGAGCTACCTTTGGTTGAGTTAGTGGGATTTTTCCCTCTATTGCGTGCTAATTGAGCTACTTTTGGTTGAGTTAGTGGGATTTTTCCCTCTATTGGGCGTTAATTGAGCTGCCTTTGGTTGAGTTAGTGGGATTTTTCCCTCTATTGCGTGCTAATTGAGCTACTTTTGGCTGAAATAGTGGGATTTTTCGGTAGCGTCAAGAAGTTTGTGTAAGAGAGTAAAAGTGGGTTCTCAGGTGTTTGTTAATAGGTGTGGGTGTCCTTGGGGGCGGGGGAACCCCGCCCCCAAGGACACGAGAATCAGGTCGCTTGTTCTGACTCTTCCAACACGGGGTACCGCGCTTCAAACATGGCGTTCAATTTCTTCTTAACTCCTGGATCGCCGAATCCTCGAGTAACCCGTTCGGCAAAGCGGTTATTGTACTCCATCACGTCAAGGTAAATAATTTTCTCTGCTGCATCCATGTTCGTCAGACTATTCATCGGCTTAAGACGCTTTCGAATTTCCTTGTTCATTCGTTCAATGGGGTTCGAGGTGTAAATGGCCTCCTTTATAAGCGGAGGATATTTGTAAAATGTCAGTAAGGTAGAGAATTGGTCCTCCCAAGAACGTAGCTCTTTCGGATACAGCTTGCCCCATTTTGCCTTCAGCGTATCGAACGCAGCCAGCGCCAACTCATGGTCTGCAGCTGTATAAACTGTCTTTATATCTTCAAAAAAATCCGTCTTGTGCTGGACCCGAATATTGGGGAAAGTCGCACGGATTTTATGGACTACACAGTGCTGTACATCTGCCTTGGGATAGATTTCACGGAAGGCTGTGTCTAGTCCCGGCAGCCCGTCGAATACACCCAGCAAGACTTCATGGACTCCACGGCTGTACAGAGATCTTTAAGCACCTCACGCCAGCCGTTTGCGCTCTCTTGACCGCCGACGTAGAAGCCCAGGATCTGACGGTGTCCCTCTTCGTCGATTCCCAT
>NZ_JARXXP010000018.1 GCF_029893965.1 Paenibacillus sp. PastM-3
CTTCTTCTTGGTAGCAGCCCCTTTAAAAAATAAGGGGAGAGGGGCTTAGTTTCGTGCGGCCTTTTAAGCTACTTTGGTTTATTTTCAGGATAGAATCTTTGCCAAATGACCGAGAAGCCCATTCTGTTGTACAAAGTACAATAGAATCCATTTTACGCCCTTTTTCCTCTGGCCCTCGTCTACTGCTTTACATTAAAAAAGCCCGCCAGGGGCTCAAAACTTCTCTGGATTCTCAATTTTCATCGAGGCGATTTCGCCGCATCTTTTACAGAACGTGTAGATCACTCCCGAGCCTAAGGAAAACGCCTTGTTGATCGGCATCACGCGGGCATAACCATTATTTAGCTTGCCCTTAACGAATTCGGTTCTTCCGCATGCTTTACAAGCTGGCTGTGCCTGGTTCATCGTATCCACCCCGCAGAAAGTATTTTAATAGTATACGCTGAGTTCAGTTATTATGTTTCATGAACAGGAGCCCCCCATATGAAAATCAGAACTTTCACCGAGCAGGACATCGCCCAGATTGTCACTCTTTTCTACGAAACGGTACATTCGGTCAACAAACGGGATTACTCGCAGGAACAGCTCAACGCCTGGGCGTCGTATGAGGATGAAAGTCAGCGGCTTAGCACATGGAAGGACGCTCTGAGCCGTAACATCACCTTGGTTGTAGAGAATAATGGCGTAATCGCCGGGTTTGCAGATATGACGGCCCAGGGGTATTTGGACAGGCTTTTTGTACATAAGGAATATCAGCGGCAGGGAATTGCATCGGCACTCGTAAATACCCTGGAGGCGGAGGCACACAGGCTGGATTTGACTGAGATCCGTACGGAAGCGAGTATAACGGCGAAGCCTTATTTTGAGCAAGCAGGTTTTGAGGTGGTCAGGCAGCAGGTTGTGGAACGCAAGGGTGTGAAGCTGGAAAATTATATTATGGTGAAAAGCTTGCGCTGAAATCGGCCAAACGAATGTCTTCGAATGGAATACAGGGAGGGGCTACAACAGGATGGAAATGCATACAGACCCCCGGGGGGAAGCCTACAGGCAGGTTATCGATTTAGGTATACAGAATGCTGAATGGTTTGTGCTGGGGGAGAAGTTTTCGACTGAACCTGGGGTGGATACATCAGCAAGGGAGCGATACGCACCTGTCTTAAATCATCTGAAGCCTTACCTCGTGAAGACCATTGTGATTCAGGACAAGGATACGAAAGAAATCATGAAGGAACTTGGCGAGCTCAAAAATACATATGACAGTCACGCCTTTTACGGCTCGGGCACGTACTATTTCTACCGTTGCTGTGAGGAGAGCGGGAATGTGCTGAAGCAAGCAGCCAACCGGTTGGCGGACTGGATGTATCCCAAGCTGCCGGAGGATTTGTGTTTCCTCAAAAAAGAAGGCGGGGACTATCTCTACTCAGTCGTGCATGAACGCATCTATGGTATGGAAGTAACGGAGGAAGAGGCAGCGGGGCTGATGGAGCAAGTTACGGGGCTCTTCATGGAGCTTGCGGCGCACCGGGAGCTGGACTGTCTGCTGGATGATGCCATCAGGCACAGGACAGACAAGCTGTACATCAGCGGATACCGGCTGACGGAGCTGCCTGAGCGGATAAGGGAGCTTGGCGGGCTGCGGGAGCTGGAGATTTTTGAGCAGGATCTGTATCGTCTGCCGGACGGGCTGTTTGAGCTGGAAAAGCTGGAGCGCTTAATAATCATGACGGCTGATCTGCAACAGATTCCTGGATCCATAAACAGGCTAAAAAATCTGAAAGAGCTCACCATCCAGTGTGCCAGCTCAGACCGCCCGGTACCCGGTTACCAAGCCAAACCTAAAGAGGAGATTAGCCTGAACCGCATACCGCCGGAGATCGGAGAGCTGGAGCAGCTGGAGCGGCTCACCATACAGTACACCGCGATCCGGGAGCTGCCGGTTGAACTGACTAAGCTGAAAAAGCTGCAGGTTCTGGATCTCGGGATGTGCATGATTCCGGAAAAGCCGGGCTTTTTGCGGGAGATGCAGCAGCTGAAGTATATCAATCTGTCGCAGGACTCTTTATGGTGAGGAAAACCGCAGAAAGAAAAAGACGGACAAGCAGAAGAAGGATCATGAAAAACGGGTACACAGCAAAGCAGCCCGCCTACAAAGGCCGGGCTGCTTTGTTTATCTCAGGCTCTGCCCGTTGCCGCGGGCCATAGCCATCTCTTATTGAGTCATGCTGTCCCACAGCGCCTGGAATACGCTGGATTCGACTTCAAAGAACACCGGTGCATTGCCGTAGCGCACTAGCCCCTGGCCGAAGAGCACCAGCTGAACCTGTGCTTTATCTTCCAGCTCCAGATAGACAATCTTACGGTCTTCGCTCTCGTAGATGCCTTGCTCCATCAGCGGCTCAGCGGCTAATGGTTTGGCAGCTTCAAGTGCTGACAGGAAGCCGTCAAGGGCTTCGCCGCCGGCAAGCGGTGCATACTGCTGCTGGCCGTTGTTCCAGCTGTCGAAGCTTTCCCACTGGGCCGAGGCGACCCGGCCTTCGAGGTTCAGCTTGCCGATCAGGTCGGCGCCGCTGTTGACGGTAATGCCGTTGGTATGCTCATACAGATCAGCAAATACCTGACCGTCGATTTCCGAGTAGGACATGATCAGGAAGCCGGAATCGTAACCTTTTACAGTATAGATATCCGTCACGCCGATGTTGGAGGACAGCTCAGTATAACCATCCTTGCCGGTCCATTCGTCAATGCCGCCTGTAGTGGTTCCCAGCTTGTCGCCGCGCAGGGCGGCAGCGTCTGCAGCGTCAATACGGGTAGCGGACTGTGTATATACATTACCTTCATATACAACCAGCTGGATCATGTTTGCCTGCACCTGGGCATTCGGATCTGGAAGCTCCACCTTAGGAATAGTGATGCCCGTTCCCGGGTCTACCTGGGCCACCTGCGCCGGAGCCGCCGGGCCATTGATTTGCTGCCAGATATTCGGCCCTGCGAGGCCGATCCCGGCGGCGATTACCAGACTTGCTGCGATGTACATTGTTTTGCGCGGGCGTTTGCGCTCCTGCTGCTGCTGTTCCAGCCTGCTGATCAATCCGTTTTTCATCTCTTCACCTGGTTTCATGGAATCCACCGCTTTCTTGTATTGTTGTCGAAACTGTTTGTCGTTCACTCGGTTTCCGCTCCTTCCAGCTCCAGTTTTAACAGCTGCCGTCCCCGCTGAAGCCTCATCTTCACAGCGGACTCACTGATCTGCAGAATGCTGCTGATTTTCTGTACAGAATAATCCTCGTAGTAATATAGATGGATCACTGTTTTGACCTTCACAGGCAAGGCCATTACGAGCTGAAGCAGCGCCAGATCCTCAGGACCGTCCGCAGCCAGCGCCTCGGCGCCGTCCAGCTTAACTTCACGTTTGCGCCAGCCTCTGCCCAGCATCGTTTTGCAGGTGTTGGTAAGCACGCGGATCAGCCAGGCTTTCTGGTGCTCGGCATCATTGAAATCCGGCGCTTTCTCCATCAGCTTGATGAATGTATCCTGAACGGCCTCCTCGGCATCCTGGCGTCTGCCCAAATGGACCATAGCAATCCTGAATAGCATATCTGAATAAGCCTCGTAACTCTTTATCACATGATTTCCCGGCCGGATCATGGATCGCTGCATAATGCAATGACCTCCTTTATACCTGTAACACCATTACGAACGGGATTTGGTCACATTTTGTTTCCGGGAATTTATATAAATCTGATTACGCCAGGGGGGAACGGGGTGAAATCCGGTAATTATGCATTTACCGCTATCTAACCTTCGGCCTTTGTAGTAAACTGATAACTCTGGAATAAATTCCATATTTATCAAGGGGGCTGAATGTATGCAGGAACAACTGGCACGTGCCAACAAGGCGGCTTGGGAAACGAAGGCTTATCAGGCTTGGGTGCAGCATCACGGGGCTCCGGAGGCGCTTGCCGAAGAATTGAAGAAGGACCCCCGGCACCCGCTGCGTTACTGGCTGAAATACACAGGTGATCCGTCCGGCAAAAAAGTCCTTAACCTGCTGGGCTCCCACGGCAGAAAAGCGATCCCCCTGGCTCTGCTTGGTGCAGAGGTGACGGTGGTCGATATTTCGGCGGAGAACCGCCGGTATTGCCTTGAGGTTGCGGCTGCGGCGGGTGTGCAGCTGAATTATATCTGCTCGGATGTCCTGCATATCCCGGATGAAGAAAGTCTCGGGCAATTCGATTATGTGCTGATGGAGTTTGGGGTTTTGCATTATTTTACTGATCTGAAGCCTTTGTTCACACTGGTGAATCGCAGGCTGGGTGCAGATGGACGGCTGCTGTTGACGGATTTTCATCCGTTTGCCAGGGCGTGGAAGATCACAGAGACGCTCCGGCAGCCGACAGGTAACTATTTTGACGATACGGTCCGGGAAGGTGAGGTGGCCTTTGCCAGGCTGCTCCCGGAATCAGAGCGTTCAGGATTATCCAGCGTTCTGACGAGGGCCTGGCCAGTGGGCGATATTCTTACAGCAGTCGCGGCGAGCGGGCTGTATATCCGTACCTTTGAAGAGATCCGTAACGCAGCCGATCCGAGCTTTCCCGAGTTCTATACCCTGATTGCCGACAAAACAAATGTGCAGCTGTCTCCGCTGAATCCCTGATTTTAGGCATTAGACAACCAAACGTAAGCATATGGGTACATAAAACACTATTGGGGTGGTGGACCAGTGCTGCGTAACCATGAGTTCAGAGTTTATATCATTACCAAAGGGGATATTCTCCGGTTTGTAGCGATAGAGATCGTGCTTGGAACGATGACCTACTCTATTGCGATGAAGTTGTTCCATAACGTGATTTTGGCCAGTGCGGGCGGCTGGGCGGGGACAGAAGGCTTCAAGAGGCTGATTATGCTGAAGAATCTTTTGGCAAAATAAACATAGCAGCAGGGCGGCCATCCTTATAAGGATGGTCTTTTTGTATAAGACTGATCGAGCAGAGAGGCAGCGATTGATATTCCCGGCACACTGGATCTTCGTCAGCAAAAATTTCACAGCGGATGCAGAAAAGGATCTGCGGAACTTCAAGTCTCCTATACCTTTGCTTCTTGGGGATGACGATATTAATGTAGAAGTATAAGGGCACATAAAGGACATAACATCAAGTTATGCTAGTACCAATAACATGTTTGAAGGCGGGGACTGGATTGAAGAAGAAGCTTCTGCTCGTCGAGGATGAAATCCGGATCCGCGAGCTGGTGTCAGACTATTTCATACAGGACGGCTGGGAAGTATGTGAAGCAGACAATGGTCAGGATGCGCTGCTCTGGTTCAGCTCCCAGCTGCCGGATCTGATCATCCTGGATATTATGATGCCCAGGCTGAACGGGTTCGAGGTGTGCCGGGAGATCCGCCGGCAATCGGCGATTCCCATTATTCTGCTGACGGCAAAGTCTGCAGATGACGACAAAATATACGGCTTTGAAGTCGGGGCGGACGATTATGTGACGAAGCCGTTCAGTCCCAAGGTGCTGGTTGCGCGGGCCAATGCGCTGATGAAGCGGGTTGAAGGCGGTCATCTGCCGGATTCCGGCAGCCTCAAATTCGGCTCTGCGGTCTTTAACACTTCTGCCCACCGGCTGGAAATCGGAGGTGCAGAGGTGGAGCTTGCCCCCAAAGAATATGAGCTGTTATGGCTGCTGATCCGCAATAAAGGCATTGCCGTCTCCCGTGATACCATTCTCAGCCGGGTCTGGGGCATAGAATTTGACGGGGATTCCCGGGTCGTTGACAGCCATATCAAGAAGCTGCGCAGCAAGCTGGGTGCAGAATCACGCTGTATCCGTACGGTGGTCGGCACCGGCTATATGTTCGAGGAAGAGACATGAGAAGGCAGGGAATCACTTTTAAGCTGTTTGTGATGACGGTGATCTTTTTTCTCTGCTTTTACGGGATGGTCATTCTGAGTCAGCTGCTGTTCTTTGACGGGTTCTACCAGCAGCAGAAGGAGGGCCGGGTCGAAAAGCATCTCAAAAGCTTTGGTGCAAGCTACATCAGTGAGCAGTGGAGCGGCAGCCGGCTGTCTCAGGAGCTGGCCCGTTTTATGCTGCGCAACAAGACACAGCTGGCGATTGTGAAGCTGGACGGCAAGATGAATTCGGATGACCCATATCATATGAAGCTGCGGACGAAGGAGGGCAGGGAGCTGGTTGTTTCCCTGTCGATGTTCATGAGTGAATACGGGGAGGCGCTGAGGGCGGCAGATATCAAGGAAGAGGATACGCTGACGCTTGAGGGAGAGCTTTTTGAAGGAGACAGCAGCACTCCGGATCTGATCTATCCTGTAAGGATAACCGCCAGCGGGGGAACGATAGGGATGCATGAGGAGGGAATGACGCGGCTGTCAGGAACCGTCACAGAAATTGTGCTGCCCGATCTCAAAATATGGAATCCGCGCCAGGGGATTCTGCTGGAGGCACTGGAGGAATGGTTCCCGCTGACGTCTGAGCACAAGGCGGGTTTTGAGCAGCTGGAAATGCAGAAGCAGGAGTGGACCGCTCCCTGGAGCGGGATCCGCAATTCTGTCATTATTTTTCCTGTCCGGCAGACCGGCGGAGAGATCGAGCTCCTGTTCACGGTTACCTCCCTGCAGGATGTCAAGGATTCAAATGAAGCGCTTCGCTGGTTCTTTTTATATCTGGGGCTGGGCGGGCTTGCGCTGATTCTGATCCTCTCGCTGTTCTTCTCCAAGATGGTCACCAGGCCGCTGATCAAGCTGAATAATATCGCCAAACGGATGGTCTCACTGGACTTTACAGGAGATAACTCGATCCGGCAAAAGGATGAGCTGGGCAGCCTCTCAAACAGCATGTTCACCTTATCGGTAAGCCTGGATTCGGCACTTCGCGAGCTGCGTGAGGCTAACCGGCAGCTGGTGGAGGAGATGGAGCATAAACAGCGGATGGAGATAATGCAGCAGGACTTTTTTGCCAATGCATCGCATGAGCTGAAGACTCCGCTAAGTATTATTAAGGGCTTCGCTGAGGGACTGGAGGATGGTGTGAGTGCAGGCAAGCAGGATCACTACATTAAGGTCATTATTGAGGAAGCCGACAAAATGGAGTTCCTGGTAAAGGATATGCTGGATTTGGCCAGGCTGGAGTCTGGCACCATCAAGCTGCAGAAGAGCTCTTTTATGCTGAGTGAGCTGACAGAAAAGGTAGCTGACAAGCTGATCCATCTCTTGGACGGCAAGGGGCTGAAGGTGGTTGTTATTCCGGTGAACGAGCCGCCGGTGTATGCCGACAGCAACTGGATCGAACAGGTGGTGCTTAATTTCATGACCAATGCCATCCGGCATGCGGACGAAGGAAGCACGGTGACCGTCAGGATCGATGGGCAGGGGCAGACCTGTGTCTTCAGCATTCATAATCAAGGGGAGCCTGTTCCGGAGGATCAGCTGCAGCAGATCTGGGAACGGTTCTACCGGGCCGAGCCCTCCCGCAGCAGGCTGACAGGCGGAACCGGGCTGGGGCTGTCCATTACTAAACGGATTCTGGATATGCACGGCTGCCGGTATAAAGTGGAAAACATCGGGAATGGCGTCTGTTTCAGTGTGTTCTTTGAAGGATGAGCAGGCGGCCGGCATCGTACTGAAAAGGAGTGGAGTAATTGTGAGATGGAACTGGCTGCCCTCAATGTGCACGCTGGGTAACCTGGGGCTGGGATCATTATCCCTGCTGTATACGATACAGGAGCGCTATGAGCTGGCATTATTTATGATTTTGCTTGCCGCATTTTGCGATGTGATGGACGGAATGCTGGCAAGAATGCTGGACTGTACCAGCGAGTTCGGTAAGCAATTGGATTCACTGGCTGATATAATCTCATTCGGACTGGCACCGACATTTCTCATATTGTTATACAAGCTGGACAATGTGCACTGGCTGGGGCCGGCTGCCGCCGTTGTTTTTTTGATCTGCGGTGCGCTGCGTCTGGCCAGATTCAATATATCAGCCCCGTCCCGGGGCTTCACCGGTATGCCGATTACAGCAGCCGGCGTGATTTTGTCTATGCTCTCATTAGTTGTTGAATATATGAAACCGGGATGGGTCATCATGATGATGGGTCTGTTATCCGTAATGATGATCAGTCATATTCCGTTTCCGTCACTTAAAAAATACGTTAACAGGAAGTGAGTTCATGCCCTGGATCATAGAGATGATTACGCAATACGGATATTTGGCAGTCTTCCTGCTCATGGCACTGGGAATTCTCGGCATTCCTGTACCGGACGAGCTGCTGATGCTGTTCGTAGGCTATCTGTGCTCGGTTATGGTGCTCAATTATTCCGTTTCCGTAGTGGTTTGCTTCATGGGAGCCATAACAGGCACGCTGATCAGCTATACTATCGGGCGGAGAGTGGGACAGCCGGTTGTCGAGAGATTCGGTAAATGGGTGGGCCTTACCCCCAGGCGGTTTGCCAGTGTTAAAAGATGGTTTCACAAATTCGGCCACTGGACGGTGTTTATTGCCTACTTCATTCCCGGATTAAGACATGTCTGCAGCTACATTTCCGGCATCAGCGCCATGTCGTTCCGGAAGTATCTGCTGATTACCACAGCCGGTGCCCTGATCTGGTCCATTTTGTTTGTTTCTATCGGCTACTTTATCGGAGCCAGGTTGTCCTTTGCATAGCAGAGAAAATTCCGGAGTGTCCATCGGCTAACAATACCCGCGGCGTATTTACATTCCATAGATTGCTTGTTATGATCAGAAGTATCAAAAGAGCTTACCCGAAGCGATTAAAGGATGAAAGACCTCCTTTAGTCGCTTTTTTTTGTGGGTTATTTACCGGGTTATTTTGTAGACATTGTACTGTATTGGAGGCGTTTTGTATGAAAAAAAGAGGTTACGAGCTGTTCATGCTGCTGGTTGGAGCGTTTTTGTTTGCGCTGGCAGTCAATGTGTTTATTATCCCCAATGATTTTGGTGAAGGGGGAGTAACCGGGGTATCGATCATTCTCTTTTATCTGCTGAAATGGTCGCCGGCACTGGTCGGCTTTACGCTCAACGGAATATTGCTGATTATCGGCTACAAGCTGCTGGATAACAAAACAATCATCTATACCATTATTGCCGTTGCTTTCAACTCCCTGTTCCTGTATCTGACCGAGAACTGGCGGATTGATTCCAGTGAGCCGGTGATTAATGCGGTCTTTGCCGGTCTGCTTGCCGGTGGCGGGATCGGATTAATTATCCGGGTTGGCGGTACAACGGCAGGAACGACGATTCTGGCCCGGCTGGCCAATAAATACTGGGACTGGAATATCAGCTATGCGCTGTTGTTCTTTGATCTGATCGTTGCCGGTCTGTCCGTCTTTGTCATCGGGCTCGAGAAGGTGATGTTCACCTTCGTTATTCTCTTCATTGGAACCAAGGCAATGGAGTTCATCATTGAGGGGGTAAACCCCAAAAAGGCAGTAACGATCATATCGGCTGAGCACGACCGCATTGCGGCCAAGGTTACCGAGCTTATGGACCGCGGAGTGACGGTGCTGCGGGGCTACGGCTATTATACCGGTGAGGACAAAAACGTGCTCTACATCGCCATCAGCAAACAGGAGGTATCCATGCTCAAAAAAATCGTGCGGGCCGAGGACAAACATGCCTTTGTCACCATTCATGATGTGCGTGATGTGTTCGGCGAAGGGTTTATTGATATCTCCAAATAAAGGCAGCCGGGCGAAAAGTCATTGCCGTTTCACCCAATCAGCAGCGGGCAAGTCACATATGCTATAGTGTATTCTCAATCATGAAGGAGGAATTGGTAATGGGTTGTTATGGTGAAAATGTAGGTCCGGTTGGCGGAGCAAACTGCGGATACGGCAGTCCTTTTACTTCTACTGCTGCAATTCTGGTATTGTACATCCTGCTGGTAATCATCACTAAGGCTTTCTGGGTATAATAAACTTGATAAAACGTGCTCTGCCGGACTTCCGGCAGGGCTATTTCTTTGGAAGCTGAAGCAGGATCTGCAGGATATTTCCATAAAAAATTAAATAAAACGGTAATTTGGCGGTTCGCAGGCTGCCTTCTATGGGTAACTCCCTCTTTGAAGGTTCATATAAGATGAGTCCTGAAGAGAGGAGGGAATCCTGTGTTTTATGATCAGTCGCCCTATGACATTAAACTGGAATGGGGCCAAAGAGGGGCGAGGGCTGCAGCAGAACGTGGGGACATCGTCGTTATGGTCGATGTACTAAGCTTCTCCTCGACCGTAGTAACAGCGGTTCAGCACAAGGCTACCATCTATCCGTATCCTTCGCCGGTCAATGAGCAGGCCAAAGCTTATGCCAAGGGGCTCGGGGCAGAAATGATCCGCGGCAGAGCCGAAGCGCTCAGAGCAGGAGGGCATTCATTGTCGCCGCTGTCGTTCAGCTCGGCTGATTACGAGCGTGACTTTGTTCTGTGCTCCACGAACGGTGCAGCCTGCATATGGCTTGCGGCACAGGTACCCGCATTGCTGGTCGGCTGCCTCTTGAATGCTTCAGCTGTTGCCGACACTGCGAACAGACTGAGGCTTGAGCGGGGGACACCGGTTACCGTAGTGCCCTGCGGTGAGAAATGGCTGGATGTGATCGGTTCTGAAAACAATCTGCGTCCCGGCATCGAAGATTATCTGGGGGCTGGTCTGATACTCTCCAAGTTAGCCGGAAGCAAGTCTCCGGAAGCGGAGGTTTGCATCGGTGCTCTGAGATCTTCCGGGCAACGGATCAGGGAGCTGATATGGGAGTCTGCCAGCAGCCGTGAACTGCGGGAACGGGGATACGAAGCAGATGTGACCTACTGCTGCCAGGTGGATATCAGCTATGCCGTGCCGGTACTGCAGCATAACCGGTTTGTTAATTTACCCTCTCTTGCAAAGAAAAAATAAAATTTCAGCCTGGCTTAAGCAGAATTTCATAAGGAATTAAGTTAAGGGTTGTATAGTAATGACATACCCCCCTTATTCATAGATTTGGACCCTGCCGGACGCCGGCGGGGTCATTTTTTGGTTAACGAATATGTCGCTGGATGAATTTTCTCTCCTCGCTCCGTTCCATCACCGCCATCAGCTGCCCCTGAAATATCCGCCGCTGAATCTGGTCGATCCGCTGCAGCGCCAGCTCCTCGGGTACCTGGAACGTAGAAGCTAAGTAGTATACGGCATCCTCGCGCTGTTCGGGCAACGGTCCGGCAGAGATCATAGAGTAGGGCATAGCCGCATAGAGAATAAAACGCTCGGATTCGTCCTGCTGCGCCTGTGTGAAATGACCGGGCATCAGATTACGGTTGCCGGCATGGCGGAGCAGATGGCAGAGCTCATGAAGAAATTCGAGACGCTGCAGCTCCGGCGGAAGCCGGTTGTCCAGGAACATAGTGTACATGCCGGCTGAGGCCTCGACGCTCTTGCTGCGCACATCCAGGTAATGGACCCAGATGTTTAGCCGTTCAGCTATGTACATGATGGAAATATCTGCCGGCTTACGGACCTGCAGACGCTGATATAAATCTTCGGTCCAGCTCTCAAGCGCGGTCATTTGGTAGTAGTTTTTCACATTATCACCTCTAAATAAGATCGTATGTTCGTATTTATGGGTAAAAGAAAAGCCCGGAGGGCTAAGGATTACCGGTATCAGACCGGAACTGGCGTTCTTATGTATTTAAGAATAAATCAATTAAACCTGAATATCAAGTGTTTTTCCAAGATTCGGATGCGGGCTCTGCTGGAGCATCTGGGTCATATTCTGCGCCATGATTTCAGCTGAATTCTTGGCCATGCTCAGGACCTGAAGTCCGGCAGCCTGCTGCAGGGACACCTGGCTCATGGCAATGGATAAGGCGGCAATGTCCATTTCGCACCTCCTTTTTCATTAAAAATGGGGGTATGGCCGGCACTCCTAATGTATATCGACTGCATAGCGAAGATTTATTAGCCTTCATAAGGCGAAGAGAACTGTTTGCCGATTGGCCCAAACTGCAGGTATGCCTGCTACATACTCTGTGCTGTGGGCATTAAACATTTCAGGGAGGAATAAAAATGGGTGCAGAATACGGCTGCGGTTGCGACAATAATGTTGGGGGAGTAAATCAGGGACCTCCGGTAGTACCGGTAGTTAATCCTTGGATGACCTCTACCAATGCAATTCTGGTTCTGTTCATTTTGCTTGTTATTATTACAAAAGCCTGTATATTCTAAAATTAGTTCCGGCATATGCAGCTCCGCGCCACGCGAAAGCCCGTGCGGAGCTGCTGTTGTTGCTGCTTATTTGAACATAAACTCCACCCGGGTTCCGTCGGCATAGCCTTCCAGCTGATTGCCTACCCAGCTGCCTGCACCGCGGTTGTCGGCGGGAGTTATATATTCAATGTCTGCTCCGGTACCGCCCTCTGCGCACATTGCCATCGGCCACTCATCGCGGTCATAGCCTTTTTTGGTCGGTACCCCCTTGAGGGATTCCTTGCGGTTCTCCTCGGCGTCCTCGCGGTTGATCGTACATATCGCTGACTCACCGTTTCTGATCGCTTCCTGGATATGCTCCGCGGTTTCAGGGTAACGGTCTGAGGGGAATACCAGCTGTACAACCTCGGAACCGCCGGTGGAAGGCTCCCTTACGGACTGGCCGTTCTCCTCGAACCAGTAAGCTGCCAGAGCCAGCAGGACAACAATAATAAGACTGGGGATAAATTTCTGTTTGTTCACGTGCTCCTCCTGATTATGCTGAAATCTTGTTGCTGCGGTCTACTCAGTATAGCTTATAATTAGCAGATTTTAGTATACTAAATTAAGAAAATGGATTGGTAAGCCGGATGATGTCCGGAATGATCAGGAGGAGAACCGATGAAATATAGTATTTCAATTGAAGATGAAACGCTGGTTGCTGCCGCACAAGAGATTATAACAAAACGCTACGAATGGGAGAGGCATCATGTCAGTGCGGCGCTGCGCACCAGGACGGGCGAGATTTTTACGGCGGTGCATCTGGAGGCCAGTCTGTCCCGTGTAACGGTCTGCGCAGAGGCTATGGTGATCGGCAAGGCCATTTCGGAGGGCTACAAGGCATTTGATACCATTGTTGCAGTCAGGCATCCCGACCCGGATAGTGAAGACAGGGAAATCAGGGTGGTATCACCCTGCGGGATGTGCCGGGAGCTGATCGCCGATTACGCCAGTGACTGCAAAGTAATACTTCCCGGGGATGAGGGGCTGGCCAAAGCCGATATTCTTGATCTGCTGCCCCTTCGTTATTCCCGCAAGTAAGCAGCAAGCTTGTTTTTAGTATACATACAGGTAATGTCATGTTTTAAACCCAATATATTTAAAAATAAAATGAATATCGGTTTACCCGCCATCCCATCCGCCGCTTCCCTGTAACGTTTGTCCCCATACAATGGTACAAAAAAAGGATGGTGGAACAGATGGAACAGCGCATACTCCGGGATCTGCTCGATTCAGCATCCCGGCTGGTTAACGATGCAGCATGGCAGTCTGCCTTCCGCGCCTTGCTGCGGGCTCCTGCCGATGAGAAGCTGGCAGCTCCGGCGCTGAATCTCCTGAACAGGCTATACACGCTTCAAGGCAGAGGCATTATCAGCGGAATACACGATTATCTGGAAAGTGCGGATGAGTTCAGCAACAAGCTTAAGGATACAAGCGGTCAATATGCCGGGCTTCACGGCTACGAGATGGGAGCGATCGGCAACCAGACTGAAGCGCTGATAGCCAGCCAGCGTCAGTGGGTGACAGACAGTGCCATCCGCTGGCACAAGGCTGGAGGAATTGTAACCATGAGCTACCATGCCAGTCTGCCGGGAACAGCTCAGGCGTGGTCAAATGTCTCGATGAATCTCAGCGAAGCGAATTTTGCCAAATATATCACACCTGGTACGCCTCAGTATACAGCACTGCTGGCGGATCTCGACAAAACGGCTATCTACCTGAAGAAACTGAATGACGCGGGTGTTCCCGTTCTCTGGAGGCCTTATCATGAGATGAACGGCGGGTGGTTCTGGTGGGGACAGAAAACCCGCTTCCTGGAGCTGTGGAATCTGATGTTCGAGCGTTATACGGTCTACCACGGCCTGCATAATCTGCTGTGGGTGTGGAGCCCCAATGCCAAAAACCAGTGGAGCGAGGAGCCTGCCAAATACTATCCCGGCGCAGGCAGGGTGGATGTGCTGGCCATGGACATCTATGACGGGGATTATAAGGCCAGTCATCATGACGGCTTATGGGACCTGGGACGCGGCAAGCTGATTGCCATCGGTGAGAACGGGAAGCTGCCTTCACCGGCAGAGCTGGCGAAATCGCAGAACAAATGGTCCTACCAGCTGACCTGGGCCAAGCTGCTGTATGAGCAGAATACGGAGGCGGTGATCAAGTCTTTTATGAATGACAGCTTTGTGATTACCAGAGAAGAGTATAAAGCGTTGGCCGCTGAAGGGGAGCAAACACATCCTCCTGGAATTAAGGGGGAGTATTTCAATAACATCACGCTGAGCGGAGCTCCCGCACTGATCCGGACAGATTCCACAATTAACTTTTCATGGAGACAGGCGAGCCCTGATCCGTTAATCAATGCCGACTTCTTCGCGGTACGCTGGACCTGTAAACTGAAGCCAGATTTCAGCGAAACCTATAATCTCTACACCTACTCGGATGACGGCATACGGGTGTGGGTTGACGGGGTTCCCGTCATCGACAGCTGGATCAAGCAGAGCGGCACAGAGCGTACAGGAACTGTAGAGCTGATACAAGGCAAGCTGCATGAGCTGAAGGTAGAGTATTATGAAAACCAGGGGGATGCCAAGGCTATTCTGATGTGGGAGAGCCACAGCCAGCCCCGGGCCGTCATTCCCGCCACAGCTTATGTGCTTGCTTAATCAGGTATGTTTGCAGAAGATCTCCAAAATTTTTGGAGATCTTTTTGCGATGAAGACGCTTTAAATTTGAAATTTGGAGCTTTCGAGTTTTTTTTACATTTATTTCATTTGCACTTTACAAAACCCGCCATTATTCTGTTAAGTGGAGGGATTTGAGACGATGAAAAAAGCCTTACTGATAACCGTACTTTTAATGGTAATGATCCTTAATGCCTGCAGCAATAACAGCTCTGCGCCAGCTTCAGAGGAGGAGGTTCAGGAGACTGTACAGAACTTCTACAATGAAATGACGAAGTTCGACGAAATGGGTAAATCGTCGCTGGAAAATTTCAATACGACATTAACCTCTTACTCGACAGGAGCGGCCACGGACAAGGAGCTTGAAGAGGCGCTTGATTCTTTTCAGGATACAGCCTCAGATATTGCTGACCAGGTCAAAGATGTGGAAATTTCCAAGAGTCTGCCGGAAAATATTGAGACTCTGCTGAGAGATGCAGCCTTTGCGTTCCAGAGCGCCTATTCCATCAAAGAGCAGGCTTCGCAAAGTGCGGCTTCCCCGGAGGTAACAGCAGACGAGTTCAACGCCATGAACCAGCAGGCGGATGTAGCAATGCTGTACGGGATCTCCAAAGTGAATCAAGCCAGAGTCGCCGTAGGATTGCTGGATGAGGACAGCGCAGCTGAGACAGAACTGGGGACTGTTCCCGGAACCGTGGTGGGTACAGAAGCAGATGCCGTGGATACCGGAGCACTAACGAATACAAGCACAGAATAAAGCAATTTTTTATGCGGATTATGAACTTTATTAGAGGCGCTGTACAGCTTGGCTGTGCGCGCCTTTTGCTTGCAACCTGCAGCATGTACCAGTGAATGGAAATTCGTCTGTTGTCATTTTTTGATGCTTGATTAAAAACCGGATATGCAGATATAATAATACAAACATATGTTCGTATTAATGGAGCGTGAGTGATTACCAACAACATAAGGAGGAACGGCGATGGGCAAACAGCTGGAGGAAGGCCTGCAGGGAGGTCTTGTTCACAGGAACGAAGAGGATGCACTGCATCTAGATGAACCCGCTGCAAATCAGCGGAGACTGGAAGGGATTGAGAGTACGCTTGCACAATCGCTCCGGAGTCATATCCGTATAACACTGGTATTGCATGGTGAGGGTGAGGGCAGGCAGCTGAGCGGTTTTGTCACCTCCATTCATACCCACTCGCGTGAGATTAAGCTGCAGTGGGCAGAGGAATGGAAATGGGTTCGTATAGATGACATCGCGGAGGCTTACATCGCCTAATACCTAATATATGGCTGGGCCGTCTGTTTTCTCATAGGCGATTAGTGTGACCTCTTTGTTGCCTGTTATCCGGGCAATGGCTTCCTCGGCCTGCCGGATCACCTCAACGGCGTCCTTCCGGTCGCTAAGCGCGGCAATCTTATAGCTGTCACTGTGAATGTCCATGGGCTAATCCGCCTTTCGGGAATGGAGTTCATTTCGGATAGTGTGGCCTTTTAGGCGGGAAAACATCCAAAGCTTCTGATCGGAAAAAGACCCTGCTGGCCGGGGTCTTTTTGTCATTTACTGAGCGGTTTCTTACGGAATGGGTGCACACACTTTAGGCAAACCGTACAAGCAAAGCAGGCAGAGAGGGCATCTACTATACCAGGGGGTGAGGAAAATGCTGACTTTAGATCAGGTGAAAAGTAAATCGGCAGGCTGGCTGGGCAAGCTTCATCCGGTTCTGCTGGCAGGTGCCAGCGCTCTGATCCAGCGCAGCTACGCCAAAGGCATCCCGATCGTCATCACCCAGGGCATGCGGACTATAGCCGAACAAAATGCACTGTATGCGCAAGGCCGCACCAAGCCGGGAAACATTGTAACGAATGCCAGGGGCGGCTCCAGTTATCACAACTATGGTCTGGCTATTGATTTTGCCCTGCTCCTGCCGGACGGCAAGACTGTCTCCTGGGACACATCCCGTGACGGCAACAATGACAAGATGGCTGACTGGCAGCAGGTGGCGTTGGAAGCCAAGAAGCTGGGTTTTGCCTGGGGCGGGGACTGGACCTCCTTCAAGGATTATTCCCATCTCGAGATGACCTTCGGGCTGACCACGGAGCAGCTGCGGGCGGGCAGGCAGCCGACGGTGCAGCAGGTTAAGGATGCACTGGCCCTGATTAACGGGACAACCGGCGGAACGGATCAGGCCATTACAGTCACACTGAATGGAGTTAAAATTACCAGCGGTCTTCTGGAAAACGGCATAACCTATGCACCGGTGCGGGCGGTTGCTGAAGCACTGGGCGCACAGGTCACTTACGATGCCGCCAGCAGGACTGTGAACCTCGTCAGGGAATAAGGACCACCTGTATAGATGATGAGCCACATGGGGAAATTATCAGCGAAATACAATTTCCTCAAAGGGGGCATTTCTCTTGAACAAGCTGGTCACAAGCCTTGCCTGCACTACACTGTTATCCATGAGTCTGCTGGGATCGGGTTATGCAGTTAATGCTGCTGGCACCGGTGGGGGAATGGGTACATCCATTCCGGATACCGGAGCAAACGGTATGAGAACCGAGCGCATCCGTGAAACGAATGGAACGGGTACTCATATACTGAACGGAACGGACCACCGGATGATGAATCAGACCGGGAATACGATGAACCGCAACGACAATACACTGATGAACAGAGTCGAGCAGAGCGGCGACAAGCTGATGAACAGAACTACCGGTACAGTTCGTAAAGGTGAGAACATGGTGAACAACGCGGTCCGTGATCGTGACAACCGCACCGTCTCCCCGCTGTCCACCACAAATCAGACGCACAGATATCGCGCCACTAGCACAACTACCAATACAGACAACGACAGAGGCTCCAACTGGGGCTGGCTCGGTCTGATCGGTCTGCTGGGTCTGGCCGGCATGCGTAACCGTAGCGGCGAGCGGGAACGTCATTAGCAGGTAACCTGCTGCTGTAATGACAGCCGGGCTGTTGGCGGATGTTACCGGATGTTGCCGCAGGATATTTAGCCCTTTGCTGGGCGGTAATGAGCAGGAATCAGGGGCAGGGCTGCCCCTGATTTTGGCTTGTGCGGGCATTGAAGGTGGCTGTGGCCGCTATGGGCGTGAATCAAGGGCTAAAATGCCTTTGAATTAGGGTAATGGGCGGCTGAAGGCGGGAATCAAAGGCAAAAATGCCTTTGAAATAGCTCGTTTGATGCTGTTGGCGGGGAATTATAGGTAACTTTACTCTCTCGGTGTACTGAAGTAACAACTTCATTGTGTGATAATTAAGGGTACTTTATAGGACAAGACCTGTGCAGGTATGCTAAAGTAGCCCTAATCTAATGTAAAATAAAAAATATTGGTAATATGGATTGCGTGATCACCGTATACATGATATGATATTTATTGTCGTGTTAGAGCGTACATTTTATGCCGGGGTGGCGGAACAGGCAGACGCACAGGACTTAAAATCCTGCGAAGGGTGACCTTCGTACGGGTTCGACCCCCGTCCTCGGCACTAGAAGAACAAGGGTTTCAGCTCATTAGAGCTGGAACCCTTGTTTGTTTTTAAGCGGGTTTGCTAACATTTTGCTAACGGCGCCTCTTTTTTGGTGTGGATTCGAGGTTTCCGGTACGCTCGAAGTGGTGTTTGTCAGACTCCACGACGAGTTGTTATTGTTCAAACTCTGCGTTCGAGAATTCGGTCACTCTCCATTCTCAGCCGCAGGATTTCTGCTCTGATGACTTCTTTACGACAAGGTAAAGTATTCTTGTTGCTATGCTCCAAAGCAAGATTTACGTGGAGTATGGCAATGTCCAGCAGCGCAGAACTGATCGCCTCATTATCTAAAGCTCTCCAGGCTTTGTACTTCATTGAGATTCTTCCTTACACCTGGATTTCTTTCAGGCGTACTCCATACTTAATCAAAAAGCTGGCTGTTGAATGGAATCTGATGTGTGGGAATTCTTTGCGAGTATGTCCTTGAATTTGTGGTTTAGGTATTCTGTCTTCATGGGACTGCCATCAGGCCAGCAGCATACAAGACCGCAATCGACGTAATCTTTGCCGTATTGCTGTTTGTATTTTTTCTTTGTTTTTTGAGATGTTTTTCTTCGAAATTGATGCAATCCCACTTTAATCCAAGTACCCCGGAACGCCGAAGTCTATAGTGAGCCGCGGGATAGACTGCCGATTCTATCGGTGTACCCAAACAAACCTCAAATAGCTTTTCGAGCTGTTCGACAGTGTAATAGCTGGCATTGAACTTCTCCTCGATTTTTCATAGATTCTGTACTAGCAGTAACAATTGACTTCCATCAGCCCTTCTTCATCTTCGTTTTGTGTATTATTTTCCAACTGACATCAACTCCTGACTATGTGTAGAAGCAAGCTGAATCAGCTGCCGCACATGTTCATCTACCAGGGAGTAAAACGCCAGCTTTCCTTCTTGCGATATTTAACCAGGTTTAATTTTCGGGGATCCGATGATATTTGCCACATTAAAAACAACATGCGAAATGCATGAGACTAATTCACACGCTAAATTAGTCTTATATCCTATTCCGTTTTGATTATCAATACATAGTATGAAAGTATACAGCACTAGGGGGGAGAGATATTGATTAACAAGGGTATCCATAATCATGACTAGTTACAATAAGCCTGTTATATCACGAAGTCCATTCAATCAAAATGTAGAAAGAAGGAAGGTTTTAGAATTGGAGAAGAACTCACCATATTCTAATTTAAAAGAAAAATTAATTTCTCTAAAGGCTAAAGTTGGCGTAATTGGACTTGGCTATGTAGGGATGCCTTTAGCAATTGAATTATCAAAAAAAGGTTACCAAGTTTATGGAATTGATATTAATGTAGAAAAAATCAGTAGATTAATGAACATGGATTTCTATATGTCAGGAGTAAATAAAGAAGATTTACACGAAGTGATAAACAGTAAAAAATTTATTCCTACAAATGATTTTTCAGTAATTTCATCATTAGATTCTATTAACATTTGTGTTCCTACTCCTTTAACAAAGGATGACATCCCGGATGTGTCGTATATAAAATCAGTAGTTGAAGAAGTAAAACAATATATGCATAAAGAATTACTCATTATTTTAGAAAGTACTACTTATCCGGGTACAACAGAGGAGTTGATCGAATATGAATTGACCCAAAAAGGATATAAAGCTGGCGAGGATTATTTTCTTTGTTTTTCCCCAGAAAGAGTTGATCCTGGTAATGGAAAATATATCACAAAAAACATACCAAAAGTAATTGGAGGAAAAACAAAATTCTGTACTGAAATAGCAACCTTGTTATATAAGGATGCCATTCAATCACTTGTACCTGTTTCTTCCCCTAAGATAGCCGAAATGAGTAAGCTTTTAGAAAATACATTTCGCAGTGTGAATATTGCATTCATTAATGAAATGGCGATGTTATGCGAAAAATTAGAAATAAATATATGGGAAGTAATTAAAGCGGCGAGTACAAAACCCTTTGGTTTTATGTCATTTTCTCCTGGCCCTGGTGTTGGAGGACACTGCATTCCTCTTGACCCTATGTACTTATCATGGAAAGCAAGAGAATTAAACTTTTATAGCCGTTTCATTGAATTAGCACATGAAATAAATCATTATATGCCGGAGTATGTGTTAAATAAGGTTGAAATAGCGCTTAATAAGGTTAATAAATCTGTCAGAAACTCTAAAATATTATTACTAGGCATGGCGTATAAGCCGAATATTGATGATTTACGGGAATCTCCTAGTCTTTCGATCTATCATACATTAAAAGAAATGGGCGCTTTAGTTAAATACAATGATCCTTATGCAACCCAGTTTACAGATAATGAAGGGAATATTGTACATTCCATTGAATTGGATCATCAAAATCTTCGTAATTTTGATTGTATTATCTTATTAACAAACCATAATGTTTATAACTACCACGAGATTTCGGAAAATTCCAACTTAATTATGGATACAAGAAATGCCTTTAAAAATATAGATAAATCTAACATTGTAAGGATCGGAGATTCTCCTCCAGGTTGCTGAGCTTCATTCAGCATAACAGGTACCTGGCTCAGAACTTTTGCGTTAGCAGACGCTGTGTAAGTGGTACACGTTTAGATTAACAAACATACTGGAGGTATTTACTAATGGAGCAAAACAAAATAATATATCAATCTGAAGTAGGTACTTCAGTCGGTCAAAGTAATAAAAATAAAGTTGTCGTTTATACTGCTATCACAGCTAATTATGACAATCTTTATGAACCCCAGTATAAATCCGATAAATTTGATTATGTATGCTTCACAGATAATCCGGAACTTAAATCAAATTTTTGGAAAATAATACCCTTTCCGCGTCAGAATCTTGATTCGACAAGAAAGGCAAGATATGTAAAAATACAACCTCACTTGTTTTTTCAAGACTATAACTACAGTGTATGGGTAGATGCAAATATTACTATCGTTGGAGATCTACACGAGTTGCTGCAAAGTTATTTGAAGGAATCTTCACTTGTCTTTTTTAGGCACTCTGATGGAAGAAACTGTATATATAAAGAAGCAGAAGTTTGCATACGGAGAAACAAAGACGACAAAAATGTCATTCTTGCCCAAGCTGAAAAATATGAAAAAGAGAGATATCCAGAAAATAATGGCCTTATTTCTACTGGAGTAATTCTAAGGAGGCACAATGATCCAAAAATTATAGGAACAATGGACGCTTGGTGGAATGAAGTTGAAAACTTCAGTAAAAGAGATCAGATGAGCTTTAATTATATCGCTTGGAAGTATAATACCCCTTTTTCTATTCTCGATGATTACATTAGAGATAATAAATACTTCAAATGGAGAATTCACGATCATGAGACAAATCAAAAAAAATCTTTGATCTAATGTCAATACGAAGTATTAAAGTCACGAAGAATGAATATTTCGGTGGAACAGAGTCATTGGGATAATAAGTGAGAGCCAGCCGGGGAGGGGGCTCTCTAAGCGAAAGTGACTGTTACTTGCATTGACAGCTCGATGCAATGCTAATGTTCAAAGAAAAAGGGTGATATTAAAATGAGGTTTGGTGGTAGCGATAAAATAACAATTCAATCCATATTTAAGGTGGATCGTCTACACTTAGTTGGACATAAAAAATAAGGGCTTGTAGAATAAACCTATCAAGTTAAAGAGCGGAACTCTACAATGCCAAAACAACAACGACGTACGTTTACAGCAGAATTCAAGAATCAGATAGTACAACTCTATGAGAATGGAAAATCACGAGCTAATGGAGGTTCACATCCTAAAGCAAGCCGCGCTGATCATGGGACGAAAGTAGCTATCATCCGGAATAACCGCGATAAATACTCGGTATCCAGCAATGTGCGAAGTCCTGCAAATCGCAAAAAGCACGTTCTACTATGAACCCAAGGACGAAAAGAAGGAAGATTGGGCTGAGCGCAGCGATTGTGGAAATCTTCCACAAGAACCGTAAAGCCTACGGCACACGCAAAATTAAAGTAAAACTGAAAGAATAGGGATTGGTAGTATCTAGACGCCGTATTGGACGAATCATGAAAGAGCAGGGGTTGGTTTCCACCTACACTATCGCGCAGTTTAAGCCCCATAAGACGGCTTGTAACGATGCGGCTACGACGAACGTGCTGAACCGTGAATTCGAGCAGACGAAGGCTAGGCGCTTTGTCGTGAGTGATCTGACCTATGTAAAGGTTCAGAACAAATGGCACTATATTTGCGTGCTCATTGACCTATTCGATCGAGAAATTGTGGGACACAGCGCAGGGCCAAACAAGGATGCTGCTTTGGTTTCCCGCGCCTTTGCTTCGGTAAAAGGCGATCTACGCCAAATCGAGTGGTTCCACACGGACCGTGGCAGCGAGTTTAAAAAGAAACGATGGACGAGCTTTTACTCACCTTTGAAATCGGACGCTCCCTCAGCAAGAAGGCTTGTCCCTATGACAATGCCGTGGCCGAAGCGACATACAAAGTCTTGAAAACCGAGTTCGTTAACCAAATGGAGTTCCATAGTCTTCGGCACTTGGAAATCGAACTATACGATTACGTCAATTGGTTCAACAAGCATCGTATTCATGGCACATTGGATCCAGACACCGGTTCAGTATCGTCAAGAAGCCTTTAAAAAAGTTGTCTGATTTACTGTTGACAATCCAATAGTTGATGATGGCAGTAACAAGGAAACAAGCAGATTTTTAAGGGCATATGCTGAAGTCTATAATTGTAAGCTTATTAGAAATGATTATGCCCAAGGATATACAATTGCTGCTAATATAGGGTTACTGGCATCCTCTTCTAAATATTGTGTGTTACTTAATAGTGATACAATCGTTACACTTCGCTGGTTAGAAAAGCTAATTGCATGTATGGAATCTGAGAGGGCTGTAGGTATAGCAGGTCCTCTTTCCAATGCAGCTTCTTGGAAATCCGCACCAAAATTGTTTGAACAAAATGATTGGGCACAATAAATTCACTCCCAGAAAAAATGAACTTGGAACAAATGTCGAATTTAGTGGAAAACCAGTCAGATAAATGTTTATCCAGAAGTTCCACTTTTAAATGGATTTTGTTTAATGGTTAAAAGAGAGGTTATAGATAAAATTGGTTATTTTGATCAGGAGACTTTTTCAGAAGGATATGGCGAAGAAAATGATTATTGTATCCGAGCAAAAAATGCTGGCTTCAAACTAAAAGTAGCCGATGATTGTTTGAGGGAAAAAGTTGAAAATGAGATAGAAAACGGTGAAAAGGTAAAAAGAAGTAATATCTCGATTTTATTTATTTTGCCAACAAAAGGAGGAGATGGGGGATCACACTCAGTTGTACAGGAAACAATGGGACTTCGTACATTGAATGTAAATGCAAAAATAGCCAACAATCTTAACCATAAGATTCCATTTTCCGAAAAATACTTAAATGTTGATGAATTTTGTGTTTATTATAAAAATCAAGATGAATTAATTCGCCTTTCTCAACACTTTGACATCGTAGTAGCTACCGTATTTAAAACGGTGAAAATGTTAAAAAACATCATCGAATGTCACCCCATGCTTTTGCCAAAACGAATTGGATCCGTAATATAATAAAAGAAAATCATGGAATTGAGGTTTATATCATGGGATATTCTATAGGGAACAAGTTGCAGAGCTTTTACAAGCCTCCAATATTTTTATTGATTTATCAACTGCTAAAAATTATTCGATAGAAAAAGCAAGGCTTTCGCTGTATCAGTTTTTCGATAATATGTTAAATAATAAAGAAAAAGGAATTGACACATAAGTCAATTCCCTAATTCATGTCCACTTGATTGTAATATTGATTATACCAGGTTATAAATTTGTTGATACCGTCGTCAATTGATGTATTTGGTTTAAAGCCTACATCTTCAACTAAATTTTTTATGTCAGCATAGGTTTGGTACACATCCCCAGCTTGCATTGGAAAATAATTTTTTTTCGCTTTTTTACCAGTTGAATGTTCAATCGCTTGAATTAAATCTAATAATCTTTCAGGTTTATTATTCCCAATATTATAAACCTTGTAGGGTAAGGTTTGATTAAATATTGCTGGAGAGTTTTCTATAAGTCTAGTGACACCTTCAATAATATCATCAATATAAGTAAAATCCCGGTACATATCTCCATTATTAAATACTTTTATCATTTTATCTTCAATAATAGCCTTTGTAAAAGAGTAATATGCCATATCAGGTCTTCCATACGGACCATAAACTGTGAAGAAACGCAATCCGGTTGCAGGTATTTTATAAAGGTGACTATAAGTATGTGCCATTAGTTCATTAGACTTTTTTGTAGCTGCATATAAACTAACGGGTTGATCAACCCTGTCTTCTGTTGAAAATGGTATCTTTTGATTAGAACCATACACAGAACTTGAGGAAGCATAGAGCAGGTGGCTTACTTTGTGGTGTCTGCACATCTCGAGAATATTGAAGAATCCCACAATATTGGATTGTATATAAACATGTGGGTTCTCAATGCTATATCTTACACCTGCTTGTGCCGCCAGGTTGATTACTATATCAATATTGTTTTTTGAAAACAAGGTTTCAAGATAGTCCCTGTCAATTAAATCTGCTTTATGGAAAGTGAAATGATCAAATTTCTTCAATATGTTCAAACGGCTAAGTTTAAGGTTCACGTCATAATAATCGTTCATGTTGTCGTATCCTATTACTTTGCAACCCATGCTCAATAACTTTTTGGAAAGGTGCATACCAATAAAGCCGGCTGCACCTGTAACAAGATATGTTTTTGTGCGATCTACAGGTTTTAAATTCATTTTACACACCTACACCATAGTATTTAAATCCTTTTCCGGTTAATTCTTGTTTATCGTAAATATTTCTAAAATCAAAGAAATACTTTCCACTATTCAGTTCATCATATTTATCAAAATCCAGGTTTCTGAATTCATTCCATTCAGTGAGAATCAAAGTAGCATCTGTATTTGCAATAGCCTCGTAAGTTTCTTCACACCAAATCAGGTTATCTTGTATACCATGAAGACGCCATGTACCTTCTTCACGTCCTTTTGGATCATATACCTTTAGCTTTATACCATACTTCACTAATTCAGGTAAGATGACTAATGAAGGTGCTTCCCTCATATCATCTGTATTAGGTTTAAAAGTAATCCCTAGAACCGCTATAGTTTTTCCCTCAACTTCACCCAGAGCATCCACGATCTTATCTACCATTTTAAGTTTTTGTCTTTCATTAGCTTTTATAGTAGCTTCTATTAAAGAGAGAGGTTCACCGCTATCTTGGGCAATTTTAACGAGAGATCTGGTATCCTTTGGAAAACAGCTTCCTCCATAACCAGGACCTGCATGTAAAAATTTGGGAGAGATGCGTCCATCCTTTCCCATTGCTTTAGCTACTTTTTGAACGTCAGCCCCCACCTTTTCACAAAGATTAGCTACTTCATTAATAAAGGTAATTTTCATGGCAAGAAAGGCATTTGAAGCGTACTTAATGATTTCTGCCGTTTCAATGTTGGTTATGACAAAAGGAGTTTCATTGATATATAGGACTCGATATACGTCTTTCATTAGATTGATAGCTTTTTCATTCTCAGCACCGATAACTACTCTATCAGGATGAGTAAAGTCTCTAACTGCAGATCCCTCTCTTAAAAATTCAGGGTTTGAAACTACGTCGAAAGTATAGTTTACCCCTCTTTCGTTTAGAGCATCTTGCACCAGTGACTTGACTTTTTGTCCTGTTCCTACGGGTACAGTCGACTTATTGACAATCACCTTATATCCATTCATGTAAGTAGCTATACTCTCGGCAACAGTAAGAACATATTGAAGATCAGCGCTTCCGTCATCTGCTGGCGGTGTTCCAACCGCAATGATGATAATGTCATTTTTTTCTACAGCATCCTGGATATTAGTTGTAAAATATAGTCGTTTATAATAATAATTTTTTTCGACCATTGTTTTTAATTCTGGCTCATATATGGGAATAATCCCTTGTTTTAAACGAGCAATTTTGTTTTGATCAATATCAACACATGTAACTTTATGGCCAAAGTCTGACAGGATTGCACCCGACACTAAACCAACATAACCTGTACCTACTACGGCAATTCTGGACATTAATTACACCTCTTATATACCTTTTAAGTAGTAGAGATTTAATATCTGATCAAACTTTTTAGCTACAGCATTATAATTGTAGTTCTCTAAAATATAAGGCTGTATCTCACTCAAATACTTTTGTCTTTGTTCCTCATCACTAAGGATGGAAAGAGCCTTTTGTAATTCATTTTCATTATTGACAATGGCATAATCTAACTTGAACTTACGAAGTAACTCAGAATAAGCAGCAGAATTTGATACAATTGTGGGAATACCATTTGCAATCGTCACTAGCAATCTGTTATTGCTCTTTTGTTTTTCCAAACTATCGTGAGACAAAAAGCATAGACTATAGCGTTTTAGATTATTAATAAATCCTTCATATTTCCATTCTATTAACTCAACATTGTCTAATTTAATTTCTTTATTGCCTATAACACCTACTGAATATTTAGGTTGCGCGGATATATAATCAATTGCCCACATGGCTGATTCTAAATTACCTAGTTGGTGATTACCAAACCAAACTACTTTTCCGTTAAACGGTGAAAGGGAAGGGTTCAATTGTTCAACATAATCGATACCATCATTCAAAATGCAACAAGGTTTACCTAGCTTCAATTCCTCTATCCGCGCTTTTTGAGTTTCATTTGCAACAGTAATTAAATCAGCTTGCTGCGCAACTTGGTTAAATGATTCTCTGGCATCATCGTACTGCCGTCCTACCACATCATAGATGAGAAAAACCTTTCGTTTCTTTTTTTGATCCAGAATTTTTATTAAATTTTCTTGTGAAGCGGTTTGATTCACAACAATAATGTCAGCATTCTCCGGATCATCAAGATTAGCTATATACTTGTTGGGAAATAACTTTTGAAGATGATCTATTAGATATAAAGCCCGAAGTCTTGATGTGGCATTTTTTATAAAAGGTCTTCTTTTTGGGATAAATGTTATCTTAATCGGATTATTTTCCACTTTTACTCCCCTCCCAAAATAGTCTTATATAATAATATGCGTTAAATTTTGTTATGCTTGATTAAAATGCCTAAACAAAAGGTTTTTATGAATTATTTTTATGTTTATACCCAATGATATAGGGATTTATACGAATTTGTTGGCCAATTTTGATTTCATTTGCAGTGATTCCCAATTTCCACAGACAGAACACTAGAGAACACTGATCTCGTTCGCTTCCAGTAGCGATTTCGTTCCACCAAAGTTCATTCAATTGGTTTATTTTTTCCGTGTTTTTTCTAATAATAAATCCACTCTCAAATAACCCATAATCGCGAGGAAATCCTTCATTTAGATACTTTATTCTTACACGGTCCGCAATTTCGGTGCTTACTTTGTTGACTTTTAAACAGTGTTCTAATTCTTGATAGGTGCAGTTTCGTCTTGGATGCTTGTATAAGGCAATATCTTGGCCCTCTAGACATTTCACTATCATCTCATGAATATCTTTTGCTTTTAATTTGAAATTTGCATCCAAATAAATGCTTAGGTCATGTTCTGGTAGAAATTTATGAGATAACAATTTGATTAAACGAGCCATTTTTCTTGGGCTTTCAAATTGTTTGTCCAATACTTTAATCGTCCATTTATCAGACTTTATGCTTGGGTCATCCGTAAACAGAATATAATCCACACTTTTATCTATACATAAGGGTTCTTTAACGGAATCATGATCACCAAATAATGAAGTATAAACAACTACCTTCATAGTATGCCCTCCTCAAGTCTATTAGCGAATGATCGCTTAAGATAACTTACGTACCACATAATGTCCAAAAGAGGATGGGGCGGGTTGTCCGAAAATAGCTGGAGTAGTTGTCCAGGACCGCCACGAAGCGTTCTCTTAGCCTTGACCGGTGTTTTCAAATAGAAGGAATCGGCAGCCACAACTATACTTTCTTGTCGGTAGGATAGATTTTTTTCTATAACAGAATCCACTTTTTGATAGATAAATAACTCTTTGGTCATATAGTCAGATTTGATCAACCGATCTCTTTCGGTGATTGTCAACGTCCTTACTTTTTCCTGGGATAAGCGGTTGGCTACCAGATTTGCTATGACCCCATTTTTGAAAGTAAGCACAGCATTAGCCACATCCATCTGCCCAGATTCCGTCAGGCTATAACCTACCGCAGAAAGGCTTTGAATCGGACTTCCGACCAAACTTAAGACAATATCAATGTCATGGATCATAAGGTCAAAAATAACCTCTATGTCAATCACTCGGTTGAGGGCCCCTAATCGCCTCGTTTCAATGGAAATCATTTTGGGGCGATTAATAATTTTGTTTAGCTGTTGAATTACCGGATTGAATCTTTCCACATGTCCTACCTGAACAATGACATTCTTAGCCTTGATTAATGGTTTGATTGGTTCTACCTCTTTCATCGAACTGACGAATGGTTTTTCAATCAAAACATGTTTTCCTTCCTGCAATGCCTGTTGGATGAAAGTGAAATGTAAACTGGTTGGAACAGAAATGATTACTGCATCCACTTTTTTAATAATTCACTAAATGACGCAAAAGGAAAAACATCGTACTCATTAGCTATTTTCATCTTATCCAGGGTTCGGAAATGATTCATGCCCATAATTCGGACTCCGGCTACCCCAATATTAATTAATTCCATTACTATCACTCTTAAATTCTTTAATTGAGGATATTACATAATCTTGTTCGTATTCTTTTAACGTTGGATAAAGCGGCAGGGCCAGGATTTTTTCCGAAACCTTTTCTGCTATTGGAAGATCTCCTTTTTGATAATGGAGTCCCTGGAAGACAGGTTGAAGATGAAGGGGTAGGGGATAATAGATGCCTGTAGCAATTTTTTTATGGTTTAGGTATGAGGCTAATTCGTCGCGATTGTCTGTTTCAATGCTGTATTGGTGAAAGACGTGTTCCCGATTCTTAACCGTAATAGGGGTTTTAACCAAACCTATCAACTTTTCTGAGTAGCGGTTCGCAATTTCACTTCTAAATATGGCTGCTTGGATTTCATCTAACCGACTAAAAGGTGTACAACCATAATTGCTTTCGTTTTTTTGTTATCGCTTGTTCAATCAAAGCGGGATTCATATTATACGTTATGGGATCAATATCGACGAAAACAGGCATTGCCCCGACACGAGCAATAACCTCTGCTGTGGCAAAGAAGGTAAAGGGGAGACCTGATATGATTCAAGATATTTTGAATATCCCCTGGCTCACTCCGTAGCACTAAATCGCTTACCTTAGACAATGCACGAGAGAGATAATATGGATGTTTTTCCGTCCTTTTGGAAAAATCACGGCTAATATATAATATCTTGATTTTTTTTCATAAGTTCCTCCTTTCAAATTAGTCAATACAATCAACTCATTAAAAATCCATCTACAAGTTTCAAATTTATAGTATGCATTGGATGTTTTACATTCCATAGACATGAATGGAATTTCCAATTAAACACATTTTTAATGTCTCATACATTAATATAACTAATCGACTTTCAAGGAGGGTGTAATAATGACAATCAGACCCATTGTTATCTTAGGTACCGGTGGGAACTGTATTGATATTTTGGATACAATAAATGACATTAATGCTATTCAATTAAAATATGAATGTGTCGGATTTGTCGGTATCGAAAAATTCGAAACTATTATCCGAGATTACTCCTGTATTGCTGGTGGAGTTTGTATTTCCGGTGTTGTTGTAATTGGTAAATCATGCTATATAGGAACAAATAGCTCAATAAAACAAAATGTATCCATCGGTGATTTTTCACTTGTTGGGATGAATAGTGCCGTTTTGCGTGATGTTCCAAAAAACAATGTGGTTGTTGGTAACCCAGCAAAATTTTTAAGATATACCCGCTAATGTGGCCGGGGGGATACAATCAGTAGCCTTTTTTTTCAAATGAAGTGACAATGATTAAATTTGAGACATAAGTTAATTGAGGATGTGAGTGGAAAATCTAAGAACGAGTGAGTAAACAAGAGCATTTATTATTTTATAGGGGAGGAAAGGATGGGATATAATTTTGTTAAAAATAGTTAGCGTAATTGACCAGATCGGTTCAGATATAGATTATTTAGCTAATGGTTTATTGCCCTATATGGATCGCTATGATTATCAAGTTTTCGATGTACATCCTACAACCCCAAGTACTTCTCAACTTATGCGATTCGAAAAATATGGTAAGGATGCAGACATTATTGATTTTCAACATCCTCATATTGCGCTTTTGCTTATAAACAGGTATTCCTGGCTTTCAGAAAAGAAAAAAATATTAACCAACCATACTCCTGATTATCTAAATAACAGTCAATATAGCCTGTTTGATAAAGTAGTCTATTCAAATAAAACGATGCAAAGAAGAATACATGGCAGCGTGTTTATTTCTTTAACAGTGGATACTAATTTCTGGACTTTTAATGACAAGTGGACGAAGAATAAAAATTTGATTATGGTTACCGATGAAATAAAGCAAGAAAAGGGAGTTTTTGAAGTAGCAGTTGCATGCCGTAACCTTGGGCTAAACCTTGTATTGGTTGGTCGAAAATCGGATGAAAGCTATTTAACTAAAGTGTTAGAAACCGGAAGTGTTACTTACCGACAAGAGATAAGTAAGGAAGAACTTCAACAATTGTATTATCAATCTACCTTATTCGTTTGTAACTCGGATGAAAGTGAGATTGGACCTGTTTCAATATTGGAGGCCATGATCTCTGGGGTGCCCATTCTTTCCCGTTTAGTCGGACATGTGCCAGAACTTAACAAAAAGAATTGTATGCGATTATTAGAGTCTCCATTAAATGATGTCGCTTCATTGACAAATGCTATTGAGAATCTTCTGAGCAACGAGCAAGAGCTCTTAATTATGCGCGAGAGAGCTTGGCAAATTGGCTCAAAACAAGCAGACGAACGCAGGGCATACAATTATCAAAAGCTTTACCGTTCCCTTTTTCCTGGAACCCCAGTCTCTGTAATTGTAACAATTTATGAATATAATCATACAATACTTAATTGTTTGCAATCTATTGCTGCCCAAGATTATGTTAATAAAGAGTTAATTATCTGTGATGACAATCCGAATAGTGAGAATCAGTCAGTAATAGAGGAATTTGCACGTTCAGTCTCTTTTCCAGTTGTATATCGAAACACATCCCGAAAGGAAAATGATTATGGGCTAGCTAGAGCTCGTAATGTAGGGATCATAGAGGCAAGTGGTGATATTTTAGTATTTTGCGATCAGCGTATAAGTATGCATTCCAATGCTATTAGTGAATTTGTCAAAAATCTAATGCCTAAAAAATGGTTATTTGGTACAAAAGGAATAATAAAAGGATTTGTTGAGAACTTCTCCTGTGTTTACCGAAATGATCTAATAAGAGCTGGCATGTTCTGTGAGCGTGTCGATGAATATGGTGGGGCAACACAAGAAATATTTAAACGCACGTATTCACAGGGGTTTAAGCACGAACTAATTCCAACTGCTAATTCAACTTTTATTGTTGATTCATCGAGTCTTTCAAAAAGACGCCCAGATATTATTAAAATGCGAAATCGCTTATATAGAATGAATTTTTAGCCTTTGAAAGGGAGAAGAAAATAGAGGTAGAGGTGAGATTATTGGAAAGTGCTAATTCAAACAGATCACATACTATAGATGTAATAGTCTGTGTATATAACGCGTTGGAGTATGTCAAATTGTGCTTAGAATCCTTGATAGCAAAAAAAACCATTCCATTCAATTTAATCATTGTGGATAGTGGGAGTGAAAAAGAAACAAAAGACTATTTAGCTTCTTTCGCAAGGAAATATGATTGTAAATTAAAAACGAATAACTCAAAGACTGATTACACAATTGCATCAAATCAAGGACTGAAATTGTCTACATCAAAATATTGTGTGTTATTAAATAGTGACACAATTGTATCTATTCATTGGTTAGAAAAACTGAGGGATTGTATGGAATCTGAAAGCAGTACAGGGATTGTTGGACCTTTATCAAATTCGGCCAGCTATCAGTCAGTACCTAAGGATGTTAATGGAAATGGAGGCACGGTAAACGAATTAGAGAAATTAGGCGATAAAGAGCTAACCATTGAACAAATGGCATATTTTATAGAACAACAATCAAAAAGAATATTTCCGGTTGTTAATCAAGTGAATGGGTTTTGTTATATGATTAACCGTTCCGTCATTGAAAAAATAGGTGATCAGGATGAAATAAACTTTCCTTGCTACGGGGGAGAGGATGATTATTGTATTCGGGCAGTCAATGCAGGGTTTAAACTAAAGGTTGCCGATGATTGCTATATTTATCATTACAAATCCAAAAGTTATAATACTGAAGAAAAAAACGAGAAAAGGAAAGATGCAGGGAGACTTCTACGGGAAAAACATACACCAACAATGGTTAAACATCATTACACTGAAATAAAAAATAACATTGAACTTGCAAGAATAAGGGAAGAAATTGATCTGGCGCTAACTAATAGCAGTTGGATGTATGATTACAATAGGGCTATTTTGCTTTTCTGCTCTGACCTGGAAAATAACAGCGACCTTGAAACGCTGATAAAAGAAACAAAAAGAATATATAGAGATAATATACTACTAAAATTGGCTGTACCTTTTCATTTAAAAGAATATCTTACAAAAATATATCCACATCAAGCAGTTCATTTTATATTTTACGAAAATAAAAGTGAATTGATTTCAATTAGTCAGCATTTTGATACCGTAATTGCCGCTGATTTAAAAGCTAATGATACTTTACGGCAAATTGCAGCAAATTATGACCATATTAAAGATGTTTATTATACCGTAGAAAAACATTGAATTTATAGAAACCCTTGATGTTGCTTGCTACAAGATTGCCTCCTTCGAAAATAATGATATCCCTTTATTAAGAAAGGTCACATCGCCGATGATTATTTCAACAGGGATGGCATTGGATCCGAAATATGATGATGTACTTTTAGGAAAGAAAAGTAAATAAATATAAAAAGTGGAACCCCATTAAGCCGGGAGCTGTTATTGTAATTAGCGAAGAAGCCCCTTGGTATGCCCTCAATATCCATGTACATATGGATATTGGGGCTTTTTTCTGCTTGCAGCCTGATTGTTCGTGATGATCTGCACCGGATGGACCTGGCTATCGTACTTACCCTAACCGAGATACCCGCGATCCATCAGATAAAGCCATTAATCCGATCCACTGGACGCAGATAAGGCTGCGGCGTCGATACTGCTTCAGCAGGTTAAGGAACCTGGTCAATTTGGCGTTGCCGTCATCGAAGATGGGCAAATTGTCAATCTGAATACGAGATGACGGATGCCCCCCAATTTTGATTTCAGAGGGCGGGCATGTTGCGTACAGCATAACGACCGCAGCGTTTTTTGATATCGGGACCCACGAACGCTGGCTTGAAGCGAACCGCTACAAGATGGATCAAGATACACAGAACTTTGCGGATCCATCCGGCATTCACAGGTCTGTTCTATGGATTCCTCCATTTAGGGTTGATCCGACCGATCAGGTTAAATTGTCCCATATTCATGCGGAGGGAATGCTCCCCAGGCGGTGTGCTTCATTGAGCGGACCCTTTTGTTTTCTAACCTTACGCCAGCCACGTCCACCTTTACACCCGCTATAACAACGTATTTACACGCCAGTTCACCGAAATAAATGGAAGTACATGCGCACTCTTCCCGCACGATATAACGCTTGACGGGGAAATCGCATGCGTTGATCCAGTCACCGGCGCAGTGGAAATAGAAGCTGTCACGTCGCGTTTAAATGCAGAACGCGCGCACAAAATTCGCAGACTTATGGAGAGACTGCCGGTAACATACATCATCTTCGATATTCTCCGCTATAAAGGCGAGGACTTGCGCAATCGACCGCTGATGGAGCGCAAAAAGATACTCGCGGGGCTCACGCTTCCTGGGCAGGCGCGAGGGTGTGAGGGGCGGATTCCAGTAGCTAAAATTTAAATAAGATAACCGATTGACATAAATATGTTAACCGGTTATCATAAAGTTGCATTCAGAATGAATGCGTATTCATTCCAATCGAAAGCAAGGGGGAGTTCACTTGAAATTGAGAAAGGCTGCAGGCTTCGCTATCGCTCTGACGGTGGTCACCGGATTACTCGCAGGGTGCTCCAAAGGGAATTCAGCAAACAATGCTGTCCAGGAAGACAAGGGGAATGGGGCAACACAAACAGAGCAGGCCTCCAAGGAAGTAAAGCTTACGTTCTTCAACACCTCCGCAGAAGTGAACACCGTGTTCGAAGAGTTGTTCAAGAAGTATCACGAGCTTCATTCCAACGTAACGATTGAACTGATTCCTACTCCGATCGGGGGGGCGCAGCTGGAGAAGTTTCAATCCCTGCTGGCCTCCGGCAATCCGGCTACGATGGTCAATCTGGATGCTGGAACAATTCTTCAGTATAAAGATGATTTTCTGAATCTGGAGCCCGAGAAAGCTAAATATGAATCGCTCACCAACCCGGGTGCTGTAGAAGGCGCGCTGCTGGACGGCCAATTCCTGGGGATTCCCTGGACCGCCCAGGGGTACGGCCTCCTGTACAACAAGCGTGCCGTAGAAGAGGGCATCGGCGGGACCTTTGATCCTGCATCAGTGAAGACCCGCGACGATCTGGAAGCGGTCTTCAAGAAGATTGAAGCGGCCGGCAAGGCGCCGGTCATGATTCACGGGGCAGACTGGTCGCTCGGCGCCCACTATCTGGGGTTGACCTATTCCCTGCAGTCGCAGAAGGTGGAGGACAACCGGAAGTTCGTGGACGAGCTGAAGAACGGGAAGGTCAATCTGACGGAGAATCCGCTGTTTACCGGCCTGATGGATACCTTCGACCTGCTGAAGCAATATAATGCCCGCAAGAGCGATCCGCTGGTCTCCGATTATAACCGGGACAGCGCTGATTTCGCCAAGGGCAATGCCGCTTTCTACTTCATGGGCGACTGGAGCTGGGCGGTGATCGGGTCGCTTGAAGGCCGCGATGCGGAGTTCGGTATCCTGCCGTTGCCAATCAGCAACAACCCGGAGGACTTCGGCAACACACAAATCGCTTACAGCGAGCCGAAGCTGTTCGCCATTGACAACTCGAAGTCTACACCTGAACAGCAGGAGGCCGCAAAGGCCTTCATCGAATGGATGGTTACCAGTGAAGAGGGGCAGAAGGCCATTATTACCGACATGGGATTGTCCATGCCCTATAAGGATCTGAAGGCGCAGAGCACGAACATCATGTCCAACGCCGTCAGTGAATACGTGAAGCAAGGAAAGATCATCAACATCGGTGTCATCAATTACCTGCCGCAGGACTACTGGGCCAAGACCGGCGCTTCGATGCAGAAGTATCTCGTAGGAAACATCGACCGTCAGGGCCTCGCCCTGGAAGTTCAGGATTACTGGAAATCCTACGCAGGGAAATAGAGACTTAAGCTTAATAATCTTTTGATGAAACGGGATGGACTGGGGGAATTCCCCGGCCCATCCTGTAAGCAGGAAAGGGGGCAGCACCATGAATAAAAAGTTATCACTGAGGAACGCAGGGACCTTTCTGGTCTTCGGCGGTCCCTCCATCTTGGCTTTTACCGCCGTTGTGATCATACCGTTTATTGTCGGCTTATATTTGACCTTTACGAACTGGGATGTGCGGACAGGGGACAGCAGCCTGATCGGGTTCACGAACTATGTCGAGGTATTCCGGGATAAGGTCTTCCTGAATCAATTGTGGTTCACCCTTAAGTATGTCTTCTTCACCGTGGTGATTGCCAATCTCTTCGCCTTCTTCATTGCGCTGGCCCTGTCGCGAGGCGGGAGGGGGGAGCAATGGTTGCGCACCGGCTTCTTCACCCCCAATCTGGTCGGCGGGATCGTACTCGGCTACCTGTGGCAGACCTTGTTCTCACAGGTGCTGCCTTACCTGGGCAATAAATACGGCTGGGCGCTGTTTCAGACCTCCTGGCTGACGGATACGGGAACCGCCTTCTGGGCGCTGATTATTGCGACCGCCTGGCAGCTCGTCGGGTATCTGATGATCATCTACATCGCCGGATTCACCAGCGTTCCGGGAGATGTGCTGGAGGCAGCCAGCATCGACGGAGCGGGCCGGGCTTCGGTAATCCGCAAAATTATTCTGCCGCTTACTGTTCCGGCGATTGTCATCTGCATTTTCATATCACTGTCCCGCTCCTTCCTGACGTATGACATCAACCTGGCCTTAACGAAGGGCGGACCGTTCAATTCAACCGAGCTGGCCACCTACCATATCGTGCAGAAGGCCTTCCTGTCCAACCAATACGGGGTCGGTCAGGCCGAAGCGGTGGTCTTGTTCGCCGTCGTGGCTGTGATTGCGCTGACGCAATCCTATCTGCTCAAGAAGCTGGAGGTGGAATCATAATGATGAACCAGCGCATTTTCGCCGGATTCAAGACAGGATTATTGTACCTGCTGCTGCTGGCTTTTTTGACGCCATTCCTGCTGATTATTATGAACTCCTTCAAGACTACCCAGCAATTCTTCGAGAGCCCTTTGTCCTTGCCCACATCGATTAGCTTCGACAATTATGCGAGCGCCTTTAAGAATATGGATTTCCTGCAAGGGTTCATGAATTCCCTGATCATCACGGCAGTATCTGTTGCGATTATTATTATTTTCTCGGCGATGACCGGATACCTGTTCGTCCGCTTCAAATGGAAGGTAAATGGCGTGATCTTCTTCCTGATGCTGGCCTCGATGGCGCTTCCGTTCCAGGTACTCATGATTCCAATGGTGATGCTCTACGGGAATATGGGGCTGCTGAATACCAAGCTGACGCTGCTGTTCATGTATCTCGGCTTCGGGGTGCCGTTTGGCGTCTTCACCTTCCACGGCTTCATCAAAGGAATTCCTTATGAGCTGGAAGAATCAGCTTTTATTGAGGGAAGCACTACGCTGCGGACGTTCTTCAGCATTGTCTTGCCCTTACTGAAGCCGGTATTCGTGACGCTGCTGGTGCTGGATGTACTCTGGATCTGGAATGACTATCTCCTGCCCAGCCTCGTGCTGCTGTCGCCGGACCAGAAGACACTGCCGCTGTCCACGTACACATTCTTCTCCTCCTATTCGGTGGACTATGCCCCGCTGATGGCCGGACTGATCATGACCATTATTCCGGTGCTGATCATCTACCTCTTCCTGCAAAAGCAGATCATCAAGGGAATCACGGAGGGTGCGCTGAAATAAGAGGAAGTCGCCAATACAGCTGAAATTCATACAGAATTCCTCTATAATTGGAACTAAAAAACAAGGTGGTTCCTATGGCGAATCTGAAGGATGTCGCGAAGCAGGCGGGGCTGTCGGTCAATACCGTCTCCCGGGTGCTTAATAATAGAGGTTATATCAGTGAGAAGACGAAAGAGAAGGTCTACCGGGTCATGAAGGAAATGAATTATCAGCCGAATGAGATGGCCCGGGCCTTATTCCGCAAGAAGTCCAATATGATCGGATTGATCATCCCGACGATTTCCCATCCATTTTTTGCAGAGTTAACCAGCTATCTTGAATACTATGCAGATCAGAAGGGCTACAAGCTCTTGCTATGCAATTCCAATCGCGATGTTCAGAAGGAAGTGGAATACATCGGGATGCTCGCCAAAAATCAGGCCGATGCCATCATCATGGGCAGTGCTGTGCTGGATGTTAAGCATTATCTGCATCTGAATCTGCCGATTGTCTCTTTCGACCGGGTCATCTCGGAGGATATTCCGGTGGTCACCTCAGATAACCTGGAGGGCGGGCGGCTTGCTGCCCGGTTGTTAATCGCCAAGGGCTGTCTGCATCCTGTCTATATCTACCGGGGGATTGACGGCCCCCAGCATCACTTCATGCTGGCTAGCCTGAGAAGGCAGGGCTATGAAGAGGAACTGAAGCGGGCGGAACTGGAGCCGCTGAACCTGCAGCTTGAAGTGACAGACGGCAGCTACACCGGGGGCGACACGGCGATTGCCGCATACCTTCAGGAGCATCCTGAAATTGACGGGGTGTTCGCCAGCAGTGACGTGATTGCTGCCGAGGTCATTCATGCCTGTAACCTGCTGGATAAGCCCATTCCTTCAGCGATGCGTATCGTGGGCTATGACGATATACAGCTCGCTTCACTGATCTCACCACGTCTGAGCACTGTCGGGCAGCCGGTTCAGGCAATGAGCGAAGCGCTTATTGAACTTGCGGTTCAGCAAATTGAAGGCCAGGTTGTGCCGAAAATGAATACTTTTCCGGTAACGGTGATTGAACGCGGCACAACCTGACCCGGCAGCTGGCAGCTTCCCTGCCAGAGTTCGGGCTGTTATATTAACCGGTTAACACAGAGCCCCGTCCCTTCTCATGAAGCTGAGGCGGCAGGCTGACCCGGGCCAGGAGGATAAGGATGACTGTAACGATCAAAGATGTCGCAGAGAAGGCAGGCGTGTCAGTCACTACTGTCTCCCGTGTGCTTAATAACCGGGGGTACCTGAGTGAGCACCTGAAGCAAAAGGTAAACAACGCCATGGAGGAGCTGAATTACCATCCGAGTGAGGTAGCCCGCTCCCTGCTGCGCAAGAAGTCCAACATTATCGGCCTCATTCTTCCCGATATCTCTCATCCGTTCTTCGGAGAGGTTACCAAGCATATTGAGGCTTACGCCTACGAGCAAGGCTATAAGCTCATGCTGTGCAATTCCCTTCACCATAAGAAAAAAGAGAAGGAATACATTGATCTGTTGCGGGCCAGCCGAGTCGACGGCATCATTATGGGCAGCCATACGATGAGCGTGAACGATTATAAGTCGATCAACCTGCCGCTGGTTTCTTTGGACCGGCAGATCTCTAAGACGATCCCGTTCATTGCTTCCGATAACTATCAGGGTGGCGTGCTGGCTACCCGATTGCTGCTGCGCAAAAAATGCCGGAGCATTGCCTACCTCAGCGGGAATCTGCGCCTCAATCTGCTGGCCAAGCAAAGGTATGACGCCTTCTTGGAGCAGGTCAGCGGACAAGATGTGGAATATACCGTGCGGCAGACCGACCTGAACGGCTTCAAATATAAGGAGTATGAACAGCTCGTCAACAGCCTGTTTCAGGAGCGTCCGGATCTGGACGGGGTATTTGCGAGCAGCGATATGCTGGCGATGCAGGTGCTTAAGCAGTGCAGACGGCTGGGCAGAGCAGTACCTGACCAGGTTAAGATTGTAGGATACGACGGCATTGCCACCTTGGATGCCGAGGATCTGACGACCATCGTACAGCCGATCAAGCAGATGGGTGAACTGGCCGTGCAATATCTGCTTCAGCAGATTGCCGGGGAGCCGGTCCCGCTGGAGACGATTCTCCCTGTCCGGTTGTCCGAAAAGGGAACTACTTGAACTGGTTGTACACAGCGAATCATTCACACATAACGATATGGAGGAAACATAGATGGATTTCATTCACCGCGTCGCCCCTGAATTACAAGAGGGAATAGCCGGATTGCCACCGCTGCAATTGCCGGAAGGTCTGGCCGCAGCCAGAAGCAGTGTTCCCATGCCTGCCGAATCATTGGACGGCGTCCGCATTACAGAACGGGTACTATCCGTGCCCGGCGCTCATCCTGTATCGGTTAGAATCTACGAGCCGGCCAACAGAAATGAACATGCGCTGCCTGCCCTGCTCTGGACGCATGGCGGCGGTTATATTCTGGGGAATCCAGGCGGGGATGATGCGTTATGCGGCCGCTTCGTCCAAGCGGCCAATTGTGTCATTGTGTCGCCCGACTACCGGTTGGCCCCGGAGCATCCGTTTCCGGCGGCGGTCGAGGACAGCTACACGGCACTGGTATGGCTGGCCGAAGACGGGAATGAGCTTAAGATTGACCGTTCACGGATTGCTGTCGGGGGTGCAAGCGCAGGCGGCGGTCTGGCGGCTGCTCTGGCACTGATGGCCCGGGATAAGGGCGGTCCCGCCCTCTGCTTCCAGCTTCCACTGTACCCGATGCTTGACGACCGCAATCTGACACCCTCCAGCCATGAAATAACCCATCCTGCGCTGTGGAACCGGATGAACAATCTTGTGGCATGGGAGATGGTTCTGGGCTCATCTGCCGGAGGGGCAGAAGTATCGCCTTATGCCGCACCTGCCCGGGCGGAGGATCTGACGGGCCTGCCGCCCGCCTATATCTGTATCGGGCAGCTCGACCTGTTCCGCGATGAGACAATGGAATATGTAACCCGGCTGGCGCAGGCTGGTGTAGCGGTGGAATTCCATCTGTATCCGGGCGGGTACCACGGCTTCGAGCATGTTGTGCCGGCGGCTGAGGTTAGCCGCAGAGCCATGCAGGAGTACATCCATGCTCTAGCGAAGGCGCTGAACCCCTAAGTCATACCGTTCTTCGGGAAAGAACCCTTTGAATTATAAAAAGTTCACGGTTTTTTGAAAGCTGCGCCTGTCCGGAAACCATAGAATAGATATGACCACAGGATACTGGAGTGTTAGGGGGATTATGGGTGTTTAATTTTGACGAGGCCATACAGTTTGAAAATAAGAAGAATGATGTGCTGACAGTAGGCGAGCTGCTCGTGGATATGATCTCCAATGAGTACGGCGACGCCACGGCATGTAGCGGATATACCCGGCATTTCGGCGGATCGCCGTCGAATATTGCCATCAATGTGGGTAAGCTGGGCATCCGGTCGCATGTTGCTTCTGCGGTGGGACGGGACAGCCTGGGCAGCTTCCTGATTAACACATTACAGAACGCCGGTATGGATATAAGCGGAATCCAGCAGGTGGAGGAGTCTACCAGCATGGTGGTGATTACGAAGAGTCAGGCGACACCGGTCCCGATCTTCTACCGCGCAGCGGATTGCCGGCTGGAGTATAATAGGGCGCTGGAGCAGGCCTTGGTTCAATCCAGAATCGTTCACTTTTCCTGCTGGCCGGTCTCCAGACAGCCGTCGCGGAATACGATGGAACGGGTGATAGCGGCCGCCAGAAAGCATAAGCTGCTGATTGGCTTCGACCCTAATTATCATCCGGCGATTTGGCAGCAGGGGGAGGACGGGGCAGCCTATGTCAAAGCGATGATCCCGCAGGTGGACATCATCAAGCCCTCGGAGGATGATGCCACGCGCCTGTTCGGCCCCGGAACCCCGGAAGAGCAGATGGCCAGGTTCCAAGCGCTGGGCGCGAAGCTGGTCATTCTGACGCTGGGCAAGGATGGCGCCCTGGTCTCCAATGGACAAGAGACTCTGGCGCTTCCAACCAAGGCTGACAGAATTGAAGATACGACGGGAGCAGGAGATGCCTTCTGGTCGGGATTCTACACCGCTGTAGTCAAAGGCTACACGCTTAGAGAGGCGCTGGAGTCGGGGCTTGCCGTCAGCGCCTATAAACTGAAATATACAGGTGCGGTAGTAGAGCTGCCTGCGCTGGAAGCGATCCAAAAAGAATATAACCTGTAGGAGGCTCTGGGATGACACTAAAGAATCAAGTACAGCTGATTACCTATCCCGATTCGCTGGGCGGCGGCCTGACGCAGCTTTATCAGGTGCTGCATGGACCCTTGGATGGCCTGTTCGCAGGGGGCATCCACATTCTTCCGCCCTTTCCGTCCTCGGGGGACCGCGGCTTCGCTCCTTTGACTTACCTGGAGATTGAGCCTGCGTTCGGCACCTGGGAGGATATACGCCGCATCGGTGAAGAGTTCGATGTGCTGGTGGATCTGATGGTGAATCATATCTCCAGGCAGTCACCGTACTTCCAGGACTTCCTGGCGAAGGGCCGGGCCTCGGAATATGCCGGACTGTTCATTACGCTAGATAAAATATGGGAGGATGGAGTGCCCGTGCAGGCCGACATTGAGAAAATATTCCTGCGCCGGCTTCTGCCTTATTCCTCCTACACCCTCGGAAGCGGTGAAGAGGAGAAGGTCTGGACGACCTTCGGCAAGACCGATCCTTCCGAGCAGATTGACCTTGACGTCAATTCTCCGCTGACCCGGGAGCTGCTGCGGCAGTTCTTCCTGAACTTCAAGCAGCAGAATGTGCGGATTGTCAGGCTCGATGCGGTCGGGTATGTCATTAAGAAGCTGGGCACGAGCTGTTTTTTTGTGGAGCCGGAAATCTATGAATTCCTGGGTTGGATTAAAGAGATGGCGGACTCGCTTGAGATCGAGCTGCTGCCGGAAGTCCATTCCCACTACAGTATTCAACAGAAACTGTCAGATTATGGATGCTGGATCTACGACTTCATTCTGCCTTACCGGGTGCTCGAAGCCCTTACCGGCAGAACCAATACAGCGCTGTATGACTATCTGCGGACCCGCCCGCACAAGCAGTTCACGATGCTGGATTGCCATGACGGCATTCCGGTGAAGCCGGATCTGGATGATCTGATCGACACGAAGGAGGCCCGGGAGCTAGTGGGCCTCTGCGAAGAGCGGGGAGCGAACCTGAGCCTGATTCTGTCGGAGGAGCATAAGGCGCCGGACGGCTTCGATGTGCATCAGATCCGTTGCACGTACTATAGCGCGCTGAATGAGGATGACGATGCGTATCTGGCAGCCCGGGCGATCCAATTCTTCGCGCCGGGGATTCCGCAGGTCTATTATGTGGGCCTGCTGGCTGGCCGTAACGACCTGGAGCAGGTGGCCCTATCAGGCGAAGGGCGGGAGATCAACCGCCATAACTATACGCTGGAGGAGATTGAGGCCGAATCACAGCGGGAGGTTGTACAGCGGCTGATGAAGCTGATTCGTTTCCGCAATGAATACGGAGCCTTCGGAGGAACCTTCCGGGTGCTTGAGGCAGAGCCTGATGAAATCCGGCTGATGTGGGAGCAAGGGGCTGAATATTGCCGGCTGCATATTAACCTGCAGAGTTATCAGACTGTTATCGAATATATAGATGAGCAGGGACAAGAAACTGTATACTGTGTCTGATTCTAATTCGTTAGGGGGAAAAGATGATGGCTACAATGCAAATCAGCCTGTTCTCGGCAAGTCTGAAGCGGGAAGTCACTATTAATGCAATACTGCCGGTGGATCTGCCGGAGGGCTGGGGATTGCCGGCCTGGTCGGGCCAGTCTTTGAGATCGCTCTATCTGCTGCATGGCTTCTCCGGCAGCCATAATGACTGGCTAAACTTCTCAAGAATCCGGGAGCTGGCGGACAGACATCAGGTAGCGGTGTTCATGCCTGCCGGGGAGAACCGCTTCTATGTGAACGATGAACTTCGGGAAGAATACTACGGCGAGTATATCGGCAGGGAGCTGGTAGACTTCACCCGCAAACTGTTCCCGTTGTCGGCGGCCCGCGAGGATACCTGGATCGGCGGTTTATCGATGGGCGGCTACGGAGCGATCCGCAACGGCCTGAAATATGCAGAGCGCTTCGGGCGTATTATCGCCTTGTCCTCGGCCTTAATTCCGTATAAAGTTGCCAATATTGCCCCGGACTATAAAGACGAAATTGCCAGTTATTCCTACTATGCCAGCGTCTTCGGCGATCTGAGCCGGCTGCTCGGCAGCGACAAGGACCCCGAGCAACTGGTGCGTGATGTGAAGGCGCAGGGGCTTGACCTGCCGGAGCTGTATATGGCATGCGGAACCGAGGACATGCTGCTGGATGTGAACCGCCGGTTCCATCAGTTCCTGGAAGGCGAGCAGGCTGCCCATTACTATGAAGAGGGCCCGGGCGACCATAACTGGGTGTACTGGGATAAGCACATCGGAGCTGCTTTAAGCTGGGCGGCTAATTAACTATATAAGAAGCACTTAAGAAATAAACGAAAAGCAAAAAGAAGCGGAGGGGAAATTTGGAACTGTAGGAGCGGTAGCGACCGCCTTTGTCACCGGATTTCTACTGCAAACCGCAGTATAATTAGAGAAATCTGGGGACAACAGCGGCCGGAAGTCCAAATGTTCACCGTAGTGACGATTACGCTTCAAGGGCAAATCTTAAGTTCTTCTTATAAAACTACAAATCATATCCATTGTACGCCCCTGGGTCCGGCTGGCTCAGGGGCGTGCTGAATTCCAGGGAGGAAGAGGCAGGCCAATGATCCGAACGAACAGCATCGTATTCAAGTTCTCCTTGCAGATGGCAGTGATATTGGCGATCCTGCTGTCTGTCCTTGTGCTGAGCAATATCTACTCCCTGGAGGTCCTGCGGAGCAATGCATTAACAAGCTCGCGCAATACGCTTGCCCTCTATCAGGCGAACATTCATAACAACTTCAATAACTTCTCCAAGGATCTGATCGAGGTGTTTGACCGCAATATCGATGCTGCGGTGAATACAGCGGGAATGGACGAGAACAGTAAATACTTCAAGGTCCAGCAGCTCAAAAACAATCTGCAGGCCAAAATGGCCGGCAGCTATTCCAGCGACGGCATGTTCATCCGGCTGCCCGGGGGACTGGTTCTGGAGCAATTCAACGCCCGGATCGAATCGGAGGACAAGCTGGCTGTAGTTGATTATCTGAACACGAAAGAATTCAGTGCTGCTGCGCCCAGGCAGAACGGGGAATGGCAGGTATTCCGGCTGCGGGGCGAGTACTATCTGTATAAATATATTACCTATTCGGAGGTTAGCTTCGGAACATTCGTCAAAGCAGGCAGCCTGTTAGCGATGGTGGACAGAGGAGCGGGCGACCAGAACCGGTATATCCTGAGTACTTCGGAGGGAAAGGTGCTGGCTGCGAATCATATCGCTCTGCCCCAAGCGGATACGACACTGGAGAGCTTAACCCGGACATATCAGCGCAGCTTCCTGATTGTGTCCGAGCCGATCGGCGAGTTCGGCCGGATCACCAACATGGTCGCCAAGGGCGGCATGTTCTCGGGACTGAAGCTCATCCAGTGGGGCATTGCACTGCTGGCGGTGCTCTCCGTCATTGTGGTCCCGCTTGTGCTCAGGTTCCTGGCCAGGGATGTGCTTAGGCCGATTCTGGAGCTGGCCAAGGCCGCGAAGGCGGTAGAACAGGGGCAGACCGAGTACCAGATTCCCCGGGGATCCCCGTATTCGCTGGAGTTCAGGAAGCTGTTCCATGCGCTGGAGTCTATGGTCAGCGAGATCAAGGCGCTGAAGATTCAGTCGTATGAGGAGCAGATCGAAACCAGCCGTGCGGAGATCAAATATCTGCAGATGCAGATCCGACCGCACTTTTTCCTGAATGCCATCTCGACCATAACCAGCTTGACCTATCAGAACAAAAATGAAGAAATCCGCAGCCTGATTCACTCCCTGTCGGAGCATCTCCGGTATATGTTCAGAGGGGGGCTGACGGAAGTGACGCTGGAGGAAGAGATCCGGCACACCGAGAACTATATCCGGATGCAGGAGATCCGTTATCCTGAACAAATCTTCTATATGACTGAGATGAGCGATGAAGTCCGGTATGTACCGGTTCCGCAATTCATCATTCAGACCTTCACAGAGAACATATTCAAGCACGCCATGTTCGTTCAGGAGATGCTGTCGATCTTCATCCGGGCGCGAATGACAAATAAGAATGGCATCCCGATGGCCTGGATCGTGATTGAGGATAACGGGGCGGGCTTCACTCAGGAGTGGCTGAACCGGCAGAAGCACGCGGACGCAGTGGAGGATGGAGCCAGGGTCGGCATTGCCAATATCCGCCGGACCCTGCAGCTTCTCTACAAACGGGATGATCTGCTTGAGCTGTCCAATAATACGGAGTCTACAGGCGCAAGAGTGGAGCTATGGATTCCGGTGAGACCGGCAGACCACATCCAGAAGGAGGAATAAGATGCGTTGTATGCTGATTGATGATGATATCCCTACGGTTGAAGCCCTGCGCGGCATTGTGAACTGGGAGGAATTCGGAATTACCGAAGTGATAGCCGCCCATAACATCCAGGATGCGAAGCGATTATTCGGGAGCGGCGAGCCGGACCTGATTATTTGCGATATTGAAATGCCCAGAGGCTCAGGGATTGATATGATCCAGTGGGCCAGAGAGCAGCACTATGAGGGCGGCTTCATCTTCCTCACCTGCCATGAGAGCTTCAGCTTCGCCTCCAAGGCTATTGTCTATGATGCGGATTCCTATCTGGTCAAGCCGCTGGACAAGCAGGAGCTGGAGGCGGCGCTGCGCAAGTCGATGGACACGCTGAAGAAGAAGATCATGATGGGCGAATACCGCAAGCTGGGCCAGGCCTGGCTGAAGAACCAGGATTTGCTGGAGCGGAGCTTCTGGAGCGATGTGCTGACGGCGGCGATATCGCCAAGGCTTCAGCTGATCCAGAGCGAGGTGCGAAAGCGGGAGCTGTCTGTCTCCACCCAGTCGGATTACCTGCTGCTGCTCGTCAGTGTGCCCCGCTCCGGGATCGAGCGGGAGTGGGACGAGAGCATCTTCCATTACGCGCTCTCAAATCTGGTCACAGAAATTCTCAGCAGCCGTGTGAGCGGTGGCCGGATCATCCCCTACCAGGCGGACAAGGTATTCTACATTGCGGTTGTCGCCGAGAGTCCGGTAGACATGAGCTGGCTGCACGGCTGGGCAGAGGAGATTATTCAGCTGTGCAGAGACTATCTGAAATGTGCAGCGACCTGTTATTTCAGTGAGACCTCCGGGATCACCAGCCTCGCGCAGCTTAAGACGGAACTGGAGCAGGCGGATGAGTCCAATATTATTTTCCGGGGGAGGGTGCATGTGCCGGGCCAGCCCTTCCATTATGATCTTACCGAGCGCTTCACCCTGGATACCGAGCTGTTCACTCTGCTGTTCGTCCAGAAGGAGAAGGCTCAGATCGTGAACCGGCTGAAGAAGGAGCTGGAGCGGCTGGCTAGCTTGAGCAAGCTGGACGCAGCCACCCTCCATTCCATCCGGGAGGATCTGGTGCAGGTGGTCTATTCGCTGCTCTCGCGCCACCATATTCAGGCGCACCGGCTCTTCGCCGACGCACACAGCCAGCGGCTGGCCCAGGCTGCCGAGAGCAGTGTGTTCGACTTCATGAAATGGGCGCAGGCGCTGACAGACAAGACGGTGGATTCCATCAAGGAGGTGCTGCAGTCCGAAGGGGTAGTCGAGCGGGCGAAGCGGTTCATCCAGGAGAACTATACCCGGGACCTCAGCCGGGAGGATGTCGCCGCCAGCGTATACCTGACCGCAGATTATCTGGCTAAGGTGTTCAAGAACGGAACCGGGCAGAGTGTCAAGGAGTACCTGAACGGGTGCCGCATCCGGGCGGCGCAGCAGCTGCTGATCGAGAGCACGGCCAGTATCGGTGAGATTGCGATGGATACCGGCTTCGATACGATTTCATACTTCTCCACGGTATTTAAGAAGCTGACAGGCGAGACTCCGGCCGCTTACCGCTTGAGGCACAAGGCCGCTCTATAGCAAGAGGCTCCGCTTCCCCCGCCCGGGAGGCGGAGCTTCTTCCTGTAGTACGGCTTTTTATAAAAACAGCCCGTCTTTTTGAAAGTAAGCCCCCCTCCGCGGCCGGTACAATGAGAGTGTAAATACAGAACAGGAGGCAAGAGACATGAAGAATAAAAAGGGGTTAGGTTCACTGCTGTTGTCCATGGTTATCTGCGGTTCGCTGCTCTCCGCCTGCGGCGGCAATTCCAATACATCCTCCACGGACTCCGCATCCGGGGGAGCCAAGGCCAAGCTGGCTGAGATTGTATTCGCCCTGCCGTCCTTCAACCGGATTCCCGATGATCTGAGCAAGGTAACGGATGCGATTAATGCCATCACAACGGAGAAGATCGGAGTGAAGGTGGACTTCCGTCTCTTCGGGCCTGCGGACTATGCCCAGAAGGTGAATCTGGCGCTGCAGAGCGGGGAGAAGATGGACATCTTCACTACGCTCGGCCAGTTCTCCAACTATGTATCCAAGAGCCAGGTAGCGCCGCTTGAAGAGCTGCTGCAAGGGCACGGCAAGGAGCTGACGGCCATCCTGGAGAAGGATTTCGGCGCAGATATCCTTAAGACCACCACGATGGATGGACATGTCTACGGCATTCCGGTGAATAAAGGCATGGCCTTGCCGACGAATATCATCTACAACGCTGATATGCTGGAACAAGCAGGCGTAGCGGCAGACTCGATCCAATCGGTGGAGGATCTGCCCGCCGTATTTGCCGCCGTTAAGCAGAAGCTGCCGGATGTGGTTCCGTTCGGCCCGATCAACGTGAATCCGACAGATACGGGACTTGTGAACTGGATGAAGGGTGCCAGCAAGGTCGATTACCTGACCGATACCACCGGGGTTGGCGTTGTCATCGGCGATAGCGGCAAGGTGGTCAACTTCTATGAAACCGATGTCTTCAAAAAAGGCATTCAAATGATGCGCGACTGGTACAATGCGGGTTATCTGCAGAAGGATACCGCAACCACGACCATTACTGCCATGGAGATGGTCTCCTCCGGGCGCGGGTTCTCCTTCCTGGGCGGCTACAGCGGCATGGAGGTAGGAAAGACACTGAGTGCGCAAGCCGGCAAGAATATTGAAACCAAGCGGATTGCCCCGTTCTATTTTGATACCAGTGCCGTGAATTCCGTGACCTGGATGGTCTCCAGTACCTCCAAGCAGACGGAGGCTGCGGTCAAGTTCCTGAACCTGCTCTATACCGACAAAGACCTGATTAACACCATTCTCTTCGGAATTGAAGGGGAGGATTATATCAAGGTGGATGACCATCATGTGAAATTCCCGGATGGGCTGGATGCCAACACCGTTCCTTATACCGCTATGCTGAGCTCCGGGATTGTAGGCTCCGAGTCACTGCAGTACCAGCTCGAAGGCATCAACTGGTCGGATGTGGAGCTGAAGCTGAAGGAGAACAAGGATACGGCAAGATCGCCGTATTTCGGATTTATTTTTGACCAGGGCCAGGTGAAGACACAGATCAGTGCGGTGAACAACGTGGTGAGCCAATACATGCCGGCGCTGGTCAGCGGCTCGGTGGACCCGGACACGATTATTCCGAAGTTCGTCAGTGCGCTGAAGGATGCGGGCGCCCAGGCCATTATTGACAGCAAGCAGAAGCAGCTCGATGAATGGCTTGCCGCGCAGCAATAACCAATATATGAATTCGCTGAGGGTGGAGCGGCTACAGTGGCTTCGCCCCCGGCCATGGAGGTGAATCCGGCATGACTGCCAGACGCAAGTCCCTATCGAAGCCGCTCAAAAAAACACTCCCGCTGCTCATTCTAGCGGCTCCCGGACTGCTATATTTTCTCATTAACAGCTACTTTCCCATGTTCGGTGTGTTCATTGCCTTCAAGGATGTCAATTATGCGAAGGGTATCTTCGGCAGCGACTGGACCGGCCTGAAGAACTTCACCTTCCTGTTCCAGACCAGCGACGCCTGGATCATGACCCGCAACACACTGCTCTATAACCTGGCCTTCATTGCGCTGGGAACGGTAGTGTCGATCCTTATTGCGATTCTGATGTCCGAGCTGCTGACCAAGCTGTACTCGAAGCTGTTCATGACCGGGCTGATTCTGCCGAATCTGATCTCGATGATCGTCCTCTCGCTGCTGGTCTTTGCTTTTCTGAACGCCGACAGCGGGTTCGTCAACCATTCGATCCTGCAGCCGCTCGGCCTCCCGGAGATCAACTGGTATTCAGAGCCGAAGTATTGGCCGTATCTGCTGGTCCTGATTCAGCTCTGGAAGACAGCGGGCTATGGCTCCATCGTCTACTTCGCCTCCATCGCCGGGATCGACAAGAGTATCTATGAATCGGCCAAAATCGACGGCGCCGGCAAGCTGAAGCAGATCCGCATGATCACCCTGCCGCTCTTGAAGCCGACGGTCATCGTGCTGGTGCTGATGTCGATGGGGCGGATTTTCAACTCCGACTTCGGCCTGTTCTATCAGGTGCCTATGAACTCCGGCGCGCTGTTCAGCACCACCCAGACGATTGATACGTATGTGTACCGCGCCTTGATGCAGCTGAACGATATCGGGATGTCGGCCGCAGCCGGCCTGTACCAGTCCGTCGTCGGCTTCGCCCTCGTGCTTACGGTCAATACCATCGTCAAGAAGGTTAATCCCGAAAACGCATTGTTCTAGGAGGAACTACTAATGATCCAAACCAGGGGAGAACGGACATTTACGGTGTTTTCTGCGGCTGTGATGCTCCTGCTTACGGTTTTTGCTTTTGTACCCTTCCTGCTCATTGTGATTGCCTCAATCACGGATGAGACCGCGCTGGTCCGCAACGGATACAGCTTCTTCCCCGAGCATCTGAGCCTGGACGCCTACCGGTATATCCGGGCCTCTGCCTACGTTTTCGTGAGGGCGTATGGGGTGTCCTTCCTGGTGACCCTGCTGGGTACCGCCGCCGGGCTGCTGATCACCAGTATGCTGGCTTACCCGATGTCCCGGTCAGACTTTAAATACCATAATGTGCTGGCGTTCGTTGTATTCTTCACCATGCTGTTCAGCGGCGGAATTGTGCCTTCGTACATCATGTGGACCCAGTATTTTCATATCAAAAACACGCTGCTCGCGCTGATTCTTCCGAATCTGCTGTCGAACGGCTTCAACGTCCTGCTGGTCCGCAACTATTTCAAGAATAATGTCCCGCTGGAGATTATCGAAGCGGCCCAGATCGACGGCGCCTCGGAGCTGCGGACCTTCTTCCGCATTATGCTGCCCCTGTCCATGCCGGTGATGGCGACCGTGGGGATGTTCATGGGACTGGCGTATTGGAATGACTGGATTAATGCGTTATATTTTGTATCAAAGCCGCAATTGTACGGGATTCAGAACCTGCTGATGCAGCTCATGACCAATATTCAGTTCCTGAATTCCGGCCAGGCCGGCAGTGTGCTGGGTGCGGCTACAGTACAGCTCCCGAGTACAGCGGTGCGGATGGCGATGGCGGTGCTGGGCATTGTGCCGGTGCTGTTCGTACTGCCGTTCATGCAGAAGTATCTCACCCGCGGTGTCGTCATCGGCGCTGTCAAAGGCTAATAATAATTAGGCAAAGGAGAATGGGCGTATGAAAGTGCAGGAGGTTATTGACCGGATTCTGCTCGATTGCTGCGGGGGACGGAGGCTGGAAGAGACCTGTGATGTGCTTGTCAGTGGCAGTGAGGATGTGGAGGTCACAGGCATTGTGACCACGTTCATGGCGACGGTGGGGGTGATCCGGGAAGCGATTGCGGTGGGAGCCAACCTGATCATTACCCATGAGCCGACCTATTTTACGGGAATGGATACTCTGGATTGGCTGGAGGAAGACCCGGTCTACCTGGCCAAGAAGCAGCTCATCGAGCAGCACGGCATTGTCATCTGGAGGTTCCACGACCATATGCATTTGGCGGATACGGATCGGATCTACGACGGGCTGCTGAAGGAGCTGGATTGGACAGACAAGAAGCTGGATGATAAAGACGCCTGGGGGTATCTGATTGAGGAGACCACTGTGGGTGAGCTGGCAGGCTTGCTAAAGCAACGGCTGGGTATGAAGGTGATTCAGATCGTCGGCGATCTCACGTCCCCTTGTTCGCGTGTAGGCATTCTGGTCGGCGGCGGCAGTCTGGGCTTGGGCCGGGAGCAAATGCCGATGGAGCTGATGCAGGAGAAGAAGCTGGATGTGATGATCTGCGGCGATATTACCGAGTGGACGCTATGTGCCTACGTCAACGATGCCGCTATGCTGGGCATGAACAAGGCGATGATTGTCGTCGGCCATGAGCGCTCCGAGGAATGGGGCATGAAATATATGGCCCATTGGCTCGCCCCGCTGGTGGACGGGCTTCCGGTGACGTTCGTGGATGCGAAGGAGCCGTTTGTGTATTTGTGAGATACAAGGGAAATAAACTAATGCAGTCCCGGCGCTATTTAGTCTGGGGCTGCCTTAGTTTGTTGTTGGTGCTAGGAGTCCACAATGTATGCGAAAAGCCGAATAAAGGCTTAAAATCCTGCGAAGGGTGACCTTCGTACGGGTTCGACCCCCGTCCTCGGCACTACAGTGGAAACCTTGAGAAATCAAGGTTTTTTTGTTTTCCTAATACACGTCCACCGTTATAATTCTAAGCTTGCCCCGGCGTAATTTTTGCCTATGTATAAGAAAAAGTCACACTCACTCGGGAGCGTGACTTTTTTTGAACTTAAAATGTTTTCAATACAATGACCAGGAGAATGTAGAGAACAAGAATGACTGTAGTAGACGTGAAGACTACGTGAGGATAACCTGCACATTCGCTCATTCCAATCCCTCCCTTGAAACGTTCTACACTAATGTATGTGTGCATTTGTGAATAGTAAGTGTGAATGCCTATATTGTTAATCGAGTAAAAAAGAGATCGAATACCTCCAGGAACCCCATCATCTGAAAACTTCGTTTAATTAAGCTTGCTTAACTTTTCGACAAATTTGAAACGTTTCCAAATTAACTATTGAAACGTTTCCACTTTGGTGCTATTATAATTTTCAGAAGAGAGGTCGGAGGTGTTAAATGACAAGCATTAAAGATGTAGCCAACTTAGCCGGCGTTGCTGTAGGTACCGTATCCAGGGTCATTAACAACTCTGGTGCCGTCAAACCCAAGACACGCCAAAAGGTAGAAGCAGCCATACAGGAACTGAATTATTTCCCGAATGAAGTGGCCCGGAATTTTAAGATGCAGAAGTCCAAGATGGTCGCCTTATTGCTGCCGAGTATCTGGAATCCCTTCTTTTCTGAGCTGGCGTATTACATTGAGGATGAGCTGGACCAGGAAGGCTATAAGCTGATGCTGTGCAACAGCGGCGGCAAGCCCGAAAAGGAGCTGTATTATCTCGATATGCTGCGGCAGAACAAGGTGGCTGGAATTGTCGGCATAACTTACAACGATATCGAGAATAATGTGAGCAATGATATTCCGATCGTAAGCATTGACCGGCACTTTAACAAGAAGATTACCTGCGTCACTTCGGATAATTATGAAGGAGGCCGTCTTGCATTGAGGGAGCTTGTGAAAGCGGGAGCCCGGAAGCCGGCTTTTATGGGGAGCGTTACCTCTGTGTTCAGTGAGACTATGAACCGGAGAGAGGGCTTTATCCACGAGGCGCAGGCTTTGGGTGTAGATTATGTAATCTACGAGAAGCCCGACCCCATCGTGGACAACCAAGCCTTTATTAATGAATTCCTGCATAACCACGGCGATGCAGATGGCATTTTTGCCATTACCGATATGCTTGCCGCCTGCTATATAGATCAGGCCAGCAAGCAGGGGATCCGGGTTCCGGAGGACGTGAAGGTCATCGGTTATGACGGTATCCAGGACAGTCCGTATTTTCATCCTATTCTATCTACCATCAGGCAGCCGGTGGAAGAAATGGCGCGCATGTCGATCAAACTGCTGTATGACAAGATCGAAGGCATTCCGCTGGAAAAACAGGTGTACCGCATACCTGTTGCGTTCAGGCAAGGCGAGACTACATGATCTCCTGCAGATCAGAGAAACATCAGCCTATCGGTATGAATGCACCAACTGGCGTTTTTCTTTTCTAAATTGGAAACGTTTCAAGTTCAATGATATATTTTTTATTCTAAATTGGAAACGTTTCAAAACGACTGTTTATTCTACATTGAAAGGGAGTATATGCGTGAATTCAAGAATCAGTACGGCAGACCATACCCTGATCAAACCGAGCCGCAAAAGATGGAGCCGGTTCAAGCGCGACTATGAGCTGTACCTGTTTTTGCTGCCGATCATTATTCTGTATCTCGTATTCAAATACTATCCGATGTACGGGGTGCAAATTGCGTTTAAGGATTTCTCGCCGAGCCAGGGGATCTGGGGGAGTGAATGGGTAGGCTTCCAGCACTTTAAAGATTTTTTCGATGCTTATAATTTCTGGACTATTATCAATAATACGCTCTCCCTCAGTTTCCTTTCGCTGTTGTTCGGCTTCCCGGCGCCAATCATCATTGCTATTATGCTCAATCAGATGCTGGGCAAGTCCTATAAGAAGTTTGTCCAGACCGTGATTTATGCGCCGCACTTTATTTCGACCGTTGTGCTTGTCGGGATGCTTAATGTGTTTTTATCGCCCAACAGCGGTCTTGTTAACCACCTGATTACCGCGTTTGGCGGGCAGCCCATCCTCTTTATGGCTGATGAGGGCTGGTTCCGTCCGCTGTATATCCTCTCAGGGATCTGGCAGGAGACCGGCTTCGCCACAATTATCTACCTTGCTGCGCTTGCGGGAGTCAATCCCGAACTGCATGAAGCGGCTATTATGGACGGGGCGAGCAAATGGAAGCGCGTGTGGTACGTGGATATTCCGAGCATTCTGCCGACGATTGTTATTCTGCTGATTCTGGCACTGGGCAATATTATGAGCATCGGTTTTGAAAAAGCATTTCTGATGCAAAGTGATCTCAACTATGCCACCTCCAATATTATCCCGACCTATGTATATGAAATGGGGATTCAGAAGGCCCAGTACAGCTTTTCCACGGCAGTCGGCCTGTTCAACTCCTTGATCAATATCATTTTGATCTTTACCGTAAACCGGATCGCCAAAAAAATGACAGAAACCAGCCTGTGGTAAGGAGGAAATAATCATGAACCAATTATTGAAGCGAAAGAGCAGAGGGGATGTATGGTTTGACATCATCAACTATATTTTGCTGACCATCATCATGCTGCTTGTGTTATACCCGCTTTACTTTGTGCTGGCTGCCTCATTTAGCGATCCCAATTATATCTACTCCGGTGAGGTTTGGCTGTTTCCGAAAGGCTTCACGCTGGACGGCTATGAGCGGATATTCAGTGACTCCTCCATCTGGATCGGGTATGGAAACTCCATTCTGTACGCGACTCTGGGGACCTTAATTGGAGTTGCCGTCACGGTATTTGCAGCCTATCCGCTGGCCCGTAAGGATCTGGCCGGGAAGTCGGTGATTATGTGGTTTTTGCTGGTTACGATGTTCTTCAGCGGCGGTCTGATCCCCACCTATCTGCTGATTAAAGATTTGCACATGCTGAATACGATGTGGGCTCTGGTCATTCCCGGGGCAGGCGGTGTGTTCAACGTCATCATTGTCAGAACCTTTTTCCAGTCGTCCATACCGGATGAGATGTGGGAAGCGGCTTCGATTGACGGATGCTCAAACACCAGATTTTTCTGGAGCATTGTGCTCCCCTTGTCCAAGTCCATTCTGGCAGTGATGGTGCTGTACCATGTGGTCGGATTCTGGAACGGTTTCTTCGACGCTTTGATCTACCTGAATGATGAGAGCAAGTATCCGCTGCAATTGGTGCTGCGCAACATCCTGGTCCAGAATCAGGTCAATTCCGGAATGATGATCGATGTGGAATCCTATGCAGCCAAGATGCGCGTGACCGAACTGATTAAGTACGGGGTCATCATGGTATCCAGTCTGCCGCTGCTGATTTTGTATCCATTCCTGCAGAAGTATTTTGTCAAAGGCGTAATGATCGGCTCGATTAAAGGCTGATCCTCATTTCCGGCACTTGAGAGGGGGGATGTACCGCCGTATTCAGGCCAAAATAGCAGAGCAACACAAGCGTTTAAAGGGTGGATGAACAAAAGGGAGGTTATGGATAATGAAGTCTTTATTCAAAAATGCGGGGATTGTGGTGCTGGCCGGAGCGTTTGCGCTGAGCGGATGTTCCGGTAACGGAAACGGGTCCAAGAATCAGGCGGAGAATCCGGATCAGGAAGCAAATTTCAATGCAACCGGTCTTCCGATTGTAGACGAAACCGTTTCCTTAAGAATGGTAGCCCCGAAGGCGGCTTTGGCGCCGGAATTCTCGGAGATGGAAATCTTCAAACGGCTGGAGAAGGATACTAACGTAAAGATTAACTGGGAGAACATTCCTGATACCGACTATACAGAGAAGAAAAACCTGCTGCTTGCAAGCGGCGATTTGCCTGATGCCTTTTATGCGGCTGGATTTACCGATTATGAGCTGATCAATTACGGTGAAGATGGAACCCTGATTCCGCTGGAGGATTTAATTGAGCAATATGCTCCTAATTTGAAAGCGCTTCTGGAGCGCCGTCCTGATATCAAATCATCCATTACTGCACCAGACGGGCACATCTACGGGCTGCCGTCCTGGGAAGAGAATAACCTGGGAACGAACCCTTTCTTTCACGTTATCAATAAAAGCTGGCTGGATAAGCTGGGCCTGAAAGTGCCGGAAACACTAGATGAATACACGGAAGCGCTGCTGGCCTTCAAAACACAGGACCCGAACGGCAACGGCAAGCAGGATGAAATCCCGCTCAGCTTCATGCACATGCAGTGGTGTATGGATATTGCCGGACTATTCGGCGCCTTTGGACTTCCGGATAACCTGGAGCACCGTGTCGTCCGGGACGGCAAAGTTATTTTTACGGCGACTCAGCCTGAATACAAGGAAGCCCTGAATTATTTTCATGAAAAATGGTATAAGCAGGGTCTGATCGATCCGGAATCCTTCACCCAGGATGCAGCGCAGTATCTGGCCAAAGGCAAAACGACAGATGAGACGCTGGGCTCCTATGTCTGGTGGGAAGTAGAAGAGGTTGTCGGTACCGAACGTGCCAAGGATTATGTTTTGCTGTCCCCGCTTAAAGGCGCGGGTGGAGAGCAGACGATTGGACGCGCCAATGGCGGCGGGCCGGGACGCGGGTCGTTTGTCATTACCAAAGAGAACAGCAATCCTGAAATCACCATGCGCTGGATCGACCAGCAGTATGAGCCTTACATGGCTGCTCAAATCCACTGGGGCCCGCTGGATGTCGTATACAAGAAGGACGAAAACGGTAAGCTCGTGAATCTGCCGCTTCCTGAGGGAGCCTCTGCAGGTGAATTCCGTCAAAAGGTTGCTCCGGGATCTGGCGCGCCGGGCATCATTACTTTTGAGGACTTCGGAAAAGTGGTAGATATGGAACCCCGTGCCCAGCAGCGCGCTGCGGACCTGGAGAAATACTACAATCCGTATATGGAAAAAGAAAACTATCCAAGTATCTTCTTTGAGCCGGAAGAGCTGGACACCATCAACAAGATTGAGCCAGAACTGATCAAATATGTAAATACACAAAGAGGAAAGTTCATTGTAGACGGCGGCGCAGATGAGGCATGGGACAGCTATATCAAGACGCTGGAAAAGATGGGTCTGAATGAATTGATGGAAATCTATCAGACCGGACTGGACCGCTACAATGCAAATCTAAAACTATAAATAAATAGAGGGTTAGGTGGGGAGAAGCTGTGCTTGATGTTATCGCGATTGGAGAAGTATTAATAGATTTTACTCCGGCAGGCCGTTCAGCCGCAGGGAATGAGCAGTTTGAGTGCAATCCTGGAGGAGCTCCGGCCAATGTGGCCGCTGCGCTGTCCCGTCTGGGTGCAAGATCGGCACTCGTCAGCAAGGTTGGAGAGGATCAATTTGGTTCTTTACTGCAAAATACACTTCTAAATAACGGTGTGGATGTAACAGGAGTTTCGGTTACGAACGAAGCAAGTACAACCTTGGCCTTTGTTCATCTGGATGAACAGGGAGACCGGTCCTTCAGCTTCTTCCGGAAGCCGGGAGCAGATACCTTCTTACATTCAAAGGATATCCCTTTGGAGCGGATTGACAGCTGCAAGGTACTGCATTTTGGCTCATTGTCTATGACTCATGACCCTGCCCGTACAGCAACCAGGACGGCCGTTCTTAAGGCTAAGGAAGCGGGAGTGCTGCTGTCGTTTGATCCGAATATCCGGTTTGCGTTATGGGAGAGCAAGGAGGCAGCGAGACAGCATATTCTTTGGGGTTTGAATTATGCCGATATCCTGAAGATCTCGGAAGAAGAGCTTGCTTTTATTACAGGCACAAACGATATTGGAAAAGGTTCACTGGAGCTCCAGCAGCAATATGACATCGGACTGATCGTCGTTACTTTAGCGGAAAAGGGCTGCTATTATCGTCTGGCCGGCCAGGATGGATATGTGCCGGGCTTTAAGGTCAAGGCCATTGATACGACTGGAGCAGGGGATGCTTTTCTGGGCTGCCTGTTATATAAGATCCTCGATAACGGGGGTTCTCTGCAGGAGCTGACCACCCGGCAAATCACCAGCATGCTGAGTTTCGCCAATGCCGGCGGAGCGCTGGTTACAACACGAAAGGGGGCTCTTGGGTCCATGCCTACGACAGATGAGATTAACCGCCTGATGGAGTCCGCCAAACCGGACAATGACGACCGGTTCAGACCAGGGTTTCACTTTTCACCTCCCGATAACTGGGCGAATGATCCCAACGGATTAGTCTACTACAAGGGAAGCTATCATCTATTCTATCAATATCATCCTTACAGTAATAAATGGGGGCCGATGCACTGGGGCCATGCTGTAAGTCAAGACCTGGTTCGCTGGGAGCACGCGCCTGTTGCGCTATTCCCGGATGAGCATGGTGCGATTTTTTCGGGCTGCTGTGTAGTGGACTGGAATAATAGCAGCGGTATATTCGAAGATTCCCAAGGAGGACTCGTTGCGATCTTTACGCATGCGGATACCCATCCGGAGACAGGCCAGCCGCGGCAGCGTCAGAGTCTGGCCTACAGCAGCGATGAAGGCCAAACCTGGCAGAAGTATCAGGGTAATCCAGTGCTCTCCGAGGATGACCTGATAGATTTCCGGGATCCCAAGGTGTTCTGGCATCAGCAAAGCGGGCGGTGGATTATGGCGATTGTTGCGGGAGACCATGCCCGCTTCTATGCCTCGGATAATTTGCGCGAATGGTCGCTGACCGGTGAATTCGGCAAGGGAGAAGGCTCCCATGACGGCGTATGGGAATGCCCGGATCTGTTTCAGCTGCCGGTGGATGACACCGGCCGGTCCAAATGGGTGCTTATTATCAGCATTGGTGACAATCCCGATTGTCCCGAGGGATCACGCACGCAATATTTCATTGGTGAATTCGACGGAAAGACGTTTATTAATGACAACCCGGCCGATCATATTCTGTGGCTGGATTATGGCAGAGACAACTATGCAGGCGTTACCTGGTCGGATATTCCGGAGCAAGACGGTCGACGCGTCCTTATCGGGTGGATGAGCAACTGGAAATATGCCAACGAGACCCCTACAGGTTCCTGGAGAGGTGCCATGACTCTGCCCCGCGCCTTGTCATTGACCAGCAAGGACGGCAGTGTCGTGCTAACCCAAATGCCTGTCCGGGAAATCGGGCAGCTGCGCAAAGATTCCGTGAGCTGGAAGGATGTCACCGTTACGCCTGAGACTCCTTTCATACAGCAGACGAATCATAATCTGCTGGAGATAGAGGCAGAACTGGATGTCCGTTCCGGAGGCGAGGTATGTATTCATCTGAAATCCTCCGGACAGGACGAGATCATTATCGGTTACGACCCTGCTGACAAGCGGCTGTTCACCGACCGTTCCCATTCCGGTGTGACTGATTTCCATCCGGCGTTTGCCAGCCGGCATGGTGCGAGACTGGCTGCAGTGAATGGACAGCTCAGGCTGCAGATCTGGCTGGACCGCAATGCGGTTGAGGTGTATGCGGATAATGGCCTGGTTGTGCTGACCGATCAGATTTTCCCTGAATCTCCGATTGAGCATATCGGGGTAAGTACGCAGTCAGGACAGATTGTTATGAATTCACTTAAGATCCATACGCTGGAGTCTATTCGGATACCGGGGGAGGAATAAGGCATGAGCAGCTCAGCGGGAGACCGCGGACTAACGCTGTATTGGGCTTTTGATGAAGGAGTCGGAGCAGGTGCGCTGGAGAGCGTCACTAAGACGATGGATAATGTTCACTACGTATTTAATAATGCGGAGTTTACCGATCCTTGTACTCCGCCATGGAGGCAGGGAGTGGCAGGAACTAGTCTCCTCTTTGATGGTTACTCAACCTATATTGCTCATTCTGCCCATGAGGATGAACCTAATGGGGAGCCGGAATTTCTGCCGGCACTCAGTATCGGGGTATGGGTTGCCCCGCGAACCTATGAGTGGGGGCACGGGGGCAAGCTGGCCGCCATTGTGAACAGGCACAATAAGGATGCTAAGCAGGGGTACCTGCTTGGCATGTTCCGTCACGGCTCCTGGTCCTTCCAAATCGGGCTTGAGGGAGGAAAATGGATCGAAATCTGCTCGCCGGACGGCTGTGAACTGCCCAAGAATGAGTGGTCTTACGTAAATGCCGTGTTCAATGGGGACGAGGGTGAACTCAAGCTGTATTTGAACGGCAGCGAGATCGCTTCGGCGGTCGTACCTGCCGGTTCAAGGCTGGCAGTAGCGGCGGATACTGACCTGCTCATCGGCAGGAACAATCACAGCAGTAAGCTTGCAAAGGTGTTCAGCCTGCACATGTTCAGCGGACTTATGGATGAGCTGAAGATTTATAGCCGCGCCCTGAGTTACGAGGAAGTGGCCTCATCTTATCAGGAGGTGCTCGCGGCAAATGGAGGCATCCGGCCGCAGGTGGAATATGACGACATCAAGCTGGACAGGACGCCACTGCTTGCGGACCGGCACAGACCGCAATATCATGTCAGCCCCCCGGCCCATTGGATGAACGAGCCGCATGCTCCGGTCTATTTTGCCGGGCAATATCATCTGTTCTATCAGCACAATCCGCAAGGGCCGTACTTTCATCATATTCATTGGGGGCATTGGGTAAGTGAAGATCTGGTGCATTGGCGTGATCTTCCTGTAGCCCTGGCACCTGAGAAGGATCAGCTCGCACCGGACGGAATCTGGTCGGGAAGCGCGACATATGATACTGACGGCCTGCCTGTCCTGTTCTTTACGGCCGGCAATGACAGTGCATCACCGAATCAGAGCGTGGCGCTGGCCAGAAGCAATTATTCCGCAGACGGTGACCCTGATCTGGTAAAGTGGATCAAACATCCCGAGCCGCTCATTGTACAGCAGCAGGGGATGGGGGCATTCGGAGATTTCCGGGACCCGTTCGTGTGGAAGGATGAGGACGGCTGGTATGCCCTGGTCGGGTCAGGGGTGGAAGGCGGCGGGGGAGCCGCGCTGGCTTTTTCGTCAGACGACATGCTGAACTGGACGTACAAGGGATCATTTTTTGAAGCGGACATTCGGAAGTTCCCTTATCTTGGACCGATCTGGGAGCTCCCTGTATTTCTTCCTCTGGGCAGTGACAAGCAAGGTGTGAGTAAGCATCTCCTGCTGGTCAGCCCTGTGGGAGCCGGCGCCGATGTTGAAGTGTTCTACTGGATCGGACAGCTGGACAAGCACAATCTGAGTTTCATACCGGACCGGGAGGAACCTCAATTGATGGATGTCGGTGATTTTCATTTTACCGGCCCGAGCGGAATGGTCGATCCGGTGACAGGCAGAAATATCGTCTTTACGATCGCGCAGGGTGACCGTACATCCGTGCTGGAGTATCAATCAGGCTGGGCTCATAACGGCGGTTTGCCGGTAAGCGTGTACTTGAGGGAGGATGGCAGGCTTGGAATCGAGCCGATTCATGAGCTGCAGTCACTGCGGGGTGAGAAGCGACTATCGCTTCGTGACAAGTCATTATCAGAAGCAAATGACCAGCTGAGGGCTATTCAAGGCGATATGCTGGAGATTCAGCTGGAAATGGGGCGGGGCAGTGCTGCACAGCTTGGAATCAAGGTCCGGTGTACACCGGATGGAGAGGAAGAGACGCTGCTGTATTATGACTGGAAGGAATCGATGCTTTTGGCCGACCGGACGAAAACATCGCAGCATCCGGAAGAAAAATGCAGCGGGATTCAGGGCGGCAAGCTGGATCTGTGCGGCGAGAATCTGAAGCTGCATCTCTATCTGGACCGCTCCATGGTCGAAGCCTATGCCAACGGACTCAAAAGCCTGACGACCCGCGTATATCCGGGCCGCAAGGATGCTTTGGGGCTTAGACTATGGGGAGATGGGGAGTCCTTGGTGAAGTCTTTGGAAATTTGGGAAATGAAGTCTATATGGTAATGCGGAGCGCCACGGCGCTCCTTCCCTCATGGATACAGCAATTAACGCAAAGAAGTAGATAATTGTTTGTAAGCGCTTCATTTAATCAAACATAATGAAGGAGGCTTGTTAATGAGGAAAGCTAATCGAAAGACATCCTGGATTTCCAGAGTGGTAGCAGGGGGGCTGATTCTGCAGCTTGCGGCTCCAGGTATTCAAGGAACAGCCGCGGATGCGGTCTATGAAATTGTAAACCCGGGCTTTGAAACCGGAGGCTTGACGGGATGGACTGTAACCAAAGGAAACGCCTTTGGTCCGGATAGTGTATCCGGAGAATCCACCTGGTGGGCGGAACAAATCCCGTATAACCAGGAGGGTACTTATCGTTAAACGGCTGGAAATACAATGAAGCAGCAACAGGTGCGCTTCGTTCCAGCACCTTCGAGCTGGGGGAACAGGCTGGATTACCTTTAGGCTGGTTATTCGGAATATCCCAAGCTAAAAACGGAAGAAGGCCGTTTAACCCGGATCATGCCCCCGGCATTTTTCAAAGAAAGCATTGACCGTGTGCGGCAAAAAATGAAGGCGGCCTCGTACAGTGACGTTGAGCTTCATATTACCGAGTGGAATTTTTCGCTGTACGACCGGAATCTGCTGCACGATACGATGTTTATGGCCCCTTTTGTCATCTACCAGACGATGAACACGCTCGGGGACGTGGAGGCAATGGCCTACTGGTCCTTTACCGATGTTTTTGAAGAAAGTGTCGTTCCCGCTTCCCCGTTCTATGGAGGCTTTGGCCTGATCAACCGCGACGGGCTGAAGAAACCCGGATATTACGCGTTTGAGCTGATGCAGAAGCTGGGTGACGAGCTGCTGATGCAGGGGGATGGTTATGCTTGTACCAGGAAAAGTGACAGAAGCCTGCAGTTTCTGTTCTATCACTATGTCCATGTGGATCAGCTGTTTGCGAGCGGAGACTGGTAAGAGCTGTCCGGTTCCACCCGTTATGATGTATTTGAGGAAAAAGGCAGCAAAGCCTTTGAAATCACGCTAAACCAGCTGACTGGACCCTATAAATGCACCAGCTATCAGCTGGACCGGGAGCATAGGTCGGTATTCGATGAGTGGATGACTATGGGCGCGCCTGATTTTTTAACGCAGGAGGAAATTCAGTATTTAAACAGCAGAAGCGGTCCGGTCATCCGGACAGAGCTTGTTGAGCAGGAAAGCTGGCGCAAAGAGATTGTACTCCCGCCCCATGGGGTGCTGCTGCTCCAGCTCGAAAGGCAGTATTATTGAAAATACACCGCGCAAACATCCCTTTTCTGATGAAGGGGTGTTTTTTGTTGTTTATTTTGGATCGAAGCAGACAAGCTAGTATAAGAGGCAAGGAAGTAGGCAAAATACGAACCCGGATGCGGTAAGTTACAACAAGAAAACGGTATCATAAAACACTATACTAGGGTTGTATCAGCATCAGCTAAGAGAAAGACAGGGGGAATTTAGATGAAGCGTTCATGAAGTGGATGACAGAATCGTTTGCACCTAGATTGGAGGCGTTTACAAATAATCTCTGGGTGGCATCCATCCAGGAAGCCATTATGGTGGCGATTCCGATGATTTTTATCGGCTCGATTATTACACTCATTTCAATCTTGAAGGATTTCATTCCGGGGATGCCGGATCTTACACCTATCACGACCTTTAGCTTCGGGCTGTTGGGGTTGTTTATTGCTTTTTTAACGCCGTATACCGTCATGGAAAAAAGAGAGCGCTGCTGGCGGGAATGAGCGGGGTATCGCTCTTTGTGCTGCTGCTTAACCCGACCCTAAATGAAGACGGAACCATCCAGTTCATTCTGGAACGGTTTGGGCCTTCGGGGATGATTACGGCACTCCTGGTTGGTGTGTTTGTGGCTCTTGTCATGAATCTGTGCAACAAATTCTCGTTCTTCAAAAAGGGCTCCTCCCTTCCGGAGTTCATTATGGACTGGTTTGATTTTCTCGTGCCGATTGCCCTTATTTTAACTACAGGCTGGGTTCTGGTCTATCCGCTTCATTTCGCCCTGTACTGGGAGGGGGTCAGCCTGAGCTGTTGCTTGAACTGACGCATGAAGTGGATTTCGCTTGCATAGCCGCACATCTCGGCAATCTTCTTGACGGAAATATCTGTAGTGGCGAGCAGGTACTTCGCATGTTCTATCCGGCTGGCAATGACATCGGCCATCGGACTTACACCGAAGAAGCCCTTATACAAGTGCTGGAAACACGACCTGCTCATGGTCAGCTCGTGGGACAGTCCGTCGATCGTCCAGTTCAGGTAGGGCTGGTTATAAATTTTGGTGCGTATAATCGACATCTTGTTGTAATGCGTAGTGCCGACTTCCCGCCCGGTGGAATGGATCCGGTTGCTCAGCTTGATGAAGAATAATTGTAAATATAATTCTATGGTCTCGTCTTTATGCGGGTTGGAGGAGTAAGCCTCATAGCACAAATTGTTAATAATAATGGACAGCTCATTTAAATCGCCAATCGGCATTACTGTGTTCTTGGGAATAGCCAGCCTGTCCAGCAGCGCTTCATCGTCCGGCTTGTCCAGCCGGAAATGAAACCAGTCATTGGTGAACTGTGACCCGTAAGCTCGGTAGAACTGGGGGGTATGCTCGCTGTACAGGATGAAGGAGTCAGGCCCGGTAATCCGGCTCTCTCCGTCAAAAGTGAAGATAGCCGGTGTCTTCAGCAGCAGCAGCATATAGTCGCCGGAGCCTTGGGGCCTGTTGATGATAAAGTCCGCGTCGTGGCTGTGATTGTAGCCGATATTGTATATGTTCATGGGAACCTCCGGTCAGCAGATAGGTCTATTGTAAAAGCAAGCAGGCGGTCTTGTAAATAATGATTGCACAATAGGTTAGTACTTGCGCACGATGTGTAATTGTCCTTACGGCCGGGGTTATCTATGCTTAATGCAGGTAGCAGGAGCAACATATGATGCAGGCGGAAGCCAGAGAGGATGATAGGTGATGAAAGAATGGATCGGTTATTCAAGAGGGGTTAACCTGGGAGGCTGGCTGTCCCAGTGTCCGTATCAGCAGGCACATTATGACTCCTTCATAACGGAGAAGGATATCGAGATGATTGCTTCCTGGGGCCTGGACCATGTCCGGCTGCCGGTAGATTATGAAGTTATTGAAGAGTCGGGGAACACAGAGGCTTATGCGGGATTCAAGCATATTGACAATTGCATCCGCTGGTGCGCCGATAACGGACTGAACCTCATTATTGATCTGCATAAGACCCCCGGATTCTCCTTCGACAGCGTGGCCTCCAATTCCCTGTTTGACGACCCGACGCTCCAGCTCCGGTTCCTTCATTTGTGGAAGGCAATCTCTAGCCGTTACGCAAGCTATAAGGACACCGTAGCCTTTGAATTGTTAAATGAAATTGTGGAGAAGGACAGCAGTCGCTGGAATGCGCTGGCCCGCAGGACGGTTGCCGAGATCCGCAAGTATGCGCCGGAGACCAAAATTGTCATCGGCGGCATCCAGTGGAACAGCGTACATACCCTCGGGCTGCTCGATCAGCCGTATGACGAGAATATCGTGTACACTTTCCATTTCTATGAGCCGTTCCTGTTCACGCACCAGCGTGCAGCCTGGGTGGAACAGATGCCAAAGAGCCGTATAGAGTATCCGGGCGACCTGGAGACATACCGCAGCACTTCGGCGGCCATTGGGGCTTTCGGCTCGGGGCTGCATGCGGAAGGCATCAGCGGGATGGGTCCAGCCTATATGACCAGCCTGATCCGGAATGCCATTGATGTCGCTGCAGAGCGTAATGTGTATTTGTACTGCGGAGAATACGGCGTTATCGAACAAGCCCCGGCTCAAAGCGTGGTGAACTGGTACAGGGATGTCCATGATATTTTTGAACAATATAAGATCGGCAGGGCAGCATGGACCTATAAACAGATGGACTTCGGCATCTCTGACCGCTACGACAGCAGCATTACCCCTGAGATCATTTCTTATTTGTAGCCGTCAACGTACTAATCCATAAGCGAGGTTCCTATATATGAAAATACAAATTACAGACAAACCCGGTGCACCGATTTCGAAGGGGATGATCGGGCTCTTCTTTGAGGATATAAACTACGGTCTGGACGGCGGGCTGCATGCCGAAATGATAGAGAACCGGTCCTTCGAATTCATGGAAGCGAGAGGCGATAAGGGTAATTTCAGCGAAACTTATGACAGCCTTTATGGCTGGAGCGCTTATCCCGCAGGGGCATACGCGGCAAGGCTGCAGATTCAAACGGAGCATCCCCAGAATCAGATCAATCCCCATTACCTGGAGTTTACTGCCGCAGAAGCCGGGAACGCCTTTACAAATAAGGCCTACGATGGAGTCTCTCTGAAGCCGGGAGTCCAGTATCAGGTATCCTTGTATTCCAGAACAGAGGGTTATGAAGGCGGAATTGAAGTCTCTGTGGAAAAGAACAACAAGGTTATGGCTCAGGCTGCCATAGCCCCGGCAGTAAGCGGAGAATGGACACGCTATACGGCGCAGCTCAGCTGCAGTGAGCCTGTCTCTTATGGAGATTTCGTCATCCGGCTGGATGCTCCAGGAACGGTATACTTTGATTTCATATCCATGCTTCCCTCAGATGCTGTGCTGGGTTTATTCCGCCGGGATCTGGTCGATTTGCTGGAGGAGATGAAACCCGGTTTTTTGCGGTTTCCGGGAGGGTGTATTGTAGAAGGATATTCCCTGGAGAACCGGTACCAGTGGAAACGGAGTGTGGGCGCCGCCGAGCAGCGCAAGAATAACAGCAGCCGCTGGGCCATGCACGGGAATAATGAGGAGAATCAGTACACCAGCGAGTACAGCCACTATAATCAGAGCCTGGGAATAGGCTTTTATGAGTACTTTCTCTTATGCGAATATTTGGATGCGCGGCCGATTCCGGTGCTGAATGTCGGACTGGCCTGCCAGTTCCAGTCAACAGAGCATGTGGGTGTAGATGATGCTGCTTTTCAGGAATATATTCAGGATGCACTGGATCTGCTGGAATTTGCCAATGGGACGGCGGATTCGGAATGGGGCCGGCTCCGCATGGAGATGGGCCACCCTGAGGCGTTCGGATTGGAGATGATCGGGATTGGCAATGAACAGTGGGAGTGCGAGCACGCTGATTTCTTCACAAGATACGAGCTGTTCGAGCAGGCGATTCATGCACAATACCCTTCCGTACAGCTCATTGGTTCCGCCGGTCCGGATATCAGCTCTGTACATTATAGCCAGGCGTGGGAATATTACCGCAAACGGACTGAGGACAACCCGAATTTCGTATATGCCGTTGATGAGCATTATTATGTGAAGCCCGAATGGCTGTGCAGGAATGTTCATTTCTACGATCACTATCCCAGAGATATCAGGGTGTTTGCCGGGGAATATGCGGGTCACTATGGCAATGGGATGAATGCGCAGCACTTTAACAGCTGGGGGGCAGCACTCGCGGAAGCCGCATTCCTGACCGGAATTGAGCGAAATGCCGATATTGTGGTGCTTGCCTCCTATGCTCCATTGTTTGCCAGACTGGGCTATGCCCAGTGGTCTCCTGACATGATCTGGTTCGACGGGGAGAGCAGCTACGGAACGCCAAGTTATTATGTGCAGCAAATGTACAGCACGCTTATGGGGACGAAGCTGCTGCAGACCGTAAATGAGAAAGAAGAGATCCCGTTCACGGTGTCGTATAACGAAGCGGAGCAGGTGATCTATGTGAAGCTGGTTAATACGTTGGAGCGTACAGTTCAGGTGGAGCTGAAGACGCAGATGGCCTTGAGCGGACGCGGGGAGGTATATGTTATGCAGGGACAGGAAGAAGAAGTGAACTCCATACAGACACCGCGTAACATTGCCCCTCATTGCGCTCCGCTTGAGACCGCCAGCCCGATGCTCTATGAGGTAGGGCCCAAGTCGTTTCATGTGCTGAAAATGGATTACAGGGTAAAGTGAGCTGACGCAGAAGCTCATAAGGTCAGATAAAGGGAGGGCGGCAGTTTGCCGTCTCTCTTTTTATGTATAGGCTTATTCCGTTAAAGCAGATCGGGCTGAAGACGGATCCAGCAGCTGTACAAGACTTCAGGGATCTGAATCAGCTGAATCCGGAGGCCTTCGCCGCCGTTGAGAAGCTGCGGGTTGCAGATCTGATTCAAGGCGCACAAAGCTCAGGCCGCTGTAAAAGTGAACCGGGTGTATAGCGTGTATCAGTAAATCTATAAATCTATCGGCAAAGAATATGTATTCATAAGGCAGCGGTTCTCCGACATTGGGGAACCGCTGCTCTTTGTTAACCGATTCTTTATTCATAGTTATCAAATTGTTATCGATGTTCTGTATTTATCATGTATCTGCCATGCTCCACTAGGTATGATTAACTTATAAACAAAGTAAACGGATACAACGTTGATCAGCAAAGGGGAGCAGAAGCATGAAAAACTTGGTTACGCCCGCCAGCGTAAAAGGCGAAAAACTGGATATGAATGCGGGGAAGCCCCGGAAGAAATCCAAATGGAAATCCACGATTAGTCTCGATCTGATGGTCCTTCCGGCTTTGATCTTAACCTTGATCTTCGCCTATATTCCGATGACGGGCCTGGCAATTGCCTTCAAAAATTACAAGCCGGGGTTAGGGTTCAGCGGGTCTAAATGGGTGGGCCTGGAGCATTTTGAATACCTGTTCAGTATCCCGGAGAACGTTCAGATTATCTGGAACACGCTGATTATTGCCGGACTCAAGATGATCGCCGGGCTGATCGTTCCCTTCTTGTTCGCGCTGCTCCTGAATGAGATCAGAAAAATGGCGTTCAAGAAAACGGTCCAAACCATCGTCTATATGCCTCACTTTCTGTCATGGGTCATCCTGGGCGGGATCCTGTCCGACCTGCTGGCGAGAGACGGGGGCTTGATCAATCAGGTGCTGGTGAGTGTGTTTGGAATCCAGCCGATCTTTTTCCTGGGTGACGGGAACTGGTTCAGATTTGTTGTGGTTGTAAGTGATGTGTGGAAAGAGTTCGGCTTCAACACCATCGTCTTCCTGGCTTCCCTGGCGGGAATTAATCCGGCTCTCTATGAAGCCGCTGAAGTGGATGGAGCAGGGCGCTGGCAGCAGACCCTTGCTATTACGATGCCGGCTATGCTGCCGATTACCATCGTGGTTGGAACGCTGGCTCTTGGAAACGTTCTTAATGGAGGGTTTGACCAGATCTTTAACCTCTATAACGCACTTGTATTCGACAAAGGTGATATTATCGATACATTTGTCTACAGACTTGGCATTGTGGACGGTAAGTTCAGCTTCTCAACAGCAGTCGGACTGTTCAAATCCGTTGTCAGCTTTGTGCTGATCGTATCGGCTTACCGCATCTCCTACAAATTTGCTAACTACCGTATTTTCTAGAATGGAGGCCAACGTGGCATGTATCATAAAACAAAATCTTACCGCATTTTCACCGTGTTCAACTATATCTTCATGATTGCTATCTCAGCCTTGTGCGTGATTCCGCTCATTCATGTCCTTGCTGTATCGTTCAGCGGGAAGTCGGCAGCCAACGCCAATCTGGTAGGTCTGTGGCCGGTAGATTTCACATTGGACGCCTATACCAAGACCGTAGCCAATGAAAATTTCACCCGTTCCATCTGGGTGACGCTGCAGCGGACGGTGCTGGGAACTGCGTTTAGCATGGGGGTAGTCATTCTGGCAGGCTATGCGCTGTCAAAAGAGAACGCCCGTTTCAGACGCCGGAATCTGTATATCTGGCTTCTGGTATTCACCATGCTGTTCAGCGGCGGCCTGGTTCCGATGTACATTCTGATTCAGAAGCTGAATTTGATGAATTCGATATGGGTTCTGATTCTTCCGGGTGCCGTCTCGGTATGGAACATCATCCTGCTCCTCAACTTCTTCAGGGCGGTCCCCAAAGAGATGGAGGAGGCAGCCTTTATAGACGGCGCGGGTCATTTCAGAACACTGTTCAGTGTATATCTCCCGGTATCCATGCCGGCGATTGCCACGCTGTCACTGTTTACGATCGTCGGGCATTGGAACTCCTGGTTCGACGGTCTGCTCTATATGACGGATCACCGCAACTATCCGCTCGCTACCTTCCTGCAGTCGGTCATTGTCCAGCAGGACTTCAGTAAGGTGACAGTGCGTCCGGAGGATCTTGAGAACATCTCGCAAAGAACGGTCAAAGCGGCTCAGATCTTCATCGGAATGGCGCCGATTCTCATCGTCTATCCATTCCTGCAGCGTTTCTTTGTTAAGGGAATTGTCCTCGGGGCGGTTAAAGAATAGCTGCCCTTCCTATAAAAGGGGGTGATGCACGCGCTGAAAAAAGATTGACTCAGAAACTTAATATGCTTAAATTTCATTTAAAGGGGTGCAAGATTAATGATAAAGAAAATGAAATTCTCTGCTATGGCAGTGTTAACTACGGCCATGCTGGCCGGCCTGCTGACAGGCTGCAGCGGCAACGGTAACAAGGAGAATGCAGGCGGAGATGACAAGCCGGCAGTTGGTGAAGACTCGATGTATTCAGCTCCCTTCGAGAATGGTAAATACACAACACCTGTGACTATTACAACCGTATTTCCGATTGGCAGCAGCCTGAAATTCAAGAATGGCGAGAACATCGAGAATAACGTGCACACCAAATGGGCCAAGGATACGCTGGGCATTGACATCAAATATCTCTGGACCGTAAGCGACCAGAATAACGCCTATGAAACCAAGCTGCGCCTGATGCTCACTTCAGGAGAAAAAATGCCGGATATCATCTCTTTCCGGGGTAGTCCTTCCCTTATTTCCGATCTGATTGACAGCGGCCAGTTCACGGATGCCGGCGAGCTATTCGACAAATATGCCTCCGATGTATATAAGCAAGCGATGGCGGAAGATCCAAGCGTATGGAACCCTTACATTAGAGACGGCAAACGTATGGGCATTCCGATTCTCGAAAACGCCTACAATAATGACCCGGTAATGTATATTAGAGAAGACTGGCTGAAGAAGCTGAATCTCAAGGCGCCGACCAATCTTGCTGAGCTGGAGACCGTGCTTGATGCCTTCACGAATCAGGACCCTGACGGCAACGGCAAGAAGGATACCACGGGACTCGCTGTAGGCTTCAAAAATAACCTGAATACATGGATGTCTGAAGCCGGATGGGTGTTTGGGATGTTCGGCGCAATGCCTAACCAGTGGAACAAGACGGCGGATAATACGCTGGCCTACGGTTCTGTGCAGCCTGAGATGAAGCAGGGGCTGGCGACAATGCAGAAATGGATGAAGGAAGGATATATTTCCTCCGAATCCGGTCTGTATGACGAGAACAAAGCGACAGAAGCTTTCACAGCAGGCAAAGCCGGTATTATTGTCGGTCCTTACTGGATGACAGGCTGGCCGCTCCCGGATCTGCAGAAGAACGTTCCGGATGCCGAGTATAAGGCTTATCCGCTTCCGGCAGGCCCTGATGGCAAGGTAGGCAGACACGGTACGAAGATCGCCTCCGGTGCTGTTCTGATCAACAAGGATATGGAGCATAAAGACGCCTTCTTCGTCTATCAGAATTATCTGTTTGACAACTGGGCCAATCCGGAGAGCACAACATTCGTAGACGGATTCGCCAAAGGCTACGACTATGATATCGCTCCGGACGGAACCGTTCTAAAAGAGCAGGACAGCGATAAGATTCCAGGCGGCTGGGTCGATGCAATCCGTTATACCCTTACCTACGACGGAGCGATTATTCCGAATCTGATGATGAATACGCTGGCCAAGCTGGCAGACGGGGCAGAGCCGTCCAATCAATATGAGAAGAATCTGTCCGAGCGGATTCCTGAACAGATCAAAGCGGCCAAGATCATCATCGACCAGAAGGACAGCGTAATGCCTGAGATGTTCACAGGTACGCCTACAGAAACCCAGCTCTCCCGTGGAGATATGCTTGAGAAGCTGGAGAAAGAAGTGCTGAACAAAATTATTTATGACAAAGCGCCGGTGGACGAATTCGACACCTTTGTAGAGAAATGGAAAACTACAGGCGGCGACAAAGTGACCGAAGAGGTCAATGAGTGGTATCAATCCATTCAGTAGTACAAGAAACAAGAGAGAAGGGCGGCCCCTAAGGCCGTCCTTTCATTCGGAGGAGCCAATGTGAAATATCGCCTATCTATCTTTCAGTGGTTGTCGTTAGTCCTGATGCTGATGCTCCTGATTATTGTGGGTGCCTTCTGGATCATATACAGGCTGAATGTTAAGGACATCCAGAGTGAGCTGAGAAAAAATAAAATGTACGAGGTTGAATTTATGACCTCCCAGCTATCCACGCAGTTTGAACAGGTGCTGACAAATACCATTATTTTGTCACAGGACCAGTCTGTGCGTGGATATCCGTATATTCTGAAGTTCGGGGATCAGTATGCCAAGTATGAGATGAAGCTGACCATCATTGATAAGCTGGCCTTGAACACAGCCTCCACTACCTGGAAGAATACCGTTATTCTGTATTATGAGGATGAGAAAGAGACTGTATCCTCGGATTCGTCTTTCTCCTTCAGCTCCTTTATGCCCCCGCAGCAGGGTCTCAACCGCTGGGTTCTGCACATGGATAAGGACGGTAAAGGGTATTACTCCAATGTTATGCGCAGTCATATCAGCTCGCTGCTGATTGAAGTCCGGATTTCTCTGGAGAATCTTGTGAAGATGATGGGGCAATATGTATCCGGCACGCCGATTCTGTATGATGCCTCACAGAAGGAGTTTATTCAGACCGGGGCAGAATTTCCGGAAGAGTTGTTGCAGTACATGATCCCCCGGATCAACGGGGACAGCGGTACCATCTCCATGAACGAGAAACGTGCAGAGTACCTGATTAACTACATGAAGTCGGACATGCTGGATTTGTATTTCATTGACGCTTATCCCAAACGCCAGTATATTGAACCGATTAACCGCAACAACAGGCTGTTCCTCTTCGCTGTACTGGTTGTGCTGGTGGGCATTATGTTCTACACGCTGCTGCTCCGCAGACAGGTACAGAAGCCCGTTATTACGCTGCGCAAGGCCATTGACAGATTTGACAGGGGGGACTTTTCCAGCCGCGCCGTTGATCTGCAGGTTAATGAGTTCAGGGTGCTGGGCAATTCGTTCAACCGCATGGCCGAGAACACCCAGAAACTGATTGAGCAGGTCTTGCTGGGAGAGCTTGAAGTCAAGGAAGCGAAGCTGATGCAATATCAGGCACAGATCAATCCGCATTTTCTCTATAACTGCCTGAATTTCATACAGAGCAAAGCCAGCATTGAGGACTATCAGGCTGTAACTGCCATGACGCTTCATTTAGGCTCGTACTGCCGGTATATTAACAAAATTGAACAGCTGGATTCCACCCTTCAGGATGAATTGGATTTTGTGGAGCATTACCTTCATATGGTGCATCTCCGCAAAAAAGAGATTATCTTCGAGATTGACGTTACAGCAGAGGCGGGCAGATACCGCCTGCCGAGGATGATTCTCCAGCCGCTGGTGGAGAATTGCATTAAGCATGGAATTGAACCGAGCTTAAGGCCTGGAGTAATCTCCATTACAGCGAAAGAGGAGGATTCCTGTCTTCTGATCACAGTGAAGGATAACGGAACCGGAATGAACGAGGACAAGCTGGGTGTGGTCCGCCGTCATATTGATGAGAACATTATCAGTAATGAGCAGCTTGGGACGGGGCTGAGGAATGTGAATCAGCGGCTGCGGCTGTACTTCGGCAAGCGTTCCGGGTTATCCCTGGAGTCCGCCCCGTCCCAAGGAACCTGTTACCGGATACGAATTGAAAAGGAGGCAGAAGCCTATTCTGCAAATACTGCTGGTAGATGATGAACAATATGTCGTAGATGATCTGGAGCTTGCCTTTCCCTGGCAGGAATTCGGAATTGATAAAGTATATAAAGCCTATTCAGGAGCCCAAGCTCTGCAGCTGATTGAGCAGGTCCCGGTGGATATTGTCATTACAGACATTGCGATGCCGGGAATGAGCGGGCTTGAACTGGTAAAACAGGTGAAGCGGACCCACAGGAGGATAAAGTGCATCCTGCTTACCGGTTATGCAGAGTTTGAATATGCTCGGGAGGCCCTTCAGCATGGGGTAGTCGAGTATCTGGTAAAGCCGCTGGATCATCAGAAGCTGCGTGCTGCACTGGAGAGCACGATCATGACGATTCAGACTGAGCTCGATAGAACTGCCTCCTATCAACAGGCGCTGCTAGCCTTCAAGGAGCATCTTCCGGCGCTGAAGGACAAGCTGCTGCTTGAACTGATTCAGGGAAAATCCTACCCGCAGGAGAGGCTGAAGGATAAGCTGGACAGATATCAGTTGAGCTTTCAGATGCAGGACCGTGTTTTCCTGTTTCTGATCCGTCTGGAGGAGCATTTCACGAATTTTGGGCTGGATAGCCAGCTGCTCTTTGAGTATGCAGTTACGAATATAGCCTGCGAGCTGCTGGGTGAAGGGTTTAGGGTATGGCACTGCCGGGATGCCTACGAGAACCTGGTGTTTCTTGTAAAGAGCACTGAAGGGGCCGCTATGGACCCGGAAATCATATTAAAGCAGCTGACCCATAACACCCACCAGCTGCACAGCAGTGTGAACGAATATCTGAATGGCGGCATTTCAGTTATATTGTCGTACCCCGGGGAATTTCCGATGCATATACGCTCCATGTATGAGGATTCCCTGTCTGCGCTCAGACAGCAGGTAGGCGATGACAAGGGCTATTTCATCTCCCTGACGGATAAGCATAAAAGCTCACCCGTACAGCCGCTTAAGGATTTGTATGCTTCTCCGACACTGATGCATTTGCTGGAGACAGGCCAGTGGCAGGGCTACAAAGAAAGACTGCAGCAGATGAAAGAATTCAGCAACAGCCTGCCTGCTTATAATGAAGAATATATAGAAGAAATCCGCAGCATGATTCTGGGCTCTTTTCACTACATAGCCCATAAAAATCATACACTGTTATCCGACCTGATTGGACGGGAGCTTCTGGGTAAGACACTTTTCCGTTCAATATCCCAGCTGATCAGCTGGGGGGAGACGCTGGTGGATACGCTGCAGGTCAAGCTCGAACGGGACACCCGAAATAACCGGATGGACATCATCAAAGAGATACAGAGCTGTATTGCAGCCAATCTGGCGAAAGCAAGCCAGCAATTCGTAGCGGATTCCGTCTCGCTTCATCCTGCATATGTATCCAAACTGTTCAAGCAAGTGAGCGGAGTCAGCATCAGCGAGTATATTCTTAATATGAAGATGGAGCAGGCCGTGGAGAATCTGCGTAATTCAGATATGAAGATCTACGAAATCTCGGAACAGCTCGGCTATGCCAACAGCCAATATTTCATAAAAGTGTTCAAGGAACAATTCGGAATGACCCCCCAGGATTATAGGGGGAAATTGTAAGGCTGCAGCTGTCGCTGCATTGCGCCGGTTCTCTGTTATGGAGGACCGGCGCCTTTTTACTTTTAAATAAAGCTTTAGTCAACCCGTACATATTATAGTGCTTTCTCTGAAAAGTATAGAAATTACCTTCTTTTTGATAAAAGGCTATGGTCATGGAAGCATGGTTGAGGTTAGCATAAAAGAAAGATAACCCACTATACCCGAATGAGAGGTGCTAGCCATGTTTTCTGCGCTTATAGTTGACGATGAATTGTTTGTGCGCAAGGGATTGATCAAAATGATTGACTGGGAGCGCAGCGGATATGTGGTGACCGGAGAGGCCGACAACGGGGAGGATGCGCTGGCTATGATCCGCGAGCACAAACCCGATCTGGTGGTTACCGATATCCGGATGCCGGTTATCGACGGGATTGGCCTGATTCGTGCTGCTGTGCTTGAAAAGCTGGATACGGAGTTTATTATTGTAAGCGGATATAATGAGTTCGAATATGCCCGGCAGGCCCTGCGCTACGGTGCTTTTGATTATGTACTCAAACCGATTGACCAGGAGGACTTCGAGAAGACGCTCGGCAAGCTAAAGGAGCGGCTGGAGGAAAAAGAACGGCACAAGGCCCGTACTCAGGTTGGTCTGGACCAGAGCCGGGTAGAAGCGCTGATCCGGGGAGAGGAGGGCGTCCTGGATGATGCAGCCTGGAAGGCTCCATGGGAAGGTGAAGCTGTGCAGACGTTTACCTACGCCCTGCTTGAGTGGAATGATGTCCTTCCCTGGAACGGTAATGTACTGCCGGCCAAGGATATGCTGCGCAAGGGCATCCGTGAGGCTGTACATACAGCCTCGGGAACGGTGTTTGAGCCGGTACTGTATGAGCATCACCAGACGTACGGGCTGGTTATCCCTGATCTGTATGCCCGTTCCTTCGGCGGGGATGTCAGCGCATTTCTGACGGAGCTTGCAGGTCTGATCCGCATAGCCTTTTCCTGTCCGTTCCGTATTTACGCCGGTCCAGGTGTTCCTTCATTAAAGGATATCAAACATTCCTATCTCGGAGCCAAGGAAGTCCAGCAGCACAAATATCTCATACCGGCACAGTCTGTCATTGCGTATGAGGATATTTCGGGCAGAATGCTGAACTACCGGCATTTGGAGGATGAATTGTACCGTAAGCTGATTGACGCGGTAGAAGAGAACGATACGGAGATGCTGGCTGAACAAATAAACCATCTGTTTCGATTCATGCAGGAAAAAAGCTTCTCGCCGGAGGCGATGAAGGCGGCAGTCACCCAATGTGTGCTGGGCATAGTGAAGTCGATCCAGACCCTGGAAGGCGACGAAAAGGAACTGGCTTATCTGGAGGCGGTGGTAGGCTGGTATGACCGGAACATCACGCTGGGGGAGATTACGCGGATCTTTACGCTGTTTGCCCAGGAAGCGGCCGGACTTCTGGGGCAGCTCAGCCAGAACCAGTGCAAGGGTGGTATCCAGAAGATCAAATGCTACGTTGATCAGCATTATCATGAATCGATTACGTTAAAGGAGATCGCTGCCCGGTTTTATATGAATTCTGCCTATTTGGGCCAATTATTCAAGAAAACTTACGGAAGCTATTTCAATGAGTATCTGCAGCAGCTCCGTATTACGGAAGCCAAACGCCTGCTCCGGCAAAGCGATTTGCGGATCTATGAAATTGCCCAGAAGGTCGGATTCAGCAACGCTGATTATTTTGTTACCCAGTTTGAAAAGCTGGAGCAAATGACACCGACAGAGTACCGGAACCGCATTATTAGCCGCTAAGCTGCACGAGGAGGAGAAGATGAAAGTGAACAGGCTGCTCAATCATATAAGGATGCGCAACAAAATGCTGTTGATCTATTTCCTGTGCGTGTTTATTCCAATCGTGCTTACGAATCTTCTGTTCTACAATACCATTACAGAAAATGTGCGAAATCAGCGGATCCGCGATATCGACCGGACCATCGAGCAGATCAGCAACGATTTCCGCGAGCAGGTTGATAATGCCGTTGGACTATCTTCCTTTTTCTATGCCGATTTAAGCACGAATGAAATTTTGGACCGGAACTTTGCGAATGCGGCCGATTATCTGGAGGTTTACGACTCCTATTTACGGCGTATGCTGAACAACTATACCCCGTTATCCTTCTCATTACAGAATGTGACGATTTATGTCGACAATGATACCTTGTTACACTCGGGAAATATCGGCTACCTGTCAGATGAATTGAGAGAGGAACCATGGTACAGGCAGGCGTTGGCCACCAATACCTCCCATCCGATCTTTACCAGGACCGAAAGCGAAAGCGGTCGGTTTCAAGAATTCTCGCTCATCCGGAAGATGGATTATTACTCTGGAAGGCTGAACAAGGAAAAGGTCGTCAAGATCGATTTCAAGACCATCGACATTGGCGAAATCTTTAATAATCTGAACATGCAGGGCGCGGTCTATCTGCTGAATCCCTCGGGCGGCATCGAGTATACCACCGATTCCTCCATCGACTGGAAGACGTCAGACAAGACAGCCTTCAGCACGATCCGCTCCAGCGACCGGATCAAATTCTCAAGCCGGTACAGCGGAGTCAGTTACCTCGATGGCTGGAGTATCGTCGGAACGGTGGACGAGAACGAAGTGATCCGGGAGGTGAGGAAGTCCCGTGACTTCATTCTGATATCGGCCTGTCTGATGATGATTCTCCCTACCCTCGTTATTGTCATTATCACCCGGTCCTTCAATGTCCGCATAGTCAAAATTCTCAAACATATGAAAAAAGTGCGCAGCCAAAATTTCGAAGTGATTCCGGTTACCGACTTCCGGGATGAAATCGGTCAGCTCAGTCTGGGCTTCAACCGGATGATTCTGCAGATCAAATCCTTGATCGATGATGTGTACATAGCCGAGATCCAAAAGAAATCCCTGGAGCTGGAGCGAAGCAAGGCGCAGCTTAATGCGCTGCAAAGCCAGATCAATCCTCATTTTCTGTTCAATGCCCTGGAGACGATCCGGATGCGCAGTCTTCTCAAGGACGAGAACGAAACAGCGGCCATGATTCACAGCATGGCGAAGATTTTCCGCAGCTCGCTTACCTGGAACAAAGACATGATTACAGTCCGGGAAGAGCTGGAATTTATCATCTGCTTCCTTGATATCCAGAAATACCGCTTCGAGGACCGGATTGACTATTCGCTTGATGTACAGCCGGAGGCCTATGTCTGCAAGCTGCCCAAGATGCTGTTCCTGCCTTTTGTGGAGAATGCCAGCATTCACGGTCTCGAGCCTTTGAAACAGGGCGGACGAATCCATATTACCATCACTATGCAGGACCGGAATCTGATTTTTAAAATCAGGGATAACGGGACAGGGATGAACGCCAGGCAAATCAGCAAGCTGTACAGCTACCTTGAAACCAATGAAATTATGGGCGAACGGATCGGGATTCAAAATGTAATCTACCGCGCCAAATTGATATATGGTGCAGGGTTCCATTTTTCGGTGAACAGCGCTCCCGGGCAGGGAACAGAGATCGAACTGCGGATTCCACGGTTACCCGATTCAAGTGAAAAGGAACAATAATTTCTACAATACTGTCTATATTCTTGAGGGTAATCAGGAAATGTAATCGCTTTTATAATGAAAAAGCAAGGAATTGATAACGAGGGGGAAAGACTTTGAAAACAATAAAAATGCTTCGTCTTAGTCTTGCAATGCTTCTATTGTCTTCTTTGGCAACAGCTTGTTCCGGAAATAACGGGAACAACGCCGGTACAGAAACAAACAGCAAGCCCGATTCAACGAACAGTGCGAATGCCGGCAGTGAGGAAGTCAAAAAGGACAAGGTTACTTATACGATCTTTAACGGCGTTGCCGGCTCGAAGGACGGCAACACTAACGAGACGACAATCGGCAAAATGCTGGAGGATCAGACAGGCGTCAACTTTAAACTGGAGTTTCTCGTCGGCGACCTGAATACCAAGATCGGAACCATGATTGCCGCTAACGAATATCCGGATGTACTGATTCCCGATGCGGCTATTGAAGAGGTATTGAACGCCGGCGCTTTTATTCCGCTCGACGATCTGATCGAGAAGTACGGACCGAACATCAAGCGCGTTTACGGCGACGACCTTGACCAGATGCGTTCCGCAGACGGCAAATTGTATTTCCTGCCGATGTCAGCCCAGGTCGGCGATTTTGTACCTGACCCCGAGCCCACAGCCGCGTTCTGGGTACAGCGCCGGGTGCTGGAAGAAGCGGGATATCCAAAGATTAAGACGCTGGACCAGTACATGGAATTGATTGAGAATTATGCAGCTAAGCATAAGGATGAAGGATTGACCGGGATGGTGTCGCTTACCCATGACTGGAGATTTTTTGCCACCGCCAACCCGCCGATGCATCTGCTGGGATACCCGAATGACGGCAACGTGATGGTGGACCCGGCTACACTCGAGGCCACAACCTACTCCGGGTCAGACGGCGCCAAACGATGGCTGCAGGCTCTGAATAAGCTTAATTCGAAGGGGATGTTTGATAAAGCGTCCTTCGTCGATAACTACGATCAATATATTGCCAAGCTGACCTCGCATAAGGTGCTCGGGTTCTTCGATTACCGCTGGCAGGTGCAGACCGCGCTGAATGTGCTGAAGGATGCGGCCCGGAAGGACCCGTCGCTCGACGGCTACAACTACTTCCCGCTGCCGGTTACCTTTGACGAAAGTATATCCGATGCTTATGTTGACGGTCCTGGCGGCCTGGTTACCAACCGCGGAGTCGGTATTACCGTCAGCGCCAAAAATCCCGAACGGATCATCCAGTATTTTGACAATATGTTGAAGGAAGAAAATCAAATCCTTACCTCCTGGGGTATCAAAGGCGAAACCTATGAAGTCAATGAAGAAGGCCGCTACTACCGGACCCAGGAACAGATCAAAAAAATCGACGAGGCCTTTAACGAGAAATTCGGCTTTAAGTATTACAGCTGGAACTGGCCAAGCTATGGCGGCAACTCGACGCTCTCTGACGGCAATGCCAAAGGCGTAGGTTATCAGCCGGAAGTATTCCAGATGAGCCTTACCGAAAAGGATAAAGAAATTTTGGCCAAATATGACGCCCAGACCTATACCCAAATGTTCGCCGAGCCGATTGATCGTCCATGGTATCCGGCATGGGGCTTTGTAAAGGAGCAGAACTCACCGGAATTGATGTGGGAGACCAATAAAGATGAGCTGACCAAAAAATATTATCCGAAGCTGGTTCTGTCCTCCCCGGATAAATTCGATTCCATCTGGAACGATTTCCAGAAGGAATGGGGCAAGCTGGACACTGCAGGATATGAAAAATGGACTACCGAGCAAGTGAAGAAGAAGGTCAATATGGGCAACGCAAGCAAGTAAAGGAGATGAAGGGCGGCCGGGGCTTGGCGTGAATAGGGCGGCCGGCTGCCCTTTTTCCTCGGTAATCCGCATAGGGGCTGGAGGAGATAATGAGATGAATACAAAAACAATACTGGCAACGCCTGAAATAAAGACTGACCAGAAGCCTGCAGGCCTTCGGCTGTTTCTGAGCAAACTGGTGAAGCAGCGGGTGCTCGTGTTTATGTCGGTTCCTTTTTTGATCTGGCTGTTTATATTTAAATACCTGCCGCTCTGGGGCTGGACAATCGCTTTCCAGGACTACCGGCCGGCGCTCGGCTTCTGGGATCAGAAATGGATCGGTTTTTCGCACTTCAAATTTTTGTTTGGTGACGAACGGTTCCTCCGGGTGCTTCGCAATACGCTCGCCATGAGTTCGATTAATCTTATTTTGGGTTTTTTAACCGCTATCGTGCTGGCCTTGCTGCTGAATGAAATCCGTCAGGTTGCCTTTAAGCGCATCGTACAGACGGTCAGCTATTTACCCCATTTTATTTCCTGGGTGGTGGCGGCAAGCATCATTCAAACCACCTTGTCTCCGGATGGTATTATCAATCAGCTGCTGATCTGGGCAGGGTTCATTGACAAGGGGCAGGAATTTTTGTTTCTCGGAATTCCGCATTTTTTCTGGGGAATCTTCGGGGCAAGCTCGGTCTGGAAGGATATCGGCTGGAATACGATTGTGTATCTGGCGGCCATGACCACCATCGATCCGGCGCAGTATGAAGCCGCAGAAATGGATGGTGCAGGACGGTTCAAGCGGATGTTCTACATCACGCTGCCGGGCATTAAAAGTGTTGTCGTCGTACTGCTTATAATGAACATCGGCTATCTGCTGGAATCGGGATTCGAACCGCAATATTTGCTGGGGAACGGCATGAATGTAGACTATTCGGAGAATATTGATATTTTCGTGCTGAAATACGGGATTGCCCAAAGCAATTTCTCTCTTTCCATCGCAGCCGGCATGTTTAAGACGATCGTCAGCTTTGTTCTGCTGTTCGTGGCGAATTCCGTTGCCAAACGCGCTGGCGAGTCCAGGCTGTTCTAGACGAAGAAGGAGGGAATCGAAGTGGAGAAAAGAAACCGGATTCGGACATCCAGGGGCGATAGAGTATTCGAGATTTGCAACTTTATCTTTATGATTCTGCTGATGATCGTTACACTCTATCCGTTCATTAATATACTTGCTGTTTCTTTAAATGATGCGCAGGATTCGATCAAGGGCGGGATATACCTGTTCCCGCGGGCCTTAACCTTGGATAATTATCAGTATGTATTTAAAGAAGCTACCATTTTCCATGCCACCCTGATTTCTATATTGCGCACAGTGATTGGTACAGTTGTTACGGTACTGGGTTCAGCCATGGTGGCGTACACCATCAGCCGGCAGGATTATGTGCTGCGCAAATTCATTACAATTGCCTTTATTCTGACAATGTACTTTAACGGCGGATTGATTCCAAACTACCTTCTGATGCGCGATATGAATCTCGTCGGCAGCTTCTGGGTCTACATCCTGCCGGGCCTTATCGGTGTATTTAATCTGATCATTATCCGCTCTTTTATTGAAAATTTGCCCGAGAGCATCCTAGAGTCAGGAAAAATTGACGGTGCCGGCGATTTTAAAACCTTCATCAGTATCGTGCTTCCGCTAACCATGCCTGTACTGGCAACCGTAGCCTTATTCTCGGGGGTTTATCAGTGGAATTCATGGTTTGACGTGTTCCTGTACAATTCGTCGAAGATCAACCTGAGTACACTGCAGTACGAGCTGCAGAAGATTCTGCAAAATTCCACGGCCACCGCGGGTACCTCCAGCATGGACGGCATGATCAACGGAGCGAACGGTTCGCAGCAGGGTGCGGTTACGCCGTTGTCGATCCGGGCCACGATGACGATTGTCGCTTCGGTGCCGATCATTATGGTCTATCCGTTCCTGCAGAAATATTTCGTCAAGGGCATGATGGTCGGCGGTGTAAAGGGCTGACGACAGGGAAGCCGCTTATATCTTTACTGTTCAGGCTGCCGGATTTTTCGGCGGCTTTTTCTTTGACTATAAGAATATGAGGATAGGTCAACTATAGGTTTGTTTAGGTCATGGACTTCAATCCTCCCGTGTACCTATAATCGAATTGTCTATTAATATCTTCTGTTAAAAGGGTGAAATGACGTTGGCAAAAAAACAAGGAATGAATCCATACCTTCCTTCATGGGAATACATCCCTGACGGTGAGCCTTATGTATTTGACGGCCGGGTGTATATTTACGGCTCGCATGACCGGTTTAACGGACATGTGTTTTGCTTGAATGATTATGTCAGCTGGTCTGCGCCGGCTGAGGATCTGTCCGACTGGAGGTATGAAGGGGTAATCTATCATTCCACGGATGACCCGCTCAATCCGGAGGGAAGCATGTGCCTGTATGCCCCCGATGTTACTGTCGGTCCAGACGGGCGGTATTATCTGTACTACGTGCTTGATAAGCTCCCCATCGTCTCTGTGGCTGTATGCGATACGCCCTGCGGCACTTTCAGTTTCTACGGTCATGTGAAATATGCCGACGGGACACGTCTCGGAGAACGGGAGGGCGATGAGCCCCAGTTCGATCCCGGTGTACTCACAGAAGGAGAACTGACCTATTTATATACCGGGTTTTGCGCACCGGGAGATAAGTCCAGAAGCGGGGCCATGGCTACTGTATTAGGTCCCGATATGCTTACTATCCGGGAAGAGCCTGTATTTGTCGCGCCGAGTGAGCCCTACAGTACCGGTAGCGGTTTTGAAGGCCATGCGTTCTTCGAGGCGCCTTCCATCCGCAAGAGAGGAGATACCTATTATCTCATCTATTCCTCGGCTGTCATGCATGAGCTGTGTTATGCGACCAGCAAACATCCTACGAAGAACTTCGAGTACCAGGGAGTAATCGTAAGCAACTGCGATCTTCATATCGGTACATACAAGCCGGCTGCCAAACCGATGTATTACGGCGGTAATAACCACGGCAGCATCGTAGAAGTCGATGGGGCCTGGTACATCTTTTACCACCGGCATACCAATGGAACGGCGTTTTCCCGGCAGGGCTGCCTTGAGCCCATCCATTTCCTCGAAGACGGAACGATTCCCCAGGTTGAAATGACATCCTGTGGTCCTAACCGGGGGCCGTTTGAAGGTAGAGGGGAATATCCGGCATATTTGGCATGCCACTTATTCTGTAAGTCTGAAGAAATGTATACCGGCGGCTTTGGCCGTTCCGGGGCCTGGATGGACAGCCGGTTCCCGAAAATTACACAAGACGGCCGCGACGGCGATGAGGAAAACGGTTATATTGCCAACATGACGGACTCGGCTACAGCAGGGTTTAAGTATTTTGATTGCCGGGGAGTTCAAAAGGTCCGGATCAAGGTGCGGGGCTATTGCCAGGGCGTGTTTGAAGTGAAAACAGCATGGGATGGACCGGCCCTTGGGCATATTGCCGTAGGCTTCACCAACGTCTGGACAGAATATGCCTCGGAAATCAGCATTCCTGACGGACAACAGGCCCTGTATTTCACGTTTACCGGTAATGGAAGTGCCAGCCTGGCTTCGATTGCCCTGGAATAGAATAATCTATGCTGAATAAAGGAGAGAGCAGCAATGAATAGAAATATCCAGGATTTTGAAGTGTCAGAGGCGCCGGCTGGATTTGACACCGAGCGGGAAGCTATTGCCCGGGGAATAATGAAGATGATTGAATACCCTTCCGGAACGGTAGGCCGTAACCGGCAAGCCAGGGTGTATACGCCGCCCGGATATTCAGCTGATCAGGAATACAGTGTGCTTTATCTGCTGCACGGAATCGGCGGAGATGAGAATGAGTGGTACACGCATGGAATGCCTCAGACCATTCTTGATAATCTGTATGCTGACCAGCTGCTTCGGCCCATGATCGTCGTTTTTCCCAATGGCCGGGCCATGTGGAATGACCGGGCAGAGGGGGATATTTTTGATCAAGAGAAGATCCGGGCGTTCGAGACGTTTGAGACGGAGCTGTTCCAGGACCTTATCCCTTATATTGAAGCGAATTATCCGGTCCGGACGGACCGGCTGCACCGGGCCATTGCCGGATTATCCATGGGCGGCGGGCAGGCCTTAAATATCGGGCTTGGCAATCTGGACAAGTTCGCCTGGATCGGGGCGTTCTCTCCTGCACCGAACACCAGGCTGCCTGAGATACTGGTTCCAGAGCCAAAGCGGACGACGGAAATGCTTCGCCTGCTATGGATATCGTGCGGGAATCTGGATTCGCTGAAGCATGTCAGCGACCGGACACACGCGTACCTGTCGCAGCATGCTGTACCGCATATCTGGGTGGAGGAGCAGGGCGATCACGATTGGCCTGTCTGGAAAAGCGGATTGTACCAGCTGGCTAAACGTCTCTTTTAATGAAGCAAGAAGACAGGGCAGTGATTTCCCGTTAACGGGAGAGTCACTGCCCTGCTTTGTTTACTGCTTATTTATTGGCCATTGCCTCTGCGCGCAATTTCACGATTTTTTCGGCCTTCACTGTATCTGCAGCGACCACATCCGTCCAGCCGAGACCGTTCACATCCGATTTCAGCTTGGTCCACAGCTGGTCGAATTCCGTTTGATTTTTGGCGAAAATCATTTTCCAGGAGGTATCCTTTACATAATCGGAAATCTGGCTCCGTTTATTCTTGATGTCGGAAGAGTCGGTGCCGAGGCTCGTATTGATATTGGGGACAATATCAATCATGTTATTTTTCTGATAATAATCAGTCGGGTTAACGGCATTGAACATACTCTGCCATTCGGTTGTAAGTGTAGTTTTATTAGCCTCTATTGTTGCGTTCCAGTAGTCCTTGTTGTAGAATTCGCCGGTATCGGGATCTACCGAAAAATCACCGATAATCATGCTGTTGATTTTGCTTTGTCCATCCTGATAGCCGCCGCCGCCGTACTCGTCGGGAACAGGGGTATTATCCTGGAAGGCGGTCTGGCCGACTTCAGTCAGCTTAAATTTACCGTCCGCGGTTTTTTCATAATTGAATCCTTCCATACCATTGGTGTAGTAGCGCAACCCTTCCGGCGAAGACATCCAGTCCATGAATTCCATAATGCGGTCCGGATTTTTGGCTTTGGAGCCGATGGCAAAGACGCGTCCGTTGCCGAAATAAGCATCACTATTCTGAATAATATGGGTGTCGCTGATTGGAATAGCCACATTTCCGTCACCCTGCGCGCCTCTTTGGGGCGTGTTGTAGAACCCTCTCTGCCATGAATACCATAACAGGAGCACCTGTTTATTGGTCAATTTCTCGGACACCTTGTTCCAGTCCTGGGTTGGTGAATCCGGATCGACAAGCCCTCTCTGGTTGGCATCAAAATAAAACTGGAGGATTTTCTTATACATGCTGTTATCATCAATGAGCGGAACGATGTCGCCTTTGGCATTCAGCTGTATGGTTGAGGTTCCGTCCGGCTGCTCATAGCCGTACCAGTTACTCAGCCAGCGGACGTTTTCCATGCTCCCGTTATCCCAATCCTTCCATAGCGTAATAGGAGAAATAGGTTTTCCGTCAGCCGTAGCCGGATATTTCTCATGCATAAGCTGCAGCGCATCCAAAAGGTCAGTCAGATTGTTCAGCTTGGGCGCCCCGATCCCCTTATAATAATCCCAGGGCATGAGCGGGCTGGAATAAGGGATTTCCTCCGAGAAGGTGGTCGGCGAGGTATCGGCTACAAAGGTCGGCAAGCCGTATATTTTACCGTCCGGATTCACTTTGTCAAAGGCCGCATTAAAAGGCTGAAAATGCTGGTCTACATATTTGGACAGGTACTGCGTATTCTTGACCTTGTCGGTAATATCCATAATAAGTCCGGCAGGAATCAGCTCCTCCAGCTGACTGTTGTCAATAATCAGCAGATCACCGAGATCCCCGGATGCCGATCTTGTTTTGTAGAGCTGATCGCCAGCAACCTGTGGGGAGAGAATATTCAGTGTGATATTGAATTTGTCCTTGATCAGCTTGCCATACCAGCCCGTCTGCTCTCCCTGATAATTGGCCGCATTGTTAAACACGGTGATGGTAAGCGGTTTGCTATGATCGGTTCCGTTCCCCGGGTCTGCCGACTGGTTTGCCGGATTCGCAGAATCGGTTGCGTTTGCTGCCCCAGAATTGCCTGAATTCCCGCCGCATCCGCTCAAAGCTGTTGTTCCCAGAAGCATACAGGCTGCGAGCGCAAATACAGTCTTGCTGTGCAGTTTGCTCTTTTTCCTCATATACAAACCCCCTGAAGTAGTAATCTTGTATTATAACGGCGCCCCGATTGGCCTTAGCCTTTCACAGCCCCGATTATAATTCCTTTCACGAAAAATCTCTGAAAAAACGGATAGACCAGAAGAATGGGCGCTACAACGATGATCGTAACCGTCATGCGGATCGACGTAGTGGTCTGCTTGGTTGCTAGGCTCGCCATTGCCGTTGATCCGGCATTTTGCAGGTTAACCATGGTGGACAGAGAGCTCGCCTGATTAATGTAGTTGTAGAGAATAAACTGCAGGCTGTACAGCTTGCTGTCCGTAACCAGCAGCAGCGTATCCTGAAAGGAATTCCACTGGTTCACTGCCGAGAAGATAGCGACAGTCGCCAGAATAGGCTTACTGATCGGCAGAATAATTTTGAAAAAGATCGTCATCGTTCCGGCTCCGTCAATACTGGCCGCCTGCTGCAGTTCCTTCGGCGTGGATTCCACAAAGGTTTTTACCAGAATGATGAAAAAGGGGGCGACGATAGTAGGCAGAATGTATGCCAGAAAATTGTTGGTGAGGTGCAGCGACCGCATGGTCAGATACCAGGGAATAATCCCGGCATTGAAGAACATGGTGATGATCGTGAAGCGGTACCAGAACTTTCTGCCCCACATGTCCTCTTGGGAGAACATGAAGCCCAGAAATGCAGAAGCGCCCACTGTCAGCAGGGTGCCAATGACCGTTCTTCCTAATGAAATGACAAAGGCATTCCATAAGCCGGGAATCTTGAACACATCAATATAATTCTGAAAATGAATCTGCTTCGGAAGGAAGATGATCTCCCCTTTGGCGCTAAGATCGTTTGCGCTGATCGTATTGATGATGATGGAATAAAAGGGATAAATACAAATGAAGGTGAACAGAGAGAACAGCACGTAAATGGTAATGGAGATCAGTTTGTCAGCGGTGCTGACCTGCATTCTGCTTTTCCTGGAAAAGCGACGTCTGCTCTTTGTTGCCGGTTCCGCTTCCATGCTGCTCATACAATGCCCTCTCCTCTCAGTAATTTTGAAAGTCCGTTTACGGAAAAGAGAAGCACTACACTAATCAGGCTCTTGAGCATGCTGATGGCAACAGAAACGGAGTAGCTGCCGCCTCCCATGGCCAGGTTGTACACGTAGAGGTCAAGAACCTGGATACTCTCCTTGTTAAACGCATTCTGGAACACAAAATATTGCTCCAGGCCATTATTAAGGAAGCTTGCAATCTGAAGCATCAGAAGCACGAAATAGGTTGGCAGCATGCTAGGCAGCACCACGTGCCTGATTACCTGCATTCTCGTTGCCCCGTCAACATAGGCTGCTTCGTAGAGAGATTCATCAATCCCCATAATGGCGGCAATGTACAGGATAGCTGACCAGCCCAGTGTTTTCCAGGTGATCCAGACCCATTGAGTGATCCAGACATGCTCTGAGCTCTGAAGGAAGAGTATAGGCGAATCTGCAAGCCCGAGCTGGTGCAAAAAGCCGTTGACGATGCCTTCACTCGAAAACATGGTAAAGGCTAAAGAGTAGACCAATACCCAGCTGATGAAGTTGGGAAGGGTGGTAACGGTCTGGATAAATTTCCGGAACCGGACCGCCTTTATTTCGGTCAGGAAGATAGCAAAGATCATGGGGAGCCAGGAGAACAGGATGCTTAATCCGCTTATACCGAACGTATTTTTGACCACCTGCAGCAGCTGATCAATTTTGACTTGATTTTCTACCAGGTAATGAAACCATCTGAAGCCGACAAAAGGCGATTTGGACAAAGGAATAGGCGGCATATAGTCGAAAAAGGCATAGACCCATCCGTAAAGCGGATAATAGGCAAAGACGGCCAGTAAAATCATAAATGGCAGGATATAAAGAAATTTGCTTACTGATCTGCTTCCCGTACTGTATTTGGGACCAGGCATCCAATCCACCCCTTGTGTCTATTTTGCGCGTTCAACAAAACGGTTTTACTCTTTGTTAACGCTTACACAACTATGGGTTTATGATAAAGGTTCATTTTCCTGCGAACAATGACCTATCCTCACTGGTTATTGATCTATTATTAGATAGGGCATGATTTGCTTCGTTAGCGGTTGTTTTTGCCGGAGGCGGAATCTATTATATAGAATACCGGAAGGTTGACTGGCAGGCAGGGGCGGAAGGAGAGGGCCGGATGAACCAGATTCACTACATTGAGACGGATGCAACGCATGAGAGCAATTTTGTATTCGATATTCCCCAGGGCCATCCGTGCTGGCTGCTGGTGATCACCAAGACACCTGCCCAATTCTGGGTCAACGGGCACATGAAGGAATACCCTGCGCACAGTGCGATCCTGTATGAGGCGCACCAGAAAATTTATTACCGGGCTTGCGGGGGGCAGTACGTTAATGACTGGCTTCGTTTTTCTTCCGATGAGACTTATATTTCAAAAGCGGCACTGCCGTTCGGTGTTCCGTTTGCACTCGATGATCCCGAGTACTGCAGCAAGCTTTTTGAACTCCTGATCGTTGAACATAACTTCAACAGGGATTATAAGGATTCATCCGTCGATTGCTTATTGCGCACGCTTTTTAATAAACTGCTGGAGTCTTATCATCATGAAGGGTTCCAGGCCCAGTACTACAATCTGTTAAAGCTTCGCACCGCTATTCAGACTAATCCGGGGGATCATTGGACGGTTTCAAAAATGGCTCAATCGCTGCAGCTCAGCGCAGGTTATTTACAGAGTATATATAAAAAGACCTTTGGCATCTCATGTATCGAAGATGTGATTAACAGCAGAATCCGTTTGGCAAAAGAATACCTGCTCCACAATACCTTGAGCATTGCTGAAGTCGCCTTCCATTGCGGGTATCATAATGTGGAGCATTTCTGCCGGCAGTTCAAGCAATTTACGGGAACATCCCCAGGGAAATTCCAAAGCGGTAATGAAGGCATGACCAATCGGGATCTTCCGGCAGACTCAAATTAAAAAGGGAGAGAAGCAGAACAGGGGGAGGATGAGCATAGGACCCATGATGGCAATGTTGGCCAGGAACAAGCCGATGCTGGAGGCCGTGAAGCTTGTGTGGGTGAATAAGTTTAGGGGCAGTACCGTCTGATTTCTTCTGATCCGGTTATAGGCCAGATAGATAACAGCCAAAGCAAGGCCAATGCCGGCCCAAAGGATCGTTTCTCGGTTGTTAAAGGAGGCGTGATCGGCTGCTTTTGTAATACCGTAGATCAGGGCTGCACTCATAGAAGACAAAACAATGATCCCGAACAGATCGAGTTTACTTTCTTTGTTGAAGGGCTCGAAGTCAGGGATCTTTTTCATCATCAGCGGCGCAGCAAGGACAACAACGAACACGTTGATGAAGAAAATCCAGTACCAGGACGCTCCTTGAACAATAAAGCCGCCGATTACAGGTCCCAGGATGGGGCCGAAGATCATCGGAGTGCTGACGATAGCCATCACCCGACCGAGATTGTCCTGACCGGCTGTTAAGCCTGTTACAAGGCAGCTTCAAGATGGTACCGCCGGGTGATTATTTGTTTTCTATTGTTATACTCATAATCTGGAACGTTGCAGCGTATATGTGGGCCAAACGTTCCTACGAATTTCATGTTCTCAAGAATATCGTCAGGGGGAACGGGGGATGAATAAGGTTCGTTACTTGGAAGCTTCTTGGGGTTTGGCTTCCTTCTTACTGGACAGCACAAGTTTTCATGGATATTGAAACGGCTGGAATCGTTTCAGGGAGCATTCACTTCGGTATTGGGCTAATCTATCATCTGGTACTGCTGTATATGCTGATCAAATTCTTTGAAAAGCGGGCGGATTAGGCTGGCTGATACAGGAGCGAAACTGAAAAAAATAAGATAAGGGGTGTAATATGAACCATTTTAATGATGTGTTTATTCAGATTTTAATTCTGCTTGCCATATCCATGGCGGTCATTGCAGTTGCAAAAAAATTGAATCAGCCCTATTCCATCGCGCTTGTAGTGGTAGGGCTTCTGCTGGGATTTTTGCATGTTCCTGTTTTGGTGGAAGCAGAGGTATTTATCACCCAATCGCATGTGTTTCAGGCCATAATCATCTCCTTATTCTTGCCGATCCTCCTGGGTGATGCCACCTTAAAGCTTCCTTTCGCTCATCTCCGGGAACAACATAAGCCGGTGCTGGCCTTGGCTTTTGGAGGAACCCTGCTGTCATTTCTCATCATCGGCCTGGCTGTTTATTGGGGACTTGGCCTTCCGCTTATTGTTTCCTTTACTTTTGCTGCACTGATGAGCGCGACAGACCCCATTAGTGTGATTTCAATTTTTAAATCTTTGGGTGTCCCGAAGAACATTGTTACGATCATAGAAGGAGAATCGCTTTTTAATGATGGAATTGCTGTAGTACTATTTCAAATATCTTCGGTGTACCTGCTGTCTTATATGGAAATGGGCTGGGCAGGGGTTGGCAGCGGTATTTTGCTGTTTCTGAAATTTTCTTTAGGCGGTATCCTTATCGGTACGGTAATGGGCTATTTATTCTCGCAATTAATTCGTTTGTATGATGATTATCCGTTGGAGATCGGCTTCTCCATGCTGCTGTTTTTCGGGAGCTACTTTATAGCAGAACATTTTCATGTATCCGGAGTTATTGCTGTTGCTGTAAGTGGACTGATCTTTGGGAATTACGGTTCGCGGATAGGCATGTCAGAGACTACTAAGGTAAATATCAATTCATTTTGGGATGTCATCACCCTGGTAGCTAACTCATTGATCTTCCTGATGATTGGACTTGAGATCAGAAATATTAATTTTACCGATAAATGGCTGCTTATTATAGCTTCGATTCTTATTGTGCTGGCAGGACGGACTCTCGCATTGTATGCCAGTCTTAGCTTTCTGAAGAATTTCCCGGCCTCTTGGAAAGTTGTATTGAACTGGGGCGGATTAAAGGGAAGTCTCTCCATTGCACTCGCACTAAGTCTGCCTGCATCTTTTGATGGCCGGGAGGATATTCTGGTCTTAACCTTCAGTATTGTCCTGTTTTCCCTTCTGGTTCAAGGGCTGTCCATCAAACCGCTGGTGAAGAAAATGAAATTGACCGGGGATAATGTGATGGAAAAGTCTTTATGAAAGCTGTAAGATAGTAACCGTGTCAAAAAATTAGCGAAGAAGGTCCTGCAATTGAATGAAAATGATACCCGGAAATCGCTGAACATCTGGTTTGATTTTAAGTTCCGGCTGCTGGTCGGCGGAATAGCTGTAGGCGTGTTATCTGGTGTAGTCGTCGTGTTTTTCCGGTTTGTCCTGGAGTATGTATTGGAACAGGTGCTTATTTTTTATCGTTATCAGCTTAATCATTTATGGATCGTACCTTTGTGGTTTATCGTACTGATTGTATCCGGATGGGCAACGGGTATGCTTGTAAAAAAACAGCCTGCGATTTCTGGCAGCGGGATTCCTCAAGTTAAAGCTGTACTACAGAACAAGCTAGAGGTGAACTGGTGGAAAGCGGTATGCGCCAAATTCATTGGAGGAGCCGTTAGTATTGGCGCGGGATTATCTCTCGGAAGAGAAGGGCCTTCCATTCAGATTGGCGCATTGGTGGCCCAAGGCTTCAGCAGGTTATTACGAAAAACAAAAACGGAAGAGCATATGCTGATTACCTGTGGAGCAAGCGCAGGACTGGCCGCGGCATTTAATGCACCTATTGCGGGCGTGATATTTGCATTAGAGGAAGTGCATATGAACTTTTCTCCTCTGGTCATGATTGCCGCGCTGGCTTCCTCACTTATGGCCGATTTTGTATCGAAAGAGTTTTTTGGACTGAATCCGGTGTTTCACTTTTCCAGTATTAGCACGATTCCGCTTAATCAGTATTTCCACTTGATCCTGTTGGGGCTTATCGTAGGTGCAGCAGGAATCGGGTTTAATAAAGGCATATATGCCTTTCAGGATTTGTACCGAAAAATAACGTGGCTTCCTGCTCATTACAGACCGGTCATTCCTTTTGTGATGGCTGGCATTCTTGGGTTATGTCTGCCTTCGGTTCTTGGAGGCGGGAACAATCTGGTAAATGATCTGGTAGCCGGTGCATTTCAAATAAAGTTTCTGCTCATTATCCTGGCAGTCAAATTATTATTCACTATGTTTAGCTACGGGTCGTCTGCTCCTGGCGGTATATTCCTGCCGATGCTGGTCATTGGCGCATTAATCGGTGTAATATACAGCAAACTGATGAATGGTCTGATTGGGGCGCCTGTACTTAGTGAAAGCAGTTTTCTGATCTTGGCCATGGCCGGATTGCTCACTGCCAGCTTAAAAGCTCCGATCACAGGAATTATTCTAATTACCGAAATGACAGGCTCATTTACCAATCTACTCTCCACTGGCGTGGTTTGTCTGGCGGCATACATGACAGCAGAGTTATTCCGCTCTTATCCTGTTTACGAGGTGCTTCTTGAGCGTTTCCTGCACCAGGGCAGAGGAACACGCTCACCTGAATCTTCGGAATCTTCGTCAAAAATTATTCTGGAAATTCCCATTCATCACGGCGCTCTCCTTGATGGTCTCTCTATCAAAGAGTTCTCATGGCCAGCCCAATGCCTGATTGTTTCGGTCAAACGCGGTTCACAGGATATGATTCCTTACGGCGATTTAATATTAAGAGCAGGAGATTATCTGACTATTCTAACGGGGGACCATAATGTTCCTGTTGTCAACGAATCTTTGGGGCAAGCTGCAAATATCAGCCAGTTTCAATAGCAGGCGGGTCAAAAGAACATAAAAAGAGACCCTTAGCAAGGGTCTCTGGTTAATTAAAGTACATAAGGCAGACCCATCCACTGCTGACGAGGTTAGCTGACGGACTCGGGTAAGATGGTACCCTACACTCATATTGAATGATTCGCCCCAATAAACTGGTTCCCCCGCTTTCCGGCTGAAGAACCGGAAACTAAGCGTAATTGTATTATACCCATGAAGCTTTCAGAAGTCAAAAAGCTTTGCTGAAGATCTTACACTTGCATGTTGTAGACGAAATGATTCAACCCCTGGAATCTGAAGGGATTGAATTTTTTTTTTGCTCGTAAAAAAGGCAGGAAGGAAAAAAGAGTTAACCATACAGGTGAATATTGTAAATGTGAGCGGAAAAACCTGGTGTATCAAAGGATTCGGGTTGTATTGCCAAAGTGGGCAGCCGAAGAGTACATCCAAAAAACAGCACTGATTATAGGCTTGTCTCTTCATCAATGTAACCGCAATCATTACGTGATATGTTAGCTGACGTGCTTGACGTAATCTAAAAGCCTTTGTTATGGTTTTTCTAGACAAACGCAAACAAAACAAACTTTTTGTGGCGTATTATTCTTTCTTGTGTGAGCTATTCTGACCAAATTAAGCTGAGGAGATGATTGATTTGATCAAAGGTATTATTTTTGACTTCGACGGAACTATTATCGATACGGAGACTGCTTGGTACACTGCTTTTAGTGAAGCCTATGAAGAACATGGAGTGGAATTGACTCTTGAGAAGTATTCAACCTGTATAGGCACGAGTTTGAACAGCTTCAATCCTTACGAATATCTCATAACGGATCTGAAGCTGGATATTGACCGGGATAAATTTAGAACGGATGTTCAGCTGAGACACAGCAAACTGATGGAGCTCGAAGAGATGCGTCCGGGGATTCAGCATTATCTTGATTCTGCCAAGGATGCCGGACTACGCATGGGGTTAGCTTCAAGCTCATCAATGGAATGGGTCGGCAGATATCTGGATCAACTGGGGATTAGCGATTATTTTGAATGCATCCGGACTTCTGATCATGTTAAAAACGTGAAGCCTGATCCCGAACTCTATAATCAAACCTTAGCGTATCTTAATATTGCTCCTGAAGAGGCAGTTGCCATTGAAGATTCACCAAATGGAGCGAGGGCAGCGGCAGCAGCTGGGATGAACTGCGTAATTATTCCAAATGCTATTACCTCATTGCTGGAGTTTGATGACACGTATTCCAAAATAGAATGTCTAAGCCAGCTGGATTTTGATCAGGCAACTTCCCGGAGCTACTTCCGCAATTAAATTAGCTTTTAAATTTAAATTCATTCCAAGGGGGACAACATATTGAGAGCCGTTCATTTTGGGGCAGGCAATATTGGCAGAGGGTTTATCGGACCAATGCTGTCTAACTCAGGGTACAGAGTTTGTTTTGTCGGGAGAAACACAAACAAAATAACCCAGCTGCAAGGGCGGGGTCAGTATTCTATTACGTTTGCCAATGAGAATAGGGACAGTTATATTGTCGATAACGTGACTGCTGTCAATCTGGGGGACACTGCAGAGGTAGCAAAGGAAATCGCTAAGGCCGAAATCGTGACTACAGCAGTGGGGATAACGGCTTTAAAAGATATCGCCAGTACGCTTGCGCGGGGAATTGAGCTGAGATTGAGCAACGGTGAGCAATCCAAACCGCTTCATGTGTTTGCCTGTGAGAACGGGATGAAAAGCAGTCAGCAATTGAAGGAGGCTGTTTACCGGCATTTGAAGCACTCCTGTAAGGAGCTTGCAGATCGTTTTGTCGCTTTTCCTAATGTGATGGTTGACCGGATCGTCCCCGTTCAAAAAAATAAAGATCCACTTGAAATTTTAGTAGAGCCATTCAGTGAATGGGTCATTCCCCGCAGTGATATGATTGGTGACTATAACGAAATTAAAGGCGCACATTATGTGGATTCACTGGATCCTTACCTCGAGCGCAAGCTTTTTACCGTAAACACCGGGCACTGCAGTGCAGCTTACTTTGGTTACATGGAAGGTTATCACAGTATTCAGGAGGCCATGTCAGATCCGGGTATCAGATCCCGGGTTCAAGGGGTTCTGCGTGAGACTGGAAGCTTGTTAATTCATCAGTATGGATTTGATCCCGAAGTTCATGAAAAGTATATACAGAAAATGATGGGCCGCTTTTCGAATCCTAACTTTACAGACACCGTTAATCGTGTTGCGCGTTCCCCGCTTCGCAAGCTTTCTCCATCAGAAAGACTGGTTAAACCCGCTATGCTTGCTAATGAATTGGGCTTGGAGACGACATATCTGGTTCTCGCTATTTCCAATGCGCTTTTCTTCGATGATAACAAGGATCAGGAAGCCGTTGTTCTTCAGGAAGCTATCCGTAATCAAGGCGTTAGTGAAGTGATTAGAACAAAGCTGGGAATTCCCTTGGAGCATCCGCTTCATTTCCAAATTGTCAGGGGATATAATAAGCTTTGTTTGCAGTATCCGCATATGTCAAGTAGCGGATTTCAGTCCATGTTTCTCCGCATTCGTGAATCTGCCCCTAAAAAATTCTCATAACAACGAAAAAATACTAAAAAATTCTGTTTCTGTTATAGTTGCTTTTGTAAAAATGGAAAACCTTCTTGGATCTATTCGAGTGGAATACTTGATCCCAAAGCCTGTACGGGTGAGCACGATCTGTCATTATGCCATAAACAACGGCCATTAGATTATATCTGCCTCTATTCTAATCATCTACAATGTAATAAGGGTGGCTGGACCGGCGTCCTTTTATCTGACAGGATTTGTGATTAGTCGAAAGGAGGAAATAACGTTGATACAATGGGCATTCGTTACAGGAGCAGACCGTGGAGTTGGGCTCAGCTTGGTTAAGGGACTGCTGGGACAAGGCTATCATGTATTTGCCGGACAATATGCCGGAGCCGGAAGCGCTGGAGCCGGGAGTGAATTGAAGCAGCTGGAGGAGTTAAATGAGGGACGGCTAAAGCTTGTTCCGCTCGATATCAGCGACGCCGACAGTGTCAGCAATGCGCTGAAAGCTGTGGCGGCGGTCACCGGCCGGCTGGATATTCTGATTAATAATGGGGCTATATTGGGAGATATGCAGGCGACGATTGAGGACGAGCTGGATTTTGAGGAGATGGATCAGGTGTTCCGCGTGAATGCGCTGGGGGCGCTGAGGATGTCGAACGGGCTGATTCAGCCTCTTTTGCGGAGTGAACATAAGCTCATCGTCAATATCTCCTCCGAGGCAGGCAGCATCGGCAGCTGCTGGCGGAACGCCTGGTATGCCTATTGCATGTCCAAGGCGGCGCTCAATATGCAGTCTCATCTGATCCACAACCAGATTGCCCCCAAGGGCGGCAAGGTGATGGTCATTCATCCCGGCCATGTTCAGACTTATATGCAGGGCAAGCTGGATACAGCGGGCAAGCTGACACCGGACGAGTCCGCATGGAGTATCTTGAAGCTTGTAGAGAAACGGCTTGACCCGGGGTATGTGAGTGAGGGGCTGGCGCTGATTGATTATGCCGGAGAGACGCTGCCCTGGTAAATACAGGAGCGGACTTCATAATTTAAGTTTTTCTAAAATCGGAATCAGACAAGACTAAGACTTCAACAGACAACATTAGCTGAATAAAAATAAGGAGGCAGCCGGTCTTATCGATCGGTTGTCTTTGTTGAGGTAACGGGCAGTTTAACGCTATAAGCCCTCAGGATTAGTATGCTTAAGCAAGAAAAGTATTTTTATGAGTTCTCTATGTAAATGAATACAAATTCTTCTTCAGTCAATCCATTTCTATACATATTTTTAATGGTAATATTGAAGCCGTAGATAGCTTTATGAAAGGAAGATATAGGGATGAGTATTTATTACGCTTCAAGCATAGAGGATATCACTAAGGATGCACTCCAAGAGTTATTTCTTTCGGTAGAATGGGAGTCTGGCAAGTATCCAAATGAGCTTTTCCAAGCAATCAGAGGATCTCATTCAATTGTTACAGCTTGGGAAGGAGAAAAGCTTGTCGGTTTAATAAATGCTTTGTCAGATGGTGTTTTAACGGTATATTTTCATTATATGCTTATTAATCCGAGTTATCAGAGTAAAGGTATAGGTAAGGAATTAATGAATATGATGCTTGATAGATATAAAGGGTGTAAAACAAAAGTATTAATTTCTTATCCTCATGCAGTGAATTTCTATAATAAAGTTGGCTTTAAAACAGAGGATGGAGCCACACCAATGTTTATTTCAGAGCTGATATGATTTAACTAAACAATCCTGTAGAGCTTAAGAAATGAGCTTTGTAAAAAAAAGGAGCGCCTCGGTATGATGGGTTTGTCGAGAACACATCAGGGAGAAGCTCTTACTATGAAGTTTAAGCATAATAGCCCGTCAAAGAATGACCCAAAAGTTACACTGACCATCGCAGATTCGGTCAGCCGAGGTTTCTACTACGAGTACACGCGTCAGTCACATGAGTTCCAGCGCTTGAAGACCTTGAGGAGTGACCGAGAATTTCGGCTGACAAATAGAGTACGGCTGCAGAATCGAATCGTACATTGGTTATAAACATACAGAAAGTGGCGATTGCAGTTGAATAAAAGTAATTCTATGGCTGTCATATCTGATATACATATAACTAACATTATGGGGAATTGTGACCGGTACTTGCTTCAAGATCAAAAGGATTCATTGACTTTTCATTATGTAAAGCCATTGCTGACTCAAGAAATAAATCATTGGATTCAATCTTTTAATAGAACATGTATTATTGATGATTTTGTTAATGCTGGAAGTGTTGGACTTCCAGCATACTTTGAAGACACCCCCCACCCTCATTACATGGAATCAAAGACACCACATGCAAAGTATGTGATTGTAAGCCGAAATGATCAGTCATGGCAGAGCAAAGAGAATGTAAGAGAACATTCATTCAAACGAATCTGGGAGCAGAATCGCCTCGACATCATTCCTCCCTTTTTTATATAACCAGATTACAGAAGATCTCACGTTCGGTATACATTACTAAATTAACGGAGAACGTTAGTTGAATAATACCAAAGAGCCAAAGAAGCGGCTGATCAATGTGATCGGCTGCTTTTGTTCAACTATAGGGCAGGATATTTAGTTGAAAAAGATAAGTGGTGGTTTTAAGTCGCATTTGACGCAAACTGCTCATTAGTGAATTCTAAAAAGAGCCCGTTATGTGGGCTCAAAATTTCTCGGGCTTTGCAATTTTAATTGAGACTACTTCTCCGCACTTTTTACAAAATGTATATATAACCGGGGATCCGAAAGTAAAAGGTTTACCGATTGGCATTACGTTGCCGTATCCATTCTTAATTTCACCTTTAGCAAAGGTATTACTTCCACAAGCTTTACAAGTTAAGTTTTCTTGGTTCATAATGACCACCCCCAATAAAATATAGAAATTAATACGAATTATTCCAAAGGTAGGTTTCATTATTAAAAGGTAGTAATGCGCAGTACGAAGATATTGTGCAATAAATGAAAGCGTGCTTTTTCAATTAACGGGAAACGTTTGTTTCGGCGCTTGAAGGGGTGGAGCGGGTCTTTCTGATGCGCCCACCGCATCTGGGGAAACCGGAGGATTTGTATCCTTTTATTGACGCGTTGAAAGCTCACGGTATCCGGCTAGTCGCTTTTCTGTCGCTGATGAGAATCGAGAGGAACACCATTCCGCCCCACTATAAAAATGTTTCAAGTATGTTCAACTATAATATAAAAATGTTTAATTAATTTGTTGAAAATAATTGAATGGTTGTTTACTCTGTGATAAAGTGAGGTCGTGAGTGCGAAGCAGGAAAAGTGAAGCGCTCAGCATGAAGGCGATTCTCAGCTTTATTAAGGAGGAACTTATGAATCCGCAATTCCGTTATCTGGATCACCCTGTCCTGGAGCCGGTTCCCGGCTGCGCCTGGGCGGACAAAATGGTGCTGAATCCGGCGATCGTCAAAGACCCCGATTCAGACGATATCCATATGCTGTTCCGGGCGACAGGCCCCTGGCCGCAGAAGAAGCGAGCAGGCTGTCATGATCCGTATCCGATTTTTCTGGGTTATGCCAAAAGCAGCGACCGCGGCGAGACCTGGGATGCCGACTTTAGCAGACCAGCCCTCGCGCCGGCGTTAGGCTATGAGGAGCACGAGCTGTACACTACCGATATTAATGGAAACAGGGTCCGGAATTATGCGAACGGCTGCATTGAGGACCCGCGGATTTTTCCGGTTGAAGGGGAGCTTTATGTAACCGTTGCCTGCCGGATTTTTCCTCCGGGGCCGTACTGGCTTAGTGACCAGAACCCGCCGGTGGAGACGCGGTATGAGTATGTGCCGGACTGGATTGCCGATGCAGATGATGAGGACCCTTTTATCCAAACAGCCCGCTCCAATGACACAGTAACCGTGCTGTATAAGCTGGACTTGGACAAGCTGAAGAGCGGAAGCTATGAGGAGGCCTTTCATTATATCGGTCCGTTAACGGAGGGGCAGGTCAGCGATAACCGTGATGTCTTTCTGTTTCCGGACAAAATGAGCATCAGCGGCGAATCCAAATATGTAATGCTACACAGGCCGATGAATGTTCTGCCGTTCCCGGAAGGGGAGCGGGTGCAGAAGCCTTCGATTTACCTTGCTGCGGCTGATCGCATTGACGATTTTGCCTCACCTGAAGCGGAGCATCGTCTGCTTGCTTCTCCAATCTTTGATTGGGAAGAACACCGCGTAGGGGCGAGCTGGCCGCCTGTTCAGATCGGGGAGCGGGAATGGCTGGTGCCTTATCACGGGAAAAAGAATGTCGAATTCGGCTATACGCAATCCTTCATGATCGTGGAGGAGCAGGAGGATGATTTTCCGGTGCTGCGCCACCGTTGTCCGGACAGGCTTATGTTTGCAGAAAGAGAATGGGAGATGCCTGCCGATTACCCGACGCCTTGCCTGTTCACGACCGGGGGGATTGTGATGGACGGCGAATTAATCATGTCATACGGTGCCGCCGATCAAAAAGCAGGGATAGCCTGGGTGAACCTTGAGGAGCTGGTAACCCATATCCGCAGATATGACCAGGAGGGCAAGCTGATTCAGGAACAGTCCGCAAACTAATGTACAGGCCAAAAGCATCTATTCCACTACGGAGCAGATGCTTTTTTGTGTTTCTACAGGAAATTAAAGGATGTTGAAGTAAGCGCCATTTAAACATTTTTAATATTTTTTGAATAAAGTTTAATTAATAGTTGAAGAAATAAATTCAACATGATAAAATCCTACTGTAAGCGATAACAAGTGAACCAGGGGGATTGGACATGGGCTTTTGGATATTGAACAACGGGAAGGACGGTGCGGCAGATGGGGAGCTCCTATAACAGACAACGGATTCTTATATTGATCACTTTTCTGTTTGTACCGCTTGGCTTGCTGGGGCTGTTTACTTATTATCCGGCGGTCAGGCTGCTATACCTCAGCTTTACGGACTGGGACGGGATCAGCAAGACAGTTAATTTCCTCGGGCTGGACAACTACAGGGAGGTCTTCACCAATCCGGATTTGTTCGGGGTGTTTATTCACCAGATCCCTTATGTGCTCGGCGGGGTGCTGCAGAATATCGTGGCGATCCTGTTCGCCGTTATTCTGAATTCGCGGATTAAGGGACGCAATCTGTTCCGGGTGCTGCTGTTCGTTCCTTATATTATGAACGGTGTGGCGGTCGCTTTTATGTTCCAGTATGTTTTTGACACCAATAACGGCTCCCTGAATGCGCTGCTCGGCATGGCCGGCCTGTCTTCTCTGCAGCACAGCTGGCTCGGGGACACCTCGCTCGTTAACTTTTCACTGGCCTCGGTCAGCTTCTGGAGGTACATGGGCTATACGATGATCATTTATCTCGGCGCGCTGCAGTCGATTCCCGGTGATATGTACGAAGCTGCTACCATCGACGGCGCGAACCGGTTCCAGTCCCTGTGGTATCTGACGCTGCCGAGCCTGACCCAGGTTATTCAGCTGAATATGTTCCTGACCTTAAGCGGTGCCCTGGCAGTGTTCGATCTGCCGTTTGTACTCACCAAAGGCGGGCCTGTCGGCTCCAGTGAGACCTTCCTGCTGAAGACGACGGAGACGGCGTTTACTTTCAATAATTATGGTCTGGCCTCGGCCATGAGCATTGTGCTGCTGATTCTGACCGTAGTGATCCTGCTGGTACAGAATTTCGCGCTAAAACGCAAGGGGGATGCCTGATGATAACGAACAGAAAAACCGATCCCGTGCAATGGCTCAAATACGTGATGCTGGGCATTGCCAGCCTGGTTGTGCTGTTTCCGCCGTATGTTGTCGTGCTCAACGCCTTCAAGGGACCGGATGAGAGCTCCAGCCCGTTTGCGCTGCCGGCCAGCTTTTTGAACTTTGAGAATTTCCGGATTGTCATCGACCAGGCCAATATTCTGCAGGCTTTCGGCAACACGTTCCTGGTTATTGCGGTAGCCCTGCTGGGAAATATCCTCTTCGGCACCATGGTCTCTTACGCGCTGGCCCGAATTGCTTTTAAAGGAAAGGGATTGATTCTCGGGCTGTTCCTGTTTGCCAGCATCATTCCGACCATTACAACCCAGGTAGTCATCTTCTCGCTGATTCAGTCGCTGGGTGTGTTCAACACGCTGTTCGCGCCGATTCTGCTGTTTGTTGGAGCGGACGTGCTGCAGATTACAATCTACCTGCAGTTTATCCGCAATATTCCCGAGGAGCTTGACGAGAGCGCCATGATTGACGGGGCCAGCCTGTTCCGGATTTATCTGTCGATTATTTTCCCGCTGCTCAGTCCGGCTACAGTAACACTGGTTATTCTGAAGACGATCAATATTTACAACGAGCTCTATATTCCTTTCCTTTATATGCCCAAGCAAAAGCTGGTGATGGTCTCGACCTCCATCATGCGGTTTGCCAGCAACAATCAGGCCCAGTGGAGCTATATTTGTGCCACGATTCTGATCATCATGATCCCGACGGTTCTGCTGTATCTGTTCCTGCAGCGCTACATCTTTGCCGGTGTAACCAACGGGGCGGTTAAGGGATAAACATTTTGAAACCTTTGAAAGGGGATTAAGCAGATGAATTCTTCTATTTTTGAGCAGCGGTATGAACAGGTAAAAGCACGCTATGAGGAGGTTACCCTACGGAAAAATGAGCCGCTTTTCTCGGAAAACGGCATTTATGAACGGTATGAGCAGCCGGTGCTGACCAGCCGCCATATCCCGCTGTCCTGGCGTTATGACCTGAATCCGGAGACTAATCCGTATTTTATGGAGCGTCTGGGCGTGAATTGTGTGTTTAATCCGGGCGCGATCCATCTGGACGGGAAGTTTTATCTTGTTGCCCGGGTGGAGGGGGCGGACCGGAAATCGTTTTTTGCGGTGGCTGAGAGTGACAGCGGCGTAGACGGGTTTACTTTTTGGGATTACCCGGTCCAGCTGCCGGAAACGTCCGATCCGGATGTGAATGTCTATGATATGCGGCTGGTCAAGCATGAGGACGGGTTCATCTACGGGCTGTTCTGCACGGAACGCAAGGACCCGGCTGCACCTGCAGGCGATCTGTCGAGCGCGGTTGCGCAGTGCGGGATTGTGCGCACCACGGATTTGAAGACCTGGGAGCGGCTGCCGGATCTGCAGACCCGATCGGCGCAGCAGCGCAATGTTGTGCTGCATCCGGAATTCGTAGACGGCAAATATGCCTTCTACACCCGTCCGCAGGACGGCTTCATTGATACGGGCTCCGGCGGCGGAATCGGCTGGGGACTGGCGGAATCGATGAATCCTGCGGTAGTGGAGGAAGAGATTATTGTGGATGAACGGGCCTACCACACGATTAAGGAAGTGAAGAACGGGCAGGGACCGGCTCCGATCAAAACAGCGGACGGCTGGCTGCATGTTGCCCACGGTGTACGCAATACGGCTGCCGGACTGCGTTATGTCCTGTACGCCTTTATGACAGATCTGGACAAGCCTTGGGTGCAGACGTACCGTCCCGGCGGGCATCTGCTGGCTCCTGAAGGAGAGGAGCGCATCGGGGATGTGTCCAATGTCGTGTTCAGCAACGGTATGGTTGCCACTGAAAACGGAGAATTGTTCCTGTATTATGCTTCCTCGGATACGCGCTGCCATGTGGCAACGACTACAGTTGACAGACTGGCGGATTACGTCCGAAACACCCCTGAAGACGCCATGCGTTCCCATGCTTGTGTGCAGCAGCGCTCTGCGCTGATTGAGCGTAATTTGCGGTAGGGCCTGCTGATCCAGGACAGCTGCGGCCGCTGCAGGATGGCGGTGCGGCTGCTGTTTCAGAAACAAAATTATACTTAATTTATAATTGTTTAATATATTTAAAATAAACTGTTGAATATAAAATTAAATAATGTTAATATTCGGTTTGTAAGCGATAACATCATTCAAGGGGGATTTAAAATGAAAAAAAGCTCAACCGCTCTTGTAAGTATGATTATGGCCTCTGTTCTGCTTGCTGCTTGCGGCAATAATAACAATGCCGGCAACACGGCAGGTAATACAGGCAGCAACACGGCGCCGGCAAGTGAGGCACCGGCGGCCTCAAATGCTTCCGGGGACGAAGCTGCTAACCAGGATATCAGCGGAACCATTACGTTCCTGACGAACCGGACGGATATGATCGGCAAGGAATACGATGATTACGCCAAACGGTTTAAAGAGAAATATCCGAATGCCGAGATTCAGTTCGAAGCGATTACCGATCTGGACAAAACCACTAAGATCCGCATGTCCTCCGGAGACTTCCCCGATGTTGTGCTGATTCCGACGATTCCAAACTCTGATCTGCCGAATTATTTTGCCCCGCTGGACGATCTGGGCTTGACCGATAAGATCTACTTTAAGGATTTCAAGTCCTATGAAGGCAAGCTGTACGGCATTTCTGTCGGCGCAACAACAACGGGCATTGTCTATAACAAAAAAGCCTTCGCCGATGCCGGAATCACCGAGCTGCCGAAGACACTGGATGAATTCTACGCTGCCAGCGAAAAGCTGAAGGCAAACGGGGTTGTGCCGCTGGCCTCCAACTTCAAGGATCAGTGGCCGCTGTATCCGTGGGCCTCTGAAATCCCGACGAGCATTGCCGGCAACGCCAATCTGAACAACGAGCGCATCAACAGCGATGAGCCGTTCCAGATGGATAACGCCTACGGCCAGGGGATGAGCATCCTCCGTACCATGCATGAGAAGGGCTACCTGGAGCCGGATGTGAACTCTACGAACTGGGAGCAGTCCAAAAAGGATGTAGCCAGCGGCAAATTCGCCATGTTTATGATCGGGAACTGGGCCATCCCGCAGGTCGCTTCCAGCGGAACAACCTCTGACAATGTCGGCTTCTTCCCGCTTCCGTATGACAACTCCGGCAAAGTTAACGTAACGCTGGCGCCTGACTGGGCTTACGGGGTCAACAAGGACAGCAAGCATCTGGAAACGGCCAAAGCTTTTGTAAAATGGATGCTTGAAGAGTCTGGTTTCGATGAGTTTGGCGGCTTCATTCCTGTTATTAAGGATAAGGAACCAGCCGTACCGCAGCTGCAGGAATTCAACAGCTTTAACCCTGTTACGCTGGAAGCTGTGCCGGATGAACCTCAGGTTACCGATGTAGTGAACAAAGCCCAGATTACCAAGGAAGCCATGGTACAGGAATTCGTGCTCGCCAAAGATCCGCAGAGCGTCCTGGACAAATACAATAAAGCCTGGGCCAAGGCCAAGAAGGATGTAGCGAAGTAAGCAGGGCAGAAGGAAATAAATAACATGATTGCTGCGGCGGATTGACCATCAGGCTAATCCGCCGCAGGTCTATCAGGCAGCTTTAGAACACAACTAATTTACAGAGATAAGGAATGAGCAGCGATGGGAGAAACTAATTTTGTCAGAAGGAAGGGAAGCAGGCTTTTTATTGGAGAGGAGCTGTACCGGTTCGCCGGGCCCAACATCTATTGGCTGGGGCTGGATGAGAATGTCGGCGGCATTGACTGGCCCACTTCGTTCAGGGTGACCAATGCGCTGGATACGGCGGTGATGATGGGGGCGAATGCCCTGAGATCGCATACGCTCGGCGTGTCTGCAGGCCATCCCAAATCATTGATGCCGCGGCTGCGGGAGCTGAATGAGGAGGCTTTTGTCAAAGTTGACTTTGCACTCAATGAGATCGCTAAGCGCGGGCTACGGGTGATTATCCCGTTCGTCTGCAACTGGAGTTATTATCACGGCGGCAAGTCCACGTTTACCGGATGGCGGGGCATTGACGACGAGAACGCTTTTTACACTGATGCTGATGTGATCTCGGATTACAAATGGTACATCGGCCAGGTGCTGAACCGGACCAATACGATTAGCGGTGTGGTCTACAAGGATGACCCGGCCATTATGGCCTGGGAGCTCGGGAATGAGCTGAATCATGCGCCCGCGGAGTGGGTGAGGGACATCTGCCGCTTTATCAAGGAGCTTGATCCTAACCACCTTGTCAGTCACGGGAAGCAGTTCGAGGTTGATTCAGACAAACTGGACATTCCGGAGCTGGATATTATGGATGTGCATTATTATCCGGCGGATGGCGGGGAGCTGGCGGCGGATGCGGCGCAGGTAAACGGCGCGGGTAAAGTGTTCATTGCAGGCGAGTATGGCTGGTCCTACGGGGAGCTGCAGGCTTTTCTGGACGAGGGAGAACGCAATGCAGCTGTATCAGGTACCTGCTTCTGGTCGCTGTTCGGCCATAATGATCACGGCGGTTATGTCCAGCATTATGACGGCTTTACGGCCCACTACCCGGGCAGCGGCTACAATTCCGAACATCTGGAGCGTATTCAGTCGCTGCGCGCTCATGCGTACCGGATGAGGGGAGAAGAGGCTCCGGAGACGGAGGTTAGAGACGCACCTGTGCTGCTGGGTGCAGCGGAAGGCAGAATCTGCTTCAGAGGTGTTGCCGGAGGAGCCTATTATACGCTGGAAAAAGCAACAGAAGGTCCGGAGGGACCGTGGACAACTCTGATTGAGCGGAGTCCGTCCAATTACGGCGGGGGCTGGCTGGATCCGGTCAGGGTCAAAACAGCGAAAGCCTATTACCGCATCAAAGCGCTGAGCATGAGCGGGGCAGAAGGGCCATATTCGGATGTAATAGAGTCGGAGGCTTTTTAATAGAAGGAGGAGGCGGACTATGAATCATCGTTCGGGTAAGACATTCATTCAGCGTGGGATAACCATGCTGATGATTGTCTCTATGCTGGCCAGTCTGGTAGTGCCATTGCAGGATAACCGTGTGCAGGCTGCTGGGGCAGCGGACAGCAATCTGATTGTAAACGGAGACTTTGAGAGCGGAAAGCTCGCGCCGTGGGAGTCGGGAAGTGAAACCAGAACGACCGTAACGGGCGATGTCTACAAAAGCGGAAGCTACTCACTGAAGATTCAGGGTGACAGCAGCTATCCTTATGTGCGGCAGCTCCCGCTTGCAGTGGAGGCGGGTACGGACTACCGTTTAAGCTTCTATGCCAAAACGGAGAATGCAGCAGCTATCCTGCAGTACCGGGTTGCCTCGGCTGACAGCTCCAACACGGCCATCCAGGATCTGACGGCGACGGACGCCAGCGGGGACTGGAAAGCATACACTACTTCTTTTAACAGTGGTAATCATACATCCATCCGGGTTGTGCTGAAAGCTACGGGTACGGTATACTTTGATGAAGTAGTACTGGAGAAAGTAAAGAGTGGAGAGTCTGAAATGGCCAATATATTGCCGGATGATCCGAGCATCCGTTATTTCGGGCGGTGGGATACCCGTGATGCCTCTGCTTATTCAACCTCCTGGGGAGGTACTTATTTCAAGGTTAACTTTACCGGAACAACAGTCAAGCTGAACGTCGGTTCCAGTGTGAGCTTCTATGCACGGATTGATGGGGTTGAGCAGCGCTATACCGGTGTGAACGGTACGGTTGATCTGACGCCGGTTCCGTTGTCTCCGGGGACGCATACGCTTATGATAGCTACTCCCTATACGGATCAGTCTCTGACCTTCAAAGGGCTGATCATTGATGAAGGCGCTTCCGTAGCTGCTCCGCCGGTGGGAGCGAAGACGATTGAATTCACGGGCGCTTCCATTATTGCAGGCTACCTGCTGCCCAAGCAGGCTTTGTCCGACTATGGCTGGCTGGCGGCAGAAAAGCTCGGCTACGAGCATACGCAGATTGCCCAGTCCGGTATGGGGCTGGTGGACCAGTGGTCCGGCGGCAGCTATATTGCCAATAAAGCAGGACTCAGCAAGCAGTTTTTCAAGCTGAAAAATGCGGATTCCGGCGACGATACAGCGTATGACTTCTCCGGCCCCGAGCCGGACATGGTCGTAATCAATGTGGGAACAAATGATAAGAATTTCAATGTGCCCTCAGATATGTATCAGTCGGCATACACGGAGTTTCTGGCCGGAATCCGCGGCAAGTACCCGAATGCTGAGCTTTATGCGCAGCGCCTGTTCAACGGAGTGTATGCAGCAGAAACCCTGGCTGCTGTAAATGCCCGCCAGGCAGCCGGCGACAGCAAGGTACATTATATTGATACAACAGGCTGGCTCTCGGATGCAGATTATATCGACGGCACCCATCCGAACGAGAGCGCCCATGTGAAGCTGGCGGATAAGCTCGCTGCCATTCTCGGAAAGGATGAAGGCATTACGGCAGGCCGGCCTGTAATTGAAGGAACACCGGAGATCGGCAGAACGCTGACCGGCAGCTATCAATACAGCAGTGTCTCCGGTTCTCCGGAGGGAAGTTCGGTTTACCGCTGGCTGCTGAGCAGCACGGAAGATGGTCCATATCTGCCGATTGACGGTGCAGCAGCCAAAGAGCTGGTGCTGCAGCGTTCGCACAGCAAGGCCTATATCAAATTCGAAGTGACGCCGGTCGACGCTACGGGTAAATTCGGCAGTCCGGTGCAGAGTGAGCCGGTCAGGGTTGGTGCGGCCGGTGTGCAGGATTCGGTGTTCGAGCATTTTGTTACGGTAGACGGAGACCAGCTCATGGACGGTGATCAGCTCTTCCGGTTCGCTTCAATGAACTATCCGGGCGGCATGCGTGATCCGGACTTCTCCCAGGAGGATGCGATCCGCACACTCTCTGAGATGGGCGGTCAGGTGACCCGTACCTACATTCCTCCGGTCAAACGGTATGATAATGCGAATGCCAGCTATGCGCTGGTGCTCGGGCCGGATGAGAACGGCGTGATGCAGTTTAACGAAGCCGGGTTCCGCAAGCTGGATAATCTGCTGGCACTGGCTAACCAGTACGGTGTGCGGCTGATCATTCCGTTTGTGGATCAATGGCAGTGGGAAGGCGGCATCGAAAGCTATGTAAACTTCCGTTATCCGGGCACGATCAGCGGCGAAGCGGCCAGTGACGAGGATGCCTGGAAATTCTACACCGATCCGCTGGTCATTTCGGATTTCAAGCAGGTCATCCATTATATGATGAACCGGGTCAATACCATCACAGGTGTGCCTTACAAGGAAGACAAAGCGATTCTCGCCTGGGAAACGGGTAATGAGCTCGGGGGCTACAACCAGGAGAAATTCCCGCAGTCCTGGACCACCGAAATCGCCCGTTACATTAAGGAAGAGGAGCAGCCGTCCCAGCTGCTGCTTGACGGACGGTTCGCCGTACATGCGGATTCGCTGACTGATGCCAATATCGACATCGTCGGCAACCATTTCTATACCGGCAACTTCATTGATAAAATTAATGCCGACCGGGAGATGGCCAAGGGCAAGAAGCCGTACATTCTTGGTGAATTCGGCCTTTATACGACTCAGGCTCCGGTAGAGGCGCTGTTTAATGCGGCGCTGCAGAATGGCAGCAGCGGTATCATGATCTGGTCGCTGCGTCCGCATAAGGAGGACGGCGGGTTCTTCTGGCATGATGAGAACCCGGGCAACTGGGCCTCCTATCACTGGCCGGGCTTCTCCTCCAGTGATTATTACAGTGAAACTGCCATTATCCGTACAGTATACAAATACGCTTATTATATGAAGGAAAACGATAAAGGGAAGACTTCGGCTGTGCCGGCCATTCCGGCTCCGGCTAATCCGCCGGTCCTGTTCCCGGTTACTTCGGTCGCGGACATCCGCTGGCAGGGCTCAGTCGGGGCCTCAGGATATGAGGTGCAGCGCTCTGAGGACGGCCAGAACTGGATCACGGTAACCAGTGATTTTTCGGACGGCGGCCGGGCGGGTACGCCAGCCTTCCATGATGAGCAGGCGCTTAGCGGAGTTACGTATTCGTACCGGGTCCGCGGCGTGAACGAGTCGGGGGTATCGGATTGGTCCAATATTGTGACCACCTCTGCGCAGCATGTGATCACGGATGAGCTGAGCCTGCTCTATAACGATACGGAGAAACGAAAGGTATACACGTATGACAGCTCCTCCAATGTGCTGACCAGCTCGCCGGACGGCAATGAGCTGGGAATCGGCTACAAGGCTTATGTCTCAACGGCAGCACCGGGCTTTCTGGTGTACGGCTCCCCTGTGCCGCTGAACAGCATCAGTCTTTTGGCCGCAGGAAGCGGAAGCATCGGTTGGTTTATTTCGGAGGATGGCGTTACCTATAAGGAAATTCAGCCTTCGCTGTCCGGAGGCAGGTACACCGCAGATCAGCTGCCGGCCGGTATCCGGTTTGTTAAATTCCGTATTCCCGGCAGCAATACGGTTCAGCTCGATAAGGTGCAGCTGACGTATCACTATGACGGAAGCGGCTATAAAGCACTGCCGGTGCTGCAAAAGAACGGCTTTGTAGTGGACAGCACATTCGACAGTGCTCCGGTGAAGTCAGGCAGCCTGACACTGAAGGAAGGCTCGGCTGATACGGAGAATAAGGCTGTGCTGGTCAAGAGCGGCACCGGTGAAGGCTCGGTTGTATATGGAGTGAGCGGTGATGTGAATGCTTACCGGTTCACTACCTATGCAAATACGGGAGAACGTCTGAGCTTCTATGCTTCTATAGATGGTGAGACTTATACCGCAGTATTGCCTGCAGTCAATGAAAGCCCGGTGTCTGATGACTGGAAAAAAGTGATCTACACCGACTTTGCCGTCCCGGCTTCAACGCGTTATATCAAGGCCGTCTATCCGGCCTCTGCCGCCGGAGCAGCGCCGGGCATCGCGCTTGCGGAGATCGGCTACGGTGCGAACAGTATCCCGCTGACCGATAAGCCTCCGGTTAATGTTATGGAGGATGGGGAATATGATTACGGTTTGGACAGCAATATTGCCGCCCGCTACACGGCTCTGCCGGGGGCAGGTGAACTTTCGCTGTCACTGGATACAGCCAATAAAAATGACGGAAGCTATGGGGTTAAATTGTCCTATGACTTCGGGCAGTATGGCTCTGCGGGGACTGGAAGAGTACTGGAGCATGCTGATCTGTCAGCGTTCGATGCCCTGCATGCCTGGGTAAAGGGCGACGGTTCAGCGGCCAAGCTTATTTTCCGGCTGACTGCACAGGACGGCAAGGTATGGGATGCCGAAGTGCCGGTTAGTGGTACGGAGGGCAGAACAGTAGAAATCAGACGCAGTGCGGGACAGGGTGAAGCGGACTGGAGTGACATCGTTCATTTCTCGATGATTATTGAGCGGGCAGACGGTTCTCCTGCGGCCGGTTCGGTAACGGTGGATGATATCCGGTTCGCCAATGCGGCCAAGCTGGACAATTTCGAAGGCTACGGCGGGTACAACGCCTTGCTGCAAAAAGCTTTTGCCCGCAATACCGGGGGAGGCGCGTTCGAGGTTTCGCTTGATGCCGGGCATAAATCGGAAGGCGGCTATGGCCTGAAGATTGATTATAACTTCTCCGGTCCGGGTTATGCCGGCGGCAGCTTCAGCCCCGACTTCCTGAACCTTGAAGGCTATGACGGCTTCAGCTTCTGGCTCCAGCCGGACGGCTCGAACAATGAGCTGGCGATCCAGTTCTCCGATGCCGGCGGAAAGTTCTGGGAGACCAAGGCGGTTGTTAAAGGGACGGAGCCGCGGATCATGTATGTTCCTTTTGATGACTTCCGCTACCCGAGCTGGTACAGCAGTGACCAGACGGCCCGTCCTGATACCAGACATAATATTTCGACGGTGTCTTTCTATCTTGGTGCATCTGCTGAATCTGTTGCCTCATCGGGTACGATGTACATTGATGATATTAATGGTGCGGATTTCACCAGCCGGCTGCAGAGCGGTAGTGTAACGATGGATAAGACGGACAAGGAGATTACTGCCCTGCCGTATACGATCCATGGTAGTGCAGCAGGAGCAGAGTATATTGCCATCCACGCCGGGAAGCAGGTATTCTATGCCCCTGTGAAAAGCGACGGCACATGGTCTTACTCAACTTCGAAGCTGGCGAACGGGACGCGTGAAATTACAGCCTCCATCGAGCTGTATAATGGCACAGCCGTGCAGACTGACAGCCACACAGTTGAGGTGGATGTAGCAAACAATCCGTATACCGAAGACGGTACGCAGCCTGCATTGCATAATTATCTGCTGAATCCAAGCTATGATGAAGTGATTGATGCTGCTGCCTGGCCGCTCCTTCCGCAGCAATGGACGCATAAGAATGCGGCGGGTGCGGACGTTACGGACGGCACAGTCAAGCTGGAAGCAACAGATGTCCGGACGGGCCCTTACCGGCTCGTGCACTGGAATGCCGGTGCCTATGAAGTAACCACTTCCCAGGAGGCAGCGGATCTTCCGGCCGGTATTTATGAGCTGCGGGCCTGGACTAAATCCAAGGGCGGGCAGCAGGTTGTGGAGATGACTGCTACAGCAGGTGGTGCAACGCTGAAGGCTGCGATTCCGACAGGCACGGGTACCTGGTCCTATATGAGGATTCCGGGCATTGAAGTGAAAGACGGGAAGGTAGTGGCGGGCTTCCACTCCAAGGATCTCGGCGGCAACTGGCTCGCTGTTGAGGATACCGAGCTGGTCCGCACTGGCGATCTGCCGGGCGGCGGGGAACCGACGCCGACACCGACAATGACGCCGACACCGGAGCCGACAGCAACGCCTACGGCAACGGCGACACCGACAGCAACACCGGTGGCAACGGCAACGGCGACACCGACAGTGAAGCCGACAGCAACACCTACGCCGGGAGCGACGGCAACACCAGAGGGAACGCCAGCGCCGGAAGCAACGTCATCGCCGTCACCGGAACCGCCTGCACTGCCGGGAGGAACCCCTACAGCACCAATGCCTTCTTCCAGTGCGGCGCCAACTGCAGGGCCTCTGTCCCATAGCCTGGAGGAACTAACCCGCAGGATTGCTGCGGCCGTGAACGGGACAGCGCCGATTGTTATTGAGGGCAGCGATCAGGGAGCAGTACTGCCGGCAGAGCTGGCGGATCTGCTTGATGGCAGAGCTGTGCAGATTGTTACGCCGGGCGTGAAGCTTACGCTGCCTCAGGCGGTGCTCAGCCAGCTTACACAAACGCTGGAACCAAAGGCGTGGACTGGCGCAACCATTACATTCTCCATAGACAGTTCGGCAATTCCGGCACTGGTACCGGTGAATGGTGTGCAGCTGAACGCTACGGGGCTGATGTATGACTTCAGTCTGGCGGTTCAAGCTGCGGATGGCAGCAGACACAGTCTGAGCCGGTTTAATCAGCCGGTTCAAGTAGAGCTTCCAATAGGAAATAATGTGAACCGTGAGTTACTGGGCATTTACTACATCAATGAGGATGGAGTTGCAGAGTACACCGGCGGCCGTGCCGGAGCAGCTGCCATTATTGCAGATTTGCAGCATTTCAGCAAATATGCTGTGCTCGAATACCGTAAATCCTACAGCGATGTATCAGCTGCGCATTGGGCTTATCAGGCCATAACAGCCTTAAGCGCCAAGCACGTAGTAAACGGGACTGGAGATTTGCTGTTTGGTCCACAGCGTGCTGTGACCCGGGCTGAATTTGTGGCGATGCTGGTCAGAGCCTATGGCTGGACGGCGCAACCGTCTTCCGGTTTCGCGGACGTCTCCGCCGATTCCTGGTATGCCTCTTATGTAGCGGCAGCCGTTGAACGCGGAATTGTGCAGGGCCGGAGCAGCGGCCAATTTGACCCGGATGCTTTGATTTCCAGAGAGGAAATGGCTGTGATGGCGGAACGGGCCATGCGGATGAGCGGTTCGGCCGTTGAATCAAGCATCCCTTCAGCCGTTTCCTACAAAGACAGTGCGGCGATTTCCGGATGGGCTGCAGATGCTGTTGCCCGGCTGACTGCCGCAGGAATAGTAACCGGAAATACCGGCGGTTCCTTCCTTCCCAAGGAGAATGCTTCCCGTGCGGAAAGTGTGCAGCTTATCTACCTTTTAATGAAGAAATAATTAATAAGAGATATGCTTATTTCAGAGCGGATGCCTGCGGGTGTCTGCTCTGTTTTTATATTTTTATTAAAAATTAATATTTAGTTCAGCTAATGTTGAAATTTGTTTAATAAAGCGCTATGCTATACATAACAGAATAACTTTAAGCTAACGAACTAATAACTCTCCGGAAAGTGGGATATGCTTCATATGAAAAAAGTTACGTTGCAGGTAATTGCCGACGAACTGAACGTTTCCAAAGCTCTGGTATCCAAAGCGCTATCCAATGATCCCAGCGTTAACGATCTGACCAAAGAGAACATTTGGAAGAAGGCCGAGGAGATGGGCTACCGCGTCAAGCTGGCCCGAATGAAATTTTCTGCGGCTCAGACCGGCAATATCGCGGTGCTGATGCCCCGTGCTTATCTGGATGATATTGAATACTGGGGCAAGGTGCTCCAGGGGATTGAATCAGAGCTTAATCAGCATAAGTTCAGCATGATCCTCTCCAGCATTGACCTGACTCTCACCTCCAAGGAGGCACTGCCGACAAGCATTCTGGAGAAAAAGGTAGACGGGGCCATTGTCATGGGACATCTGCCGGAAAGCTACATAGAGCTGCTGAAGGATAATCATTTTCCGTTTGTCATGCTGGATGCTAATCTGATGGACCCGACGATTGACCATATTCTGGCCAACAACTATCTCGGTGCTTATCGTGCTACCACGCATTTATTGGAGAACGGCCACCGGCGGCTGGGATTTGTCGGCGACAAAAATACTTCATGGAGTTTCCGGGAGAGACACCGTGGATTTCATGAGGCTATTGAAGACTTTACGCGAAAACAGTCAGAGCCTGCCCAGGGAGCCGTTATTCCGGGAATCGGTGTCAGCGGAACAGGAATGTACGTATCCTCCGAGCTGCCGGACAGTCTGGAGAAGGAGCTTACCGGCAGCACGCCGCTCACTTCCCTGTTTTGTGCCAATGATCTAACCGCCTTCGAGGTGTTGAGTGTGATGGATCGCCTTGGGCTGCGCTGTCCTGATGATGTATCGGTGGTCGGCTTTGATGATCTGACTTTGTGTGAAATGATGCAGCCCAAGCTGACCACCGTCCGTGTTCCCAAAGCCGATATCGGTATCCGGGCAGTCCAGGTGCTATTGCGCAGAATCGAGAATCCCGAGATTACGCCGGAGCATGTTCTGCTGTCGACGCAGCTGATCCAGCGTGCTTCGGTGGTGAAGGCGGCTTCCCAGGAGTAAACGAATTCAGCTTGAATATACTTTAATGTAAGAAACGAATGTAAGAAACGGCTGTTCCGTAGAGGAATGCCGTTTTTTTGCGTTGTTTTATCCGGGCGGACGGGGAGGCTTGTGAGCGGCATAATACAAGATATCACTGGCTGAAGGAAAGAGCCTTTGAGGTTTAGTTGGATTTTTGCTATTTATTTTCGGTATTCCAAGGCTTTTACAGCTATTAGGTGGAAAAACAGCATCTATTCGGACGATTTATCGTTCTGGAGGTGTTTTCGCTGAAATTAAGTGTCGTTTTTCCAATTAAATTCCGGGCAACAGGGTTTGACGGAGAATTAGATGGCTTTTTTCCACTTGGTTTGGCCTCAGCAGCAGCGGCTAAAGCAATCTTTCCATAACAGATATGCTGGATGGCTGCATAGTAGTAGGGCGGAGGTTATTTGCGGCATGGGTCTCGGCGAGTCTGTGTATTTCAGCATCGATTCAGCATGTCTCCCCTATGGATACGAGTATGGCTATAAGTATGTTTTCAGTGTGAACTCCAGTGTGAACTTCAGCATGCACCATGTAAATTCCTGGATAATAATACGGTAACTTCATACGTTCTACCCTAAATAACCCTGTATTGGGTATTTTAGGCGGACCTATTTTTATCAGACTTCCGCCTCAAAAGTTACAAAAAGGTTACAATAAGGTTACGATAATGCAAGGGAATATAGTCCTAGATTTCGCTAATTTTCAGCTAACTTTCAGGAAAATTTCAGGTAATTTTCAGTGAAACAGGATACAGCCGGCTTCCAGTTACCAAAAAATAACGGATGCATGACACGAAAAACTGCGCTACGGTTATACCCGGCAATTCAAAAGCTGCCTGTGCTCACGAAAGACATAGGCACATTCCAGCGTGAAGCCTATACATATTCCAGAATTTCAGGACGAAGGAGGGGAACGCATAACTCGGATTGCCGATCAACAAGGACTGTCCGGCAGCTGGACAGACTGGAATGTGAGGACGGGGCATTAGACAGAGACATCCAGGAGGGAACACAGAACATGAAAGTATCGCCTAAACTACACGCGGTGGTTGCAGCCGCTGCAATCAGTCTATCCGTGCTTGCGCCTCTGCAGATGGCCGGAGCGTATTCTGCCAGACCATGGCTGGATGCTAAGCATTCTCCGGAAGAACGTACGAAGCTGCTGCTGAAGGAGATGACAACAGAGGAAAAAGTTGATTTTGTCACAGGTAATGTAAACAATTACTACGGCTTTTATAACGATTCACTGGAGCGGCTTGGCATTCCCGCATTGACGATGGCCGATGGGCCGACAGGCGTACGTATTGCCAACCCCGATATACAGAACAAGAAATCTACCGCTTTCCCGGCGCCAATCGCGCTTGCTGCAACCTGGGATACAAAGGCCGCAGCTCTTTACGGCGATCTGGTCGGAGACGAAGCGTTCCATACAACGCATAACGTGCTGCTGGGGCCCGGGCTCGACATCGCCCGGCTGCCATGGGGCTCGCGCAACTTTGAGTCGCTCGGAGAGGACCCGCTGCTGCAGTCCAAGCTGGGCGTGGCTTATGTGAATGCTGTACAGAGTCATCCGGTTATGGCAACAGCCAAGCATTACCTGCTTAACAATCAGGAGACAGACCGTTTCACAGTGGATTCCGTAGCCAGCGAACGGGCGATTATGGAGATCTACTCCAGACCGTTCGCAGCGGCGATAAAGGATGCCGGTCTTTCTTCCGTGATGTGCTCATTCAATAAAATTAACGGCACTCCCGCCTGTGAAAGCGAATATGCGCTGACCGATGTCCTGAGGGACAAGCTGAACTTCGATGGCTTTGTCATGAGTGACTACGGCGCCAATCTCAGCACGACCAAGTCGGCACTGGCCGGACTTGATCTTGAAACGCCGGGCGAGCCGTACGGCAAGTGGGGAGGTCAGCTGCTGACAGCTGTTCAGAATGGTGAGGTCAGTGAAGATCGGCTTGATCTGATGGCCGGAAGAACGCTGACACAGATGTTCGACAAAGGCTTGTTTGACAACAAGCCGGTGAATGTCCAGATTCCGGCGAAGGAGCACGGTAAGGCCGCGCTGAATATTGCCGAGGACAGCCTGGTGCTGCTCCAGAACAAGAACAAGGCGCTGCCGCTGGATGAAGACAAGCTGAAGTCCATTGCTGTCATCGGTCCGGATGCCGACAGCTATGCTACAGTTGGGGGAAGCTCGCTGGTTACTCCAACGTACACAGTCACTCCGCTGGATGCCATCCGCGACCGTGCCGGCAGCGGCGTTAAAGTCAGCTACGCACCGGGTACCGATCCTGTAGGAACCGGCGATATCGTCAACGGTCCTTCCGCAATTCCATCCTCTGTCCTCACTCCTGCAGGAGATGGGGAAGGCACCGGACTTAGCGGTGAATACTGGCCTAACAACAAAATGGAAGGCGAGCCTACGCTTACCCGGACAGACGGTCAGGTCAATCTGAATCTCGGCTTCTATAACTTTGACGGGTTGAACGGCCAATCCTCCAAGCTGCCGCAGACACCGGGCAATCTGAACAGCATGATGTCCGCCCGCTGGAACGGTTACTTGACTGCTCCCAAGACAGGGAAGTACAATCTTAGCCTGACCAGTGTCGGCACCGGCAAGCTGTATCTGGACGGCAAGCTGCTGATCGACAGCGACGGAACCACGCTGAAGACAGAAAAGGCTGCTGTAACCCTGACCAAGGGCGAACGTCATGAGATCAAAATCGAATACAAGACGTACTACAAGGAAGGTGTATCCACTGACTTCGGCGGTACCGTCCGGCTCGGCTGGGAGCCGCCGGCAGGTGCGGTTGACACCAAGATGCAGGAAGCTGTTAATCTGGCCAAAAAATCCGATGTTGCCGTTGTTGTTGTCCGTACTTATGAAAGTGAAGGCTACTATGACCGTTCGGATCTGGATCTGCCGAATAATCAGGACCGTCTGATCTCCGAAGTGGCTGCTGCCAACCCGAATACGATCGTGGTATCCATGAGCGGAAGAGCGGTTGAGATGGACGGATGGCAGAATAAGGTCAAGTCGATCGTCCAGGCCTGGTTTACCGGGCAGGAGCAGGGTGACGCTATTGCACGGGTGCTGTTCGGAGATGTGAATCCTTCCGGCAAGCTGCCGGTTACGTTCCCGGTCAACGAAGACAGTACGCCGGTATCGTCTGTTGCACAATTCCCGGGAGTGAATGGCAAGGGCGAGTACAGTGAAGGTGTTATGGTGGGTTACCGCGGATATGGATATTCCGGAATCAAGCCGGCGTTCGCGTTCGGCCACGGCTTATCCTACACTACCTTCGACTACCGTAATGTTCATGCGAATGTAAGCGGCAAAGGCGCTAACCGCAAGATGACGGTGTCCCTGAATCTCCGAAATACCGGTAAAGTTACTGGTGCCGAGGTAGTTCAGGTGTATGTCGGTCAGCTGCCGACCAAGGTTGCTACCGCTCCGAAACAGCTGGCCGGCTTTTCCAAGGTTGAGCTGAAGCCCGGCAAGCAGCAGCGTGTTCAGATCGAGCTGGATGCCAAAGCGCTGTCTTACTGGGATGAGAAAACGGACAAATGGGTAATGCCATCCGGTAAGGTGCCGGTTTATGTCGGCAGCGCGTCGGATGATATCCGCCTGAAGACCAGCCTGACGATTAAATAAGCTGATTTCAATAAAAAGATCGAACGATGAAGCAGAAATTTCCGGGCAAGAAAAAGCATAGCTGGCCAAGTGTGTGACGGGTAGCACAGCTGTGTAACGGACAATGACGCAGATTCATGGATCGGGCCGGGGGAGAAGTCATGCCTCCGGTTTTTTTTATTAATAGGGGGAGAGATCATGCGCAGACGTAAACTGTTATTAGCGGTGGCTGCAGCCGCAGCTGCACTAACGGCCTTGACCGCAGTGATACTGTACAATTACAAGCCGGAACAGACCCGGCCGTCTCCGTTAGAAGTGAAAGCCTGGGTAACAACGGGAGATCAGTCCAGTCTGCTTGCTCCGCAGGAGCCGTTCTTTTTCCGGGATTCGGCAGATACGGATGGTGAGAAGGCACAGTCAGCTGCCGGACAACCCGTTATAACGGTGAATCCGGACCAGAAATATCAGACGATGGACGGCTTCGGCGCTTCCGTTACCGGCTCTTCCGCTTTTCTGATCAATCAGCAAATGTCTGAGGTTCAGCGCGATGCACTGGTAAAAGATCTGTTCACGCCTGAGGGGATACACCTGAGCTTTGTCCGCCACTCCGTCGGCGCTTCCGACTTCTCGGTCGATGCAGACGGTAATCCGGCTAGTTATACCTATGATGACACGGAATCCGGAGAGGATTACGGGCTGGAGCGGTTCTCCACCGCCAAAGACAAGGATGTGACGGGGCTGCTGCAGCGTATCGTGGATACGAACGAAACGGTGAAGGTGATGGGAACGCCCTGGACGGCTCCGCCCTGGATGAAATACGGGGAACAGATTCATAACGGATGGTATTTAAACTATGCCGAGCCGCATGTATATGCTGCCTATGCGCAGTATTTGGCACGATATATTAAAGATTATGAGAAGCTGGGAATCCCCGTTTATGCGTTGACTGTACAGAACGAGCCGGAATTCACGACAGCGGATTATCCCAGCATGAGTATGGGAGCGGAAGAGCAGGCTTATTTTATCGGAAATTTCCTGGGGCCGGAGTTTCAGAGGCAAGGCATTACGTCCAAAATTGTGGCGTTCGACCATAACTGGGACATCGCGGAGAGCTATACGCAGACCGTACTTAGTGATGCAAAAGCGAACGCCTACACCGACGGCACAGCCTATCATTGTTATGCGGGTTCGCCGGACGTGATGAGCAAGGTGCACGAAGCCCATCCCGAAAAAGAGATCTATGTAACGGAGTGCAGCGGAGGCGCTTGGAGTGAGGATTTCGGTGATAACCTGACCTGGCTGATGTCCCAGCTGATCATCGGCGGGCCCCGCAACTGGGCAAAGACTGTGCTGCTGTGGAACCTGGCTCTTGATCCTGAAGGCGGGCCAACGAACGGGGGCTGCTCGAATTGCCGCGGTGTTGTAACCATAGACGGTCAAGGGGAGGCAGGCTACTCACGGAATGTGGAGTATTACGCCCTGGGACATGCCAGCCGGTTCGCTCTTCCCGGAGCGGTCCGCATCGAATCGACGCAAGCTGCCGGGATCGAAAATGTCGCCTACCGCAATCCCGACGGCTCCCTTGTGCTGATCGCGCTCAATCCGGCGGATGAGGACCGTGCGTTCAGCGTGCAATGGTCGGAGCGTACATTTACCTTTACTTTAAAGGCCCGTTCGGCGGTGACGTTTAAATGGCAGCCATAGGACGGAACAACAGCAAGGCGGACTCTTACGTACATGAATTTTATTTATTTGTGACCCTATGACCCCTGTGCCGGTCTAACTAGTATAAACACCAGCAAGAAGAAAGGAGTGTATGACATTGGATTTAGCCAATCTTACGGTTCAGGCCAAAGCGGGCGACCGTGAAGCTTTTATCAGCCTGGTTAAGCAGCTGGAGAATTCTTTGTATTATATGGCCAAATCGATGCTGGGCAAGGAAGAGGATGTAGCGGATGCGCTGCAGGAAACGATTTTGAAGGCTTACAAATCCATACATTCCCTGCGTGAGCCCCAGTTCGTCAAAACCTGGATGTTCCGGATTCTGATGAACGAATGTAACTCCATCCTGTCGCGCCGTTCCCGTACGGTTGTGTACGCAGAGGTTCCGGAGTCCGCTTCCCCTTCAGGCGAATATGACAAGGTTGATCTGAGAGAGGCTGTTGATCGCCTTGAAGAGAAGATGAGGATTGTGGTCATCCTGCATTATTTTGAAGACCTGCCGCTGCGGCAGATCGCCAGTGTGCTTGAAATTTCAGAGAGTGCGGTAAAAATGCGGCTTGCGAGAGCGAGGGAAGCCTTGCTGAAGGTTTTTACAATTAACCAAGAGGGGACGATAAGCTATGGATAAGCTTAACCTGGATCAGGAATTCAAAGGATTGAAGGAGGGAAATGCAGCTGCGGGTATGCCCATCTCTCCGCTTGTCCGTGCCCGCTTGGATGAGACATATGCCTCACTGCCGGAGCAGCGGGCCGGAAGCAGAAGGAAACCACAGTCGAAGCTCCGCCGGTTGAGCTCTGCCACAGCAGCAGCCTTCGTTCTCGGTGCAGGCTTGTTCGCCTCCGGCTTTGTATCCCCGGCAATGGCAGATTCGCTCAAAAGCATACCGCTCATCGGAAGCCTGTTCAGCTCGATTGAAGGGGATATTGGCCTGCGGAACGCCGGCGACCTCGGGCTGGCCTCCAGCGTGAACAGTGAAGTGTCATACAAGGACGTCAAGCTTGAGGTCACCGAAACCGTGTTTGACGGCAGCCGGGCAGCTTTTCTGCTAAAGGTAGAGGCTCCGAATCTGAAGAACGGCGAGTTTGATACCGGTAATAAGAAGGTGAAGCTCAGCGATGCCATTAGCAATCTGACGCTCGCGGTAGACGGTGAACAGCAGGGTGACCCCGGCTCTATCCTGCAGGGCGGTTACTACACAGACGCCGGTGAAGCCCATCCGGATATGCTGATTTTTGAAGAGGTGTTTGAAGCAGCCGGCAGCAGTACCGTTCCTGATAGCTTTACGGCAGAAGCCCTTCTTACTCTGGAAGGTATCGACCACGAATTCAAGCTGGACATTCCCTTCAAAAAAACAACCGAAGACATCATTAATGTGCGGCCTGATGCTCTGTCCGCTAATGACGAGCTGTCCCTTACAGTGGCAGAACTGCAGAGTACCCCTTTAACGACCCGTATTGACTATTCCATAGCCTTGTTCAATGCAGATACATTGACAGAGAAGGAAGAAAAACGGTTGAACAAGATCCGGGTTGCGGTTTATGACGATCAGGGACGCCAGCTTCCGGCTCTGAACGGGGACGGGCAGTATTCTGCCAACGCACTTAGCTTCGACGCTAGATATGCAACAACTTCGGGAACCACCTCTTATCTGCTGTTAAAGCCATTTATAGTAGAGGATGATTTCGCAGAGACGGTGAAGGAGAAGCAGTTCATCAAGGGACTGGAGCTGAAGATCGAACTTCCTTAACTGCAGTTTATACAACTAAATCCCCGCGTCGTCGTCTGCTTCCGCTCTATAAGTGCATTCCGTGCAACTAAAATGGGCCGAATCACGTAAATCGGACTTTTTCGGGAGATTTAAGTGTACAGCATACAACTAAGTGCCGGCTCACGCAGAAAATAGCCGATATAGTTGTACAGAAGACATCTATGCTGATTATTACGGTCCTGTAATGCTCCTACAAGCGGCGGCTGACCAAACTAAGTGGAAAAATGCTATCTAATGCTTGGCTAACTACCGGTTTGAGGAATCTAGGTGGAAAAATGCTACTTAATTATACAATTATCGCTCCAAGAGGGGTTTTTGGCCTAAACTAAGTGCTGATTTTCCAACTATTTATTATAAAAGTTGAGAAATGATGGAATTAAGTGCCGAGAATCCAACTAATTAACTCACAGGAGGAATATATAATGTCCAAATACATTTGCAAGCCATGCGGCTATATTTACGATCCGGCGCTTTGAGATCCCGATGAGGATGTGGAGCCGGGTACGGCATTTGAGGAGCTGCCGGAGGATCGGGTTTGTGTAGTTTGGCTGAAATATCCTTCGATACAGCAACCCTTTTGCATCAGTGCAAGCTTCTTTGCCCGGAGACATTATTCGTCCCGCGTCGAAAAACGTTTCTCTAGACCCACTCAAATTGCGTCTGCTAGTATGAAACAATGCAATGCGGGATGAGGGGAGAATCTGGAAACATGGAGCAGCAGCAGCGTTATGAAAATCTAAAAATGGGTGAACGCGGGGCTATTATTAGTATTATTGCTTACATCTGCCTATCCGCTCTTAAACTGATAATCGGCAATCTATCGGGCTCGGAAGCCCTTAAGGCAGACGGCCTGAATAATGCAACGGACATTGTAGCTTCCATCGCGGTGCTGATCGGACTGAAGTTAGCCCAGCGGCCGGCTGATGCTGACCATCCGTATGGCCACTGGAAGTCGGAAACGATTGCTTCATTAATAGCTTCCTTCATTATGATGGCGGTCGGTGTGCAGGTACTGATAACGGCGGTTGCTTCTGTATTTAAGGGCAGAGGAGAGCCGCCGGATCTGATCTCCGTCTGGACAGGGCTGTTCTGTGCAGCCGTGATATATTTTGTCTACCGTTACAATAAGCGGCTTGCGCTTGCAATCAAAAGCCAGGCCGTGATGGCCGCTGCCAAGGATAATTTTTCGGATGCCCTGGTCAGCATCGGTGCAGTAATCGGAATCGTCGGCTCCCAGTTTAACCTGCCTTGGCTTGATCCTGTGACGGCGGTACTTGTCGGGTTCATCATCTGCAAAACAGCGTGGGACATCTTCCGTGATGCCTCCCACCACTTATCGGACGGGTTCGATGAAACGATTATTCATTCGTTCAGGGAGGCTGTGGAGCAGGTTGAAGGCGTGGAGGAGGTTAAAGAGCTGCGGGCCAGAAACTACGGCAGCAATGCTGTAGTGGACGTTGTCCTGTCGATTAAAGGCGAACTAGGCTTTCAGGAAGCCCATAACGTTGCTACCAATGTGGAGAATGAACTGAAAAAAACTGCAGAAGTCATTGAGGTTCATGTTCACTATGAGCCGTCGAAGTAGCCCCGAAAGGGGCTTTTTTTTATTCGGAAAACGGGCCGATCTTAATGCAATCTTAATACTGGAGTCGAAATCCTAACACCAGATTAATACAGCAGGTGATATGCTTTCAGGACAATAAGGCTAACATGCAAAGTGAGTGTGAAACCCGTGATTTCCTTTTTAAAAAGGTTTTTGATTGGAAGGCCCCTGAAGTCTACTGAACTCGGGGAGCAGAAGTTAAATAAAAAGAAAGCGCTGGCGATTCTTTCTTCAGATGCCTTGTCTTCGGTTGCCTACGGTCCTGAGCAAATATTAATCGTACTGGTCACCGTTGGTACAATGGCTTTCTGGTATTCCATACCGATTGCGATCGGGGTATTGGTGCTGCTGACTGCACTGATCCTGTCCTACAGGCAGATAATTTTTGCCTATTCGCACGGCGGGGGAGCCTATGTTGTCTCCAAAGAAAACCTGGGCAGATATCCCGGGCTGGTCGCCGGCGGTTCGCTGCTGGTGGATTATATTCTGACGGTGGCGGTAAGTGTATCGGCCGGAACAGACGCGATTACATCGGCTTTTCCGAGCCTGCATGATCATAAAGTGCTGATTGCCATTGTTTTCGTGCTGCTCATTACACTATTGAATTTAAGAGGTGTGACGGAATCTGCTTCCGTCCTAGCTTACCCGGTCTATCTGTTTGTGCTGGCCTTATTCATTCTGATCGGCACCGGTCTTTATAACATCTTAACGGGCAATGTTCCGGCGGAGCTGCATACCTCAATCGGTACTCCGGTGGCAGGGATCAGTTTGTTCCTGCTGCTGCGCGCCTTTTCTTCGGGGAGCTCAGCGTTAACCGGTGTAGAAGCGATCTCCAATGCCATTCCGAATTTTAAAAGCCCGGAGGCTTCCAACGCGGCCAAAACCTTAACAGCAATGGGAGCTCTGCTGGCTGTTCTGTTTTCAGGCATTATTGTGCTGGCCTATTACTACGGCATTTCACCCCGTGCTGACGTCACGGTTGTGTCGCAGATTGCGGAGCAGACCTTCGGGCGCAATGCGATGTACTTCTTTGTTCAGGGTACAACTGCACTTATCCTGATTCTGGCAGCTAATACCGGATATTCAGCGTTCCCGCTGCTGGCAGTGAATCTGGCCAAGGACAAATTCATTCCGCGGATGTTCACGATGCGTGGAGACAGACTGGGGTATTCCAACGGGATTATTATCCTGGGCGTGCTCTCGATGCTGCTGATTTATGTATTTGAAGGGGAGACGGAGCAGTTAATTCCTCTGTATGCGGTGGGGGTGTTCATTCCCTTTACGTTATCTCAGACCGGGATGATGGTAAAATGGCTCCGCCAAAAGCCGGCAGGCTGGATGCCGAAGTTCGTCATCAACACCGTCGGCGCGCTGATCAGCTTCATTGTAACCATGATGTTCTTTCTGACCAAGTTCACTCAGGTTTGGCCTGTGTTCGTCTTTCTGCCGATTCTCCTATTTGTCTTCCACAGAATTCATAAGCATTACGAGGCGGTTGCCGACCAGCTTAGAATTACAACCTGTGAAGCAACGGTTAAAATCGAAGGCAATGTCATCATCGTACCGGTCGCCGGAATCACCCATGTCGTGGAGAACTCGCTGGAATATGCCAAATCGCTGTCACCGCAACAGATCATCGCCGTATACGTTCCTTTTGAACGGGAAGACGAAGCGATATTTGAAGAGAAGTGGAAAAAGTGGCAGCCGGATGTGCGCCTGGTGACCCTCTATACGCCTTACAGAAGCATTATTCAGCCGTTAACCAAGTTCATTGACACGATCAACTGGAAAGCGGCAGAGCTAAATCATAGAGTCACAGTCATTATTCCGCAGTTTATTCCGAAAAAAGGCTGGCACAACATCCTGCACAACCAGTCAAGCCTGCTGATCCGCGCCCGTCTGCTGTTCCGCAGCGATGTAATTGTTACTACGGTGCCCTATCATTTGAAGAAGTAATGAAGCATCAGGGTAATCATTTAATTTGTTTTGCTAAATGAATTCAAAGAGTTTTCTCAAGGCAGGCATTTTCACTTCTATTAAATAACTTACTTTCGTATGTATAATCGAAGATGCATTGCCATCTATTTATATTGAAGCAAGTTTATTTAAAAATTAGTTGTCAATTATATGAATATGTCATAACCAGGACATTGTTTGATTCATATTCTGAAGGGGCGGTGAAGGAAAATTATGGACAAAGAAATTTTAAACGTCTATAATAAATCTAATAAAAAGGAGGCGAGTTTTATGACACTGGCTCGACTATCTTCCTCAACTGAGCAAAAAAATAAAGTAAATAGAAAAATAACCGCGCAAGAACTTGGAAGACGGAATTCCCTTAATGATTTGGCAGGAAAAAAACTTGTTGAAATATATAAAGAGGGTAAATGATGAATGAAAAAATTTGTTGTTTTTCCAGAAACTTTAGACTATCAAAACTTTGAGCAGGCATCTGTATTTCTGGATGCTTGTTTTCTTTTAACGTTATTAAATGATGAGGATGATCGAAAACCGTTAGCGCTTGATATTTTACAGCGTTTACAAGATTCTGATGGTTCTAGAATTGTAATAAGCAATCACATTGTGACTGAGGTTATACATAATATTTTTAAAACAATAATTAGAAATGTTCTATACATAAAACATCGGTGGGATCAAACAGGTGTAAAACCCTCTGAAACAGAAATGGCATTATTAGGTGATTTGGGAACAGCCAATTGTCTTCGGCAAATTATATTAAACCACCGTAAAGAAAATATGCTAAACGAATTTCTTACTACAGGTGAGCTTTATTTTAATGTTGATAAATTAGTAAAAGAGCTTAAAAATAATTTCCCCGGTTTTCGTGATGGCCTAACTCAATATTACATTAAGGCGGTTAATACTTTTATCAATCTAAAAAGCGATATTGAAGAAATGGGTTTCGATGTGATAATTGGATCTTCTACAGATTTCGAATATGAACTAGCGCTTGATTTTTGTTCGAAGTTTCAGTTAGAATCCTATGATGCAATTCATTTAGTTATGGCGGAAACTAACGGTTGTCAGTATCTGATTACATTCGATGGTGATTTTAATAACGATTATTATGAAGAAAATTATAATAACGTGAAAATAATTATGCCTGCTTCATAAGTTTGCTGTGAAATTATTAGCGAACAGGGTGATATCTCTGTTCGCTTTTTCTTTTTACTTTAAGTTGGACATTACGTCGTTTTCAGAACAGTCAGAATTACATGACTGCTGTTCTTCAACCCCCTTCTTTGGTTATACTCGGAGCCTTTCGGTACTCACTCGGACTAACCCCCATCAGCTTACGAAAAATCTCGCGGAAATACGCGGTGTCCTGGTAGCAATGCTTTTGGCGATGTCGGGCACTCGGCGACCGGCTGCGAGTGTGTCAGCAGCTCGGCTATGTGGAGACTGATATACTGCAACAGCTTGACCAGGTTACATTCATTAGAGAGGCTAAAAGGTGCTCAGGAACGTATCGCCATGGGGATTCCGGTTATCGGTTACACCTATTGGTCGCTGCTGGATAACTTCGAGTGGGCCGACGGCTACAGCCGGCGCTTCGGGCTGATCCCCTTCATATCTCCTGTCCACACACAAACACGCAGCCAGGGCTGCGTGTTTTGCTGTTTAAAATAGACTGCTCGTAACCTTATGCGTCAGATGCTCAATTCTCGGCCTCATCAGGGCGTCGTCAATGGCGGACAGCTTGTCCGGCTTGAACAGCTGGATTTTTTTGAGCTGATAATGGTCCGTTAATACCTGCTCCACCGTCAGCTGATTGGTCATGAGATACTTTACATTCAACATTCCGCGCAGAAGCTCATCCTGCATAATGAGGACTTTACCGTTCAGATCATGAAAAAGGCCTCTGCGGATTCCTTCCTGATAGTAGGCCAGAATCTGCTCCTCCCACTGCTGCATGCCTTCGTTGAAGCGGCTGTACCAGTCGGAATAGCTGGTTTCAAGGTCCTTCAGGAAGATCTCTGTAAAATAGATAGTCAGCGAGACGGACTGTTCAAACATTTGCTGAAACCGGATGCCGAAGCTCTCTTCAGACTCCAGAGGGGATGAAGCCAGCTGTTCACGTAAAAAAAGCCATCGATGAGAGCCTGCGCCGTCTCGGTCTTGATTATATCGACCTGTATTACCAGCACCGGGTAGATCCCAATGTGCCGATTGAAGAGACTGTGGGAGCAATGGCTGATCTCGTAAAAGCGGGGAAAGTCCGCTATCTGGGCCTTTCCGAAGCAGACGCAGCTAACATCCGCCGTGCGCATGCCGTGCATCCGATCTCAGCGCTGCAAACGGAATACTCCCTGTGGAGCCGTGATGTTGAGGAAGAAATTATACCAGCAGTAAATGAGCTGGGGATTACTTTTGTAGCCTACAGCCCGCTAAGCAGAGGGTTCATCACCGGAGAGCTCCGGAAATATGAGGACTTTAAAGCGGATGCTATGCGCAGAATCCTGCCGCGTTTCCAGGGGGATAACTTCCAGAAGAATGTGGACATAGTAGACAAGCTCGGAGAAATTGCCGGAGCGATTGATATTCAGCTACTGCTGACGACCTGGCGCGGATTGACGCTGTCAGCCCTAATGCATTCGGGGGACGTTATCCGGATGCGGAGTAACGACCTCAAGCGTGGCCTGTGTAATTTGTATGATAGCAGGAGTGGACCAGTGATTTATTTATGAATTGGCACTTATAATGGGGCCAATTCATTCATATAATGGCTCAATATTAACAGCCCACTACTGAAGGAGTGCAGACAGATGTTCCAAGGTTTATCCGCGTTTCCGCTTACCCCATTAGATGAGACAGGTATTAACGAAAAAGAGTTCATCCCTTTAATCGAACGGTTAGGATCAGCAGGAGTAGACTCGGTCGGAGTGCTGGGTTCAACCGGAAACTACGCTTATCTTACCCGGGCCCAGCGTGAACAGGTTTTACGGCTTGCTGTCCAGGCAGCAGGCAGAACACCTGTAATGACAAGCATAAGCGCGCTTCGGACGCTAGATGTCCTGCATCTGGCAGAGGATGCACAGCAAGCAGGAGCCAGTGCTGTCCTGTTATCTCCGGTATCGTATCAGCCTTTAACGGATGAAGAGGTTTTTCATCTGTATGAACAAGTGACTAGCAATCTGTCCGTGCCGCTCTGCGTATACGATAATCCGAATACCACGCATTTTCGTTTCAGCGATGAGCTGCACGGCAGAATTGCCAATCTGCCTATTGTCGCAGCCATCAAGATTCCCGGTGTTCCTTCCGGGCAAGAGGCAGCCGGATTGCGTATAAGGAATCTGCGTGAACTCGTTCCATCCCGTGTTGTGCTTGGCATAAGCGGAGATCCTTCGGCGGCCGCCGGTTTAAGGGCAGGCTGTGAGGTATGGTTCTCTGTGCTGGGCGGCCTGCTTCCAAAAACTTGCCTGCAGATGACCCGTTTGGCCCAGGCCGGCCGGGAGGAGGAAGCGGAGAAAATCTCAATTTTGCTCGAACCTCTATGGGCCTTATTCCGCCAATACGGCAGTCTGCGTGTTGCCTCGGCTATCGCGCAGCAATTAGGCTTCATTTCAGAGCCGGCCCTTCCGCTGCCGCTGCTACCGTTGAATTCATCTGTGAATGAGCAGCTGACGGCAGTGTTGCGGGAGATTACAGTATTAGAAGAAAACTAGCCGGTCACTGTTCGCACACAAACAGCCGCTTCCTTGGGGAGGCGGCTGTTATTTTGTGGTACGCCCAGCATGGGCGTCATCTCTAGGGTGAAAGTCCCGAACGGGGGCTGGCAAGCGCCTACCGATAGCCAAGGGCAAGGGTGTCCACCGTGAGGCGGAATCTGAAGGAAGCCGGAGGCAAAAGCACGGCCTGAGGTACACGAATCCAATTTGAGGCGGT
>NZ_JARXXP010000019.1 GCF_029893965.1 Paenibacillus sp. PastM-3
TCTTCTTCCCGGATCGGGTCGGTCAACACTTGCGTTAGATTCGCGACTTCCCCCTCGGGGGAATCTGTGCTTAAAAGAGTTTACACAAAATTATTTACAGACCCTACCAAAAATGTTCTGTCATTTCAAAAACCTTTCTATAATACTAGGACAGTTTCTTTTCTCTTAATGATAAAATTGACCAAGTATATCATTACCACAAAAGAAGCTTACTTACCCCAAAAAAATTCAAAAGGAGGGTGTGTCACTCTTTTTGAATGTCTACATTATATCTTGCTTTTCATTTTTCCTATCACACCACCAGCGCTATTAACCCCATAACTACACCGTATGCAGGAACATATGATACTGGGTTTCGGTCTGATTCAGGATGTAAATTCTTTCGTTTATAAAGATTTCTGAGCGGGATCCGCTTCTGTATATTTGCTGTTTGCCCAGAGATAATAACTTTCGTATCCAAGTATTATCATATCCTTTATCGAATTTATCCTCTCTTTACTTGATGGAGCCTAGGAGAGCGCCCCCCTGTTTTATGTTTTCAACTGGAGGGCCTTATTTAATTAAATGTTTTAGCTATAAAGATTGTTACTCCATTTTGGCCTTTTTACAGTTTGTCTACATTTGTCTAAAGAACATCGAGGAGGTTCTGAGTGAGACACAGCAAAACAACTTCTTAAATTATCGTCTAATACATTACGGTTGCATATGTATTTTTGCAATCCACATTAAATAGATTAGCAACTGAGGGTTATCAACAAATCTTTTTAATAATAAAATGCCTTCAGCTTTGAGAAATCCCAATAGCTACCTTATCTCCTCCGGCCTGCTCTGGTTGAAATGATATATTTACTTTCATTTCTCTGATCTTAACTTTCACCCCTATTTTTGACAGAACGCTATTAACTGGCGGAGAAAGAGATAACAGCCTTTTCTCTTCAAAATGATCATTCAGTAAATAGTATTCAGGGGGAACCTCACTTTCTAATGCTTCTCTAAAACCCTTGTAAAACAAAGGGCCACTCTCTTTATTCACTTTTAAAATACCTTCTTTAAATGCTTTTAGGTCTAAATAAGCGTTCTTCTCATAATAATAGACTTTCAAGTCATCGTTTGGCTGACCATTAAAGCTAACTTCCATATCCTTCAAATCAATTAAATCTTTGGAGGGATCTAACAATAGGGGAACCCTTGTTTGAATATTAATATACAAGTTTAATATGTGATTTGTTACTTCTTTATCAAGTCTCCCTACCCGCCTAATACTAAAATATGCTTTTTCCGAGTTTTTATACATTTTTAATGTCGAACCTTTATATCTTAGATAATGTCTCCCATTAGAATACTCGGTAAAATCTTTTATCATTGGTTGAATTAAGCGCTGGATGTAAGTATAGTATTGTCTTCCCCACGAAAACTTTCTTTCTAATTTAATATCAAATGGAACACTTGCTTTCCCTAAATCATTTAAACTACATAAGTCAAGTATATCGGTAGGAATTATTTCCCTTTTTCTCACATCCCAGAAAATCTCTTCATTTCCAAGTCGCATTTTATGATAATTATTACCTTCTCCTGAAATGAAGTTTTGCAAAACTAATGTTCCAATAGAATCATTGCGGTTAGGAAATTCATCTTTCTTCTTTAATTTTCTTGTAACTAAATCACAAACTTGAGAAAGTAAAACAGCTTTTGTTATCTTCCCATCGATATCTAACTCAAATACATCCCCAAACATAATAGGTTCATATCTTTCGTTTACAGATTCATCCAATAATTGAATTCTCCTCAAATCTCTCATATGTTGATCTGTTTCATAATCCCATACTTCACAAGGCCAACCTTGAACCTGCTGAAGTTGATTATGTATTTCCTCCATTGCCTCAACGTTTCGGTATACAATATTTTTTGCTAGGGCTAGTGAAAAATCTACTAAATAGGTAGTTTCAGAAACACCCTCAACTTCTACTTTATCTACAAATAAAGCTTTCATTGTCTTCGTATTAGATAACAAAAGCTGATTAATCGCTTCATTAGTTCCCTCGTTAAGCAACTGTTTTATTGTTTTAATTGCATCTAACATGATTTTCCCCGATTTTAATTCTCTAAATACACGGGTAATCTCTTTAATAAATACATCTTTATCATAAACATCATCTTTATTAATATAATTTAATAGCGCCATTAGTTGAATATTATAATGGTTCGCACATTTTCTAAAGAGCGCCTGCTTTTTTTCAGGATCCAACATATCATAAGTTTTATCTTGAAATTGAACAGTACTATGTGAACTCAACATAATAATATAATAAGTCTTATCGTTTTGAAGAGATAGTTCTTCCAACTTCTCTAAACCAGAATACTTGCCACCGAAGTCATAATCCATAATAATCACGTTAAAATCACTACAATTACACCACTCCTCCGCAAGATTAAGTGAACATTCGTTAAAGAACTCCTCAGTATAATTTATTATATGGCTTATCGAAGAACGAATTAATTCAGGATTATACCTCTTTATAGCGTTTGTAATATTATTCCTCAGCACTTGATCATCAAAGAAATCATTTAATTCGCCTGTGTCTCTGAAAGAATCAATAATATCTCTAGTTTCTGATTCTAAAATTGTTTCAATGAAATCTTCTTTATAAATTAATTGTTCTAATATAGTATAAACTTCTTCATATTTTACATTAACTTCATCATCTAAGATGATAACACTGTTAACCTCTAATCCTTCAATTAACATCTAAAATCAATCTCCTTTCATTGAAGAAAAGTCAATCATGAATGTATTAAAACGGCCCCACTTATTTTTTTCTCTCAGTAATTCAAACCTTATTTTATGAAATGAAGCTATTTCCTTTGATATAAATAGTCCTAAGCCCTTTCCTTCTTCCCTTCTAGTAAAAAAAGGTTCAAAAATTGCATCCGCATCTATTTCTGAAATACCAGGTCCATTATCTGAAAAGAGTACCTCTCCATCATCAGTAATTTCTATAGAAATCACTCCAAAGTCATCCTCACTTTTTACTTGAATCTGATTAATCCAATAGACTGAGTTTAAAATGAGGTTGTCAAAAAGTTGAATTATTAAACCTTTATTAACTTTTACAACTATACTAGGAACATTATTTTTCACAAGTATTTTTGTCTTGCGATTATACTTCGCTAAAATCGGTTCCATTGCAGCTGAAATATTTTTAATTTGTGCAACCAAATCAACAGAACTTTTCACCCTTCTCATAGTTATAGCCTGTTCATCTATCTGGCTAATCATAGTACGTAATGATTTTATATTAAATTCAAGAAGTTCGAACCTAGGTTTTATTCCCGTAGGTATAGAAGTTTGTAATTCAAATAATATTGAAAGAATTTTATTTATAAAATTATGCAGCTCGTGAGCTATTTGCATAGAAGTCATACCTATAGCCGATATCTCTACTAACGATCTTTCTCTACGGTTTATTTGTTTGAGTCCCTCTTGGATCTTTTCAGAATCCCTCATTACAGCCAAATACATTTCTTTATTAATTAAATTTCCTTGCTTCTGAGAATTAAACAAGAAACTTTCTATATTATTTGCTGATTCTTTGGCTTCATCTAAAATATCTGTAAATGTGCGGACTTTCTCATTTCTAGATACTACATTGCCAAGGGTTTTAAATATCTCCTCAACAATTCTTTTGAAAATATCATAAGATTTATTCTTGACTAGACCTTCACGATTTGTCTGATCTACAAGATAAGGAGCTTTTGTTGACTCTAAAGAAATATAACCAGCTGTCTGCTCTCTTACTATACGCCCCTTACCACCTTTTCTGATTCTATCTTTGTTTAGTTCAAGCCAATCATCTCCTGGATCACCATAAGGATAAATTCGAAATCCATCTCTAAATATCATAGGGCCCCCAGTATAACGGTCCAGAGCCTTTCTAATTTCTTTGGAAGAACCGAAATTGCTAATTTCTTTTAATCTACTGCCAGTTCTATTAAAAATATAAAAATGGTAATCAAAACTTCCAACATACCCCTCTAATTCCTTGTCATCATTAATAAGTGATCTTTGCAAAGGTATATTAACAGTTAAATGCTCAATAATTTCGCCTTGATTACGTACCCAATATTCCATTTCGAGGTTTCCTGGAACATACGTCCCCTTAGCTTCATAATGTGCTTGTGAAAATAATTCTGAATCCGCCTTCCCAAGTATCCACTTTTTCTTATCACCGTTGTGATCAATTAATTCAACTGTAACTGTAAATTTCCTTGGAAGTGCTTTATATGGATTTATAAATTTTGATGCGGAATCAAGCAAGAAATCATTTATTGCTTTAATTGTCCACTCATCACCAATAAAATCTTTGATGTCCGTAATTGTAATTCTGGTATACTTTCTTTCATATTCTTTTTTTTGTGTTTTATAAAATTTGTTTTCAACTTCATCTAGAAAAAGTCTACTTTTATAACCATACTTTGACCAATCAATCTCAAGGTTCCAAATGCACTTTGAATCTAAGGTGGTAGTTTCCAATTTTAAATGGTTTCCAAGTTTCATTGTCGAAAACCGTCCTAGCCCCTTTTCTCCTAATGGAACATCAACATCCCCTTCTTCTAATTCTTCCTTATCATCGAGTCTATTAGCAGTACCAACCACTAGCCAACAATTTTCTATTACATCCCCGTCCATCCCATCGCCTTCATCATAAATAATAATTTTGCGTTCCTTTTGGTCAATGGTGATATTAACTATTGGTGATTTAGCATCATAAGAGTTTTTTATTAACTCTAATAAAGCAACCTGTGTACTACTAATAAGTCTTTCTCCAAAGTGTGAAATGATTCTTGCCATCGGTTTAAATTCAGCCATAACCCTCACCTTCTTATTAATTATATTTTCCAATCTAACGACTTGACTATATAACTAAGCATACTAGAGTTTGCATACGGAACTTGAGCAAAAACTAAACTTGGCTCACCTTGTAATCTTGCAACCAGATGTCCTTTCCCAAGCAACTTTTCGGCACCTTTTTCTCCTAAAGAAATCTCGGAAGTTCCGACACTCTCAACCCGCAAAATCAATCTATTCCCTAAATTATCCCTCAACTGCACTGGTAACACATTCGCATCAGGACGTTGAGCAGCAAAAATCAAATGTATACCCGCTGCCCGTGCTTTAACACCTAATCGTTGAACAATAGAGGAAACAGCACTCTTATAATCATCGATGAGCATCCATTCAGCGAACTCATCGTGTATTAAGAAAATAAGGGGCAATTTCTCATTATCTGTAACCTTAGCATTAAAATCTTTTAGATTATTAACTCTGAACTCTTTAAACTTCTGATACCTGTTATTCATCTCAACTACCATTTCTTCCAATATCTCTGCAGCTTTATTCTGATCATCAATAATGCCTTCAACTAAGTGAGGAAGATCAGCAAGGTGCATATAATCAACACCATATTTAGGATCTATTAAATAAATATGTGCCAAATTTTTACTATTTGTTACACAAATATCGAGAATGAGATTTTGCAACAAGACTGATTTACCACTACCTGTTGCTCCTGCTATGAGTGTATGAGGAGCATGCTGGGCGCCTCCCTCAAACTCACCACCTAAGTTTAAATAAAGTATTTCACCGTCTAACTCTTTTACACCAATAACGAAACTCATATTTAAGCCCGAAGCATCGTTCTGTACTTTACGAAGTTTCCAAACATCTGCTAAAGAGATACCTTGCCTATGTGGACGAGCTAATGAAACCACTATCTCTCCAGGCTGAGCCATGATATTGATAACATCTAGAGCATGAGTTGTTAATAGAATTGACCTTCTTTTTTCAACATCATCAACTTTTAATTGATCGGACCCTTTTAATCGTATTACTATTGCGTTCGGTGTTAAACGATGGCTAATTACTTTAGCTTGTAAATTATAGCTAATAAGAGCCATTCTTAATTTATTAACCGTTTCGCTTACCCATGTTTGATCCTCGATATTCTCCTCAACAGATTGAGCGTTATCCTCGATCCAAATGGATAATGCTGTTGTCGCCCAGGGAATGGCATTCATATTCTCTTCATGATTATTTTCTTCTTTTGCAGTAGAGCTTGTACCAACCACTACACTTTCATTTCTTGTAGCATTATTAGCATCTTCAATATCATTATTTTCATCTTCCGCGACTTCATCAGAAGTAGAATTTGCTTTCGTGGTTTCATCCTCAACAATAGAGATAGCGCCGGTATTACTTGCAGCAAGGAAGTTGACTCTCGGAGCAGGTAAATTAGTATCATGAATTTCCCAAGGCTTACTGTCATCAAATTTCTCACGAATTGAGATGATTGACTCTCCTTTATGATAAGCCAAGATTAAATCCCTTACTAAATCTCTAGTAAACATCTCTTGATAACACTTTTTTGAATTAGCGATCGGGAATCTTTCACTTTCCAAGTTAGAATCAGGTAACGTAGATAAAAATACGTGAGAATAACCTTTAATCTCAATAGGGATTGAGCCATTACGAATACCCTCTCGTAGCTCTTCAACAGAGTATGGAGATCCCGGAGGTAGCTCAATTCCATCATTTAACATGTCGCTTAATCTCGAGAGCCACAAATCTCTGTCAAGTCTTCCCGGGTTGCCAAATATAGCATTGTCCATTCTTGAAACAGTGTCACGCAACTGTTTTGATGAGTTTTTCTTAGCCTCAGAAGCATTTTTTGCGTCCACATACTTTGCTTCAGATATAAATACCTGTAGGTGAGGTTTGTTTTCAATTATTTTAGGACTTAGAGCTAATATATCAGCAATCTGCTCTTCTTTTTGACCTAGCCAGGTTGCGTAGTCATCTAAGAGAAACCAGCTAGTAGGTTGGTCTACTTCCATTTCTGATTGGAGGATCGCTTTACTTAATACAACTCCAATTAGTTCACCAGCACACACTCCACGTTTAGCAGCGCGAAGAACAATATCACCTGAGATTGTATTGGCGTCATCGATGAAACGTTCCGTTAGTAGAACTAACTCTATCTCACTTAAATTTAAATTCAAAGCATTCAATCGCCGTTTCACCAATACATTAAGCAGATTCAACTGTGATTTTGAGGATACTACTATATTTGAACCATGGGATTTATTATGCTGATACTTTATTACTTTCACACCTAGATTCTTTAATTGCCTTCTTTCTAGCAATTCATCATAGTTGACTACCCACTCACCTAGCTTATGGGCTTCGTCAAAGATTGCCTTCACTTTCTCATTTTGAAATGATATTTGCCTAGCAGGTAAGAAAAACGTTCCTTCATTAACATCTTTACCTTTTACCACTGAATAAACTGTCGAAAGATAAGACCACCCCACAGATGGTTGACTTGGACAAGTAAGATACACCGTTGATTTTAACTCATCTTTAGCTGTAGAACGCCTTTTCGCCCACCGCGGCGGATAATGATCAAGAATATCCGGGATTTTTCTAATCTGTACCTGGTCCCACTCAAGAATTGCTTGTCTTGATATAACATCTTGAAGAAATACAATATCAGCAAGTTTTCCTTCTTTGGGATCTGATATGGAGGCTTCATGTGCCATAACCCCCACACGAAGCCTCGCCATAAAATCACGTGTCACTTCACTTGCGACAAAAGAATCCGCATTATTATCCGTACTTTCTACCATCTTCATATACAATTCATTTAACTTATTAGTATCACGATGTCGTAAAATAACCTGACATCTAACCTCGTCTTCGGTCTCATGCAAATTGGCAAGTGAGTTAACAATGGTCTCGGGTAATCTAATTGAATCACAATTATATAAGACTATACTTAAATTGGTTTTCTCATGCGGTTGGAGGTCTAAATATCGTTGAACAAGCTGTAATAGCTTATCAGTTGCTTGTTTAGGATCCTCATTTGTCTGCATGTCGTTATCATCACGTAGCGGTGACTCCATTAAAGTGTAGTCGTTCTTGGTATCTGTAATAGCAAGTAAAATAGGCTCTTGTCCTTTATATCCTATAGATACTTCCGGATAGTATGGGTTTAATATCTCTTCTTTCAAGTCCATAAAGAATAAACGTTGGTCGCCAAAATCTATTTGTTCACTGGTTAACACATAGTTAATTAAACCTATAACTTGTCGAGCCTTAACGGATTTCGCAACCATACGCATAGGATGCCAAGGCGAAATGATAGTCATTGGTTTGTTTTTATCTCCATCGACTTTCACATTACCAATACTCATAACCGGCTGCAGGATATCAATTCGATTCACATCCCCTAGAGCATGCTTATGTAATGTACGAAGAAATTCATCATACAATTCACATTGTTCGATTATTGAATCTGAATTAATTCCTTCTTGCAACCACTCTTTTAGGGCCAATTTGTATTTTTCAGAGAAATTCACCCAACCTTCTTTAACAGAATCGTAGTTTTGTTGGGAAAGCCTATCTTCTTTCAGTGAGCTCTTTAGGTTATTCAAAAAAACCTTTTCTAGATCTGTTGTTTTTGCAAAAACACCAACTAACGATCCTCTATCTTGACCAAAAACAGCCTGCAGTGTACCAATATCACTCAAAGAAAGACCTTGAAGCTTTCCTTTCTTACTTACGGGATTTTGAGAAACTGTTGAATATGAAAACGGATGATCAGCTAGTCTTTTTAAATCATCATATAATTCTAGCCCAATTCCTAATGGGTCACCTTGCCAAATAAGTTTAACGTCATTCTTTTGTTTTGTTCCCTGCAAGTCGTGATAAGTTAGCTCGATATAAAACGCGATTTGTATAGCAGATCTTGCAGTAGATGTATTCTTCTTATTTTCTTTTTGTTTTCGCTCTGCAACCAAATGATCATATTTAAATAAATGGTGAGTTTCCCAATTAACTTGCCAATCCGTTAACTTCTCCAACCCTCTATATGCACAGCAGAAGTATAAAGCAACATCTTCGTTTAGATCCAGCCATGATTTTTTACTATTTGTCTTTTGAGTACGTATCTTTAAAGATTTCATACCAGCGACACTATCACATTGCGCAAAGAGTCTTTCAGTCGCTTCAAGCAAACCTACTAAAAAATCGCTACAATCAATTGCTTTTCCATATACATAACGATCCCACTCGGCCTTTAAAGACTTATCTGTTTCTAAGTTTTGTCTATGCTTGTCATAGAACTCTTTATCTTCCTCTGTGGCTTCTTTTGCTTTTCTTTTTTTAAAAAATTCATCTAAATTACTTAAATAAATTAATTCTTCATCAGTAAGCGTATTTGGAAATTCATCCTCGTACAGTTGACGAGTTCTCTCAGCCAAGTTAATTTTCATTGGTTTTAGCTCGAAAAACAAAAGGTTTACCTTATCCCCTTCCCATTCTAACTGAGCCAACCTTTCTGCTGCATTAGACCAATTTGCATTTGAGTTTATAAACAACTCCATAATGGGTTGAACCGCTGGATCAATTTCGCTTTTCACTTTTTCATAAGACGACATGATATCGCTATTCTCTATTAATTGTCTGTTAGGATGTTGTTTATATAAGTAGCATGCTCTTTTAGTATATGCCTCTAAAAACTTTTTTTTCCATCGGCTCGCATGCCCTAATGCGTTATCTGGTATCGAATCAAAAAAATACGAATCTCGTGGAATGCGAAGTGCAGGTAAGGCCCAGCCTAATGCACGTACTACAGGTATACATTTCTCAAATATTACTTCACGCACCATAACTACAAACTCGCTAAATTCTTCAAGACTGCATTCGCTTGCCTCCTGTAACCCTTTTAGAGATTGCTGCCAATACTTTTTTTGATCATCCGTTAGGGGTAAATCCTTGCTAGCTACTTGAACCCAGATTTCCGGTTGACTTTTTAGGTCCCCGGCTCCAACTCTTGCAATATCCCTTAACGACTGTCCTTGATCATCATTTGTGTTGGCTAGAAGTATTGCTGGTTTATCACATGAGGCATTTCTCCAATAAGTCGTTTTCTCATCTGTAACCATTTCATCAGGTAATCCATTACCTTCAACAAGCTTTCGAGGAACCTTAATAGAGAGTGATAATGATAGTAAAGCATCCTGGCGGATTGTTTTACAAATCAATGAAACTTGATCACCTGTAAGACGATCCAATAGAAAACGCGCCACTCCCTCATCTGAGTTGCCCGACTGTAATTGTCGACGGAGATATTCCGTTGCCACTTGTCCTATAAGTTCCAGTTGATTCATTAATTTTCATCCTCCCGAATTCCGAAGGGATTCTCTACATATGCACAGGCATCAGATAACCTACGCAATAATCCCATACTTGATAACCGTTGCTCAAGCCGTCTTGCATTTTCCGAAAAGGCCTCCATATCGGCTCTTCCGGAATCCGTTAGTTGCTGAGCCTGCTTATCGCCAATTATAAAACCATACTTCTCATATAATTTTTCTAAAAAATCCTGAAACTCCATTCTTTGCGGCACTACACAAAGGACTAATGATTTAAGCAATATATCCTGGGGAGCATATCTTAACCTCCTGGCTCCCCTTCTAGAAGATAAACCAATTTCTTTACCCCAAACACTATGAAATTTATCAACATGTTGTTTATGTCTATTATTAGCAGCTGTAACAAACTTATTTATCAAGTCTTCTGGCGAATTAGCAGACTCCACTTCATTCTCTTTATTATCCCTAGGCCAAGCATATTCTTTCTTTAAAAGGTTTATTGCTTCGGTTATATCTGTTATTTGACTCCATGAATCTGTATTAACAACTTTTCTTATATATGACTCTATTGCACGACGAGACAAATTATTATGTTCAGTAAAGGAATCAGATGATAAATCACGTATAACTGTTTTCTTTGATGCAACAATCTCTAATACAAATGTAAGCTTTTGCATATCTCCAAGTTCAGCCTTAGCGCGATTCAAACTATATATGACGAAGTGTAAACCTGTGATATTTACAAGATGAGGAATTGCATCATAATTTGGAATGTTACTTTGTAATAAACCTAACCAATCGTCAGCAAGTGTTAAATAATCTGGTAACTCAAGATATGGTAAATAAGCTCCAGATCTAACAGTAGATGAAGTTAACGTTCCCATCGGTTCTAGTGCTGCAACTAGTCGGTTGAATTTATTTTCATGATTTAATACACTTTTGTTAAGTAATGAAAGTATTTGCTCCCCTTTTCCGCTTCTTGTTAACATCAGATATAATAATTCCCCTGTCCTACCAAAAAACCTTCGATCATTAGTAAAGCTGCCATTGTCTTTTACTTTTAAGTCCTCATATAAACAATCGGGGCCATACGGAAAAATAAACTGAGAACTCCATCTTTTATTATTTTCACCTTCAATGGTGGTTTCCCGCAGAAAGTGAACTACCTCAGCAAAGTCTTCAAACTTTGAAAATCGTTTCTCTAAATAGCTAAAGTCAGCATTAATGAGCCCCGCTTGACTTTTATTCATGACTTCATACCATTGTACCCAGGCTTCTTTTGGATCATGTTTATATCTATTAGCTATCAACGATAATTGAGGGTTATTAAATAGTATGTTACGCAAATACAACCTAGCTTTTGGTGAATATGCTAACTTATTAGCCTCGAGTTCAATGAAGCCTCTGCCTGCATCATGTTCTGACTGAAGCACATTTAAAAATTCTATAAAACAAAGCCACGGAGTTTGTTCATCGTATAAACGATGACCCCAAATCGCTTCATCTACCCACATATCTGCATCATGTTTAGTAGGACGCGGAAGCCTCTCACGCATTGTAGTTAACCTCCACAGTTTTATCATTTATGATACCGTCTTGATTCAGCCTAATAATTCTAAATGATAAATCTTTTACGTCATCGGTATCTTCTCCATCTATTTTACGGCGTATCTCTAACTGCTTAAGTAGTCTACTTTTAAATCCCAAAATGTCTTCATAGCATTCTCGAGAAAAACTACCCGGCAATGCCCCCTCAGCAACACGTGATATAAATTCAAATCGTACTAATTGTAAGGGTAGCTCAACAGCCTCAACAGACGAGGATAGTCTAACCTCAATCACAAGTTTCCCATGATCATTAACTTTAAGTTGCATGCTCTCCCCGCGTTTTTTAGGAACAGAAATACTTTCTTCATAAATTCTACTAACTTTTGCCTGCGAGTGACTTCCCGACGTAGCTAATATTAACTCATCATTATTTTTTGCAAGTAAACCAGTAAAGATACGATTTAAACCTTGTGCAATTCGGAATGTAATGTGTGATGCTACTCTACCACTCTGTGCGGCTTTGTATACGTCAGTTAAAAATTCTCCGGCGTAGTGAAATGTGGTAAGTTTCCAAAGTTTAAGTTCCTCTTCTTTCTCTCGAGAAATGACAAAAAACAATCTCTGCCTCTGAGAACGAAGCGAATCTAAAAAAGAATTTCCACTATCCGTCATTACACCTTCTAGGTACTCCTTTTGATTTGCCCGAAATGCTTGATCTGCACCGTAATATGTATCATTTAGAACAAGATCATTGTAGTACACGTTTAGATCAGGATCATCTTGACCAAAAATCAAAATATTATCAATAGCGTTACTTGTCTCATAACCTATACCAAATCTACCTAATGTAGAGAAAACATCCGTAGACTCCCGTCTTCTTTCTGTGAGATTCTCCCCTAAAATATTACGGTAGATACTCGCCAGTGAAGTTCTATCGCTCTCAACAATTTTGACTACTTCAGAACAAGACATAATTCTGTCTCTGGCATCTGGATGGCCTAATAACATATTCGATACAAGAAGAAGCAATTGTCTTATAGGAAGATGAACACCATTTAGCTCACATAGTTCCAACAAATCGGTGACTCTTGAACGAATAAGATTTTGATCTTTGTTGCCTTCAAGTCTTTTACGATTTTCCCATATAGGGCATCGTTTTTCTATCTGATCATTTTCCTTAAGAGAACAGTTATTACAATCATTCCAACCCGGATGGTTTAATACAACATCAACAATTTGCGGAAAAAGTCTAGCTGAACTAATTTGGCTCAAATTATAGAGCCTCAGATTAAATCCATCTTTCTCTCTAATCTCATTTACAAGTAATCCCTCTACACAAAGTTTCACCGATTCAGTATGTGTATCGGTATCGATATTTTTCCATGTTTCTATTAGTTGACCGTCATTTGCCGCAATCAAAAAGACATTTCTAGCATAAGGGTTCAATACAGAATCTACAAAGTCTTTAAGAATTCCTCTTTCTTCATCTTTAAGTTCACTCAAATCTTTAATCACAAATAATTTAGCACCATTCGGTAATATGAGTTCTTTGATTTTATTATCGTTCTGCCATATCTGAAGAGAACCGTTAAGAGATATCCAAATCTCTCTACAATTAAAAGTTTTTCCATCTCCGGCGGTTCCTGTTAGAATCACAGATTTAGGTTTGCTGGACCTGAAATTCTCAATTAGCTCTTCCAAATAAACAGACTCTACTATTATCGGTACAATATTTTTACGTTTCAGAGTTCTATGTATGGATTCATCGTACATGTTATCGTTACGTGGGATAGGGCCATATTGGCGAAGAAAACTAATCCAACTGGATTCAATCATAGTCATTTTTTACTACCACCTTCTAAAAGTAAACTCAAATTTAGGTCTTAGGTAGAGTTTCGACAAAATAATATCATTCCCTTCTATTGGAAACAAAAAAAACCCAGATATGACCATCTGGGGTGAATTATTATTAGTATACAATTAAAAATAAGTCCTCAAGAAAACACACAAACACATGGAACCGTATCATCCTCATCAGGTATATCTATTGGGCATGATGCAGTAGCTACCTCATCCATTCCTTTATTCACTATATCAAGATATATTCTGTATTCACGAAGAGTATATGGTCTACCGTTATCTTGTACTTTCAAAATGCTTACATCACCTAGTAAATCTCTCATTCTTTCTTCCATTTCCACTTGCTCTTGATATTTATGTGGCCAAATTTTATAAAGATCTGCATAATGCTTAAATCCACCTCGTACACAACGTCCTCCACAGTTAGCATGAGAAAATCCCAAATCATACATTCTTGGTAGTTTTATTCCCCATTCATCATTAATAACTCTTTTCGCATCGAAATCTTTAGTGTTTTTACCAAATAAGGGAAACCTCGTCTCAACAGGCTCTAATGCTTGATGCCCATAAAATTCTCTGAGACTATCAGCACGTTGCTTTTCATGAGTACCTATTCCAAAATATAAAATCGGTTCAAGACCTTGATCTCTTAACTCTTCAATAAAAATAACTGTCTGCCTAACCTTTAATTCCGAAGAACACTTTGCAAGCCTAGAGTTCCCTAAAAACCTCGTCTCTTCAAAAACCTCCTCAGGAGTCCTACCATCTACTCTCTCGGTTATATCAATACCAATATATTCGGCTACTTCGTACATGAATCTATAGTTATCTTCATCTTCCCATAATGTATTTGTGAAAAACAAAATGCAATTCTCTTTACCATGTGCCTGTACCATTTCATATGTAACAAAAGCACTCGCAGCTCCCCCACTGAACATTGCAACATGTACTGGCTTTCTATTCATTTTCATTCCACCTCATCTATCGATCTAGTCTTTTCTGCAGATATATCTTGCATTAATTTCCACAATACCACTAATATTTCATCTTTCTTAACTGTTCTCCCTGTATACTTAAGTTTTCTTTTTATATCATCATAAATCAAATTAGATTTCGCCGATAAATTAACTTTAGCCAAGACAAGAGAGCTCTCACTAGAAGTAACCTCAATATAGTCTTCGGTCACCTCCTGAGAATTGATACTATCTAATTCGTTCAGCAACTCCGTTCGAAATACATCATCTGTTGCATCGGACCAATCTTGTCTACTAACTCCAACTAGAGCATCAGTTATATTGTCTATATAGTTCTCAGAATTTGAATTTATAATCGAAGACAATAATTTAGAAGTTTTCCTTTTGATATTTGGATATTTTTTAGCCCATGGAATTAAATCTTCTTGTTTTTCAACTGAAAGAGAATTAAAGATAATATTTCTCATAGAATCTTTATGCACTGTAGATATATATATCTCACTTTCAGTTTTGGCAATATTCACCTTATCCTTATCTTTTCCCATGTTCGTATACTCTAAAAATCTATCCATAGCATCTAATGGTCTAACTTCACCGATTCTAATAATTTCACGAAGTTGATTGGATAGTGCTGATTGTCGGTTTGTAACCCTCGCCAATCTAGGGAGTGATTGATACCAACGTACCAGTACCTTACTTAGAAAAACAGGAGTTTGCAATCCCCTATCTTCCTCTTGAATATATGATGAAAAACATCCCTCTATCAAATCGAGCAGACCACCATACTTACCTTCAAATGATTGGTATGCAAAGCTATAATCATTTGGGTTATTAATCATTCTCCATAGGAGTTCACCATTAATCGTTTGTATGAAGATCCCATTATTATAAAAGAGTGTATACTTCCATTCTTTACCCAGAAGAGTTGGCAAAAGTATTCCTATTATAGGTTGTCTTACAGCAAAAGGTGTATTTTTAAAGATATTAATTAAATCTTTAAAAGATCCTCTCTCTTTCCTTATAACGGTCAGAAGATCTTCCCTCAAAAGGATTAGAGATTCATCTTTTATAAGCTCTGGATGTAATGGATCCAGTCCATTATTTTTTAATACCGTCGCATAAATCAAAAAATCAGGTCCAAATCCACTTATATTTATTTCATCACTATTTGCACTAATATACTCAAGGATTTTATCAACAACTTTGTATGCTCCCTTTTCCTGTACTTTTGCAATTACTCTTCGATTGAAAGCCTCATTCCTTACTTCAGGTGTAGAGGGATATAACTTATACATAATATTTGAAAGACTGTTACTTAAAGAGCGCTCATCTAAAATCTCTAGACTTTCCCCTTTATATATCCATTCACAATCTTTAGAAAAATCAACAAACGGGCTTAAAATCATTCTAATATCGTGAAGGAATGACTTTTTAAGATATGCCAATTCATCAATTAAAAAGCGATCTTGTATTAAAAACACTTTATCTTGCTCTAACTTTTCTATCACGAGTAGTTTATCAAGTTTATTATAAATACTATCAATAGGGTAAGTTGGCATTACAAACATTACCTTTTCTGCGATCAAAGAAATTTGAAACACTTGCTTTCTCACTTGATCCATAACATCCAGATTATCCACAATAATATAAACAATATTGAAGTCACTTTTTTCACTTTCATCAAAATTGAAGGGGGATTCAGTAATATCAGTCTGGTGGGCAATCCTAACTTCAGCATACCTAGTTATACTCTTTTCATCATTATACAGCTTAGGTAGATAGAACCTAGATTCTAGTAATCGCTCTGCTAGTTCGAGTTTTTGTTCAATAGAAAAAGATGATAGAAGTAACTTATTCTCAATTTCCACATTAACATCAACAATACTACCTTCATACAACATAAAACGATCTCCATCATTTAAGTAGCGCAATATTTTCAGTTTATATAAATCATCAATTAGTTCTTGCGCTTGCACTAGTGATAACACTAATGCAAAAGATATAAACTCTAAGCTTGGAACTACGCGAATATTTAGATTGGCTATATCCCAAATTGTTAGTAGTTTCAAGATTTTCAATTGATCCTCAAGATGTATAGAAGGAACTAAGCGTTTCTGCAATCTTTTATATAATAAATAACTTTTTTTAATATTAGAATCATGTTCGAACTCATCAAAAGCAGGCTCAAAGTAATCAAACAACTTATCTACAGTGTACCAGTCTTTTTCTTTTTCATAATGATATTTCAACCCGCCATTTTCATTGCTTTCCAAAAAAGTAAACATAGTCCTTTCATTTTGAGCAACAATGTTAGCTAATTTCGGCATACAAAATAAAGTAATTGGATGGATAGGATAACTTCCCTCAACAATAAGTGATGTTTTTTCGAACTGTGTTAGTTCCGGAAAAAGCGGGTACCTTGATAGTCCACTCCATAAATTTTTCTGAGTTTCCTCTGAGTTCCAATTCTTGCGCATATGCTGTGTAGCCATGTTAGAAATACGGACAAAAGTTGACTGATCGCTTTCCACATTATAAATAGAAAATCTTTTTTCAATCCGTTGAAACTCTCTTTGTAACTCTTCATTAAAACGCTGTGCGTACTGTCTCATATTTTTATGAGTAATGAGTAATATGCTTAAATTTTGATATGAATTATGATCTGCTAGTTCAGCAATATCTTGAAGGTCTTGCATGGTCTCATGGACTTCATTGGTGTTAAGCGACTGCAATAACCTTCCGAATTCATCATGAACAATTAGTAGCCCTTTATCAATCTTTTGTAGCTCCTTAAGAATGTGATTTAATTGAGAAACTAACTCCCCTGTATACCCAGGGATAAAATTAGACCCAGAGGTTAGACTTGGATAAATGTTTGTAAACCATATAATTTCATCTTCATTAAAATTCTCCACTAGTTTAATCCAAGAAGAAAGAACCTGATTTCTTTCACTTAATTTCTCCATAAACTTAGTATATGTTAAAGGGAATTCCGTCTCCCATTTCTTTACAACGTTTATTATTTCGATAATTAAACTCGGTAAAACAATATTAGTTCCATCCTTCTTTAAAGCTTTATGAATAGAGGAGATTAACGATCGTCGAAGATTTTGAACATTGCCTTCTAGGATAACTGGTATGTAAATAATCTCATGATTTTTAACTTCTCTTATTAAGTGCTCAACTTCATCGTCTATTACTTCAAACTTCTGCATTAAATCATTAGAAACCACATCATTATATTTTTTTGAGATTAGTCCCGTTAAAATGGTACTCATCAAAGACTTGCCAGATCCATAAGGTCCAGTAATGATATGAGATTTTTTACCTCCTAATACTCCACTTAAAATCTCTTTAAAAGGAGCAACATGAGAGGACGTTGGGAGAAATCTACTAACAAAGTTTTCTTCTCCAAGATCAAAACGAATATTAACACTTGAATGAAATTTATACTGCTTATTCATAAATATATTCTCCGACCTTTCTACTATACTCATATCTAAGATATTCAACAGGAGAAATACCAGGTAACTGTATAGTATTCAATCTATTAGTTCTTTGAAAATGAATAGGATAATTTAAATGTTCTGAAAGTTCTTCTAACGCATTGATTATCTCTGATCTTTGCAGATGGAATATTCTTCCCCACAAATTAGGTTTAATTTCAATTTCTTCCAAAGAGATATTATCTGTTTCATTTGCTTCACCATATTTCAATAAAGCATACATTAAGGCAGTTGTTCCTATTTCCTTATAACTGTGATTGTTTTTGATGAACACACTTGAACTTTCCTCGGAGATAGATAGCAGTTTTAGTTTTCCTAATGGACTTTGTGTTACATCCTCGGGATCTTTAACCTGTTCATCTCTAACATATAACCTTAACATACAATCCAAATCTCTTTTCAGTGATTTTTCTGATGTTTTCTCGCCTTCACGAGCTGCCCAAATTCCAAGTTCATGAATGACTTCTTCTTTAGTAAACGACGCTCGTGAAAATACATTAAATAAGCCATACCATACAAATAGCCTCTCGTTAATATTCTCCTTGTCTATTAAAGAGAAATGTATCAATGATAGTGAGTCTGAAAAATCGAGGTATGGATCATATGTATTAATAATTTCACCTAACTCAGTTAGTTGGTGAATGCTCTTATTTTCTTCATTTTTCGACTCCCTAGCAATACCCGTCGCTGTAATCCAAAACCTTAATGATTGAACCATGTTTTTACCCAATCCTATTATTTCAGCTGCATCTTTTTCATAGAAAAAACGCGGTTTAATTTGAATCATGTTAATTCCTTTACGTAACCAATTTAAACGCAAATGAAATGTTTCATGTTGCCCATACTTCATATGTAAAGATCCCCCTAATAGATAACTAATGAGAATGTACATTCGCCATATAACATTATAGCATAAAAAAAATCCCTGGATAACATTCTCCAGGAAAATTCAAATAAGAATATCTTGATTTTCATCCTATCCTTCTTTCTATAGAATTCATAGTATGAAATCTTTTTACTAGGTTGTGTTCGGATATAATCCCATATAACTCAGCAGCTATTTATTTCATGCTACAATATTAATATAATATCGTAGAATATTAATATTCATTAAAATCATCATCTCTAGGAATATAAATATTATTAAACTCACTTTCTTTTATTTAGGTAATTAACCACAGCCAACTCCCCTGTCAGTCGTTCATTCCCTTATTTATTACTTCTCCTTACACTTATAATATTTTGGTATGATTGCAATATCAATTCTTAGATATTAAATTAAATCAACTACCCATGATGAAACGGCTGTAATAAGAAGTATAGTTCTCGATTTAATCACTATCACGCCTCTTACTAAATAATTCACCATTAATCTCCAATTCCCTTCATTTTCTAGATATATCGTCAGACAATCTTATAAGATTGATGTTACAATAAGTAACACATGGTTATCCTATATACTTAAGGAAATTAGATAGCAAAATTATAATAATTTCAATGCCCAAAATTCTTGGTAAGAAGTGGCTAATACTCATACTTCTCATTTATTATTATTATCAATTCGCTAATGATCTAATAAACACATTATCACATTCCCGCCCAAACCAATACGGAATCCCATCGGTATACCCTATCTAACCAGGCATCGACTTATATATATCGGTAACTTTATTACATACTTCATCAGGCAGATCGCTTCATGTATTCAGATTAAAATTTTAAGAGCTTAACCTATTCATTTGCCTTTCCTCTTCGCTCGCATCCTCCGACAAACGCCATCTCCATACCTTATTATGGATTACAACTACACTCCCGCGTCTAAGCCCATAACAAAATAGAGGAAAGGCTGGTTGGGCTCCAGGTTCCCCCGCACCATTCAGTCGATCCTCATTCTTTCTAAACCAATGATATAACCCTCGTTCTTTAATGAACTTACCCCGAAATCACCGCCGAACCTTGTACAGCCAATCTCCTTTGCAAATACGCCTTTAAATATGGGTCCACACAGTAGATATAACACCCCTTCGTTCCCCGGGTCATTAACGTCCTGTAGGTGTTTCTAATAATTTGATCGGCCATTCGGAGAGCCTCGTCCTTATTCTTCTTATACAAGGTCTTGAAGCCAGAAAGAGACTTATCCGTCTTTGCACGCTTGAACGGGTCGGTGACGATATGGTTATTTTCAAAACGCATATCTTCGCCAATGATAACTCCGACATAGTCGAATTCTAATCCCTGTGAAGTATGAATGCAGCCTACTTGCTCGATAGATTCAGGGTCGATTGCCCAAGTCGTCGTATTATTAAGGTTCCAGCTCATGAAAAACTGATAGCGATCTAATTGAATGTCATGGATACCAGGATTACTCTTTCCATCTGTCTTCCAATCCCAGCAGTATCCGGCGAGCATTCTAGCCTTATTATTCAGCTGATTTTTGCTGAAGATTTCGTCCCGTAATTCGTTCGGGTCATCATAGAGCCGAATTTCATAGTCGAAATCGAAACCATCTGCGTTTGCGGTTTCACGGATACCGAGTACATCATCAAGCCATGCCAAATATCCATCTGATCCATTGCATCTGAATTGAGAAGCTAATGTTAACTCTGTAATATCCGCATCCATTTGTTCGGCATACCGTCTAATCTGCTCTTTGCTGCCAACATCGTGCATCGCAATCTTCTGATATTCATCAATAAAAAATACAGAAAACCGGGCAGCGCGGATAATTTCCATGGTTTGATTAATCCCTTTATTTTTAAACAGACCTGACTTTTCATTTAAGCGATGAGCCTCATCGACAATCAAGCAATCGAATTCATTCGGCAATGCTTCATAGTAAACGCCTGATCCCTTAAACAGGTTATCAATGAACGACTTCTTCAAGTTTTGTTGCAGCTTTTTCATGTATACGGCACGAGGTGCGCTATTCTTGGTTACATATTGGCAGACCAGCTCTCGTGACGTTAGCTCTACCAAAAGATTAATACCGAGAACCGACTTCCCTGTCCCTGGGCCGCCTTCAACAATCAGGACCTGTTTCTTTCCCGACTGGGCTTGCTTCGCTAATCTTAACGCTTCCTCATATACGACCTTCTGATCATCAATCATGATGAATTCCTGATTTCCCTGCAGCATGCTGACAAGTGAGTCCTGAAGCGATTTAGAGGGCTTGATTTTGCCATGCTCAATGAGGTAAAGCGATTTGCTTCTATCGGTTTTCTTAATGAAGGTCGAAATAAATCCTCTTAGCTTTAGAGCATCTCCCTTGGAGAAGATCGGAGCTTCCTCAATATATTGATCATAGACAGGATGCAGTAGAGGGTCGTTATCGGTCTGTATATAGTTATGTAAATACGCACAAGGATAAAGCTGGACCTCTTCGTTCTGCACAGTCTCGTTATATTCGCTGATCAGCCGAGCATAAGACCATGCCTGATAAGAAGGATGCTGCGTTTTAGTCTTTGTCCGGTTGAAATGGGTTTTAACAAGGCCATCCGAATCTTCAACCGTTTCAACTTCGGTCCATTGCTTAAGCTCGATGATAACGACGGAGTATTCATCCTTTTCATTTAAGCCTGTAATCATGAAGTCGACTCTTCTTGAGGTCGCTGGAATTTTATATTCGATTGCGATACCTACGTCATCCGGAATAGCCGATGTGTTCAATACTTTATAAAGATAGTTCATGGAATTGTTCCATGCGTTAATCTCGCCCATGGAAACTCTGCCGACTTTTTGCACGTACTGATTATGAATCTTTACCGCAATGGTGTCCTCGGTCACATCATTCATAAATTGCTGCTTGGTCGATTCATAAATAATCATGGTATTCTCCCCTATTCGTTCACTGCCGCGTACTTTTTTGCGAGCTTCCCTTGGAGCTGGCTATCGGATATTTCTCCGCGTTTTTGTTTATTTTCTGAAGGATGGCATCCTTTACGTCGATCTTCAAATCATGAGCGAGTGTTAGCGTATAGATGAGAATATCAGCGATTTCATCCTGCATGTCTGAATAATGTTGCTCTATGGCTTGCTGACTGTTCTTCCATTGGAAGAGCTCCAGCAGTTCGCTAGACTCTAACGAGATAGAGAGAGCCAGGTCCTTAGGATCATGGAATTGCTTCCAGTCTCTTTCGTCACGGAACTGAATAATTTTCATAATTAATTCATCCATTTGTAGCACCTCATCATGTTGTTCTATTTCAATCTTTTATACTTGCTCTACACAAAATAATGATAGTCCAATCTTCAATATAATTCCATGAAATTCCTCCAAATTAAATAGAAAAGGACTCCTGTTAAACGGAGTCCCTTATTAAAAGATACAGCGAATTATGGTTTGAGCTAATTTATAGAAGCAGCCTGATTAATTTCCTCTTGAAAATTATTTAAGTCAAATTTCAATGTTTTCGCATCATTCTCAATAGATTCATTCTGTAAAGTGTCTTTCAAACTGAAGTTTCCCTGAGACTGTCCTACCACGTAATAGCCGAAATCGTTCTTATCTGGCCTATCTCCTTTATCGGCGCTAAGAAACACAATAACCTCTTCATCAATTTCAAATTTTGGGATGTAGTCTTCATCGAGGACAAGGATCATATCTTCTGTTTTTCCACCATCTACCCGTACTTCTACGTTTTCTCCAGGCTCTCCCTTAAAGACGGTTTGAACTTGGATTGTTGTATCGGTAACCGGGAACCCTTCAAAATTTTTCTGCACTTCTTGGGAGAGAACTCTACCTTTTACAATCGCATCTGCCTCATTAACAAGCTGATTCTTATCTAAGTGAATAAACTGAACCTCAGAATACACAACAGTTTTAACGGTTGCAGGTAAATTAGTCATGGTTTCATTCGACAGACTTGCTTCAGTATTACTATTTGTACATGCCGATAGAAACAGGAACAGCAAGCTGCCAAGAATAATATAAGGCGATTTCACTTTTAATCAGCCCCTTCTTCGTCTCTGTTATAGACATTAACGTTGCCCACAGTAATATAAAAAGCAGCCTTGAGGGCTGCCTTTTCAAGTCTGAGTTTAAATATTGCTTTCGACACCTTCTGGAAGGAATATTCTTGGAACATTATTGGTTCTATTGTACTCTTCTATGCGATTAATTTCTTCTTGAAAATCATTGAAATTCGCCATCATTACTTGTGATACTGCATCCGCAAAAAAGACCCCGCATCCGCGGAGCCTCTCATTAATCTATTTCTAATGCCCAGTCCCATGATTATATAATGTAATCCCGCCCGCAGGGCTTGTCTTTGCAGCGGAATCAGCACTAGCTGAGGCTCCAATAGCAACTGCACTAAGTAACAACAGCGTCGTCAGCAACAAGGATATCTTCTTCGTCATAAAAAAACTCCCTCTCTAAGATATTTTTTATAATCCTTTGATACATCTCTTGCTGTGAATCTGTAGCCCTGTTTCGGATAAGCTCGTAGAAGGCGACAGATTTCCTAAATCCCGCCTCATCTTCTAGTTTACTACATATTTGTAAAATATCTAGTATTCTATTTAAGGCATCGGTCATATTATTTCTTCTATATAAATATGTAGCGAGTAAATACTTGTAATCCACATAGCTTCGTACATCTTCTCTCTTCTCTTTGCTGCGGATCTCCTCGATCTGATCCTCGAATAGCTCAAGCACCCAATCGATAGAGTAGTTGTATTTGATTGCAGACTCGAGGACGGTTAACAGTCCGTTCAATACTTCCTTCTTCGTTAACGTCTGCAGAAAGCGGACATACTCCTGCAGCACTCTGCTGTTCCCCTCAAGTAACTCAATCACATAACCGTTGGCCACAGCCATTTCCTTGAAAAAAGCCGCTTCTGCACGTCCCTCTTCATCCAGATGCTTAATCCAGCCCAAATCCTTGTATTGATTAATGCATCTTCTTGCTTCTGCGTATTGTCCCGTCTTCTGATGCCCCACCCCCTTCATTAATAGGCTATATCCGAAATAGTAGGCAATGCTTCTGTTCAAGTGCGGCTTGGGGGACATCCCGATGATAGTATGCGAGGTCTCGTAGGTGATAGCAATTACTTCGAATAGCTTATCTGATACCTCAATTACGGCTGGCCAGTTTTCACATGAAAATGATAGCTTTATCATGTCTACAAGTGAATCGGCAGCTATACCATCGAGTTCAAGCAACGTATACACTTCCTCTCAAAACCATTTATACCAATACTAACCCTTTATTTTCCATGGGTCAATATTCCATTTCTGCAGTTTGCTAGATTGTCAATATTATTGCATATTTAACTTCCCGGTTCTTGTACACCTAAATCTGTACCACCCTTCCCTAAGCTGGAGTAAAATAGTCATATAGCAGATATCCGATACAGACAAGGGGCGGTTGTAAATGGCAGGTAAATCCCTGGCACAGGGACTAATGGCTTCAAGCGGGGAGCAATTACGTTTAATTTATGTCTTAGTTATGGAAACCGGCATTTTAAGGATGATCACCAATAAAACTAAAGATCTTTTTGATAAAAATATAGACCATTCGCAGCAGCAGCTGAATCAGGAAATTGCGAAGCTTAACGGCATTGACGATGATACGCTGCGTTTAGAGTTATTTTTACATATGACCAAAGAATTTGAATTAGCCGGATCACACTATAACACATCCTATGAAATAGAGAATAAATGCGGAGAAATCCTCCGGAAAGCGCATGCCTATCAGTTAAAAAAAGATAAGGATTACAGCGCATTTGTATCCCGAAACGCACAGCTGCAAATCGATGGTCAACTCGTTATGTATCAAATGCAAAAGATACTGGGCTCTGCCGGCGGTGAGCTTAATAAGCTGACTCCGGATCAGCAGGATACTTTTACTGAGCAGATCGAGAAATTCATTGATTCCCTGCCGGTCGAACAGCAACAAAAAATCAAAGAAAAACTAAATATAGATGCTGTAACCAACGTTACTATAAAAAATGTCATTATAACGCAAGGCAGCGCTGTTCTATTAGCTGTTATTGTTGAGATTGCCGGCTTTGCAGCCTATACAACATTGACTTCTCTGATCGCAGGCACGTTCGGTCTGATTGGATTAACCTTACCGTTCGGTGCTTATATGACGGCAACCTCTGTACTCTCTGTTCTGACAGGGCCTCTCGGATTTCTTTTAATCGGCGGAGCAAGCGGATTTATGATGCTGAACCAAAGTAAAAAAGTGAAGAAGACACTATTACACATGGGGATTGTTCAATTAATACTGCCGGTATTATTAGATGAGTCCGTGATGTATGAATACGATTCTTTTATCAGACAATGGACCGCCCATTATCATAAGCAAGAGCAAATACTGCAGGTAATTTCCTCTCACCAGACAGAATATACTAACGTCTCGCAAAAATTAAAGACTACCGAGGCCAACATCGCAGTTAACAACAAGCAGCTAATAGGGAATATTCATGCTTATAACAAAATAGTGGATCAGCTTGCTAATTCCTTGACACTGGTAAGCGACAATGAGATGACTTCTTCCTATAGGAGACGAAATCTGCAAATAGCGAATCTGGTAACACAATTACATAATAATAGAGCGTCTGTTAAAAGAAACAAACAGGAGCATTCTTTTTTGAAAAAGATGGGCGGAATGCTCTCGAATATCTCAATCGAAAGTGATATTAAGAGGGTGGAAAACCAGCTCCAAGAGTTGAGAAAAGAGCAAGCTGCCGAGCTCATTTCCATTCGCCCAATTCGCTTGGGGAACGAGTGTGATGCGGCCCAAACGCTTTTAGCAGAGAAAAAAGCAATTCTTGATACACTAGCAGTGCTAAACGAACAAAAGAGGAATATTGAAAACAACCTCTCCTCTATAAAGTACAGGCTTCAGCAAAAACAGGAGCAGTTACGCAGCTTGCAAAAAGAAATCTATGGTTTGGGTGATATAGCATGATTCAAAATGAACAGTTTTGGACCCATTGGCGTAATGGCGAATTCGAGCAGGCTATGAAGTGCAGCGTATCCGGCAAAACAAAAAGAAAAGGCTCCCGATTATTCGGCAGCCCGATGCCCCCGGACGAAACGGATATTGTTGCCGGAATCAGTGCGGGAGATTTTTTATATGATTTTCTCATGATCAATCCTACGGTTGTTGCAGGGATTGATTTTGCACGCAGCGAGGATTTGAGTTCAGCCTTTTCACTGGCCCAATTTGCAAAAACAGTCGATCTGAATCTGGCTACCGGCGATATGGCTCAACTGCAAGGATATGTGGCTGAACAGATGATCGCTCAGAGGCTGGAAGCCGCAGGATACGATGTCCAATTCCCTGAGACTTCAAACCAGGCAGGCTGGGATATCCTTGTCGACGGAAAAGAGTTTCAAGTGAAGTGCGGCAGTAATAAGGCTATTGTGGACGAGCACCTGGAACGCTATCCGGATATCCCTGTATATGTAAATGATGAATTGGCGTTACATTACCCGGATCACTCGAATGTTTATAGTGCCGGGTTAACCAAAGAAGCCGTGGTTGATGCAACAAACTCTACGTTATCCCATGCGGAGGACCTGCTTGATCTGGAGGTGCCCTGGATTTCAGCAGGTGTGAGCTCTTTCTATAATTTAAGACGGGTGGTCCGTGAGCAGCTTCCTTTACAACTGGCGGCCCGAAATGTAGTTATCGACACTACCAGCCGTGCATCCTTAGCCGCTGCAGGACAAGCCGCTTTTACCTTTGCAGCGGGAGCTATATTTTCCGGAGGCGCTTTTGCCGTAGTCCTGCCTCTAGTGGGTGCTTATGCCGGGTTACAGCAAAGCTCACGGGTAGCAGACAAATTCAAGAAACTCCTTGCTAAAAGCCAATACCAACACTTAGAAAAATGCTTACAGGACTTAGTGGTTGTCATGAAAAAACAATTGAACCAGAAAGCAGCCATCAAACAAGAAAAGTGGCAGACCATCCTGCAAAAGAGTTTTAATACTACCCCGATATCTAGTTTGGCAGGCATTCACCAGGAAAAGCTCCAATTCATCGGCAATATGAATAACGAGTTAACGTCCATTGAGCATGAAATACCGAGAGATCCTGTACGTGCTTTTGAAAGATTAATTGCAGTATTAATGAAATCAGGAATTCATGTGTATTCTATCCAGAATGAACTTCTGAGCGTGGAAAATGGAATGAAGGAATTACAGAAGAAATTATAATGTCTTTTCATCTGTCCGCATAATCCGCCAAATCAATTCATCATCAGCTCATAGAAATACTTCGGCTCCTGAGTCTTATACAGGTTATACCAGGCTTCTAAGGTTTGGTCCGGGAAAACATCCAGGGCCCGCAGGACATGAACAGTGAACTCCAGGGGAGCTATTCCAGAGGCAGTAATCAGGTTTCCGTCTGTTACAGCAGGCTGCAGTTTATAGTGTTGTTCGCCTGTGTATGCCGGGCAGACCATTTTCAGATACTCCAGATCATTGCTTGTATGAGCACGTGTATCCAGCAGGCCTGTCCGGGCAAGCCCCATTGTAGCTCCGCAAATCGCCGCAACTCCTATATTGTCCTCCAGACATCTTCCGGCAGCCTGCAGGATAGGCTCGTGGATGGAATCTGTCCATGTCTCTCCCCCCGGCAGAATCAGCAAATCTGCGCTGCTAAAGCTGCACTCCTCCAGTGTGATGTCAGGCATTAGGGTTAACCCGCCCATTGTAGTTATAGGTGTCTTGTCTAGCCCTACGGTGACTATTTTAGAGGAGCCTTGCCCCTTCTTATAGTATCTTCCCGAGTTCAGCTCGGCAGTCAGGTACCCGATTTCCCAGTCCGCCATGGTGTCAAATACATACAGATATACAGTATGATTCATTGATAAATCCCCCTTTTCATGATTACCTCCATAATAAAACAGCTCCACTGACATCCGCTGTCAGTGAAGCTGTTACTGCTGATAATATTCCATTAGCTCCGCTACAGTAGCAACGAGCTTGTCCTTTAAGCTCTGCGGCTCCATTACTTGAATGGACTTCCCATAGGGCAGAAGAAAAGAAGGAACATACCTGTGAACGTTCTCCTCCTCAAGGGTAAAAATCGCCTGATTCGCTGTCCGCTCCTTCAGATGATGCCCCAGAAACCAGTGCAGACACAGGTCGTCCAGCGCATCCGCCGTGCCTTCTATCCTTACAGCAACCCATTCTTCCTTGCCTGCTGCATCAGGCAGCAGATTATGCAGGAAGCTTTCACGGGCCGAAAAACCCTCCGAGCGCTTAAAGCTCTCCGCCGTACGTTTGATCATCAGAATCCGGTCGGCCCGGAAGCTGCGGAGCTCTTTTTTCAAATGGCAAAAGGCAACCGTGTACCATCTGTTATTCCAGTAGACCATCCCATACGGGTCGATCCTCCTGTTCTTGGCATGCTCCTCACGGCCTGTACGGTAAGCAATTTCTACAGAGCATTCGTTGGCTACCGCCCATTCCAATTCAGCGAGCATCGGCTGGACAGAAGCAGGCGCTATATTGTTTATCACTTCAAAGCCCGCCAAATGGCGGCTAAGCACCTGCTCCTGCTCCTGATTCGAATACATCCTTAGCTTAGCTGCTGCATTATCCAACACATCACTCATAGGGTGTCCGGCCTCTTTTGCAAAAAGAGCAGCATGCAGGAGCGCCTTCTTCTCCTCCATATCAAACAGCAGCGGTGCTCTGATCACATTACTGAGCAGGCTATACCCGCCGTTATGCCCAGAGTCGGAGATGATCGGCACTCCGCTCACACATAATGCATCGATATACCGGTATACGGTCCGTATATTGATTTCCAGCTTCTCGGCGAGCTGCTTCGCCGTTATTTTCACGCCGGAGTTCAGTATCCACAGGATAGCCAGCATATTATCTTGTTTTGGCATCGCATAAGCCCTCATTTTTCATAAAATCTGCTAGAAGCGTACCCCTGATAGGTAGCATAAACGGCATTAGCCTATTGATCGGCCAGAATAGGACGGCCGGCAGACCTGCACCAAAGCTGCTTTCATTTTTGATAACTGCACTTAGCAAAAGAGCGAAGTCTCCCCCTTTACCGAATTTGTTGTCTACATTCATTACATAGGTCCAGGCTCTAACGTCAGTGGATCTCTACCCAAGCGTTAATTTCACTTTGGATATTGTTTACATCAAAGCTTATCGTCTTTGTATTATTCTCAATGATTTCGCTCTGCAAAGAGTCTTTCAAACTGAAAACACCTTGAGCCTGCCCGATCACGTAATACCCGAAATCATTTTCATCCGGCCTGGAGCCCTTATCTGCACTTAGAAAGACAATGACTTCTTCATTCATTTCAAATGATGGAGTAATAGCTTCATCAGTAATAAGGATCATATCTTCCGTTTCTCCACCTTCTGTCCGTATTTCTACGGTTTCTCCAGGCTCCCCCTTATAGACGGTTTGAACTTGAATTATTGTATCTGTTGCCGGGAAGCCTTCAAAGCTCTTTTGTACTTCTTGGGAAAGAACCGTTCCTTTTATAATCGTATCTGCCGCATTGATAAGCTCCTCTTTGTTAAAGTGGACCAACTGAACTTCAGAGTAGACAACAGCTTTATCCGTTTTAGTTGAATGATTTGCTTGTCCTTTAGACAACCTTGTTTCAATATTATTATCTGCACAAGCCGATAGAATGAAACATATCACAGCGCCAAGAATAATATAGGAAAACTTCACTTCAATCATTCCCCTCCTGATTTGCCTCACAACGTCCCCCGCCGCAGCTCATAAAAATACCGCACCGCCGGATGCTTCAGCTCCATCTTCTCAGCCATGCCGAGAATCCGCTTTTTCCCAACCCGTCTATCCAGCAGAGCCAGAATATTCAGCATCATGTCGCCGCTCTCCATACTCTCCTCTATCGGAGTGACCAGAAACTTATTAGCCACCACGATAAAATTTGACTTCGTTAATGCCGTTTGGGCGGACAAAAGCTCTTTGGCATGCTCGGTGCTTTTTCGGCTTCTGGCCATTACGATCAGGCGGTCCTCCGGCACCGGCCCCTTGGTTGCTTGTCTGACCGCTTCAATGTCCTCACTTGTGACTGGAATCCGGATACCCGGATCATTTTTGATGTCCAGCTCTGTCTGATACCATCTGATCAGGCTGCTCTTATCGCTCATGCTGAGCACGTTCCTTTTATCGACCGAGATGTAACAGATCCCTGATTTATCAGGCAAATAACGGTAGCCCGGCGCGCGGTACTCTACTCTTCCGTTTAACGCAGGGCTCAGAAAGCCCTCCAGCTGTTGCTTCAATTTACTCCAGGACATATAATCCCCCCTATACCAAATAGAGGACAGGCTTGCTGGCTCCGGGGGTTGTCCCCTCTCCATTCCGCCTATCCTCCACTTAGCAGCATATTATCTATTCGTTTTCCGCCTCGTCAGGCTCCTTACTTGCAAAAGCATCAAGCAGCGCACGCACTTCACTCGTTGATCTAGTATTCATCAAGTTATTTCTTAATTCACCGGCCCCGCGGAAGCCGCGGACATAGATTTTGAAGAACCGCTGAAGCGGGCTGAATGAACGCGGCGCTTGTCCTGAATACTGATCATAGAGGTCCAGATGCAGCCGCAGCAGATCCAGCAGCTCCTCGCTAGTATGCTCCTTCGGCTCCTGCTCAAACGCAAACGGATTCTGGAAGATTCCCCGCCCGATCATAATCCCGTCCACCCCATACTCCTCAGCGAGCTTCAGGCCGGTCTGACGGTCCGGGATATCCCCGTTAATGGTCAGCAGGGTATTGGGTGCAATCTCGTCGCGAAGCTTTTTGATCTCCGGAATCAGCTCCCAGTGGGCAGCTACCTTGCTCATTTCCTCACGCGTGCGCAGATGAATCGACAGATTCACAATATCCTGCTGCAAAATATGGGTTAACCAGCCGCGCCATTCGTCGATCTCGGTGAACCCGAGCCTTGTTTTTACACTGACCGGCAGTCCCCCGGCCTTCGCCGCCTGAATGATCTCCGCTGCAAGCTCCGGACGGCAGATCAGGCCGCTTCCCTTCCCGTTCTCCGCTACATTCGCTACAGGACAGCCCATGTTAATGTCGATGCCTTTGAAGCCTTCCTCGGCCATCCCAATGCTCATCTGGCGGAAGTATTCCGGCTTATCCCCCCAGATATGCGCGACCATCGGCTGTTCATCCTCGGTAAACGTCAACCGCCCGCGCACTGCATGATGCCCCTCCGGGTGGCAATAGCTCTCAGTATTCGCGAACTCGGTGAAGAACACATCCGGTCTGCCCGCCTTACTAACGACATGACGAAACACCACATCCGTCACATCCTCCATCGGTGCCAGTATAAAAAAGGGACGCGGCAAATCGCGCCAAAAGTTAGTTGTCATCATAATAACCTCTCTATGGATATCAGGACTGCTTATCCTGCGTATGTTATGGTACTGCCTCAAAAAGAAATAGACCGCCCTGTCCAAAGGAAACGGTCTATCGCATGTTTTATTATAACATGGCAAGAGGAAATTTCAATCTGCATTAATAAACCGCTATCGGACCGTAAGGCCCTTCCAGAATCTCTATTTTCGTATCAAAAATAGCAGTCAGAACCTCCGGCCTCATAATCTCTGCTACGGTTCCAAAGGCAGCAATTTGTCCATCCTTCATCGCACAGATCCGGTCTGAATATTTGGCGGCGAAATTAATATCATGCATCACCGTCAGAATGGTTCTTCCAAATTCATTGGCAGCCTGACGCAGATGCTCCATCATTTGAACCGAGCGGGCAATATCCAGATTGTTCAGCGGTTCATCGAGCAGGACATATTCCGTCTCCTGGCACAAAACCATGGCAACGTATGCTCTTTGCCTCTGGCCGCCCGACAGCTCATCCAGATACCGGTTTTCCAGATCCGTCAGATCCAGAAAGTCGATATATTTTGAGATAATAGCCTCATCTTCCTTCGTTAATCTGCCCTTGGAATAAGGAAAACGCCCGAATCCCGCCAGTTGTCTGACGGTGAGTCTGGTTACAAAATGATTTTCCTGCCGCAGGATCGTAATAATCTTGGCCAGGTCCTTTGATTTGGATGCAGAAACATCCATATTAGCCACACTAATCTGACCCTCATCCAGCTCCAGCAGCCTGCCAATCATCATAAGTGTCGTAGACTTCCCCGCACCATTGGGTCCGATTAAGGAAGTGAAGCCCGCCTTGGGAATTTCAATATTGAGCGGTCCTATAGTGACCTGATCGGTATACAGCTTTCTGGCATTAGTTATCTTTATCATAGCGACCTCTTTCTCAGAATCACAACCAGGAAGGTTATTCCGCCAAACAATTCAATAATAACGGATACTACAGCCCGTGAATCAAATACATGATACATTAAAAAATAGGCCGTCGTCAGAATGAAAAAGCCTATAGCAAGCGCCATGGCAAAAAGATACCGGTGATCATACGTCTGCGCCGCCTGATAACTCAACGTTGCAACTAAGAATCCATAGAAGGTAAGGGGCCCCACTAAAGACGTTGAAACGGACATCAGAATGGCAACCAATATCAGCGTATAAATGATACTGGACTGATAGTTCACTCCAAATGTTGTAGAGACCTCTTTGCCGAGCGACAATACATTCAATTTCCTGGAATAGGCCATAAATAATACAGCTATAACGATAACTACGGGAATGACAACCGGAAAATAGGCAGCATCCGCATTATTGACAGAGCCAAACAACCGGGACTGCAGCAGATCGAATTCAGACGGCGCAAGCAGCCTTCTCATAAAGGAGGATACCGAATTCAGCCCGGCTCCAATGATGATTCCAACCAGCAGCATCAGCTGCAGATTGCCGTATTTTCCGGATAACAGCCAGCCGTACAGGATCAGGCTCATCAGGACCATAACCGTAACCTGAAATAAATAGGACCCCATACCGCTAAAGTTAACCAGGGCACCCGCCCCAAAGAAGAACATGGTACTTGTATGAATGGTGGAGTACAGCGATTCAAAGCCTAGCAGGGACGGCGTTATAATCCGGTTATTCGTAATGGATTGAAAAGCCACGGTTGATAAGCTATGGCACACCGCCGCAATAATCATTGCAACCAGTGCGACCACCCTTCTCGTAACAACCGGTATAAAGGATGGCGAATCTATACGAACAGGGTTGTTATACATTAACAGTCCGTACGAGGAAAGTGCACCCAAAACAATCAGTGTGATCAGGATGATCCAATAACGTTTTTCCTCTTTCCGGGAGCGGAAGGCGCTGGCTGATCTCTTGTCATGCTGGAGGCCATTACCGATTCCCGCATTTTCAGTTCTCCGGTATTCCAATGCGTTCATCTTGGCCTCCTTGGTCTTCTTTGTCTCAATAAAAGAGTAATGAATACGACCGCTCCCACTGTACCCAGGATTAAGGAGACCGGCACTTCAAAAGGCATAATAATGACACGGGAAATGATGTCACAAAGTGTTATGGCACCCATCCCGATCACACAGACCCAGGGCAGATTGCTCCTGAGATCATCGCCTCTGTACATGGAAACAATATTAGGGACAATCAATCCCAGAAAAGGAAGATTTCCAATAACAGCGGCCACCACTCCAACCGCAACAGTAATAAGACCATTCGCAAGCAGGAGCAGCCTATTATAATTCAATCCAAGACTTGTGGCTACATCTTCCCCCAGCCCGGCTAACGTCAATCTGTTCGCACACATAAAAATAAGAATGCTGACGATAACGATAATCCACAAGTATTCATATCTTCCCGCTTGAACAGCTGCGAAAGAGCCCACGAACCAGCTCTCAATAATTTGCGACATTTGAAAATGGAGCCCCAGGAAAGTGGATAATGCCGAAACAACGGCTCCAAGCATCAGCCCAATGATCGGAACAATTAAAGATGAACGCAGCCTGACTCTTCTTATGAATAGAAAGAAAATCATCGTTCCTATAAAAGAAAAAAGAATGGCCCCCGTCATTCTGGTAACCAGAGTTGGTGCCGGAATGAATAAATAGACAGCCAGCAGTCCCAGGCCTGCCCATTCCGTAGTGCCTGTTGTAGTAGGTTCCACAAACCGGTTCTGTGTAATCAGCTGCATGACGAGTCCCGTCATGGCCATCGCAGCCCCGGTAAGCATTAAGGCAATCGTTCTTGGAACACGGGTGATGAAGAACATCTCCATCCCATCCGCTTGTCCGCGTATATCATATACTCCGGTGAACAGCGAGATGATCCCCAAAAGGATAACAACGATAACAGCCAGTATAAACGGTATTGTCCATATTCTATTGTAATTATAGAACTGGGGTTGAGAGCAGCTCTCAACCCCGGAAGTAATATGTTTTGACACTATTCCGTACCCCTTTACATTACTTAGCAAATGCTTCTGCAATGTTATTAAATACTTCTATAAAGGTCTGCAATGATTCATTCGTATAAGTGTCATTTGGTGCATACACGATTTTGCCTGCAGTAACTGCGGTAGTGTTCTGAAGAGCAGGAGAATTATCAATTACGTCCTGAGCAGGAACCTTCTCTTCTGTAGAATTGATGGCAGCATCGCGATCCAGTACCAGCAGCCAATCAGGATTGCTCTGAGCAATAGCTTCAACGGAAATTTCATCACCCTGATGATTGGTGGAGGATTCTGCAACCTCTAACGCCGGAGTCCATCCCAAAATATCATACAGCGGGCCCCAGACGCGTCCGGAGTGAGGAGCTGAGAAACCGATATCTCCGCCGGATACGATAATGCTCATCACCTTATCCGTTCCGTTATAAGCAGATTTGGCTTTTTCGATTGCTTGATCAAAATCAGCTGTCAGTTGCTTAGCCTCATCATTCTTATCAAAAATCTGTCCCAGAGTAGTCGTAGCCTGTTTCAGTCCGTTCACTAGATTTTCTCCAGGAGCACCGGCTTCTTCGGAGACATCAAAGGTAAGATCAATAACAGCGGCATTCGGTACCAGCTTCTTGATATCTTCATAAAAGCCGGAGAATCTTTGGCCAACAATGACAAGCTCAGGCTCTACTGCTGCGATGATTTCAAGCTTGGGTTCACTGTGGTTCCCGATATCCTGAACATTCTCATCCGCTACATAGGGTGAATCCGCAGGCATTACCCCTTTTGGAACAGCCGCTAATTCAATATCCCAGCTCGCCAGCGTTTCAAATGTTCTATTATCCAGAGCAACAACATTCTTAGGATTTACAGGAACCGTAACCGTTCCATGGGCATCAGTGATTTCAACGGTAGTAGCTTGTGGAGTATCAGTAGCCTCAGCAGCTGCGTTCGCATTACCATCCGTTCCAGCAGTATTATTCGCGCTTGAGCAAGCCGCCAGCATCACAACCAGAACCGCCATCATTACAGATAATTTTAACCTCTTCATTCCTTGTACCCCTCTCCCTGTATGTATACTTTGTAGATAATCTAATCATTTATCCTCTGAAAAACAGTGATAATGATTATCAATTTCACTTACAACAGTATACCAGCTCGAGAAATATAATCAACCCCCTTTTATCTTTCAGGCAACAAAATTGGGCATAAAGACTTAATTGCCCGCTATTTCTGTAAGAAACGCCGATAAATTCAAAAAAAAGAGGGGAGATCCCCTCTTCACTTATCTACTCTTGACCAGAATAAATTTTTTCAAGTTCATGAATTTGATTTTCCAGTGAATAGCCTGCGCTTGCTACAATATCTTTGCAATCGGTGCGGGTATATCCTTTGGACAGTTCAATAATGGCTTCACACCAAGCGTTAACATCCAGCGGTAAGAATTGTAGGTTTTCTGTAATTTTTGACTCAGGCATTATATCTGCAGTAACTAAGCACTTTAGACCAGAGGTTTGTGCTTCGACTAAAGTAAGATCAAGCCCGCCAAACCGGGAAGGGTTACAGAATACATCCATAGCCTGCATCAGCTTAGGGACTTCAGTATCAGATTGTCGCCCGAGGAAAAGCACACGATCTTCGAGACCAAGAGAAGATACTTTCTCTTTAATAAAATCAAATCTCACACCGTCACCGATTAACATAAGCTTAGCCTTAGGCAATTCCATGCTCACTTTTTCAAAAATCTCGATCAGCATTTCATGATTTTTTTGATAAGCGAACCTGCCAACATGTCCGATGACAAAAGAATCTTCTAAACTGAACTTCTCTCTATATTCTTTACGAATTTTCGGATTAAAGGCAAATTCATCTGTATCAATTGCATTTTTAAGTATATGAATTTTTTCTTTTGGAATCTGGGGTCCATAAAGCCAGTTCGCAGCCGGCTGAGAACATGCAAGAAAATGGGTTGCATGGTGCGGCATAAAAAGTGTTTTTTGTTGTTCATGCCTTTCAATAGCCTTCTGCCTCAGATCGGGATCACTGAGACAGACCATACTGTTATGAGAATGAACAATAATAATTGGAATTCCTGCCTCTATTGCAATCTCTTCCACCAAGAAACTCTTCCAGTAACTAGTGTGCAGATGGATAACATCATAGCCCATGGATAAGATTGTTTTTAATTCTGAAATAAATTGCTCCTCGTTCTCTTCTGCATAACAAGAAACATAATGAATTTTGCATCCATCTTTGGTTAGTTCATCTTCAAAATCAAGGGATTTACTGAAAGTAACGAAATCAAATTGAAATCTGGTTTTGTCTATAAACTCCCAGTTTCTCATGGCATAGTGCGTTATCCCGTCGCGTCTAGCTACTATTGGTAATTGGAGAACCTTTATTTTCTTCACTATTATTCCTCCAACATATTATCATTTATCAAGTTCTAACAATTCACGCGCAAGAGCAAGCACTCGCTCAGATGAATTCCCATCAGCATATTTATGCGTTATGCGTTTCAAACGCTCTCTGTCTTTCTTGAACTTATCTTCACCAAATAACGAATCACTAACGGCTTGTTGAAACTGATTATAATCCAAGGCTATTTCGCCGGGCATCCAAGCGTCATATGGCTCCATCATTAACCCTCTTGTTGAGCTGTACTCCTCAAGATCTAACGGAGTTAGGATGATTGGCTTGTCCGTAAGCAAGAAATCTATAATGATAGATGAATAATCAGAAACAAGGCCATCTACACCATTTAATATTTCATAAAGATCCATATCATTTGCATGCAGCATATCGTCCGTGACTTCTATAATATTGTTTGAATCATTGAACATTTTCCGGCTGAGCTGCACGGTGTGCTTTTTATATAGGAAGAGGATATTATTTTCACTTAGAAAATCATTGAATATTTTCTCGTCAAATCCAGTCATATCGCTAATAAAGGCCGCACTGTTACCATTATTAGTATATAATGATTCTCTGTAGGTTGGCGCGTAGAACAAGATTTTACGTTGTTTGATCGGCCCTACGAGTTTTTCCAGCGCTGCTTTCCCATCAGATTTGAAAATCATATCGTTACGCGGATATCCGGTGATTACGAATTTCTCAAAATCGAGCCTCAGGCAATACCCCATAAAAACACTATATAAATGCGACATCGAACATACTGCTGTCTTATTATTGAAAATTTCGTTTTTGCTTATAGACAAGCTTCTCTCGCTTTTTTCGTGACTCATAAAATAAAGTGTCTTTATAGTAAATCCATGCCATAATTCTATTGATTTTTTATTACCGCAATGCTCACTACCTTGTGTTATGACAAGGCTACTCGAAAGATAATGGTAAAAATACTCACTATCTTTCTTTGAATCCTTCACAAGAACAACTTCCATATCATTATAAGGATTATACGAGATTAGTGCCTTTGACAGCGCACCAGCATTGTAGTGTCCGATAATACAAACTTTATTAGGTATTTCCTTTATTTCACCGTATTCATTCAAATCAATTCGTGACAGTTCGGCAATTCCATATTTATTAGGAATATAAAACTCCCTGATGCCCATTGCATAAAACTGCTGTGCAATTTCAAGGTAATAACTACTCGTTATGATTACATTCAGATTCTTGTTGATTATTTCAGCGGGATTAATGATTATCAAATCGAGAAGTTTTGTTCCATGTTTGCTGGGATTATTATCGGCAAAACAAACAATATCGTATTTATCTTTTAGCAGCTTGTAATAGGATTTACCGAGTAATCCTGCACCAAATAGGACAAATTTCATGTAATCACACTCTCTTATCACTTTAAATTTCAAGGCCATTTTTTTAATAATCAACTTGCTTCCCAATCAACTCTGGATAGTACTCAGCGCTTAAGTCATTCAGCACATCTTGAAAATAAAATACGTTCGATTCCGTCTGACGCAGTTTATATTCCACATCCTGATTGCCATACAAGAATATCATAACCGTATCCTCCATCGTGAGCGAATCAAAATCAGGAGGGATAAGTGGAATTCCAAAAAGACGGTCCCCTGGTTGTGCTTTTATATCCCATACTTCAGTTGGAGTGATATTGCACTTCATAATATCTTCTAATGTAATCTTCGCTGCAAATCCTGCGCCATATGCGATCAAGCGACCCTTCGTACTTCGAATAGTAGTAATGGTAGCTTTTTTCCCAGGCAAATAGTTAGTCAGATAGTTACTGATCGCAAAGTAAGTAACGGTAAATCCAGCCTTTTCAACGTGATTATCACTTATGTTACAAGGTAGTAAGCCAGTATCATTCACAGCCTGTACAAATTTATTAATAATATCATTCTCATAGCTTTTCAATTGAGGGTTTCGTCTTATTCGTCTAATTAATAACTCATATTTAATAAAATAAGATATTTTACAATAAAAATCGAACTTCTTAGTTGAATCCATACAATATTTTAAAGTATCTCGTGACAACTGGTATCTGTTTTCTGCATGTTGGTAAATTTTTTCCATGTTGACTTGAGATGTTATGATTGAATTTGCACGGGTAATATAATTGTACAATGTCTTTCGTAGGTGAATAATGGATTTCTCTAAGGCTAATATCGGAAGCCAAATCTGCTCCTCCTGGGTGTGGCTTAGATGGGTAATGAAGTGTTCGATTAAGCGCAATTTGCTAATTAATGTTGTCCGAAACATGATCACTGCCACAGATGTTGAAAGTTTCCTCATCATATACTTTGTTAATAAAATTTGATTTTGATTGGGTACCAAAACAATCTCGGGGATATTTATTTCTGGAGCAAATCCTATATCCCACCGATTTGTTACTTCATCGCAAACAACGCAATTGACATCAGGGAATTGACTTAGCGCATTTACCATGGCTGAAACGTATTCCTCATGCAGCAGATCATCACAATCCGGAATACATACAAATTCGCCCGTGACAAGCTTCAAACCATTTTTAACAGCCGCCGCTACACCCTGATTTTCTTGATCCCAAATAATGACTTCATAACCCCGGACTTTGAGTTTCCCCTCATATTGAGCAATTACATTTCTTGTTCCGTCGTTACTGCCGTCGTTTACCAAAATGATCTCAATGTTATCCCACTTTTGTGCAATAACAGAATCAAGCATTTCGGAGATATAGTTAACTTTGTTATAGCATGAAACGACCATGCTTACTTTAGGTTGCATGAGTCTGCTCCTTCTGGCGATAATTCAATAGAATCATTGTAGAAATCGGGAAATCTAATAGAAGCTGCATATGTTAATATCTCATCATAAGTAAAAACTATACAACCAATCTTTTGAAGAGTCTTAGAAATTTCAAGGACTATTTCATAATTAGACGGAAGAACAAGAACCGTATCATTAACGGACAGGCTCTCAACATCTGGGATTTTAACGAAAGCTCCATCTCCGCCCTTATCCCACAATTCATGTGGTTCAAGTGATGTACCGTATAGGTTCCCAAGGACTGAACGTCCGTTTTTTCCGAGAGCACCCCAAGCAATGATACGATCAGATCTAAAGTTCATGTTCTTTGGTTTATTTTCAAGAATATTGTCTATAATAGCGGCAAATAGCAAATGCGGATTTGCCACATGCTCCTCATTTATTTGTGGACTTGGTGCAAAGACATTATTCACCAAGTTTATCGTGTCCTGACGTAATAGTTGCAACTTGAACGAATCCGTTTGATTGAATCGCTCGAATATAAGTAACATCCGTCTTAATCGACTCAATTCAGCTAAAACGGGTAGTCTTTTATTTTGTGGTTGTACTTTACTTAGCCACTCTATCGTTTTGTCGACAATTTTATGATACTGCTCATTGTATTTTTCATAATCATCAATGGTCTTCCTAATTGACATTTGCATTTCATTCTGTACATAACGATATAGTGGTATAGGAAAGTACTTGATCTTCCCCCCATTGGCTACTAAGGGTAATACGTATTGAGGTTCCTGAGTTCTGTTGATTGCATAGAAATAATGATCAATCATACCACTGTTAATCAGATATTCACTACGTACCATATAGTTCCAAACAACATCCGCTATCCTGCCAAAAAAGAAGCTTTCGGGCAGATTAGATAAGATTTTTTCATGATTCTCTGCTTTACAGTAATTATGATATACGGTTCGATCATTGTATACATACCAAAAGTCACAAACGGCATAATCATACTCAGGGTTCGAAGATAGCCATCCAGCCATCGTTGACACGTATTCCGGTTCAAGTTCGTCATCTGCATCAACCTGACATACGAATTCACCGCTTATGCGTTTGAGTCCTTCGTGCACGGCGGCGGGTAATCCCCGATTTTCCTGTTCAATGATGATTACTTCAAACCCCCTGGCCTTAAGCTCAGGTTCATATCCCAAAATGACATGATGAGTATTATCAGTAGATCCATCATTAACCAGAATCAACTCGATATTGTCCCATTTTTGGGCGATGATGGAATCAAGCATTTTGTACATATATTTACCTTTGTTGTAACAAGGAATAACTATACTTACTTTTGGATCCATCATCATTCTCCCATCTTCAATCTTTAGCTAAAGTATTCTAAATATTTATTAATACCTTCCGTGCCATCATATTTAGCATTGCTTTGAGAAAGTCTTGTACGTTCCCCTGAATTTTGAAGCAGTTCAATAATGGCGGCCGCCAATTGTTCAGCATCAAAGCTGCATACTCTCCCATTAATGCCATCCTCAATCTGCTCTCTGACAGAGGAGAAATCAGTTGTTACGATGGGACAGTTCATGCTCATTGCCTCTTCTATTGAAAGCGGCCGGCCTTCAAACACAGATGTTTGAACATATAAAGTACAGTTTTTATAATATGGAAAAGGATTCGGTCTCTCGCCCAGAAAAAACACATGATCTTGAAGCTGCAGTGTTTCAATTAATCTCTGGCATTTTTCCGTGTATGCTTTTACCTGATGACTGCCAAGCACAAACCAGCGAAAATCTATACCGGCATCCTTCAATTTCCCAGCCGTTTGGATAAGTAATTCAATCCCCTTTTGCGGGTGAATTCTCGCGATGGTTAATAAATTATTGCTGCATTGTTGATATTCCTGAGGGTAAAATTCTTCAGCTTGTCTAAACATAAGAGCCTTATTGTTGATATTTATCAAAACTTTAACTCGATCAGCTAAATCAGGGAAATATGAACAGAAGGACTCGGCATTTTGTTTTGCAATACAAACAATGCCATTCATCCTGTCATAATATGCTTTTTCATACTGATATAAGGAATCCTCATTTTTAAACTCTATTTCTGCTTTCATATCTAGATGCAAAAACACAAACTTTTTCTTGGCCGAAACCTTATCGGCTACTATTTTCAAAGGAAGCATATTGGTAAAAGCTATTGCAACATCATATCCACTATACTCTGGGCATATGGTTTTCAAAATGCTCCAATTTTCTTCGAAACGCACACCCATAGCTTGCCTTTTAAATTCCGCATCCATATTACGATCATGAATGAAATTTTTCACTTTAACACTTTCGGTCTGGCCTGCTGCATCCAGTTCTTCCATAAGCTCAGGCGACCATCTTGAATATTGCTTAAGAAATGGAAGGACATTAACGTGCTTAGGGATCATATCGAACATCTTTGCATTATCCTGATCATCATTGAAAAGTAAAAGATCTATCTGATACTTATCAGAAGGAAACAATTCAAAAAAGTTGAGCAGAAATCTCTCGACGCCACCGCAAGTTATAAAGGATGTATAGACAACCAGCATTTTTATCTTTGTATGATTATTGTCCAAAGCAGTCACAACCTTAACTCAGGTATTTTTCTTTAACATAATGAGATAAATAGAATTTGATATCTTCGGCACTCACTACGTGAGATGATGAGGATTCTTTAACATAACTTAGAACTTGCTCCGCCTTTGGGAAAACAAGCACTATATCCTCTTCTCTGAGAGAATTAAAGTCAGGCTTTTTAACGGCTTTCCCGTCGCCCGAGATATCCCAAAGCTCGGTTGGCTCAATAGGTGTATGCTTCAACAACGGGATCAACGCTACTGCGGCCTTTCCTAATGCTCCATAACCAATAATCCGGCTTTTAGATGTAATAGGTATGTCTCTAGCTGGAACAGTAAGAAGTTTATTTTTTACTGCGCGAATAAACAGTTCTTCGTTTCCAATCAGATCATCTATGGTAATAGGAGTGGATGGTACACAAACTGTATTTATCGTTTCAACTAAATTATCAAGAGCTTGTGTCAAATATGGATGACCATCCGATAATCCCTTGGCATGTCTATATAGGTTGATATGTTTTGACAATAATGAGACAGCCATGATTTGTTGTTTCTTGTTAGGGTCAGCAATACTTTCCGGTAGGTGACTTACAGCGATCTTAGCAAGCCGATTATATTCATCGTAGAATCTTTGCGCCTGTTCGAACTTCGCATGGTGGGAATGGCCAATGTCTCCCACATTGAAATGGTATAGCGCCAAGGGGAAATATTTATATTTTCCGTGATACATGGTAAGTGGAATGATATAACCTGGCTCATGGGAACCTTTGGTTTCTGTATAATAGGTTTGGACAATCTTACATTTATTTAAATATTCTGCTCTCACTAAATAAACCCACACTTCCGAACGAATATCGGTCAGTAAATATCGTTTAGTATACTGAGGTTCTTCCGTTTGCAGTTCGCTAAAATGTGTAGGCTTAAACTCTTTACTTGTTCCGCTGCCTGTATATAAGACTGCATCGCAAATGCAATAGTCATAATCTGTATTTTCTTCGAGCCATCCGGCCATAGTAGAGACATATTGGGGATGCAACTCGTCATCGCTGTCCACCATACAGATATAATCGCCAGTAGCCAGAGCAAGACCTGCTTGGGCAGCGGCACATACTCCGGCATTTAATTGATCTTCAATGATGACCTCAAACCCGCGCATGCGGAACTTAGGCTCATATTCAGCTATTACCTCACGTGTACCATCAGTAGAACCGTCATTTACAAGTATCAATTCAATGTTATTCCATTCCTGAGCCAGAATAGAATCAAACATTTCTCCAATATATTTTACTTTATTATAGCAGGGCATAACCATACTTACTTTGCTTTGCATAGGACTACCTTCTTCCAAATCAGAGTCTGCACGATCCTCTAGGATTCCCCAATTCTGTTCTGCAAAAACTGCTCCATAACCTTCGCCATCGTAATAGACTCCTCAGCAGTCAGCTTATAGTTACGTCTTGCCGGTTCGTTTATATTGCGGACAAAGTCAGCGAGCTCAAAGCGAATTCCATACCCGGGAAACGGCGCAGAAAAGCTTTCATTGTTATCGAGATTTTCGTAGCATACCTCAAACGTTTTCGTAAGCCACCAGGGTGATTTCACTTGAATGTATCCTTTAGTGCCGGAAACAAGCAATTGCCCCTCACTTTTAACACCTATGCCTGTCTTCACTGTGGCAATGGCATCTTCAAAGCGGAAGTATGCCTTTGTATAGATGTCCACACCGTTACCGTCTTTAAAAGAATCAAACCGCAGATCACTGTATTTTGTTCCTAGCAGCTTCATGATGGGCAGCAAATTATAGCTTGCAAGCTCCGTAAAGCTGCCACCGACAATGGGAAGATATTCCCTTGCAGCGGGGTCACTGGGGATTAGCTTTGTGAATGTGGCTTCCACATCATATATTTTTCCAATCCGTCCGCTTTTGGCGATTGCCAGGAGGTTAAGAAAGCTGGGGGCATAGGCTGTTTTGATGGCTTCCATTAATACAAGACCTGTTTGCTGTGCCATTTCATACAACTCACGTGCTTCATTTTCGCGTAAAACCATTGGCTTTTCGCAAAGCACGTGTTTTCCAGCCAGTAAAGCCTGGCGGGCGTATTCATAATGGGTTTCATGAGGCGAGGCAATATACACACCATCAACATCGTCAAGAAAAGCTTCATATTGATCAGAGGCCTTAGCCAGTTCAAACCGGCTGGCGAAGGCTTCAGCGCTGCTTAGACGGCGATTAAATACCGATGTCACAGAAATCCCGCTTACAAATCTCACTTCAGCCATGGTTCTCTCTGCTATACGACCGCTTCCAACGATGCCAAGCCTGATGCTCCTGTTCCGTTCAATTCGCAGCTCTGTGCTTGAAATATCTTTTGTTCTTTCGAGATAAATAACCTCGCAATATTCATTTAGATAGTCAAATGTGCCGCGCCAATCCGATCCGACAACGAAAATATCGACGTTAAATTTTTGAACGTCTCCAATCTTCTGACTCTCATGGTCCTCCACAATAATTTCATCGGCATAGCCGCAGCTTCGCACATTGTCAATACGACGCATTAAGGAATCCACGACATTCATTTTGCCCCGTTGAATGTCGTATTGTTCCGTTGTAACACCTACGATGAGATAGTCCCCGAGCGCTTTCGCCCGTTCCAGCAACCGGCGGTGGCCTTCATGGAATAAATCAAAGGTTCCGTACGTTATCACTTTTTTCATATGATCCTCCCCGGCTCGATGCCTAATGAACGTAAGCGCGATAAAATCTGTGAATGATATACTGTAGAAGCAATCACTATACGATCATAGTCCTTTGCAAAAAAGCGCACTTCCTCAGGGGTCAGACAGCGTTTTCCCTCAAATATATCACCAGGCTGTGCGTAAGTATCCGCAAATGCGGCAACCTCGCAGAAGTCCAAAGCGGAAAGCTGACGGAAGTATTGCTCACCGACTTTGCCGATTCCATAGATGATGATCCGCTCGTTTTTATCCACCTTATCAAAGGGAAATAAATACTGAATACCAGCATCCATTCTTCTTGCCTTATCCGCATGCTCAGCTCTGGGAGGCAGAGTGATTTCCTGCAAGCGGCTGGTTGAAACTTCTTGGGTGTAAGGAAAGAAAACCAGGTCAACCCCCACTGCCTTAAGCTCTTCCTCGTCATGCCCCCAACCGTCAGCAAGGTGATCATCTCCACTGAACATGGCATCAAAACCATACTTTTCCAAGGCAGTGAATTTATAAATTAAAGGTTCTGTCGTTACATCAACTTCATCCACATATTTTAGCGCCCCCACAATTTCCAGGCGTTCCTTAAGAGGTATAGTTGGCCATTTATTTTTGCGCTTCGAAATTAGCTCATCTGTAAGAACACCAACAATCAGCTTGTTGCACCGTTCCTTCGATCGGCGGATTAAATGAAGATGCCCCATGTGGAACATATCAAATGCACCTGAAATGTATCCGATATTCCAATGTTTGTTGGTATCCGTGGCTAACATCTTTTATTCCTCCGAAATATCAAAATGTTGTTTATGCTGATCATAAAAATCATCAATCAATGCAGGGTTGTTCAGCTTTCCGTAACTGTAATGACCGGCCAATACATTTTCAGCGATAATGAATGAATAAAAATTCGTATGACTCAAGAAAAACACGGCCAGATCGTGTTCATCACTCCCCAAACCGGAACCTTCCGTAACCCTAAAGCCCCCCATTTCCTCCCAAATGCTTCGTTTGAATAATATCGCACCGATTGAAAATCGGTGTGGGCAAACGAAGTAGGAATAAGGCATACTGCTTAATTTGCTCGAGGTTTCGTCCAAAGGTAAGGTATGCTCCCATAAGAAGAGTGTTTCTTCGGTCTTCCCCATAAAGTGAGTATTAAAGTCATAGTAGGCTCTTCCAAATTTCTCCTCAAACTCGCTCAAACAGTTCATTTTCTCCATAAACCGAACATTTCCATGAACATTGACCGGAATCAAAGGAGCGACTATACCAACCCGATACCGGGAATTACGCTCAACATCCATATGGGTGTTCATTAAACCTTCAAAAAAGCCTTCGCAAATGAACATATCCTCGTCGAGCTTATAGATATAGTCGGCATTCGGGTGAAGCTTGATAGCTATATTTTGTATTAGAGACAGATTATTTGTTTTGGTTGATAAATAGGACCACTGGTTATCCCTGCACAATTCGCTAAGCTCGGGAACGTATTTCCCTGAGGACATTACGCAGACATCAATATCCTCCGGCACAAACCGCTTAATACGCTTGAATACAATGTCCCACAGCTTTTCTTTGTAGCCTGCAAGCACTAGTAAGGTTTTATTAACATGCTTCCGCTTATCTTCGAATGTAAAAGGATCATAGAGTTTTTTGGCAGAGAATGAACCCCAGTTGCAAACGATAATCTCGCAGCGTTCTAACAGATGGAGCGCCTTTAATTGCTCAGTAAACTCATATGCGAGATTGGGCGAAGTTACAATAATGCAGAATTCACCCTCTTCTTCACAAAGTCTCTGCGGAGAAACTACAGGAATATCGTGTATGGTTTTACCTTGCATTTCATTTGAATTATCACAAATATAATATATTTGATCCGTCTTCTGGTATTGTAAAAACAACCTGGTATATTGGCCAGAGGGGAACAATACCAGTTTTTTATTTTTAATTGAAGAAAGATCTTTTATTGCTTCCCCTTTTATAAAAAAACTCTCCATATAGCTTTTCTCCTATTAATCAAATTATTATTTTAGTAACCGCTCCGAAGGAATGGCATAGAGCACCAGCTCGAATGGATGCTGTGAGTACTTTCTAACAAAAAAGTGATAATCAGTGAGCTGATCACGTAAATACAATGGAATCTCGTAGAGGTCTTCGCCTTTGTGGTAAAGGCAAACTGCTAATATTGGCCGATGCCGCTTAATGGTTTCTTGTCCACCGCGTAAAGCGGCAAGCTCAGATCCTTCCACATCCATCTTAATGAACGTCGGAGCAATACCTGTTAATTCAGTATCCAAAGTAGAAACTTCAATGGTCACCTCACTAACGCTATCTGTAATCCGGTGCCCTAGAGGATCGTCCGACAAATAGAAAAAGGTTGAGCCGCAAACGTCTCCAACGGCCTTATTTATAGCTGTTACCGGAATACTAACGTTCGCGATTGATTTTTGCAATGTTTCAAACGTTTCGGGTGATGGCTCAAACGCGGTAATTCCACGTAAATTCGGATACATTCCAGCAAACTGTTGCACGGTATCGCCTGTATATGCGCCGCAATCCACAATATAATCCGACTCTGTGAGCTCAAACAGCTCTGATGCAATATATTGCCATTTCTCATCAAACCAGGGGGAGGATAACCGCTTAACTTTCAGTACGCTCTCGATAAAATCATAGTAGGAGCTTTTGGACAGATTATCTTCCAGCAAGGATATAGCCTCTACACACTTTGAGACGTTAGCTTTACATTCTTGACTGAATTCAAGCGCTCTAGTAACCGCCATGGGAATAAAGTTAATATCCTCTACTTTAAAACCGGTCTCAAGCATTCCATCCAAAAAGACTTTTTTGGCATTCGGATTATGATTAAGAATTGCAGGGGTTACAAAAAGCAAGGCATTGGATGAAACTGCCTCCGCGGGGAGATATACCGGGAGTCCCTCACGCAGGACGCCTGTTCCGCCAATTCCTGCATCTATAAAGAAGTCAATTCTCACGCCACTTTCACGAAAATAGTTAAGCCAATTAAGTCCCCACTCTCCGGCACCATATAACGCAACCTGCTTTCCATGTAATACTGCATTTCTTGTCAAATGGATTAAGGTCGGTGCAATAAGCGAATCAAAAGGTGTGTCTAGAAGATTCTTCAGCTTTGTTTCAAAGGACATATGATGACTTCCTCTCGTTATTGGCTGGATTGAAAATTAAATGTACACTCGGGCGTAATTTCAGGAAATCTGTTCCGAAATAAAAATTCACGTAAGAACTCTGAATCAATTATCTTACTTCCATGGCTTCTCTCTCGCACAAAATACAAAATTTCGGCGGATTTCGGTAATACTATGATAATATCATCTTTTTTAAGTTCATCGAATTTAGGTTTTGTTACACTATTACCCAAAAACTTACTATCCGTGTCGGCGCTCATATCCCAATAAAGCTGCGGCACTAATACAGTTCCTGCAAGCTGCGGCAGTATAGAACTTGCTACTTTCCCAAGTACACCATAAGCAATGACCCTGGAACCTTTATTTAGCGGAGGTATCGTTAGCTTGTCGGACTCTAAAATAAGTTCATCTAGAATATTCATAAGATCCATGTACAGACCAGACTTAAAGACTTCAGGCTGCAATTGCGGTTTCGGGCTAAATAATTCGTCAATCAGTCCTGTTGCATTGCCTGCAAGTTCATCTATGAATTGCTCTCTGTTGCTTACCGCTTGTACTCCTGAGTCCATATCGTTCAGGTGGTACAGGTAATCCTTGATTTTACCTAACTTAACTAGAGCAAACAGTCTATCTTTTTCTTCCCGGTTTAGATCTGCACGTTCAATGGTCCAGTTATACAGATAAGAGTAGTCCGTATAATATTTGTCCACCTTGTCGTACGAGTCAAAAGAATACATATCACTGGCAAAGCGGTTGAATCTGTATAGAGGTTCTTCAAAGCACTTCAGCTTGCCGCCGCCAAGCATGAAGGGAACAGCAAATAAAGGCTCATATGTTTTTCTTCGTTCAGTGCAGAAGTTTTCAATCAAACGGCAGCGTTGCACATAGCTTATTCTCGCCATGTATACCCATGATGTTGTAATAATTTTCCGCAAAATATGCCGTTCTAACAGCTGCTTGTTATCCGACATCGGAGCTGCACTGGTTACGGCCTGCGGCTCGACTTTACCATCTTTCACTACGTAGGGTCTGTAAGAACATGCCGTCCATTCATAATCCTCATGCTCGTCCAGCCAGCCTGCCATCAGGGAAACATACTCCGGTTCGAGGTTGTCATCACAGTCTACAAGACAGAAATAATCCCCTGTCATCTTAATCAGACCTGCATACACGGCTGCACAGCAGCCTGCGTTTGCTTGATCGACAACAACAACCTCATAGCCCCGGGCACGCAGCTTGGGCTCGTATTCGGAGATTACCACACGAGTGCCATCGTTAGAGCCGTCATTGACGAGAATGACCTCAAGGTTATCCCATACCTGTGCGATTACACTTTCCAGCATTGCCCCGATATCTTTTACTTTGTTGTAACAGGGTACAACCATGCTCACTTTACTTTGCATTGTTTAAACACCTCGTATATTTTAAGCCGTCTATAAAAAAGTAGTAGTTGTATATATTCATATCCTCAAGCTGCCTGGCTATCTCTTTATGATAAATGCTTGCGATAATGAGCCGTGAATGTCCATCCATTAGAGCAGGCAATTCGGAAGGAGACCGCACGGGAACACCATATGCCAAACTCCCCCATGCTTCCTTGCGATTATCAAAAGCGCAAATGACATTCAATCCGTTGCTATAACGCTCCATCCAAATTCTCAGACTATCGCCGGCACCAAAAATGTATACCTTTTTATCTTCAATATCACTTAGCATGTCTGTGTACCGGCTGACATACTCTTTGTATGACCGGCCTAAATCTACAATGCTATGTTCCCTATGCTTTGGTCTGCGATCTTTCACATCCGGCTCGTATAATCCGCCAGGATAAGCGGCAATTAACGTTTCCTTGAAGGCTGCAGGTACTGGAACTTTCAGATCCTCAAAGTCCATTTCCACACTTTCCGCAAACCATTCCTTGTCATACAACCTCCTACCACGCTCACCCATTAGAACAGGGATGGAGTAATATAATTGGTTAGAGTACTTAGAACAGAAGCGATCATACCGCCTTGCAAGATAATCGTATTGTCCCGCAATCCCCCCGGCACCGTAGCAAAATTCTTCTTTAGCTTCAGGGATTTCAGCCCCCTCGCATTCATCAAGAGCAGCCGATGCATACATTTGGATGTGCATCTTCCATGCTGCTTCCTGAACACATCTGGCAGCATCGCTGCTGGGCATATCATCAAGAGGAAGAATGTCGATATAGGCCCCCATGTGGCCGCCCTTAGTATGCCCGTTAGGAAAATTAGAGAGAACAGCTGTGTCACTTCGCCGCAGCCTTATAAAGCGGGGAGCAGCGGCAGGATCATTTTGCGGTGTCTGCAGGAAATAGGGTTCGTTAAACCATTGCTGCGAAAGCCTGAGACGATCATATTCCTTACGCGGCAAAGCAATATCAATATCGTCATCCCAGGGGATGAACCCTTTATGGCGTACCGCGCCGAGCAGAGTTCCAAACATCGCGAACCAGGTCAGCTCTTCACGCTTGGCGACTCTAGCAAATTCTTTTAGGATATCAAGCTCGACGGCCTGCAACTCACTTAGCTTGTTCATTAATTAATTCTCCCAAGGTATAGATAGGTACATTTACTCTCCCGCTTAGGTCTTTTTTGATGTCTTCGCCTTCAAGGATGCTTACAATTAAAACATCACAGCTGCTATCCGGCAGTAACTCTTCGATAGCTGTATTATTAAGAAGGATTTTATCAATCACAGCGGCCACGCCGATTCCGCTTTCTTCAAAAATACGTAATAATGTTTTCCCGCGCAAACCAAATCCATAAATGGCCGGACGGTTGAAGCCCAGCTCACGCAGCTTTTTCACTACAGGTAGGAGTCTATAATATCGATAAGCTACATCCGGCGGCTGCCTCGAAATATTCTCCATTGACCGCTCCGTTTCCAGCTCCAGCGGCAGCGTCATGTCACCGAATACTTCAGTGCGCGTTTGGAGATCAGCCTGTTCTGATAAAACATCAAACTGCTCTGAAAGGCCGTAGCGTGCTTTAAGCAGCTCAAGCCAGGCATCTCTGCGGGAGTCCATACCGAAAGCCGGTGAATAGAGAAGCGCCCACAAAGCCCTGGTCAGGGCAATATCTGGCGAGGCATCTTCCCAATAATATTCCTGATCTATAAAGATAAGCTCATCATGCTCTTTATCGTAAAAACAATTCGCGGGAACAAGCTCCCAAAAGCATTTGCCGGTCTTTGCAGCCCTCATGATAGCTTCCCGGATACGGTCAAACTGGGAAACCATCTCGTTTACATCAAAAGTTCCATTCGAAAGCTTCTCAGCCCAGTAGTCCCACAGGGTTGGGAAATTCAGCCGCGGCATAACCAGCGAATTGCCTTCCAATTTCATTGTTATGACATTCACGCCCAAGCCGGCAAGCTCTTCGTGGTTCTTCAAGGTTCTCAGTAAACCTGCCTTACCGTCCGGATGTAGGGGTGTCTTATGCACCGTACCGTCACCGCGGACTGTTGTGGCAAAGCGTTTGGCGGGCTCACGATAAGCTGTGACTGCAGCATAATCCACAATGCAAGGCAGATCCTCCTGACATACCCGTGCTTCCACGAAATAGGCACCGCACATAAACTCAAAGGCTCCGCCGCGGATAACCTCACGGTATAGGAACCGTTCGTCGAATTGCAGAGATACATCGTCTCTTATATATGGAATAAAACGCTGGTTTAAAAATTCGTCAGGAAGGTAGTTTTCCGAGTATACTTCCCGGGTAAAATAATGATCTGTAAGCGGGTAAAACCACTTTTGCCCTTCAAAGCCTGCAAGCCTTAATCGGGTTTGCAGTTCCGCTTTACTTGGGAGAGGATGCTCACCGCGGCCAAAGAGTGTATCATAGGGCAAAGCATGGTTCGAGGCCCGTTCTCCCGCCCAATATCGCAACGCGAAGGGATTCTCATACACTAAGAGCAAACGACCATGAGCACCCAGCTTGTCTTTGTAAGCCGCCAAAGCTTCAATAGAGAGGTCTTTGGGGTCCAAGACCCTTTCATAGGCCACTCCGTTTTCAAAGGGATACCAGCTGAAAACCGAATCCTTCCACGGGGAGTTTTCATAATATTGCTTTAATGTATCGTTGAGCATTGAATACGCCCCTTTGCTTATTTTGTGAATACTGACTATTCGTCCAAAAGCTTATAATAAGCAACAGGATGCGATTTCCGCTTACCTTCAGGCGGGAGTATCATATAATCACCAAACTTATGTGTAAGGTAGGCGTTATAATCATAATGCCCCAATAAATTCAGATGTTCAAAAGGATATTCAGCAGTTTGCTCAAACCATTCCCGCTTTCCTTCGCTGTATTTATCAGGAGCAGGGAATGTGATTGTCCTAACACGCTCTCCATTTTGACGATTGAACTTCTCGGTAAAGCGCTGCAAATGATTCGAAACCATTTCAAGCGGTATCAGGCTAAGCAGTGAGAAAATACCACGCAGCATCGGATTCTTATCCGTCTTCTTGCCCACTTCTGACCATAAAATTTTCCGGATTATTGTACAGTGCAGATTATGTAGCTTCTCAGCCCATTTCCCGTCAGGCACACTGTCAAAAGGAAATATATCGATAAATATCCCGGACTCATACGGCATATGAGCCTGTCCTTCCCTAAGGAAGTAGGTATTCTTCCTTCTAATCTTCCCGTACCCCCAGCGATAACCGGGAGTAGACCTCATATCCTGAAAGTAAAACCGGTCCGGATCCAGATCCGTTTCACATACCTTGCGGAACTTCTCGTATTCTGCCCGAAGCAGACCAATATCCGCATCATCGTCCCATGGTATGTAGCCTTTGTGGCGGATTGCACCAAGCATGGTACCGCCGATCATAGCATAATTGATATGATGTAAGCGGCAGATCCGATCCACCTCAGCCAGCATTTCAACCTGTATTAGCTGAACGGCTCTTAAATCCTCCGGAGAAAGCGGACCCTGTTTCATATTGTCTGATTGCATTTCAATTCCCATGTGACAAAGCACCCTTCGCCCAGTCAATTCTGTTAACGATCACCGCGTCTATGCCGAGCTCCCTTGCAAGCAAAAGATCATCATCCCCTGTTACTGTCCACGGGCGTATCAATATGCCCCGTTTGCGGCAATCTTCCACAAGTACTGGATTGCGCAGCATATGAATGCCGGGATGTAGCGCTTCGGCTCCAACCTTTTCACATTGCTCCCCGGTGACCCATACTCCGCCGCCGCATAGCAGCGCAATTCTGGATGACGGCTCAAGCAGCTTTATTTTCTGAACAGAATAGTGGTTAAATGAAGACCATATAATCCTGTCGCACATACCATACTTTTCAACTAGTTTTAGCGCCGCAGATTCAATCCCGTCATAATAGAAGACACCTGTTTTCAGCTCTATATTGATAGTCAGTCCTGTCGGGTTCAATAAATCCAATACTTCTGCCAGCGTCGGCACTTCCATAAAGAGCGGTTCAGTGCGGCCGCTTTTATTGAAGTTGAGCTTCTTTATTTCAGATAGGGTGAAGTCTTTCACCCATCCCTGGCCATTGCTCGTCCGGTCAACGGTTTCATCATGGATAACGACGATCTCATTATCCTTGGTAAGCTGAATATCAAGCTCCACTCCGTCAGCGCCCATTTGCACAGCCATTTGAAAACCAACAAGCGTATTTTCCGGCGCGGAAGAATAGGCTCCGCGATGGCCCCATATTTTCATTAAAGCCACTCCGCCCTTCCATCTGTAACGATTTTATCTTTACCGGCGCCAAATCTCACATAGCGTAGCTGTTTTTTCTTGGTGTTAACGAGCATAATATCAAATGCTTCCTGCGAGGGTTCGCCAAGCTTTCGGTCAGGGGTGATAAAGCCTTCCGGCTTATACTCTGTGAATGCTTCGCACTTTGCATTTACTAAGGATATAATAGGAAAGCCTTCCTCATTGTCCAAGTAATCTCCATGGTTATGACCATTTATAAAAGCAAGAATTTGGGCAGCGTGGTTGCTGAGCAGCTCCATCAGCTCGTATTCTCCACGCATTTCCTTAGCCCAATACTGTAAGCGGCTAACAGGAGTAAGATGGGAAAAAATCACAACTCGCCAATCATCAGGCGTGCCTTCAAGCTGTTCCTTCAGCCACTGAATGCACGCCGCGTTGTATCCATAACGCAATGTCTCTTCCGGGTCGAAGGAATCCAGAAATACAAAACGCAATCTGTTTGCAGCAAAATCGATGGAATATCGCGGCTCATCTCTGCCTAAATAAAGCTCGCACTGTTCTAGTAAGGAAAACCGGTCCGGATTGTTCTTGAAATAGTTGGTATCATGATTGCCAAGCACCGTCCATACAGGTATTTCACATTTTTTCAAGTCACCAAGTACCTGTTCTACATAGTAGCGGCTTACCTCACGTGTGGTCATACCATCCGTGAAATCACCGAGGTGAATAATCCCATCCAAGCCTATTTCTTTGTGAAGCTGCTGGATGGATGCAGAAGTGTCATCCCAGGTCCCGTTTACTGTATAATGTGTGTCGGTTAACAGTGCAAAGCAGAGCTCATCCTTCTCCCGTAGATCCATAACACGCTTCGAGACCCGCTCCACTTCATTTCTGAGCCAAGGCTTCATTTGGGTTAGGGGTGTTGTACTATTTTCAAAAGAAAGAATATGATTGATATCTTCGAAGCTATTAAAATCCGTTCCATTCATTTTCCTTAGACATACCCGAAAGTAAACGCGCTCTGAAAAAATATAATCATCTTGCCTGTAGCTGTTGCCGCTTAAATCCTGCCGGTAAACCGTCCAACTCTCATCCGGGGCATAGTCATAGGTGTAAATCCAGCGATCTTGTACCTCAGCCGAATAGGTAGCAACGTTGAACTTATACTCCGGATCAATGAGCTGCAGTCTGTCGCCAGGCTGAGCCAGATAAAAAAGAGGGGTGCTTAGCATTTCGGGATGTCCCAGTTCCTGCAAGCCGTCACCTGCGCGTATTTTCATCCCTGCTACACCTGTTAATGATTGCTTCAAGTGCTCCCCTCCCTAATTGAGTTCTTGAGCTTCTTTCAGTTCTTTCCTTACTGCGTCCAGTGAGTTCCTAACAATTTGCCACATATCATAATATTTGTATTCAGCCAGTCTGCCGCCGAAAATCACATTTTTTTCTCTTTCGGCAAGCTCTTTGTAGCTTAGATAACGTTCACTGTTCTTTTGATCATTGACCGGATAATAGGGTTCATCTCCGTGTTCATACTCTTTTGAATGCTCACGTGTTACTACTGTTTTAGGCTGTGTGCCAAATTCAAAATGTTTATGCTCAATTATACGGGTAAACGGGGTTTCCTTATCCGTGTAATTCACAACAGCGTTACCCTGGAAATTAGGCTGATCAAGAATTTCCGAATCAAAACGCAGTGTACGGTACTCTAGCGGACCGAACTGATAATGATAGAACTCATCAAGCATTCCTGTATAAACGGTCTTTGCTGCGATGGTATCAAAGGTTTCCCTTTGTGCAAAATAATCCGTATTCAGTCTGACCTCGCTGCCTTCAAGCAGCTTTTCAACGATTCCCGTATATCCTCCGACAGGAATTCCTTGATATTGGTCGTTAAAATAATTATTATCCCAAGTGAAACGAACGGGCAAGCGCTTAATAATAAATGCAGGCAAGTCCTTGCAGTCTCGGCCCCATTGTTTTTCTGTATATCCTTTAATCAGTTTTTCGTAAATATCGCGCCCCACTAATGAAAGAGCTTGTTCTTCAAGGTTCTGCGGCTCTTCACATTTCAGACGTTGACTCTCTATAATCTTTGCTGCTTCTACCGGATCGGAAACTCCCCATAACCGATAGAAGGTATTCATATTAAAAGGGAGATTGTATATCTCGCCGTTATAATTCGCTATTGGCGAATTGGTATAACGGTTGAATGTCGCAAAACGATTAACATACTCCCATACTTCTTTATCATTGGTGTGGAAAATATGTGCGCCGTATTTGTGCACATTAATCCCTTCCACTTGTTCCGTATAAATATTTCCTCCGATATGATCACGCTTATCAATCACTAGGCAAGTTTTATTACATTTCATGGCTTCATGTGCGAATATAGCACCAAAAGGCCCTGCGCCGACAATCAGGTAATCGTATTTCATGAGTTTAATACCACCTTTTTAGATTTCTCATAAATTTCAATTCCCGCTTTTCCGTCAGGATGTAAGATTTCTGCACGACGGAGTTCGACCTGCTTGTCCAGCCGTTGTTCGAGCCAAGGCTCCAGAACGGGCTGCGAAATCATATCAAGGAATTTTTCAAGCGTTAAGATATACGGATCCTCCAAGAATTCACTGTTGTTAGCGTTATGGAGTTCATCCTCCATTCCTTTGGCCAGGAAATCCAGGAACTTGCTTAGGCCCTCTGTAATTGTGATGTTCTCTTGACGCAAAGAGCTGCTCTGTGGATCGAATTCGATAAACTGGTTGCTCTGCTTATCTGTGAGATAGATTTTATCTGCAACGTTTGAGGATACATAATAATAACCACTGTGAATGCTTTCAGATGAACTATCACCTTGCAGGATATTTGGACAAAAATCATTGGCATAAGAAAACGAATGATCTCCCAAGTTAAATTTAACCATCCGATGTTGCTCTGCAGGCACTAAATATAGATAATTGTTGGATAATACTATTTTTTGAAATAGTCCAAATCCATCTACCGGTATTTCTTCGAGATCTATACTATACTCAGTCATCGTATTATCATCTGGATTAAAACGGACTAAAGCTGACTTTTTCAAGCCTAACAACCAGTAAATTCCGTCAATCAGCATTATATCTGTATATCCGCATTTATCAGCGCTTATGGGATTCAGCTTTGCAGCTTTGCTACACAAATCAATCTCCACTACTGCATTGGCATTGGAAAATACTAGAGTAAGCAAACCCTTTGCCTCATTATAAACACCGTTAGAGAAATACCCTAACTCAGGGTCGCAAATGTTTTGGACGGGCTTTACCCAGCTGTCTATAATTTCTGTGCTGTTATCTTCCATATTCAGCTTAACAATACCGGGATATTGTAACGGGATGAAGTAGAGCGAACCCTCAGCCTCAATTATTTTCGAAAACTTACTCTGGGCATTATAAGTTTTTTCTGACGGCACTGGCAGTTCAACGTATTCAAAGGATTCACTCGTTAAATCATATATAGCTATGGCCGCAGCGGAATGCGGGGAGAAATAAAGTTTATTGCCGCTTTGATGAATGGTATGGTACACTCTCCAATCAAACACTTTTTCACTTTCAAAACTCCCCATATACTCTACATCCCAAGTTTTCTTATTTAACCGGAAGAAACCATTAAAATGCAGCGTTAGAAACCACAAATATTCCTCTGTATCACACAAACTGCCTACTTGGAGCAGAAGATCACTCATATCCATATTTTGAATCATCACAGGTTTTGGCATACACTGATACATCTGCATTAGTGAAGTGCCATCTCCATAAAAAGCCGAGCTTACACTTAAAGCCCTATGCAAATCAGCCGTATCATCATAAATTCCATATTCTTCTGACTTGTACTCCTTAATAAGCTGTGTATATTCATCAAAGAGAACCGGACGCATGGAACCGTAAGTTGCCACACTTAAAGGATGCGGCCGCCACCAAAGCGCTACATCATCACGGTTGTGGAAGGTGCCTAGTACAGACCGAAGCTTGGCTATATACTTTTCGTCCCCATTAAGAATAGGGCCTATGGATGTATTATAAAGCACTATTTTTTTCCAAGAACCATCAGGTTTCTCAATCCGCTTTTTCCATTGATTAGGCAGCTTGAAATCCTCCGGCTTGGAGTTTATTACCTTATCAAACTTTGGCGAACCGGATGCTACAATCTTTTCCTTCACATTTCCGAAACGGCCAGCGCAATTATGTTCCTTTTCAAAGGCTTGAATGGCACGGATGTAACCGTTGCGCACCTCATTAGATTGTACAAACACTCTGTCAGAATAGACAACACCTTCTACAGTACATAAGTGCTCATCCACGTTATTATTGGACGTCACAAAATACGGGGAGTAGCACAGCAGTCCCGTATGTTTTTTAAGATTTTTGCTGAAGTAATTCGGATGGACAACTGTAATCCTGTTAAACTCGTCGTAGCCGTTATGAATGAAGCTCACATCCGGGCGGCGTTCTTCTATATTATAGTCTTGCCAATCAACGATCGGCACATAGTCTGGATATTGATTTCCTTCATATTGTATTTGCCCTAACCTGCCATCTGGAAGCCTGTCATAATACGGAATCGGAACCACGTACGCATCACACTGGGGATCCGCTTGCGCGGCAAGCCATATTGATTCAAGAGCATCCCACATGGACGCCTTGTAAGGGAAAAATGCAACCTCGATTTTGCTTGGCTTAAGCACATTTTTAATGCTGTTTTCAATCATCCAAAGCTCTTTCTTCAGTTGCTTAATGAAGCTTGCATTAACAGTCTCAATTTGCACAGCAATATTATAAAGACTCGTGTGGTATCCGGTTAACAACTCAACCGTCCGTGTATTCTCAATTTCAATATTTCCTATATACTCACCTATATATACTGCCGCATCCTGACAATCGCCCAGCAGGTTAATTACAGTAGAGAAGTTTTTTTTGGAAAATTGCTTACTGATCTCCTCAGTTGCCTCATACAGTGTTGTTATTAAATCAAGCATTTGCTTCTGCTGGTATTTCCTCATCAAACTTCCACTCCTGTATGAATGTTATGTTCTTCCTCTGCTTTATTTCTGTACACACGGAACTCACTATATTATATAACTTATATCGGTTATAAGCCTCTTTTGATAAATAGTCTGCATAAATCGACAAAATAGACGGAGAAAGCCCCGTAGTAGCTAACTTACGACATATGATCCTCTCGTATGAGACGAATTCAAAGTTTCTTCAAAAACAAACATAATCAAACTTTACATAATCCCCCTAACAACAGATGTGCTATTGTAATCTCATACATTTGTACGAGGGAGTGATTTGGCGTTGAATGAACATTTGAGTATCGCGATGGATGCATTAAATGGCTACCCGATAACCTGCAAATCAATAGAATTTATAGCCCAAAGCGGAAATACGATCTATAAGGTCACTGACCTGGACAAGAATAGTTATAGTCTCCGCTTGCATCGATCTAAAGGGGGTGCCCTTGAAAGCTTTTGGAGCAAGCCGGAAGTGATCCGTTCTGAAATGGTCTGGCTTCAAGCCTTGGCCCTGGAAACAGATTTAACCGTGCCGGCGCCTTATAAGAATAACCACGGGGATTTCATTACGAGTGTGAACGATATTAACTGTACTTTACTAAGATGGGTGGAAGGTGAGCAGAAGCCTTTTATTCCTACAGTAGAGGACGCGGCGGCTATAGGGGAAATGACCGGCAAACTACATCGGCAAGCCTCGAATTGGAGCATCCCAAGTGCATTTGAACGCCCTTCCTTTGACAGCTCCCGTATATTGCAATCCCTGGACAAGCTCAGAGAGCGATCTGATGCAGGTATGCTTAACGCCGATGATTCAGCGCTTCTTCAGCAAGCCGGTCAACGAGTTATTGCAATGATGAACACTATTGAAAGAACCTCCGGCAATTGGGGAATGATTCATGCGGATTTAATTCCAAATAATCTGGTGTTTCATGGAAAAGGAGTACGGCCGATCGACTTTGGCGCTTGCGGGTTTGGTTACTATTTAGTTGATCTTGGCTGGACATTTTCCTATATCCATCCTGCTTTTAGAGACCAGCTTCTTCAATCGTATTCGCAATATTATCCGTTACCGGATAACTATATTGAGTTGTTGGAGGGCTTTTTTATTGCAGCGCAGCTTGAAACCATGAATTTCTGGCTCGGTCTGCCTGACTGGCAGGAATGGCTGCCTGACCATATTGGTAAATTAGCGGGCAGGGAGGTTAGTGCGTATATGAACGGTCAATCATTCCTCTTTAGTGGGAAACCTTACTGGGAATAAGCTGGCACTTTAGGCAGCCCAAAGTTCCTATGGCCATTTTTTTCATCCAATCCTTTTAATGAATTTAGCAGGAACGCCGCCGGCAATGATGGTCCCATCTCCGATCGTGATCATTTGCGAGCTCTTTCTTTTGCTTAATAAGATTTATCGCATAGCCGTGAATCCGGTCTGACGGTAAATGCTGCAGCATCTCAAAGGCGACGTCGCGTATGGCTTCATTATCACTTTCGGTAAGCTCGAAAATAAACTGCTCGTCCAGCGGAAAGCGCACCTTTTTAAACGTCCACAGTAGTTCCAGCTTTATTTCCAGATCGGTTTCCCGGACAGCGTATTCCGCTAATCTAAGCAGCTCATCTTCTGTAGCGGTCCTTGAATAACGGAGTGCCAGCCCCGGCTGCGGAACCCGCCCTGCCTTTCCTTTGCTGCTTCTACCAGTTCTTCTACGCATACTCCCCAAGCTGAATAACAATGCTCTTAAACGCAGAAAATCCATCCAGAGACGTTAACCACACACACAGCCATTCCAGGCTTTCCTTTACTGCAGGATTGTTGAGGCGGGGGAGTGATCCGAGCAGTGCATTATATTTTCCATATAACGCTTCTCTCGCTTTACTGCTTCCATCAGCAGCAAACAGATATAAAAGCTCGCACAACTGACTGAAAAGCCCTATATCCCGATTCTTCTGCATGAATTTGCGGATAATCGCCTTTTCAAAATAGCCTTTATCCATTTTCTCCCCATCAATTGCTGACCTCCGGCGGCTGCTCCTCCAGCAAAATAATAGCTTCTCCCCGTTCCTGTCTAATCTGAATATTCTCTTTACCCCAGGAGCACATCATGTCAATGATTCTATTGGCTGTAACTCCATATTCCGTTAGGCTATATTCGACTTTGCTGATAGACAATTCGAGCTCACGAAGCTGCTGGATCAGCACCTTTTGCGAAATACCTGTAATACTGTGCTGTAGCTCGCTGGTTCTCTTTGTGCCGGACATCAGTAAACATATGATCAACGCTTTCCATTTGCCGCCGATAATCTCCAGAGTCGCCTCTATGCCCAGATGATATTGCTTCATATAATAACACCCCATCCATGCTGATCTATCAAGCCAGATAAAAGATTTATTATCGCATTCCGTGTCAGGCCGAGTCCAGTACACACTTTGAGGTAACCATCTTACTTTATTGTGTGTATTTTCATTTGCCAAAGCCTGCAACATAATGATCATATCAACTATACGGGGTTAAAGGAGAATTCAAAATGAAGACACTGGTGATTCTGGCACATCCTAATCTTGAGGGTTCAAGGGTAAACCTGAGATGGAAAGAAGAGCTGCTACTATATCCAGACGATGTTACCCTTCACGAGCTTTTCAAAAAGTGTCCTGACTGGAGCATTGATGTTCCAGCCGAGCAACAACGATTAGAGGCACATGACCATATTGTCTTTCAATTCCCGCTGTATCGGTACAGCTATCCGCCCTTATTGAAGAAATGGTTTGATGATGTCTTCACTCATGGATGGGCTTACGGATCAACAGGAGACCGGCTGAAAGGGAAAAAGCTGGGCCTCGCCATGTCCATCGGGGATAAGCAGGAATTATCTGCCTGAGGGCTCCGTTTCTTTTACCGTGGATCAGGTGACAACGCCTTTCAAAGCCAGCACAAAATGATACAAGCTCAAGCCTATATAATCTCCCGTATCTGCATGTGCGTATTATATTGAACAGGGTTGGGTATAGATCCTGCCTTTGTATGCGGGAACAAATCCTAATACTCTTCTTCCTCATATTCCGTTTGTTCACTCTTCTCCACAGACGTTATTTTTTCCACTGTCCATCCCCATGCGTTTTTCTTCTTGTTGAACCTTCTCTTTTGGATATAATCGACCTTGTCATCATTTTGAATGTTGTGTTCCTCTACCAATTTAGGAGAGATAAATGCATCATTTACAAATGCAAATGGCTTCGTGTATTCCTTATCAACATAACCGCTCCCGGTTTGAACAAAATTAGATAGAAATGTTTCATCCCCCGGTGCAAGCTTATAAAGCTTAAATAAATTCGGTCGCTTTTTATCTTCAACCATTCTTACTTTTAGAGCTTCATCGGTTATCCAATGATGCGTTTCTTTAATGGAATCCATGTAGAAATATCCATCTTTTATCATTGAAAGACTGCTATTTCCCAGGTATGCAAAATTGACTACACCTTTATCTTTATTGATATAGGTAACAAAAATATTGGTAAACGGAAGCGTTCGATATAGGATTTCTTCAGCTTGGTCAGCGAATTCTTTCAGGTCATCTCTACTTTTAGCCGGCTTCGCTTCAAGATACCAGCTTTCACTTTTCCATTTTTCAAGCTGCTGAGATATTTTTCCCCATTTCTTCATTCGAGTTGAGATCAATTCATCCAATTCAAATTTTGCATGTGAAGACATCTTTTTCTCCACAAGAATCGGGATGATTTTTTCTTGTAAGCCAACTATCATTTCTGGTTTAGACTTACACAGTAATCCTGCACATAAGCAATTGAATTTTTCATCATCATTTCCAAGTTCACTAATTAAATCCCACACCCAGAAGTCCTTGCTTTTCGTTCTTGCAAATGAAGTAACAGTTTCAAGGGCTTCATCTTTTCGGTTCACTTTTATCAATAATTTCGCTTTATAATACAGGAGCCATTCAAACGAAGGATTTTTTCGTATATGTATATTCAGGACATCGATCATGGAATGCAGCCTTTGTTCCGTTACCATATAAAGATCCAATGATAACAGCTTCTTTGCATGAAAATTCAGAACAAATTCTGCCAATGGCCTAACTTCTACACTCTCGCCATTATTATTAGTAAAGTTAGTCTTCTGAAGATCTCCCCGGTCAAACCAATCGAATCCAATGATATCCATAAACAGGAGGTAATTAGCATCATTTAATCTCCCGATCATTTCCTTAATTAGGAAACGCGATGCGGAAGATTTACTATTCACATACAGCCCTCTGTTCTCAATAAACTTCGCTTCATGGCCACAAAACCTCAACAACTCTGGAAAAACGTTATTAGCAAACAGTTCTCCTTTCATGATTACCCTTCGAATGGACCACAAAATTGAATTGACTAACATTTTCTTTGAATCGTCAGTTGTAGACTCATTGAAAAAACAGCTTTCAAAAGATAGCACTGCATTATCATTCAAAATTCTTAAATTGTTGCTGTACCGGTCCACATTTCCTTCAGAAATTTTCAAATAATCATACATAATCCAGCCAAAAGTGATTACTGCATCTTCATTGTCTTGATTGGCTTTAAGATACGGAAGGATTACTTGGAATGCCTCTTGCAGCTTCTCCATTTTCCTCAGCTTCTTTGCTTCATCAATGGGGTCTTGATCCAGTTTCCCGCCGTTGCGCTGGACCTTCTCAGTTATTTTTCTTAACTCCATTAGTATTTCAGTTATTTCACTATCTTCTTTATTTAGTTTTAATTGCTGCACAAAAAGACTTTCATCGATCCGCTGGTTAGCGAAGTCTTGCAACAATTTGAATTTCACAAAGTACTTGGTGCAAATTTGATACAAGTCATCGTTATGGTTTTTTGTTGTGTACATTTTGCACCTCCATTAGTCTAAACCATAAACTTCCTTTATCAACTCAACGATTTTTGAGAAAAGTTCCTTACTTCCCTCAATGTAAATGAATTTAGAAATCATTCCATCACCGTTATACCAAAGCTGGACATCGACATTATTATTTCGACTCACTAAATGTAATAACAAATTCCATTCATGATGACCCGAAACCTTCATTTGAATCTCATCTTTTTCTAAAATACCAGCAAGCTCTTGCATATACGGTTTCATAACGCCAATTTCACTAGAGACATCCTTTCGAGCTGGTTGCAGTAATGGCAAAATCATTCCAAAATCCTCTTCTTGGCCGGACTTCAATCTTGGAATCTTCATTTCACCTTTCCCATTATAGTCGAAGAACAATTCAACTTTTCGGTTATTCATCTCCAGAGTGACAATTTCCAAATAATTTTTCGGGGCTATATTTAAGATAGTTGCCACACCTGACAACTTCGTTTCCAAATAGTTTTGAAGCTGTTCGGTAGAAGTTTGTTCCCCATTGGTGAGTGACAAAATGTAGTTCTTTTTATTTGGAGTGCTTACAGATGATGACTCACAAAATTCCGTTTTCAAAAAAGGAGAGATGGGTTTCCAATTAATCAGACGAACATGATTTAATCCGCTCGATATCCCTGTATAAATCCATTTGAAATATTCCTTATTCGTTCTGCCTCGATTTTCTTCCTGGTTGGTATTAAAGAACACCGTTTCAAACGAATAAGCCATTGCCTTATTCACTGTCATCGCCCAACCAAACTTTACTCTCGCAACATTTAAAAGCTTAAAATATTCGCTTGTTGGTACTTTTAATTTTTCCAGCACTCGATCTCTGTATGTTTTCTCAAAACAAGTCAACTTCCGTTTGTCTTTGGAATCCCGGTAAAGTCCTTTCCCGTCTTTTTCAATTATCGTATATTGGTCAGGATGTTGTAACATTTCTTGATATTCGGTGCTACCTTCATATGGTTCGTTCTTAAAAGCAGCCTCTTCATAGCTAGATAAAACCATTTGATACGCAATCATCTCGTTTTTTTCCAGCTCATTCTTATTAGCTTTCAAGTAATTGTCAAATACAAGCGTTTCAATGATACATCCGTCTTGGAGCTTGATTTGGCAAGGAATAAATCGCAGTATTACTTTTTCGCCTTTAATGACCATAGCTTTTTCGATTATACGGTCATGATCAACAGTGATCACTTCGCCAAAATAACCATTGTCCACCCTTCTAGGTTCCACAAAAGAAAAAGGTTGTTCCATACTATCAAATGGCGAGATATCGTTTTCCACCAAAGCCGGCCGATAAGCGTGAATGGTTGTGTTAAAGACTACATAATCCTTTGCTGCTATTTCTCGACCATTTTTAATAAGATGCTTTTTTATCCAAGTATTCACTTTATTTGCTTGCTCATTGGAAAAAACCAGAATCTTACTGCTATTTGGACTTAAATAGGCTTCCTTCAACACCTCTGTTTGGTCTTTCTTCTCACAAACGGTAATCTCTTCGCTTGAATACACAAATAGCTCATTGTATCGGTCAGCCCGTATATTCTTTGAAATCTTATTGCATACTTTAATGATTTCAGAGCTCCCTTCATGATCCGGCAACTCGATTTTCCCTATCTCTGAAGAAATATTCCGGCTAGCAAGAAGCGCTTCCAAGTATTCTGGATTAACTGCATTTTCAGTGTTCGACCCGTAACTCAGCTTATTTCTGTCTCCAATGAAAATAACCTTTCGCTCGGGATTAGACTCGAAATCAAGATAACTTAACACATCATCTAACAAATCCCCGGAACCGAATTGTAGCACGTCTGAATCAAAACTCGAATTCGTAATCAGTTGACTATCATCGATAATGTACAAGGCCTTATTTTGACCATGGATTTCATCATGTCCCTTTAAAGGAATATTCTTTTTGTAAAATTCATCGATTGTTTCACCCTTGAAATCATATACAGAATTAAATAGTGAATCCACTTCCTCTAGTTCGGGATTGTTTCTCAGCATCTTCCTTCTCAACCGATTAGAGTAAGCAAATACTGGAGCATCATTAAAACCTAAATCAAAGGCGATTTCTCGAATATCTGGAATGAGTGCAGTCTTACCACATCTCGTATTACCTGTCAGGGTCATAACTTTGCTGTCAGATGTTAGGAACTCCCGGATTTGCTGTAGATAATTGCTATTTTTAGTTCGTCCTTCAACAGGAAATTCTTGTAACTCCGGTTCAAATTGAATATCGGAGTGGTATTTATCCGCAGCAAATAAAGTCTCTGTAAACGTTTGTCTTCCCTTTTCCGACAGATAATTCAGATCCTCATCAACCAGCACATCAATTATGTCGACAATTTTGTTGAGATAATGGGTTGAATCAACAATCGAAAAACTGATTTGGAGCTGTCTTGGAATCCTACCAACCACTTCTACTTTATCCTGGAAGCAAACTACAGTAGATATAGACTTACGATCAAAGTCGTATAATCGAAATTTAAGTTCATCAATCAGCTTCATCCGTTGCTTGCCAAGTTGACTAAATGGATTCGGAGCGCTGCCTCCTTTAACAGTTACCTCACCATTTAACGTCCATCTACCAAATCTGAAGTTTTCCTCAGACGGAAGCTCTAGTGTCCCGCTATAATCTTTGAAATCAATAATAATAATTTGGTTTTCAGTAACCAACAAGCAGTCTATTTGCAAATCTTCTCGCACAATACACTCTGGCATTCCAAGTAAAATACCGTCCCACTGTCTTTGCTCAAACACTTTAGATAACTCAACCGATATTTTTCTGAAAAATTCGTTTTCGTACGATTTTGAGGATTTGCCCTTGCGAACCTCTAACATATCATTCTGCCTCCCTATAATGTTCCTTCCTTGATGAATCCATTCTTTAACAATACCTTCTTTGAAGTCTTATTTAAAGGTATCACTTCTGCCTGCATATTGCTGAAAGGTAATTAGAAATTGCTTTTTCCTGTATTACATCGAAAAAAAGCGGGAGCATTAGCGCTCCCGCAATGAATCACATAGCCTCTGGTCTAGAGTGCCATTCCTATTGTGCTTAATTCCTCGTGCTTTCGATTCGTCTTATGTTCTCAGTGTCCCGGGCCGGAGATGAACCGAAGAAGCGGGAGTACTCGCGATTGAACTGTGAGGGACTTTGGTAGCCAACATGATATGCGGCACTGGCTACTGGATAGCCCTCAAATGCAATAAGGTTCCTGGCCTCCAAAAGCCTTAATTGCTTTTGAAATTGAATAGGGCTTAAACCCGTTGCCCTTTTAAACTGACGGTGAAAGGTATTGATAGCCATCCCGGCTTTTGATGCCATCTCGCTGATGTCTAGTGGCCTCATAAAATTAATGCGAACCCAATTTACAATTTGGGAAATTTTAGATAGATTACTTTCCTGCAGACCCAATTGCCTCAGATACCATCCTTGCGGTCCCGTCAGAACACGATAAAGAATCTCGCGCTCATAGGCTGGTGCAAGGGCTGGAATATCTCTCGGAGTTTTCAATAACCGCAATAAGCGCAGCCATGCCTCCATACATTCAATATCCATTTCACAAGCTGCGAAATGCCCGGAAGCAGTCGGTAACAGATTTTCAGGAAGATCTCTTAACAAACTCTGAAGAACGCTCTGATTCAGCTTGAGACCCAGTGACAGGTAAGGACGGCCATAACGGTCCGGATGTACACTCGCCATTGCAGGAACATGCATCGGTAACACGTAATAGGATGGCCCTTCCAGGTCAGTGCTGCGCTCCCCGATTGAAAGAATCTTAGTTCCTTGAACCGTAAAACCAATCATCGGCTCGTAGAGCGCTGCGAGTTGATGAGCGGGAATGTCTCCCTTAATCATACTCAGCCCCGGTACTCCGGTTTCAATCTGCCGGGTGCCTGCGTCTTTCATCAGATCCATTATTTCATTAAGGACGTTATTCATGCACTTAGTTTATCACACGACTTCTTACCTCTCAACACAGCGTTGAAAACTCCGGAATTTTTGTGCTACTCAGATGTAAAACATCAAGGATAATTCGGGAAATCAACAATCATCGTGGTGTTATTAGGCAATCAAAAGGCATTTTCAGGTCTGTTTTATTGCAACAGATGCGACTAAAATTAAAGCCAGATCAAACATAAAACAAGGAGGATCTTATGAAAATTGCGATTGTAACAGGCGGAAGTAATGGCATTGGAAAAGCGACAGCGCTTGAGCTGGGCAAGCGCGGAATTAGCGTCATTCTCACATACAATTCCTATAAGGACCGGGCAGAAGCTGTCGTAAAGGAAATTGAGAAGAACAAAGGCGTTCGGGCATTCGCACTGAAGCTGGATCTGACTCAAATATCAACATTCGAAGGCTTTATTCTGGAAATAAAAAAGAGCCTCCAGGACATTTGGGAAAGAACAACTTTTGATTATTTGGTTAATAATGGCGGTGTCGGCGGACCCATGATGCTCTCTGAGATGAGCGAAGAATACTTCGATAAGATTCTTAATACGAACTTCAAAGGACCGATTTTTTTAACACAGCAGCTTGTCGGATTCATGGAGGATGCTGGGGCTATTGTAAATATCACAAGCTCATCTAAAAACCAATCATTTCCGGGATACTCTGTCTACGGCTCGTTAAAAGCAGCATTCTCCACTTGGACCCGCTACATCGCCAATGAACTTGCTCCCCGCCAAATTCGGGTCAACGCCGTTTCGCCCGGTCCTACGCACAGCAATTTTGGCGACGGAGTATTTGATAAGCATCCTGAATTCATCAAGCCGCTGGCTGAGCAATCTGCGTTTGGCAGAATCGGGCAACCCGAAGATATGTCGAAGGTCATTGTGAGCTTATTGTCCGATGATTTCGGCTGGGTGACTGCCCAGGACATTGAAGTGTCTGGCGGACATTTGCTTTAAGAAAGCTGTTCTCCCATTTTCGACTGTTCAAAAAAAGAAGACGCGCAGGTTTCCTGCTGTCTTCTGTGTATTTAATACAAAATCCGGTCATTTCACATCAGGTCATTCCTCGGCCATTTGATTAATCAACAAAGTCATCATTTATTCGAATCAGGGTGCCGCGGATTGACCGTGCCAAAGAAATGATACGGTGTTATCCCATTTGCCAATAGGCTATCTGCCAACGTGACCAATTCTTCCGAGGATAGATCTTTGCCGTTGCGTATCCAGAGGCGAAAGATAGATATTAATGTTGATATGTAAAACTCAATTATGTATGGTGCTAGGACATCATTTGTTGGAAAGTCTACAATCAATCTCTCAAAGGGAATTTCTCTTTTCAGGCGTTCAACAAAATGAACATAACCATAGTCCCCGAAGAGGGCTTTAAAAACTGAAATTTCCTCTGCATTTTCCAAGCATTGAAGTGCATCTTGGAAAGTATGTGCAGAAAACTCTCTGCTTGCCATTTCCTCGTTAATGGATTTCAATACACGTTCTTCAACGTAGTCCAACAACTCATAGATATCCGTAAAGTATTGATAAAATGTACTGCGATTATATCCTGATTGGTTAGCAATCTCTTGAATGGTTATTTTTTCAATTGGTTTTTGGCTATATAAATTGCAGAATACATTTATAAATGTTTGCCTTGTTTTATCCGTCATTTCAGGTTGCTTTTTCATGATTGGCCTCCATTTTCTGTTCAATCGATTATCCGACAGATATTAAAGATCTGATGGTTGATGGCCGTATAGTGAATCTATACAATAACATTATACAACACGTTGTTTGATCATCAACAAGGATTAATATATATGTTCAGGAGGCTAATATGAGAATCTTATTCTTCGGTAGAGGTGTAATATCGACCCAATATGCTTGGGCTTTTGAACAGGCAGGGCACACCGTTGAGTTTTACGTTAGAAAAGGGAGAAAAGAAACCTTCGGAAGCAACATAGAGCTTGAAATGTGGGACGCACGAAGAGGGAAACAGCTAATAAAAGAAAGCTGGAGCGTTAAATTGCATGAGGAGATTAGCCCAAATTATGATCTCATTATTGTGAGCGTCAACACGGAACAACTTCCAGAAGCAGCACAATTATTATCGACTGCTGCTGGAACCACCCCTGTCCTCATATTCAATAACGTTTGGCAAGATTTGAAATCATCGATCGCACCATTGTCTATGAACAATGTTGTCTTTGGGTTCCCGGGAGGGGGCGGTGGCATCACGGACAATAGGCTTAGAGGCGGCTTTTTGAAAATGATATTTCTGGAAAAACCACGGGTAGGCACTGAACATATTAACAACAAGGTCAAAGAATGTTTTGAAAGTGCCCATTTTAAAATTAGTTGGGTAAAGGATATGCAAAACTGGCTATGGATTCACTTTGCCATGAATGCAGCTATGGAGACCGAGGTGTTACAACGGGGAAGTTTTCCAGCGCTCATGAACCATAGTGACTCATTCGCAAATGTGGGTAAGCATATGAGGGAAATGATCCCTGTACTTAAAGCAAGAGGTGCAAAGAATGATATGATTTTGCTACTCTTAACTAAGATTCCGCCGGCACTTCTTGGCACGCTTTTTAACAAGGTTATTTTAGCAAAGGGCAGCTTACCGCGACTTTTCATCGAATACAACAATAGTAAAGCAGGTTTTGCGGTATCTGAAGTTGTGAGAGAAGCAAAAAAGCTAGGCATACCTTTGCCACGTCTTACGATGGCATTTGAAAATACGGAACATCACAAAGCTATTGAAAATTCCATATCATAGAAATCTGCAGGATTCTCTGTCATCTGAAGGACATGGAGCGGCGGGATGCCGGGCGTACCACACAAAGAGCCTATTCCCCGGCCGACAACCGGATGATAGGCTCTTTGAACGCCGCGGTAAGGCATCTGTTATTCAATCACGAGCCTTCGTGAGTCTCCTCACTCTACCACTCCCTGCTTCCTCCATTCCTCAAACCGGTAGAAGGTCTCCAGTACGACTTTGATTTCCTTGTCCCAGGCTTCCACCAGTTTGTCGTTGGTTGTCTCGTAGATTACCTCTCCGGTGACCAGATTCCCTGATACGCCGCAAATGCAGGCTGCGCGCAGATCCCGGAGATGAGCAATGGTAAACAGGGCCGACGCCTCCATCTCGATATTTTGAATCTTCAGCTTGTGCAGTTTCTCAATCCACTCCTGCGTTTCCCCGTAAAAAGCGTCGTCAGTGGCGCTGATGCCCACATGCACTTTGTAATCATGTTCTTTCGTCAGCTCCCTGGCTGTCTGGATAAGGAGCTGGTTAAGTTCGAAGTCCGGAACGGCCGGGAATACATCGGGCACGTAGAAACGGGAGGTCCCTTCGTTCTTCATCGCCCCGGTCGTCACCAGCAGATCGCCGATGGCGATGCCCTCCTGTATGGCTGCCGAGCTTCCGATACGGACAAATACCTTGGCGCCAATGTTAGCCAATTCCTCCATGGCAATCGCCGCTGACGGGCAGCCCATCCCGGTGGAGGTCACAGAGACTTTAACGCCCTTGTAATAGCCGGTAAACGTCCGGTGCTCACGGTTATTCGCCACAAGCTCCGCCCCTTCCAGATATTTGGCGACCATGTCGCTGCGTGCCGGATCGCCCGGAAGCAGTACGTATTCGCCGACGTCACCGACGCCGCATTTAATGTGATACTGCTTGCGTCCAAGCGTTTTTTCTGCCTTGTTTAAAATACTCATGGGTGATCTCTCCTTAGGTATGTTTATTTGGGAAGCTGAAGCGTTCGTCCCGCGAAGGCGGGGCCCTTGGCGTTTCTATAGGTAAAGACGAGTACAAGCAGTGTGGCGATATACGGGATGGACTCCAACAACTGCGGAGGCACGGGGAGCGCCTGAAAGCTGTATTGCAGCGCCATAACGTACCCGAAGAACAGCGATGCCAGCAGCGAACCAAACGGTGTCCAGCGTCCGAAGACAACTACAGCAAGCGCGATAAATCCGCGTCCGGCAGACATATTCTTTGTAAAGACGTTAAGCATGCCGATGGACAGGTAGGCTCCGGCCAATCCCACAAGCGCGCAACCGGCTATAACGCCGATGTACATGTACACCTTTACCGGGATGCCCAGCGATTGGGCCGCCGCCGGATTTTCCCCAACCGAGCGATAGCGGAGTCCAAGCTTTGTCCGATATAGAAAAATATGAACAGTACCGACTACGACCAAGCCGATCAGCGTCAGCCAGTTCATGTTATGAACGACAGTTCCAAGGACCGGCACGCCGTCGGCAATGCCTCCCACAGAACCAACCGACGTTACAGACGGTGACTGTCCTTTGTTGTTGAAGAACAGCTGCAGCAGGAACACGGTCAAACTTCCCGCCAGAATGTTGATCGCGACCCCGCTGATCACATGATCCGACCGGAAACCTATACAGACGGCCGCATGAAGAAGGCCGAGCAACATTCCCGAGCCGAGGGAAGCCAGAACGCCGAGCCAAGGGCTTCCTGTATAATAGGACACTAACACAGCCGAGAAAGCGCCGGTCAGCATAATCCCTTCCAGTCCCACATTTACAATGCCCACACGTTCGTTCAGCAGGCCTCCGATGGCGGCCAGAAACAGCGGAGTGGCAATGGACAGGGTAAGCGTCAGCATATGTACGGACAAGAAGCTACCCAACGGCCTTCACTCCTTTCCTGCGGTCCACTTTGCCGGCCAGAAACGCAGCCGAGGCGATAACTACGATAATAACGGCCTGGAGAATCGGCCCCAGCTCTCTCGGAACATCCACCATCAGCGACATCGAAGAAGCGCCGGATTCCAGCATCCCGAAGATGAAGGCCGCCGGGATAATGCCGAGGGGATGATTGCGGCCGAGCAGTGCGACTGCAATCGCAGTGAAGCCGTAGCCGCTGGAGAAAGTCTGCATAAACCGCTGATATACGCCTAGCACCCGTTCCGCGCCCATAAGTCCCGCCAAGGCACCGCTGAATAGGAGTGCCATAAATATCATTTTACCGCTGGAAATTCCGGCGTACCGGGCAGCGATACCATTCAGCCCGTTCACCCGCAGGGCGTAACCCCATGCGGTATGGTACAGGAGCACGTACAACAGAACGGCGCAGCCCAGCCCGATCAGAAGACCAGCGTTGACCTTGGAGGGCGGGGCCAGAAGCGGCAGGGACGCTTCTGGCGCGACTTTGGGCGTCTGGGCGACCGCGCCTTTCTCCAGAAACTGATGCACGGTCAAATATCCTGTTACGGCAAACGCCACATAATTGAGCATGACGGTGGAAATGACTTCATGCACGCCCGCCTTCACCTTCATTACGCCGGGGACAACCGCCCAAAGCATGCCTCCCGCCATCCCCGCGGCGACCGCAAGCGGAAGATGTACAAAGGGTGGAAGACCTTGTAGGCCGAAGCCGGCAACCGCAGAAGCGAGCGCTCCGATAAACATTTGGCCTTCCAAGCCGATGTTGAAGAGACCGGCTTTGGCTGCGAGGGCAAAGGCAAGGCCGCCGAACAGGTAAGGCGTGGAGCGCTCCAGCGTCTGGGACAAAGGGCCGCTTCCCCCAAGCGAGCCCTTGAACAGCGCCGCATAGGCCTCGAGCGGGCTTTCCCCGATCATGGCGATTACAGCGGCGCCGATGAGCAGGGAAACAGCAACCGCAATTACGGATGGGAGCAGAACTTTAAGCCAGGCTGACAATATATTTCCTTCACGCATATTCCGCCGCCTCCCCTTTGTGATGTACGCCTGCCATCATGAGTCCGATCTGCCCTTTGGTGAAATCTTCCGTCCTCCCGATGCCCATGAGCTGTCCACCACACAGCACCCCGATACGGTCGGACAGGGACAGTACTTCCTCCAGTTCCTGCGAGACCAGAAGAACGGCGTTCCCCTGGTTGCGGTGCCTCAGCAGATTCCGGTGAATGAATTCAATAGAGCCTACATCGACGCCCCTCGTCGGCTGAACGGCTACCAGCAGCTTTGGTGACAGGGAAAGCTCGCGGCCGATGATCAGCTTTTGCTGGTTGCCGCCGGAAAGACCGGTTATCGGGGTGTCGGGCGATTCTGTTTTCACACGGTAGTTCTCCACAATTGACCGGGTCCAATCTGCCAGCCTGCGCCCTGAAAGAAAGGGTCCCCGGCGCAGCCCCGCGTACCGCTGATAACCCAGATAGGCATTGTCCTTTACCGAAAAATCTTTGACCAGCCCTTCTTTCAGCCGGTCCGAGGCAATACAGCCGATGGACAGTGTGCGGTAATCCTTCGGAATCCGGTTGGTGACATCCGAGCCTTCGACGACGATCCGGCCCGAGGCAGCCTTGCGGATGCCGAGGATGCCTTCAACCAGTGCTTCCTGGCCATTCCCCGCAATCCCGATTACCCCGAATATTTCGCCTTCGCAGATATGAAAGGAGATATCCCTTGCCCCTTGCTCCAATCCCCCGGTTTTTACCGTGAGGCCTTGAAGCTCAAGCACCGGCTTGCCGGGGACCACTCCTTCCTCGCGCTTAACAGTCAGCGCCACTTCGCGGCCGACCATGCTGCTCGCCAAAAACTGCTCGTTCACCTCCCGGATCGGCCAGGCGCCGACGGTCCGTCCGTCACGGATGACCGTTACCTGGTCCGCGATGTCCATAACCTCCTTCAGCTTGTGCGAGATGAACAGAACGGCGCAGCCGCCCTGCTTCAAATCCCGCATGATGGCGAACAGACTCTCTGTCTCCTGAGGGGTAAGTACGGCTGTCGGCTCGTCCAGAATAATGATCCTGGCGCCCCTGTACAGAATCTTGATGATTTCAATTCGCTGCTGAGCCCCGACGGACAAACCGGAAACCTTGGCTTTCAGATCGAGGCCAAGCCCGTATTTGCGGCAAATTTCGCCGACTTCCTTCTCTCCTCCCCGCGAATCCAGAAACACTCTGGAAGGCGGTTCGGCACCCAGCATAATGTTCTCAAGAGCGGTGAACGCCTCCACCAGCATAAAATGCTGATGGAGAACGCCGATGCCGGCCCGGCTCGCTTCTTTGGCGGAGACCAGAAGCTCCGGCTTCCCGCCGATGATGATCTCCCCTTCGTCGGGTTGAAGCATACCGCCCAGCTGACCCACCAGCGTCGATTTGCCGGCCCCGTTCTCTCCGCAGATCGCATGGATTTCACCGGCACGGACAGCAAGATCAATACCGTCGTTTGCTTTGACGCTGCCGAAAGCCTTCCTAATTCCCTTTACCTGCAAAGCGTAACTCATGCCTCTCACCCCTTGCTTACTGAGCGGTTACATCGATAACCTTGATGTTTCCGTCGATGATCTCCTGCTTTAGCTCCTCCAGCTTCGCAATCTTCTCTTCCCCGATCAAATCCTTCGTATATTTCATTTCCGACAGGCCGACCCCTTCGTTCGCCAACCCGTATTCCATGATGCCGGGTTCAAACTTGTCCTCCGTGAAGCTCTTGATCGTATCAAATACGGCCACGTCGACGCGTTTCATCATGGAGGCCAGCACCAGACCTTCGGCCATGTAGTCCTGGTCGGAATTAACGCCGAACGCGTATTTGTTCTGTTCCTTAGCAGCTTCAAACAGTCCCGTTCCTGAACCGCCGGCGACCGGATAGATGACATCAATGCCCTGGTCGTACATCGACAGCGCGATATTCTTCATTTTGCCGGGATCGTTAAAGCCTGTAGAATCCGAAGCAATCGGCTGAATGGATACCTTCACGGAAGGATCGATATACTGCGCGCCCTGCTCATAAGCCTTCGTAAACCGGTTCAGGAAAGGCACATCCATCGCGGGCACCGCCCCGATCTGCTTCGTTTCCGACATCATCGCTGCCAGCGCACCGACCAGGAAGGAGGCTTCATGCTCCTTGAATACGAGGGAGCGGACATTCGGCAGGTCGATCGTGGCGTCGATGACAGCGAACTCCTTGTCAGGGAACTCTCCTGCAACTACGGTAAGAGGCTCGACCATATCGAAACCGACGGCGATAATAAGTTCGTTGCCCGCATTCGCCAGATCGCGGAGCAAACCTTCGGCAGCCGCCAGCTCGCCCGGCTCCACCACCTTAAGCTCGATCCCGAGCTCTTCCTCGGCCTTCAGCGCCCCTTCGTTGGCGAGATCGTTAAACGAGCGGTCCCCAAGTCCAGCAACACCTGTGAGCAGTCCAACCTTGAAGTCTTTGGCAGAGTCTTCCGAAGCAGCACCTTCGGAAGTTGAAGCTCCATTCTCCGATGCCGACGCGCTGCCGCCACCGGAATTGGAGGAGCAGCCGATCATTGCGGCCAACAAAACAAGTGTCATTAGAAACAACATGGTGCCGCGTACTTTCCTCATTATGAAAACCTCCCTGAATTAGATATGTAAGATTAGGATGGTGAAAGCAATAAACGTTAAGATCTGTTGCGGTACTTGTAGTAATTGGCTCCGCTCCGCCTGGAAGCAACCTCCAGCATCCGGGCAGCGGAGGCCTGTCCCTCTCTGGCCAGCAGCATCTCGTCGGTGCCGACAAGCTGTCCGTCCCTGACAACTACCTTTCCCCCGACAATCGTCATGTCAACGGGCCGGCCGCTGCCGACTGCAGCAGGCAGAGCCGCGTCGTCGAATAGCGCGCCGGCATATTCGAGCCGCTCAGCGTCAATCATGAACAAATCGGCCGCCTTGCCCGGCTCCAGTGAACCGATGGCATCCTCCCAGCCAAGCACCCGGGAAGAACCTACAGTGCCGACCCACAGGCTTTCCTCTGCCGACAGACCTTCAAGTCCCGACGTCAGCCGGTGAAGCAGGTACGCCTGTCTGACCTCCGCAAGCATGTTCGAACCATCATTGGAAGCAGAGCCGTCTACGCCAAGCCCCAGCTTCACGCCGGCTTTCAGCATTTGCCGGATCGGCAGCACGCCGGAGGACAGCTTCATGTTGCTGCTCGGGCAGTGCGCCACTCCGCAGCCGCACAGACCCAACCGGTGGATTTCGTCGTTGTTAAAATAAATGCCGTGAGCGTACCAGACATCGCTGCCGACCCAGCCGGTCTTTTCCATGTAATCCAGCGGCCTGAGTCCCAGCTTGTCGTAACAGAACTGCTCCTCGTCCCTGGTCTCCGCCAAATGAGTATGCATACGCACCTTGTAGCTTCTCGCCAGTCTCGCGGACTCGCGCAGAAGATCCTCCGACACAGAGAACGGAGAACACGGAGCAACGCCTACCCTGAGCATCGAAAATCTGGAATCGTCATGGTAGGCTTCAATCACCCGCATCGTGTCCTTCAGGATCGTGTCGATGCTCTGTGTAACCTCATCCGGAGGAAGACCACCGGCGGAGCGTCCCAGATCCATTGAGCCCCGGGTCGGAAAAAAGCGGATTCCCAGCTCCTGCGCGGCCCGGATCTCTTCATCGATCAGTTCGCCGCTCACCCCGTCAGGAAAGCAGTAAAAATGATCCGACGCCGTCGTGCAGCCTGTCTTAAGCAGTTCGCCAAGGCCAACCTTCGCGCTTAAATATACATCCTGCGGCTGCATGTGCCTCCAAATGTCGTACAGCGTGACAAGCCAATCGAACAGCTCGCAGTCCTGGGCCCAGGGAATGTTGCGGGTAAAGGTCTGATACAGATGATGATGCGTGTTAATCAGTCCCGGGTATACGATTTTTCCCGTCGCATCGATTACCGTATCCGCCGTTTCGTAGGGTAGTTCATACCCGATCGCCTTGATTTCCTGACCGTCGGCGTACAGACTCCCTCCGGGATAGCGTGAGCGGTCCGAATCCATCGTGATGATGTTCCTGGCATTCTTGATTAGTAACGTTCCCATATCGCACTCCTAATGATTGTAGTAAAAAGAAGGATTTTATTCATAAAAAAAACTACATCCCGTGTAGGAAAACCTCTGATCATCACCTCCCAATAAAATATCATGTCATATTTCATACAAATACATGACACAATTTGAACAACAAAAAAACCTAACACAAACGCAATAGAGTTAATATTGCGTTCGTAGTTAGGTTTTTACGGATCCTAGTAGAGCCCCCGAACCGATTATCAGGGTTATACGAACAACTTATTTAATTGATTTTTAGTATAAAACATAAAATTTAAAAGTCAACAAAAATGGCAAAAAAAATTTAAAAAATAAGGATTCTATGTTATATAATCTAACATTATAATCAACTTCTTTTCCTTTCCTTATAAAATTTATATATTTTTCCTGTCATTAACATCATTGCCCACTCTCTCTTGAAGACGAGCCGATTTTATCATAAATGTTCTTTCCACATACCTACATGCACAGCAGAGTGCAAGAAACGGATAGTTGGTTACATGAAAAGGGAAAAATCAAGAGAAACGCACATGTTATCTAAATACTTCACTCGATACGTTACTTCGCTATAAAAAAGAAGCGGGATATTAGCCCACTTCGTCAGTTTCCCGCCAATACATCTGAACTATTAGTCATTCCTAACCAACAGCGAACAGCACTCCACATGTGTGGGTTGCGTAAATTAGACAAACAATGATGTGACAGTATTCGCGGAAATTTCAATATTGTATAAAAAACATCTGATACTATTTAAATCGCCAAGACCATAGGTAGAGGTATTAAGCACATGGTATAGTCATACAGAATTGTAATAGAAGAGGAAATATCTATTTCTAACCGCAACATTTTTTATATTTTAATCCGCTCCCACACGAACAAGGATCGTTTCTACCAACTTTTTGCTTACTATTATTACTAAGATATTCAATAAAATTGAATATTATTTTTGTATTCTCAAACACAGTAATAAACAAAAGATTATCAAAGTAATTTAATCCTTCATCTCCATGTAACGCACCCGCACGTAAGTTGTGATAAATGTCATTCCTTAGCGCATAAAGCAGTTTATAATATTTATCGTTTAAAATCTCTTTAATCGCATTAACTAAAGAAGACTTTTCTGTTTTTTTCTCGAAATCTTGGAAGTACATTATATCTGCGTGTTTAGGATAATGTTGTGCTATGTAACGAGATAATTTATCATAACATGAATAGATTCTCGAGAGAGCACTATAAAGCAAATATTGCTTATCTATCAAATCATTTAACTTTAGATTCGCATTTCTCACCCACAATTGATAAAAAACATCGTTTTCTATATTGCAATAATCAAAGATACAACGTACTACTTCTCCCATCCTAAAAAATACATCGCCAATTAATGTGCCGCCATAATTAGGAAGTTTGCTGAACAGTCTCAACTTATAATCTTCCAACTTCTGTATTTCCTGAACATTGTATTGCCTTGGAGTAATTTGTAACTTATAATCCATAAATTTTTCAATCATTGGAAAAGAAGTTAGTTTACTTATATTTGTCTCATGACTGCTGTGAAGAATCAACTGATCTAGTAGATCAAAATGCTTCTCCAAACAAAATATAAGATTTTTTATTTTGGGCAAATATAAGTCAGAATCTACCTTGTCTCCATCTCTATCCCAAAAATCTTGTGCTTTCACAGCATCCGTTTTAATTTGGTCTTCAATTGCTTTTGAAAAGTATGACAAATCATGCGTGTTGATTTGTCTCATGGATTTTAAAGTGTCGTACATTTGGTTACTCTTAAGACTTTCGAGAATTTTTTTAATATCAGAATTTTTATAATCAGCTTTATTTTTTATATAATTTTCTATTCTATAAGACTTATTACGAGATAAGTCATCGTCAAAATTATAGTTATAAAGTATACCTAAAATAACATATAATCTTTCGTTTGCCTGAAATAAGTGTTCAACTGCATTATTATAAAAGAATCGTCCTGAATAAAACTGTATAGGAGCAAATAAAATGCCGCAATTGAATAATGCCAAGTCCTTACAGCAAAGATTCATGAAAAAATGCGTATCTTCTAAAAGATTAATTAGATACCCGAAAACAGTCATTTCCGAAGGTACCTTCTTCAAACTATTTTTATTTAGATAATCAACAACTAGATCATCTAGCTTTTCTTCAATCTGACTTGTTCTCTTAAATAAAAAAGATTTTATTTTTTGCTTTTCATTAGTAGACAATAATCCATATCTATTATCTTCAATAATTTCGGTTAACATTTGATTCATTTTCTCATCATCAACCCAAAAATGTTCTCTAATATAGCCTGATGTGAAAAAACCATCAAAATTATCTTTTCTAAAAATAGTAGCAATATCTATCAAATTATCCTCACAACCATTTTCACATTCACATGCAGTGTCATGAATTATATATAAAGAATTACTTTCACATTCAGGACATATAAACTTCTTTCTATAATCGAGACTCGGTCTACTTCTAAACATTTTTTTCCACATAGTTTATCTCCTTAGTTTAATTTTTTATTCTTTCATATGTAACATGCTTCATGTTCAAAAATAGCTCAATTAATTCACGTTCACGGAAAAATTACTACGAGTATGACGCTCTAGTTATGCATTTATTATCTAATTTGCAAATGGTTTTGGACAGGGTGCAAGTATTACGATTTGTAAATTCTTAACCAGATAATAATAAGACACAGTCCGATCATACTTTACTCAGACTTCTAGGTTCATATACACTTTTGTAGATATTAATTGATTTGATGTATAGGTACGAAATTCTTAAGTAAATGAAATAAAGGACAGTCTGGTTAGACTATCCTGGTAAAATTTTTGTATCACTCACAGTTCTATTTAATATTTAAAATTACTTTTCCTGATAATTTTTTTTCAAGAACTTATTATCTTTTGTAAAAGTAGCAACTTTATGTTTTTCAATATCAAGACTTAGTTGATTTAGATTCTCTTCATGTTCAATTTTATCTCGATTTAAAGTAAGGATATATTGGAAATCTTGATACTTTTCTTCTTGTATAGCTAAGTAATTTAAACTTTGAACAAGTGTATCTTGATCCACATCAAAGATATTATCATGAATGAGAAGACCAGGATGCCGCTTTCGTGTATGTTGATTAAACAAAAGAGCCATATCATAAATAAATACCTTTGTTCTATCTACACTGTGACTGCCATCGTCGTAAATCCGCAATTCAATTTTTACTATTTGTTTACTTGTTTTACTATTTACAGTTTCAATCGTAAACGAGCATTCCTTATTACCCATTATTAATTCATGAATAGATAGTACTGTAGTAAGGAAACTATTTAAAATATTCTTTTTTTCATCAATTTCATTATCTAATTCAAGTATCTCTTGAGTTTTCTTCAAGAACAGTGTTTTCTTTTCTTTCTCAGCATGCTCATACTCTTTAAATAAGCCAATTCTTTTTGAGTACTCTTGATTTTTATGATTATAAATCTTCAAGCTGCTTTTTAGATTTTTCAGAACCCCTTTTTGATCTATAATCCTTAATTTTTCACCGTATTGTTCGTCTAACCCTCTTATTTGTTCGGTTATTTCATATAATTCATTCTGCAAGTCAGAAGCCCTTTGGTTAATTAATGACCTCTGAAAGGTTTCTATCTTTGTTTTAAATCCAAGGGTCTCTTGAAGCGATTTAACAATTAGTTCACCGAGTCCTTGCTTAAATTGATTATAAATAAGTTCAATTTCAGAACTGTCAATTTCCTCAGGCTTAGGAAGACTTTTAATCCGTTGTAGTTCATATTTAATAGCTTTTTGGCGAACTCTAAGTTTGTCTAATAGATCCTCTAATCCAACAAGATCTTTCTCAATTGAATTAAATGCTTCGTTACTTCTAAAGCTTTCAATTGCATCATTCATTTTTAGCACTTCGTCGTTTAATGCATTTAATTCTGCTCTTACATCATTAATCTTTTTCTGATTACCGTTTGTAACTTCTTTCTTCGCATTTGTCGAAACATTTTTATATTGCTCTATTTTCTTAATAGTTTCTTGAACCTTCCTATAAATCACCAATGAGATATTAAGAAAATATAAATGAGGAATTACACTTACTGGAATTTTTTTACTAACATCAAAACATTCTAATATGGTTTTAAATTCAGATTTTTCGTCTCGTATCAATGGCGATATCAGTTCACGAAAGTTGGGAAGTACCACCTCATTAAAATCATTATAAAGTAAGTCCTTAAGATATCTTTGGGCTTCATCCACACTTTCAAAAATAATAGTCTCTTCATTTTTCTTTAATATAGGCCTATTCTGTTCACCCTTACTTCTTATAATTGTTATTTCTTCTTTACCAATTTGTAAGTCAAGCTTTATTAGCACATCATCACTGAACACTTCATCAGGTATAAGCCTAATTCTGCTATCACTGTACTTCTTAAATAAACAAAAATTAATAAACTCAATAGACATTGATTTCCCAACACCATTGGTTTTTCTGCCCCGAGTTGTATTTGCATCTGATTTCTCGCCTAGAATAATATTTACTCCATCTTCAAATAAAATGGTTTCGAATACTTCAGGTTCAGAATACAACTTTAACAGTTTGATTCTATTAACTACTCTATCCATAAATAAGGCTCCTCAAATTTCACTATTCCCAGTGAATATAAAAACAATAATCCGAATATTAATTGTCTGCTATGTGATATGCCATTTTTCTTCAATGTATCAGACACCTTATATATAGAAACCTTTTTAGTTTCACTCTTTTTTACTTCTTTTAGTATTAAATATCCGATATAAACAGCGGATGTTTTAAAGTTCTCACCATCTTCAACTAATAACGCCAACTTTTTCACCTACTATATTGGGAAATACATTACATTTTATTGTTTCAGAAATCAAATAGTACTTTATTGCCATTCTGTCAAATTCAAAACCCGATGCACCCATTTGCGCCTCGAAAAACGACGCTAGCAATTCTAGTGCTTCCCTGGGATTCCCACCTGTTTTTTCCAAAAATTGATTACTAATATCTCTCAAGTAAAGCCTAATCACCAAAATTTTCACATCATCTAAGCCCAATATGTCATTTGCCTGCTTAACAGCTTCCCCATACAATGAAACTAATTCGATATAAAGCCCTTTTAAAAAATCTGAGTACTCTTTAAACCTTCTATTGATTTTATCTTCAGGATCAGTAACTGTCTCCTCTTTCTTTGCAGTAACCTTTTTATGATTGCTTAAGTACTCAATTAAGGCAATGACTGTTTCCACTTCACTCGCCTGTTTTCTTGTTGTTTCCTTGACTTTCACAGATAATTCTCTATCTAAAAATTCGGAAATCCTTTTCAAATCTTCTGTATCTTTTTCTTTAATGTGTTGCATCATATCAAAATGATCAATTATATCAGTATCTTTCGAAAAAGAGAAAAGACCACTTGTATCAAATGTTGTTGTATATTTTTTCTTCTTGATAAGCATTAAAAAAATTAATCTGTCATATTGAGTATGTAGCTTCTTATCATTAAACTTTACTATAGTATCAATTATCTTTGTGCTAGAGTTATCAGAGGTGACTTGAATAGCAATTCTACTAACTTGGTCAGCTAAATCAATTGCTGACATATTCTTTTCAATAATATTCAAATTTATCAAGTTATAGCCGTACACTAACTTTAAAAACTCTTTGTAGAAGTCCTCCGCAATAATATTGATATCAAATAGACTTATACAATTTCTAAGTTCGACTTCAAGTGCTAGTTTTGCCAATGCACTTGATATTAACTTTAAATAAATCTCTTTATTCACATAAACAACTCCAATTGTAAGATACTTCAAGCACATTTACAGTTTAGCATCTTTTAGAAACGTGAACAGCTACTTTTTTTGAGGGAATATAGACTCTGTAGATTCTGTAGATTCTGAGGAGTTGTTGTACGTACAGCGTATTTCGAAAAAATGGTATGAATCCAACGGGGTTAAACTCCGCCGCGGAAACAATAAATGATTCATTCCGCACTGGGTGTGGTCTAATTATAAGCCCATTAAATACCTTTACAACATAGGTAAAAGAGCCGCCCTGTCTTTGTTGGCTCTGTCTTTATCAATCCTTATACAGTCTATTAGCGGCTCTAAGAGTGTCTTAATGAGTTTGTAACGGCTCGCTACTATTATTATCCGTCTTTGTTGCTCTTTGCTTCCTACGATTTAGTTCACGGTAAAGTGAGCCCTTGCTTACGTCAGTCATTTCTTCAATCTGTGATACTGTAAATTCTCCGCTCTGATGTAGCTTGATCGCCTTGTCTAGCTTCTTCTTATCAGTCATAGGGCGACCACCCTTCCTTCCACGTGCTCTAGCCGCATTTAATCCTGCTACAGTACGTTCATGAATGATTGACTTCTCAAACTCCGCAAAGACAGCCATCATGCCAAACATTGCCTTTCCTGCCGCCGTAGACGTATCAATGTTATCGGACAGACTTACAAACTCAACGCCTTTCCTTTTCAGTGAGTCAAGCGTTTCAATTAGCTTTAGTGTCGAACGTGCCAATCGGTCAAGTTTGTATACAATGAAGGTATCTCCTTCACGTAGCATGTCTAGAGCCTTAGCTAGTTCAGGGCGGTCATCTTTGCCACCGCTTGCTTTTTCAGTATAGATACGGTCAAACCCGAACTTTTCTAATGCGTCCAATTGTGAATTAAGTGACTGGTCAGCGGTAGATACTCTTGCGTAAGCTATTCTCATGGTTTACGTTCCCCCTAGTCATTTCAGTAGTTTAATTGTATCAAAAACGTACTATTTCGTAAATATGATTTTGAAACGGGTTTCGTACTGTTTTTCTCAGGTTTTACGCTCAAAAATAGTAGGTTCACGAATCGTTTCATAAACAATCGTTTTCGTACCGCCAGTTAGAAACAGGTTACTTTATTCATCCCCCCTCTGAGCGCTGTTATGAAATGAGTAACTTTAATCATAAAAGGGAGAGGGACTATGCCACGAGGTGGAGTGCGAATAGGGGCAGGACGTAAAGCACATGGATTACGTGAAAGGTATCCCTAACTTTATCACAAGAACAATAGGAGCAAATTGAATCATCAGGAGAGCCAACGGTAGCGGTTTACATTCAGGGTCTTATGAATGAAATTACATCAATTAAAGAAGATGTCGATACTGCTTCTGAATTAGGTTAGCCGAATCATAAAGGGCATCAAGTAGTAAGCAGGAAGGAAGTCGAAGAATTTTGGGTAAAGCCTAACTTTGTTTGTCCTTTTACTGGAAAACGATTCGGCTCAGTAAAAGCTATGATAATGGCGGCTGTGCCGCATTTGGTTAAACCTACACGAAATAAACATATGGTTTGAAAGTAAAGAGAACGCGAAGCGAAACCTCTGACCGCCGAAGGCGTGTCAGATAGATTGATTCTCTCTCTGAATCTCTTTATTGAATCTAATATATTGAATATAATTAGGCGGAACTTCTTACTGTTTTAACAGATTTCACTTCTCTCTTGATGACGTTTATTTCTACTCAAACAGAATTTACTACTTCTATAGAAAAAAACGTACATAGCTGAACTACATTCTGTTCAGAGGGAACAAGAATAACCCATATCGGATTTTGCTTCTACTGAAGTGGAGTTTCAATAGGTTATGGAAAATTTCGTACATGGCAGAATATTCTTCTGCTCAAGGGGAAGGTTATTGCAACTTTTAAGGCATTTTCCATTAATGAATTGGAACAGAAAAGAGGAGAATCGGCTATCTCCAACTAGTGGATATTGCCGAATCTCCTCTTTTCATTTAACCAATGTTTCAAGATGTTTCTTGAATCGCTTCACGATTTCTTTTACCTTTTCCGGCTCGTCTGAGTAGTCTCCCGATTCTGCACTATTCATGTAAGTTCTCTGAATTTCAGTTGCATATTCGGCATACTTCCCACCATCAATAAACTTTTTTACGGATGCTAGGAGTAACTTCTCATTAAGCTTTTCAAAGTTACGCTTTTCTCTGATGAACTGATGGGTTAACTCGGATAAGACAACATAAGGGTTATCTTGAAGATTAGCCGCTAGAAAATATAGGTTATTGTGATTGCGGTAATCCACCCAAATAAAGTCCTTTTCACTAAGTGACCATAAGTGGTCAGATACAGTTTTTGAAGATGCTCCAATATTTAGAGCAATCGTTTCTTGAGTTGGGAAACAGCGGCTGTTAGCTCCCATGTATGCTACCAATTCTGTCAGAATCATTTTTTCGTAAATCGTCAAGCCTAAGCACCTATACAACTTGTGAGGGAGTTGAACATAGAACTTATTGAAGTTAGCGTAGGCTCCATTGTCAGCAATTTTCCGCATGTAATCAGATGCGTTGTCTTCGCTTCGATTTAACCAAGCTTCATCGGAGTATGAACCTTTGAAATAAGTTGGCTTAAATGCTTCGCGTTGTTTTGTTTCCGAGTTATTGTCATGGACTATCTCCATTATTCTCGCCCCCTACGTTGTAAGTAACCTTCTAATGCTGTGCGGCTTATGAGGTACGTTGATGTTATACCGTCACCAATTTTTTGGGCGGCAAGTTTTTTTGCAGCAATTGCTCGTAGCACTGTCCTTGGGCAGACTCCTGCTATTCTTGCGGCTTCCTTACAGTTAATCAGTTCATTCATTGATACCCCTCCCAACTTTGACCTAATTTCGACATCGAAGGATAAAAAATATCCTCGCAAAGTAACAATCGTTCCTTTGGGCGGTATCGTTGCAAGCGATTTGCTTATAATAAAGATACACGTCCTTTCTTCATGCCCCTGCCTTCACTCAGCAGGGGCTTTTCTTTGTTCATTACTATCCGGGCGGCTAGTCATTGTCAGGAAAGAGCCTGTCAAAGTCATATCCCATCTCGGTTAATACATCCTTCAAATGCGATTCCTGAACCCAATAGGGATACTTGCCTACACCCCTGATATTTCCGGGGATTCGTTCGACCTGCAACTTGCCTTGTCTTACCCATCCATAGACTGCATCCTCGCTTACCAGTCGGCTACGGCTGTGAACAGACAGTCTATGTGCGATTTGTGAGACCGTGTAGTTTCTCTCCATGATTAACGTCTCCCTTCTTCTAGTGCTTGCAGGATGAAGTAATTCAAGTCCTTCTCACGTATACGCCAAAGCGTACCGCCTAATTTCATCGCAGTTAGCTTGTTTTCTTTTACCCATCTATCAACGGTTTTACGGTCAACTTTTAGCATCTTGCTGACTTCGTCAACAGAGTGAAGCTTACCTAGTAATTCCATGTTACTGACCTCCTGTAGTGTTATTGAGAATGAAGTTCCTAAGACTTTCCTGAGGAATCCTAATCGAGCCCCCGATTTTACAGCTTGGTAACTGCCCGTTCTGACACATGGCATAAACCGTTGTATGAGACAGTTGTAGAATGTCCATCACTTCACGGATGGTGTATAAGCGTTCCAATGAGAACTGCTCCTTTCAGGTGTGAAATAGATTCATTCACAATATAAGGATTAGTTTTGGAAAATTATCATCGTGACGTAGAAATATTGAAGAATCTTTATTTATTTGATAAGTACGGGCATTTAGTTTGGAATGTGGAAGAGAGAACGAAGGTGACCTTTTTCAAAGATAGAATGAGCGTTATAGTAGCTTCATTACCATTTAATCCATTGATTTCATCTGCAAAAAAAACAAAACGCGTCTGCTTTGTATTTTGGGGAATTGGGTTATACCAATAGAATTTAAATATCAAGCACTCCACCGCAATTATTTAAGACCTTGGCTCGATAGTTACTGTGAAAACGCCAAGGGGGTAGACGTAATGAAAGTAACTTGTAAATTCTACAACGAAAACAACATACAAAACCTCATACTTGAACTCTTGAAATCTCGTATTGACACGTTGATTGAGCAGTCATACGATAATAAGCAAGCGAATACTGCCACATCTCAAAAACAGGACTCCAAAGGGGGAGAATGTGCATGAGATGTGCCATTTATGCAAGGGTAAGTACAGGATTAGATAGTCAGAAGGATAGCCTTGAAAGTCAAGTATCGTACTTTGAAAACCATATAAAAGAAAAAGGTTGGGAACTTGTAGACGTTTATGCAGATGAGGGCATTACTGGTACAAGTATCGCCCAACGTGAAGAACTAAAGCGACTTATGCGAGATGCAGAAAAGAAACGTTTTGATGTAGTCCTAATCAAAGCATTGTCTAGACTATCTCGTGATACAGCCGACACTCTAAACATTGTCAGAACTCTTAATAGCTACGATGTGATGTTATTTTCTTCAAGAGAAGGCGAAATAAAAGACGAGTTACAGCTTACCGTTATTTCAGCGGTAAACCAACGGCAAAGCGAGGATACGTCATACAACGTTAGTTGGGGAATAGGAGTTAAATCACGCAACGGCATCTTTCACGGTACGCCGCCCTACGGCTACGACAAAGTGAAGCCGGGAAAATTAGTTCCTAGTGTCACTCACGCCCCCACCGTACAGTTAATATTCGACCTATACCTAAACAAAGGGATGGGCGTTCAGGCAATAGCCAATTACTTGAATGATGAATTAGGTGTACTTCCTTCGAGAAAGAACACAAAGAAGTGGCATGATTCCTCCATCCGCCTGATGCTTACTAACCACCACTATATTGGCGACTTGGTACAAGGACGTTCTAAGGTGGATAGCACGGACAAAATCCATCTTCAAAAAAAGGGCTACAAGAAGCGACATAAGATTGATGAGAAGGATTGGATAGTCGTTCCCAATACACATGAACCTCTCATTACTCACGAACAATTTGAAGCCGTTCAAGAAAAAATGAAGCAAAAAGCTCTACGAGTATTTAGGGGCAGAGGGCGCAAATCTCTATTCGCAAGGGTAGCTTTCTGCGCGGATTGCGGAGCAGGAATGAACTACAAGAACGACCGTCAATCATATGTCTGCTCTACGTATCAAAAGAATACGGCTAAAAAATGTTCCTCCCATATCATCAAGCATGACGCTCTTAAGCACGTTGTCCTTGCTCATCTAAAAGACTTGATTGGTAACTCGTTGAACATGCAATTATTAGTTGACATGACTATCCAAAGAGCAGGAATTAAGAAAAACAACGCTGTTAAAGAACTTAAAAAGGTTCAACGCGAAATCACCAAATTGGATATGGAACTCGTTCAGCTTACGAGAAAGTGGACTAGCGGTGATATTAATAAGGAAATATTCAACGCCTGTTGTGGGGCGGTCAAAAATGAACGCCAAGCATTAGAGGAAAGGAAGGCTCGACTTCAAACAGAAATCGCCCACGAACATGATACAGAATCACGAGTATCAGCGTTTAAGGCAGAGTTAATGAAGTTTTCCGCGCTAGATGTAAGTAATGAGGAAATCCTGCGAGATATGATTCACAAGATGATTAACCGTGTTGATGTTCATGAGGATGGTTCAATTGAAATCAGTTACAACTTCCAAAATCCACTAAAACAAGGGGCGTAGCCTATTTAGGCTCGCCCCTCCATTCCATCAATAATACGCACTCCACATGCACCGTATGCGGGAACCGCTTCGGCTACTATGGATTTTAATAAATTACAAAGACCCTTATAAATCAAGGGTCTTTTGCCTATTGAGTAGGGCGAATTAAGTTGAATTAAGGTACCACTTAGAGGGTTATGCCCCCAATTCGCCCCCAGTACTAGCCCCCGATTTTACTTGGTAGTGAGTATAAACGATAGCCAAGCAAGCTCAGATACGGTGAGCGTTTTTTCGGAAATTTTCGTCAGCCAAGCTTTATCCGAAATCGTCCCTGCTTTAAGCAGGGCTTCAACATTATTCTTCAAGGCATCCCATTGATATTTAGTCAGCTCCAAAATGTCATCCCCCTTAATGGCCTCCGTAGTGTTGTATAAATTCCTTTCAACCGCTGCGATCTGCGCTGCCGTTGGCTGCCTGCCGATCCGCAGTTGTGTGGTAGTCAGGCCGAATACCATCTGCAGGTGCGGTAGATCCAAAAAGGAACGCCAGTCGCCGCCCCATTCAAACCCGAGCCTTTTAGCCTCCTCTACTACCTCAGACCAATCCGGCAGGCTGTCTTTGTCATCGTCCCGCAGCGTGTCCCATGAGACGGTACGCCCATCCGGCAGCAGCAATGCAAAGTCGATAGCCCAACCAAAGTTATGATTGCTGTACCCGCCACGGGCATTCGTGACTTTGGGTTTGCTTGGCTGCGCCTTTACATGGGATAAGCCCACTACGTTTAGCTCCGCCTGTGTTCTACCTTGCGCAAACAGCGCGTCCTGCTCCGCAATGGTCCGCAGCCCCTGGGTAATGATGATCTGCACTCCTCGGGCGTAGCAGCGCTCAATGAGCGCCTCAGCCGCCGCCTTGACGATCGACTGAAGTCTTTCCAGGCGCGCGGCAGACTTTACTTTTACCTGATCCAGTGTCAGCGCCATCACTCATCCGTTCCCTTCTTAGTCTGCTTGACCAGTTGGTTACCATACACAGCCACAGCCCCGCACAGAATGCCCTGCAGGACGCTGTCCGGGCTTAACCCCAGCATGAGGCAGACAACAATAATAGCCACCAGTGTGACGATATAGATGATCGTCCAGTCAGGCACGCGTGGTGTCTGCTTGAGGATATACCCAATCACCCAGCAGACAGTAAGCACCAGCAGCAGCTCCGGCTTAATAAAGCTCGATACAGCATTCCATTCCATTTGTTTAACCCCCTGTTAATTTGATGGCTGCAACAATAACACCAGTGACAACGGTGATAGCCGATGCCGCAAACGTCCGCCAGAGCCAACGCTGGTTGTCCTCAATGCGGTCTAACCTGTGATGCGCGGCCTTAGCGCTTTGAGCAGCATCTCTCGCCATGTCCCGCGCGGACTCTACCGTCGATGTTAGCGCCGGCACAACCTCTAGCGTCTTCTCGATCCGTGCCAGCTGGATCTGTATCTCAACCAGTTTATCCTCTGTCCCCACGATCCCGCCTCCTGACATAATGTAATCCCCCTATCTGTGTCGGTATGAAAAAGACACGCCCCGGAGGACGTGCCTGAATTGTGAAGCAAAACAAAACCGCCTCATCGGGCGGTTATCGTTAGTGCGCAGTATTCTCCTACTGCGAGAAAAATTATATCCGTTCTGTAGTACTTTCTTTTTTCTTAGTTTTTATGTATGAGTAAAGAACAAAAACCATACATAAAAATTGTAGTTTGTGCCTTACCGCTGTGCCTGTATTACTATCAATTATCGAATTTGCCAGCAGACCTATGAAACAAATCAAAATAAATGCAGTCATTGCTAATTTATTCTTAGATACTCCACGCAGTAATCTGATATTTTTAATGACTACAGCCGAAAAAAACATCAGAATTAAGCTCTCTACTGCCGAAAGGGCCTGTTGCAGATTATATGCCTGCCACAGAAACGGAGTAAAGAGGAAAAATATCAGTCTGACTGGAGCATAGATAATTATATCTAGCCAAGATGAGTACTGCATACTAGTAAGATACGCACTGCCTCCATCCGTCCTATAATTCATCTCACGGATGACATAGGATATATCCAAAGCACTTAAATAACCGAGTTTCCAAGCTACACCAAATAGTCCAAGCAGCCCGCCAAATCCTGCAATTACCCATATAGGTTTAAGTAAAGGATGCGCTCTTTTGATCGCAAACAATACTATCAAAGGTAATACAGTCCCACCTAAAAGCGCGGCATTTTGTTGCCGGATCATAATGTTTCCAATCAGTAAAACAACTACTAAAAAAAGACTACTACCTTTGCTATACTTGATCCATTTTATTAAATTCAGCAAAAGTGCAAGAATTAGAATGGTAGCCAGTGAGTCGCGCATATTCATGGCAGAAAAAAGTATATGTGATGGCCAAAATGCTAAAATAAACGCAGCTAACTTTCCTGACTTTTCATTAAACAACTCTGATCCAATGCGGTAGATCAGTATAATCGATAGTGTACCCCAAAGCACATTTAACAACATCATAAATACGGGATTGCTGCCAAAGATGTAATATACCGAAGTAGCTAGATACGTATAGTACTTCACATTTCCTGACATAGGGAAGGAGTATCCGAAATCCCCTCTTTGCCAGTTAGGCAGGAGAATTTCCGAATACTCGTCCCACGCCACATCAAACGAGTATGGCAAGATGTTGAAGAACGCAATAGCTATTAATACGATTAGCCTCAAAGACAGCCCTAAATAGACGAATTTGGCTATTTGATAATGATTTTTAACTGAGGTTACAACAACAAATACTACAGATGAAAGCATCACTAAAACTGCTAAAAAACCCTTTGACTTGGATTCGAGGAATATACCCGCCATACTTGAGGAACTTATTCCTACAGCTATAAATCCAGCAAAAACCAACGCAGTAAACCAAATTAGAATTTCTCTTGTTCGAATTTCCACCATAATCCTCCAATATTTGACCTCGCCCAAATATAACATAAATTACCGAAGAAAAATATGGATATTATTTAAAATTTTCATTGAAGGAAACACCTCTTATGCGTCAATTGCATCAGAATACTTACCCAATGTTTTCATGTAATTGTAAATTTGCCTTTTGGCGTTTACCGATTCCTCCGAGTACTCTGCTTGCATTAGAATAACGTCCTCAGTTCCTTCTATCGGGGCCTTACCTTCTATCTCAAGTTCTTTGCTGACGTATGCTCTGATCCTTGCACTTACATTATTTTGTGAATCGGATTGATAACTGTCTATTTTTATATAGGCGTTGGGAACTTCCATTCCAGTAGAACTCATTAAATTTTTTTGTAACGCCATCTCAATAACCTCCTTTTATTCCGCTCTCGTAGCCAAACACCGGTATGAATCACTTACAGTGGTTATATTGGCAGCAGTTGAATTAGACATACGAATGGTGATGGTATTCGCCGCTGAAACAAACCCAGTCAAAGTAAGTCCTGCATCGATTGCCGTTAGCCTAGAAACTTGTACAAAATCCCCTACGGATGCACCATTTGCTGTAATTGTTAGATCCTTTGTGGAGTTCGCATTTATTGTCCCGAAATCTCTGGTCCCAATCACATATACATTTTTAACAATAGCCGATGCTCCAGTTGTACCATAACCAACTATGATTTTATCCATGAGCAGCCTTACTATCCCCGTACTTTGGGTAAAGTCGATATCTCCGTTGGTCGATGTGCCGGATCTCGTAATCTCGTAGTTACCATTTGAGACATTCTGCGATCTTCTCCAGTACCCAGTTACTCCATGAGCAGATACACCATCCACTTCAAAAATCATTTCGCCGGATAGGAAATTGAAAAGTCCCTTGTTTCTTTCTGTACTCCAGATTATATTTCGAGCACCTAAATTAACTACTAGGTTAGTAGCGAAATGGTTGTTCGGCATCCCTAATATTTTGTTTTCCACACTGGTGGAATCAATATAAATTTCATTTGTAGACATGCCTGCGCTCTCTAGGTATGGATTCAAGAATGTATTGGCACCAGAACCATATAATGAAAGGTTATTGCCAGCATTTCGTTCTGAATGCACCCCAACAAAGGTATTACTGTAGGCATTTAATAGCTTAAGGCCGTCCCCGCCATTCCCAGCAACGTCAATCCCATAAGCTGAACCGGCGTTTGTATCAGGCAGAACAGAATTATTAGAAGCAATCAAAACTCCGTTCCTTCCATTTGATTTTGATTTTAGATTAATTATATTGAAGTTGTTAACATTTGTAGTCGCGCTTTCGCTGCCGAAAACGACGCCGTCATTCCCTTGATTTGTGACCAATAAATTGACTGTCCATGGTCTGCCGCCTGTAAAGTTAATTCCGTTTCCTGTATTCCCCGGCGCTCCATATATATTGATATTAGAAGCACCGGAACCATCGCCTGATAATGTTAACTCTCCCGATCCGCTTAATATAATGATTGATCCTATGGAAGAAGATAGAGTGGGAGATAAATTCCCCTCAATAACCACCGGCTTGGTAAAAAATAAATGAGAGGTTATTTTTGTACCAGCGCTAACCGGGACAAGTATCTTGCCGCCGCCTGCCGGTAGCGCATCGTGCGCGTCTATCCACGCCTGTGTATCGTCACTAACGCCATCAAGCGCAGCCCCAAAGGACCGTATGTTGAGCGCAATATCCGCCAACTGCGCACTAAACTGATGCTGCATATCCCGGACCATATCACCCGCAACGACAATTTCTCGGCCAGGAGTGTACCCCGGATCGGGTGTTTTAATGTCCGTCAGTTCGGGGTCTTTTCCCTCTCCACCACCGGCGATAATTGTACTGACCCGCTCATCTACAAAATCAATCGCCTGCTCAATATTTTCCGCTCCCACAACAGTGCCGGCATACGTGATGTGCTCTGCAGCATGGGCGGCAGTGGAATCTTTATGTTCGGTTACCTCAGCTTGGATACCTTCAGAGACAGCAGCAGCTGCGTCCAGCTCAGCTTCGGTATTGTCGAAGCCGACATTCAGGTCATCCCAGTTCTCCTTTATCGGCTTGGTCCCGTCCAGGTTCATCAGGCGATTTGGCATGCTTCTCAGCTCCTTTATCTAAAAAGATCAATCTCTTCTCCAAATTCTCCATGAGCCCAAGCAGTATGGATCGTTCCTGGGTAGGGTGGAACCGGGTAACAGCTTGGATGACGGAGAGCAATTCAGGCACAGGCAGGCTGGGATCAAGCTCAGCTTTAATGACAGTTTGAATATTACCCAAGGGTGAAACCTCCTCTGACCGCAACACAAAAAGCCCCGCCGGATCCGGCGAGACTCTGTGAGAGCTATATTAGTTTTTCAGAGCCGCAATCTCGGCGTCCAGCTCGGTCAGCTGCTTCTGCAGATCCGCGAGCTCGGCCTTACGCTGCTCGTATTCGGCCTTGCGGGCCTCCAACGTTTTAGCAAGAGCACTCTTCTCAGACTCAGAAACGGCTCCCTGATAGTTTCGTTCAGCATTTGGGATGTAGGTTGTCTCGTACATCTTAACACCACCCTCAGCCGCCTGAACATCTTTCAGAAGCAGAGTCCGTTTCAAATTCAATGCATTAAGTTGAATGGTCGTTTCATCTGCTGAAGCAGCTGCGCTGCCTGACTCTATTATGATAGTTCTCCCCTCCACTGTTAGCGAGGCCCCCACGGCATCGGATACTGCTCTGACTGGTGCATACGCTGACCCGTTAATGATACCTGCCTCAGCAACTTTTTTACCGTCCTGCATTATGGTATAAATCCCTGTCACTTTCTTTCCGAAAATGCCTACTGAATCTGCAAATGCTGATGCACTGGCAAACAGTAAAACGCCGACGATAACTCCGGATATAAACTTCTTCAACCTAAACACTCCCTTGGCAAAGATTTCTATATCTTATTATCGTCTGATTTCGTCAAAAGTTTCAACCTATTGCGGAATATTTACAATTGCAAGTTGTGTGCCGGCCATGCTAAAAAGTTTTAAATTCCGTGTAGTTGGATCAAACGTCATGTTAATGGCTGCTGACGTAATCAGGGACACCAAGGTATTCAACTCAGATTGAAGGGAGCTTCCCGTCTCCTCACTGCGGAAATCACTCCACTTGGACACATAGGATCCGTTATAGCCTCGTAAATAGATATTGGCGAATTCCATCATCAGGCTCGCATTTCCGTTAAGATATAACCCTGAATTCGGGAGACTCATATAGGCGTAAGTGCTGCCATTCGTGAAATGCAAGTCAGTTAGCGAGCTGGCTCCCAGAGATCTCATATCAATTCCAATGGATGATGATGTCCGAACGGAAAACATCCTGTTCGTGCTGCTCATTTCGGCTCGGGGGTACACGCCATCCTCTGCCGTCTGGATCTGCCCTGCTGTAAATGTACTTGCCAGGATTTCGGAAGATTGAATAGTACCTTGGATAAAAGCATCAGTTGCGGTCATGTGGCCCGTCATATCCACCTTAAACGGTGCGTCCGCATAAGTCTGATCCCCGGACCAGAAACCCCAATCATTGGCTTTGAACACATTGTCTCCGCTGCCGATCTCGATCTCGCCGCCCTGCAGCTTCCCGGTGAATACCCCCTCCGCTGCTTCCAGCCTTCCGGAAAACTTAATCCGGTTCGCAAGAGCGTCATAATACAGCTGGGAGACGCCGTCCACTCGCCAGTCCATAATATCCGAATTAAGCGTAAGATCACTCTTGCCGTCGCTGCGCTGCACCTTGATGCCGGCAAACCGGGTGATCGTCGTACCGTAGTAGTACTTGCCTTCTTTCACCGCGGTCCTATCCAGATTATCGACCGCCTCTGAAAGAGTGCCGGGCACCTTAAACTCACTCTGCTGCTCCGACACGGACGGCGACTCTATGGACATCAGGAGTCCGCCTTTGAAGGAGAACACCTGGTGCAGGACGTAAGACTGATACTGCACGACGCCCGTCCAAGGGATTTCCGTTGCGTTCCACGGCGTGATTGTCTCCATCCAGCTTGTGCCTTCATAGAGTCCCACACCAATCCGGTCACCTCGCTCCAGCTGCGGATAACCTTTGGCGTCCATAGTGAGGGGTAGATAAGACACGCCGCTCAGAGAAGCGCACAGAGCGTCTGCCATTGCCTGCGTTATCAATGGATTCTCCAGTGTGAGCGTGTGATTCTCATCGCCGCTGCCGGACTCATAGGTCAGGTTATCCTCCGTGTCATATGTAACCACAACGCGGCTGTAGGATTTGAGAGGATTGGTCTGCCGGGCACGAATGTAATCAGCCATTCCCAGATCAAAGACGGGCTGCTCATTGGGTACAAACCGCTTCATCTTCAGTTTACCGTCGCGCCCCATGAACAGAGAGGCGCAGTTGGCGCCGGCTATATACCCGAGCACCTGCCGCATTGAGAAGCCTGACGGGGCCACCGGAACAGTGTAGGTCGGGTTAATAGCCACACTACTATCACTGACGTAGCCCAGTCTGCTGCAAAGCTCATCAAAGACAGCCTGCTGCGTTGTTGGATATGTCAGTGACGAGATGTAAGGCTGATCTGCGTATACCAGCTTGTCATAACAGGTATACTCCCAGACATCATTCACCTTGTCCCGGCTGTCTATATAAAACTCGCCCATCGGCAGCCATTCTGTGGCCCCGCCTGTCCAAGGGAAGGGGTTATCCTCCCAAGCAATATCCGCTTCCATCCAGGTCATGTTTGCCAGCGACAAAGCCACATAGGGGATGATCTGAGCGTTAGCAGGAAGTTCCTCCGCCGCCCGAATCCGGAAGAGCAGCTTACTGGGGATGGCTGTTCCGATCTCAAAGCCATCCGACAGCGTAAGCCGGTCCTCGACGCTGAAATCTACAATTTGACTGTCTGTGTACTCCTCCCCGTTAACTGTAGCCTTAACGTGAAACTCCTGATCGTGCCGGCGCAGGTACTCCGTGAAGATATTAGATATAGGGTGCATACGTCATCGCTCCGTCAAAGTCAATTTGAGGGCATTGTATAAAGTCTCGTTCCCTTTGCTCAAGGCAATCGGCGCCGTTCGGTTGCCAACATACATCCGGCGTGTCTCATATTTCCCGGACATAATATCCAAGTAATAAAAATCAAAGAACACACCGGACATGGACTGCAAGAGCGCTGATATTTGAGCAGCAGTAAGAATCCCCCAAGTCATATCAATTTGCCGGAGCACTCGTATTCGAGAACGATTTAATGTGCCATTGGCAGTCCGGACAGTGGCATCACCGTCGTCCAGATCCATCACAGTCGGCTGAAATGTGGCCGGGTATGCGGCAATCTCCGTGCCGTTAATTTTTAGTAACATTCACCAACTCCTCCTTAAACGTTCAGCAACGTCCGCCCTTGTTGCTTTTGCACACTGTTTATCGCCTTGATCGCAGCGCGGCCCAACTCCGTCTCGCCGAACTTGATGACCGTCTCTTTGTCATTACTCCGAATAGCATCCAGAATCTGTAGCAGGACAGCCACCATCGTCTGATTGCTCATGTCCAGCATTTCCTGCAGGGTGGACAGCGGGCTGATTACTTCCGGATCTGCGGCAGCTCCCCGGTTATCCCCGACCATGGCCAGCGTAGGGCCGTATGCGAGTCCGCCCTTGGCCAGTTTCGGAATCTTCGGGATATTGATGCCGAAAGACTTCCCGCCCATCCAATCCGGCAGGTCGATTTCAATGCTGTTCAGTCCCTTGATCACGGCATTTATCGCATCAATGATCAGGTTCAGCGGAGTCTTCACAATTCCGTACAGCGAGTCGAAGACACCCTTAAAAATCATCTTAACGCCGTCCCAGGCTTTGCCCCAATCTCCTGTAAAGACGCCGGTTATGAATTTGAGTACACCGTTCAGCGTGGTCTTCAGGCCCTCAATAACAGTCCCGATTCCCTTGAACACTGTGTCAAACGCAGGTTTCAAGGTATCCCAGAGCACGTTGATAACTGGATTGATCACGTTTTTCCAGAGCCAAGTCAGCACATCTATAACCTTGCCGACAACCGGGATGACCGTTTTACTCATAATCTCATAAATAGACTTCCAAGCTTCTGCCAGCACGCTGCCCACAGCTTTCGCAAGCGGTAGAATGATATTCTTCCAGAGCATGGTCAACAGATCGGACAGAATACTGAAGACCGGCTTCAGTACCGTTCCAATAAAGTTGGCCAGCGGGATAAGCACCTGCTGCCACAACTGCTTGAATAGCGATATGAGCTGCGGCAGCAGCGTCTTCAGGAAGAAGTTAATGGCCGGCTGCAGGATCTGCTTCCAGGCATCTGTCAGAACGGTAGAAACGAAAGTAGCCAGCGGCTCCAAAGCCTGCTTCCAAGTCTCACCCAGCTGCACGATCTGCTGCCGGAACGTCTCGCTCTCCTGATACAGCTCGATGAAGCTAACGGCCAGCAGAGTGATCAGGCCCGCCACAAGATTCACGGGGCTAAATACCGCACTGAATGCCGCTGCCAGCCCTTCCATAGCCGCCGCCATAGCCAGTCCTGAAGTGACCGCCTCACCTACTACAACGAGGAGTGGGATCAGTTCCAGAAGGATGCCAGCTACCTGAAAGGCCGCAAAGAAGCCGCCGATCAGCAATGCCCCCTTTACGAAGGCGTCCTGATGCTGATTGATCCAGCCCGATACAGCATTGAGACCGTCCGCTAGAGCGTGCAGACTTTCGATGATGATTCCGCCGGTCCATGCCGCTAACGGCTGCAGGAAGGTATCCCAAAGCCAGACTGCCGCGGGCTTAAAGGCATCAATGACACTGTTAACGCTCCGGATACCGCCAGCCAGAACATCCAGGAATGCCGGCAGCGCCTTCTCAATCGTCCATTTCCCCAGAGGGACCAGCACATTATTGAAGAACCACTGTAAGCCCTGTCCTACATTCTTAGCGAACGGCTTTGCTGCGCCCCATAGCCCGCCTAATGATTTGCGGAGTGGATCCAGATTGATCTGCCCCAATGAGCCAAACATCTGTTTCATGTCTGCCACGAAGCCCTTAACCTTTTCTTTAACGGGGTCAACATTGATATCCGGGGCCCCCAGATCAAGGTCACCAAAGCCTCCGCCCAGCCCTGCTCCGAGATTTCCAAAGCCGGCTGCAGCTGCATCGCCGGCGTCACTCGCAGCCGCTGCCGTGGATTTCGCTAATGTGTTTAGCTGATCGAACCCGGCCAGGCTGCCCTTGACGTCCTTACCGGCCTTCTTCGTCTTCTTGCCCGCGTCCGCCGTGGCGTCACCCATGTCGCCCATTGAGCCCGCAGTGTCGCCAGCGGCGGTTCCCATTCCGCCGATAGCCGCTGCCGTGGACCCGGCAGCCGCAGATGTATCCGCCGCATTACCAAATATAAGCTCGGTAAAAGCTCTGAAATATTGAGCTGCAATCTGCAACTTACCGATCAGCCAGTTCAGTCCCCGGATAACCGGAGTCAGCACGTTGATAAAACCGGCACCCATCGTCCCCTGAAATATACGCCACTGCTCCGTCAGTACCCGGGTCTGGTTCGCCCAACTGTTTGACGTACGGGCGAAGTCACCCTGTGCGTCTGCTGTAACCTTCATCAAATAGCCGTACCGGAGCATGGTCTGCTCAGCTTGCGTCATTGCCGCCCACGACTTGCTGATGCCTTGCGTCATCGCATAAGCTTCCATGTTCACGACTGACATATTGATACCGAGCTGCTTCAGCGGCTCAATCTCCCCAGTAAGGCCCGAGAACACCTTGTAGAAAGCCTCATCATTGGCAAGGTTGTAGAATGATGCCATGTCCGCAGAGAGCTGCGTCAGACCAAGCGACATATCGCGAACGACCTCACCTGTGAGCCCAGATGATTTGAGCATCGCCCCCATCGTGCTGCTGTAGCGTTTGGCTGACAGTTCGCTAAGGCCAAAGGACTCAATCAAATCCTGTGACCAAGCATCCACCTGTGCTGACATGGTGCCAAACGTAACGTCCACTACGTTCTGCACTTCCTGCAGGTCAGAGGCCAGGTTGATCGCTTCCCGACCGAAATCCACCAGCCCTTTAACAGCAAAAGCCCCGGCGATGATTCCGCCGAGACCTTTAAATGCATTTCCCACCAAATGGTCTGCTGTATTTGCAATGCCGCTGAGCTGGCGCTGAAACGAACCATAGTTCAGCTCAAGATCTAAGTCTATCCTTCCCGCGCTGCCTCCGGCCATTAAGTGCCACCTCCTCCGAACATGCGGGCCAGCGCAGCCTCCATGCTCTGCATTTGCTTATCCAGCTTCTCAGGGTCCTGCAGCTTTGCCTCGGCCTGCCGGGTCCGCCACTCGCTATGAATTCGCCGCTGATCCGGACTGAAATTCTTTATAACCTTCCGGTCCTGCTCCGCGCGGATCGTTACAATGCTGCCCAGCGGAGTATCCGGCATCAGCCCGCTCACAAGTGTACAGAACTCTTCCCAGGGCATATCCCCTTGCTGCCGAATCCGGATGCCGTATTGCTTCGCCAGGCTCGCTTCAATTAGCGCCCAGTCCTCGCGCAGGTCATACCAGTTTTGAGGCGGATCACCGTTGAAATCGGGCAGAAGCGTCCTCATAAGTCGTTCCCTGCAGGGCAGCGGACAGACCGGTAATCAGGATTTTCATGTTGGCAAGACTCATTTTCTTAACACCGATATCTTCAACCGCTTCAGCGCCAAGGACGCCTTCCAGTGCGGCAACAAGGGAGCTGACACGCCCATCACCGGCAACTGCATCCTCCAGCAGCATCGCTGTTTCAACAGACGCATCAAATTCATAAATCTTGTCGCCGATCTCGATACCCGCTTTTTCATCTTTGGCAAATTTATTGGACAATTTCACTACTTTAGTCATGTGATTAATCTCCTCTCAATTACGGCGTTACTGGCGCCGGTGTAAATGTGGGCTTGCCGTCTGACAGCAGTTCGAATTCCAAAGAATCAATATTGGTGGAGTCACCACCTGCTGGAGCGGTCAAGTTGATTACACAGTTCATTTCAAGTTTCGCGCCACTCGGCAGCGTCCATTCGAATTTTGTTTCAACCTCCTGGCCGGTGCCCAGCATCAATCCGGCAATGTAGTCATTACCAGGATCACCGTAATTCCGCTTGCCTGTGAAGCTGATGGTCATGCCCTTACCGGTTACGGCCCGGCGCGTCCAGCCTGCCTGGTCCATTGGGGACCACTCTTCAGTGTTGCCATCAATGGAAATACTGAAGTTCTCCAGGTCCTTGATTTCAATCATCTCCAGGGCCGTAGAGGCCCGACCCATAGAACCAACCTTGAAAATATTATTGTGTACCGGGAAAACACCTTCTGGCATTTAAATCCCCTACCTCTCATAATAGATCGTGACCTCAATCACGTATTCGTAATACCCTGCGTCATCTGTGCCGACGCTGACCGGCTCTGACGTCCGCATCTGAAAGCTAATCACCCGTTTGCCTGCAATGACAGCAGGCTGCCCAAATAACGCAGCATAGACCTCCTGGGCCTTCTGCTCCGCTGTGTCTGCGTTTTTTGTCCAGTGCACCAGGATAGAAATCGGCTTTACTGCATAACTGGTGTTCTCCAGCCCCCCGATCGCAAGCACTGGTGATTCGTTGTTCATACTATACAGAGCGATACACTGCGGCTTGCTGGTATCCGCTTTACCGATATACCAGTTGGGGCAATCTACCTGTGTTTTCATCCAATCACGAACCGCGGCAAGAGTCATCATCGGATAAACCCTCCCGCCAACTTCTTCAGTAATGCCTTAAAGGCTTTAGTGACACCCCTGGTCTTCGCACCCTCCGCCCAGGCTTTAAGCCACTCACCCTGTGCATGCCGATTCTTGTCTTTCCGGAACGAATACTCCGGATGCCAATATAGCCGGCGGGCATAAGGCGTATCGTAGGTAATAGTCACCTTACCGCGTTTCGATTTACTAGCATCGATCGTCGCGCTGCGCTCCAGTTCGCCAGTCTGCTTAGGTACGACCTCAGAGACCATAATATCGGACAGGATGCTTTCTTTGGCACCTTCGACAACTTGGATCAGTGCTCTCTCAGGCGCTGCCCGTAAGCGGTTCATAGCCCGATTATTCATCAATGTTCTAACCTTGACCATCTACATCAGCTCCAGTTCCGTGCTGAACACGCTGCCGTCCGGATGCTGCGGCCGTGAAGTGCTGAAGATAGGCCGCTCGATCTCACCGAAGCGCACCAGCCCCTCAATCAGCTTCCCGGGGTTAATGTCTCCCTGGATGATTACCTTGCCGGAGAGCGTCACCAGGCGGCGCTCTTTGTCCAGCTTCTGCTTCATTTTTTCTTCATAACAGCAGAGCCCATCGAAGATTAACTCCTCGACAGGCTCCCCGTCCTCACTGGTATAGGTCTGATAGACTTTCACCGGCGTTTTGAGTATCCACTTTGGAAACGGTAGCTTCCCCTTCATCAACATAGCCTCCTACTCGTCAGCCCTGTGGCGGCTAAGAGGCTGCTCACAGCCTCCGTGGTCTGTACCCCTCCAGCTCCCTCAACGCTCTTAAACGACAGCGAGACGCTGCCAGCAGAATAGCCAGAGAGTGGGAAGTTTAGATAGTCGCCATAGGTATGATAGAAATCAGCCTGCTGACAGACCGCTTTGATCACTTTAAGCTGCTGGAACGATGTCAGATCAATTATGCCGCCTGCAGCTATCCGGTTATAGGTCAGCGCATCAATCTGATCACTGGCCCGCTCCAGCGCGGCAGGCAGCTCCTCTGCAGGTATGCTGCCGTCACCGTACTGCTCATACTCCGCTACTGTGGCATAGGCCATATGATCACCTACTTCTCAGCTTTGGCGGTCTTCTTGGCATCAGCCAGCTGCGCCTTCAGAGACTCGATCTCTTTTTCAGCATCAGCCAGTTGCACCTTCATGCCGTTCAAAGCTTCAGGAGTGCCGGATCCGGACGCTGCCACCTGCTTAAGCAGTTCAGCATTTTCCTTGACCAGTGCATCATACTCCGTCCATGAAACGGTTTTACTCGGAGCATTCTCGACCACCTCAAGCTTATTGCCCTCCTGCTCAGCAATGTCATACCCGAGCTTGAGGTAGGAGTCCCGCTCCGAATCATCGATTTTAAGCTGCGTGTTACCCTTCACTGCAATCAACATGTGATTTACTCCTCTCTGTCGGCCCTTGGCCGTTATAAATTAGGGTTGAACGTTGATCTGGATAGCTGGCGTCTTCCGCTCGATCAGGAACAGGTCCGTATAACGGCGGTTTTGGTACAGATATCCGTCACCTTGGGTGTGGCTTCCTGGCTCCCACAGGTAGATGGCCGTGTGCTTGATTGGCGCCCATACGCAATCCGGATGGATCAGAATCAGGTTGATCTGCTTAGCCCCTACACCAGGTACAGCTCCGTTGGTGAAGTCATAAACGGTCTTCATCCGACTCGACGGCACGGAAATCAGCTTGACCTCATCCAAGCTGCGGACCGTGCGGTTAACAGCTCCACTGTTTTGATTCACATAGATGACCTTGCGGATTTCTTCTGCCGCTTTCAGCAGCTTCAGATAGGTCGGAGTTACATACATAATCCGGCCTTCCAGTGGAATCTCCGCTTCGTCCATGTTCAGCATGAGCTGATCAAAGACCTCAAGCGCATTGGTCGCGTCAATCACTGTAGTGTCCGGGGTCTTGCCAAAGGCCACATAGTCCGCGTAAATCTTCGAGAAACGATATTTATCCAATTCCGGAATCGCCTGTTCCTTCTCAAATACGGCCGTAAGGTTTGCAGCGGACACGATTTGATTTGTTTCATCCACATCCATAGCGTCCACATAGAACTCAACGTCACGGTCAAAGGTCAGCGTCTTCAATTCAAAGTCATTGCTGACCGCTTGACGGTTCCAGCCACCTGCGCGGCTGTGATTTTTATAGCCGGCTACGTCCAGGCGTGGCACCTTAATTGTCTTGTGATTGACCCACATCGCATTCTGCGTGGTCAAATCATTTGATGCCAGCTCCTTCGTATATTTCTGCTGCAAGGTAGTCTGGAAGCTCTCTACATAGTTGTACGGCATTTGTACATCTCTCCTTGTTTAATAAAATGATTACTTGGTTTCAGCCACTCCAAAAATGCTGGCTAATTGATCATTGGTAGCAGAGCCTGTGCCTGCCTGACCGCCCCCGCCGCCTACACGGAAGCCACCATTACCGCCACCACCTGCCCCGCCGTTACCCTCAGGCTTGAACAGATACGCGTCAGAGGTCTTCAGCGCGGTCAGCTGCTCATCCAGCCCGACCACCTTACCGTCATCCCCGATTACCAGCTTGTCCTTCTTAATCAACCCCTGGACAACCGCTTCATTGTGAACCTTGCCGCTGAGCGCAGCATTGATCGCGTTCGTCAGCGTCATGTCCTTCAGGCTGTTCTCGTAATCGGTTTTAGCCTTGGTATTCTCGCCCTGTAACCGGGTAATCTCAGCCTTCAGCCCTTCAGTAGCATTAGCATCCTTGCTGAGTGTTTCAAGCTGTGCATCGCGGTCTGAAATGTCCTTTTCCAGCTTCTTCTTAGTGTCGGACAGATCGTTATATTGCGATTTTGGGACAAAATGCTTCGGCAACTCCTTATTCACATCACCGATCAGACCGTCCACCTTTGAATCTTCCACGCCTGCTGCCTTCAAAAGCGTCTTCAACCATTCCATTAGTCATCAACCTCCATAGATTTTTATAGCTGCTCTCCAGCTATGGGAGTGGCCGATATACTCCGGCCAGAGTAAAAGCTTAGGCCCCAGCAGTCTCAGCCAGGGCCTAAGCAGGTGGTATTCGTATTTTCTCGCGACTATAATCCCGCCTCAACTCCGGATTCGCCTTCAGATGACTGCGGAGCGCGGACTGCCACTGCTTCACCTTAGCTTCTGCGCGCGCCTTATTGGCCGGGTCCACGCTGCCGGCTGCTCTTCGCTTATACAGCCGCACCTGACGCTCCATGTACCGTTGCCGCTGCTCCTGCTTGTAACTGGCTAGCGCTGCCGTATTGTCTACCGGCATCGGCATACGGCTCACATTAGGCACGAACGTGGTCATGTTATGCCGGCAATTCGGGTGAAATAGGCCGCCTGCCATTGCTGTACTCAGCAACGGATAAGGGCCGTCTGAGGCTTTACCGCCACTATAGACATCATCTATATAAACTTTGCCCTGCCACGGCAGACACAGCTCTGAGCAGTTGCTGTGTGCAGATACGACAACAAAAGGATTACCAGCCTGCTGCCGCTTGGCCCCCTCTCCCGCGAATACTGCCCGCTGAGACGAGGTGCGCAGGGACATTTCAGCGTATGAAGCAATATTCACCTTGCGGCCATCCTGGTATGTGATGCAGTCCAAGCCTTTGTCCAAAAAATCCCTTGTGGCCATGTCGATTGCCTGATCCAGCGAAGCAGCGCCGCTGTTCAGATAGACTTGGCTCTTGAAGATGGTCTGCCGGAACACATCATCTGTCCGGCGTAGGATGGCCTGATTCCCTTTCCTCAGCTCCTGCTGCGCAGCCGCAGCCAGAGCGTTGATCCTGTGCTCATTTGCCTTGAAGAAATTGCTGTCGTCAATGGCGTCCTGCTTGGTCGGGATCACCCGGTTAAAGATCTTCTTCAGCAGCCCGCCTACTCGACTGAAGCCGCGCCTGAATGAGCCCTTAACCTCCTGCTCCACCGTCTCCTCAATCTCCGGTATGGCCTTGTTGACGATCCTTGCAGCCTCGATCCGGTACTGCTTCAGGTCCTCCAGCTTCCGCTGCTGCCACTGCTCCCACTCGAAGCCCTCTTTCTTCTCCTCATTCTCATGCCGCGTCAGATTGCGCTTCATACTGGCGATCAGGTCAATCTCCATCTGCGCATAGATCCGGCGAAGATCATAGGCTTTATTACTCATTCCGGATCAACTTCTTCCGGATCTCGCACTTCCGGTTCATCGAAAGTAGGTCCAGACTGCTCAGCTTTCAGCCTGGCGACCTCCTCGGCCTTCTCCTCATCCGTCCAGGTATCGCCATACATCTCTTCCACGGCTCGCTCAATGGACATCACACCGAATGTCCGGGCCTTGCCTACTGTCTCCACGACAGAGCCAAAGTCTGGCGCGGCATACTCCCCGAAGGTCACGCTGACCTCATACTCGCCAGCAGTGCGGCCTTTCATCGTGTCGTACACCTTCAGGACGGTCTGCACCAGCTCCGGAATGACCTCATTGAGCCGATCAACGATTTTGCCCCGTGTGTACAGCGTGGCTTTCTCCTTCTCCCGCTGGGCCTCCGCATTGTCAGTCTTCTTCAGGTCAATTCCCAATGTGCTGGGTGAGATGATGCCCTGCAAGCACATATCCATGGCTGAAGCATAAGAAGCCACGAACGCCTCATAGAGGATCTGAGGCTGCACCAGGCTAATCTGCCCCTTGGCATCCTCGGCCATCACGCTGCTAATCCGGATAAACTGATTATCAAACGGATTCGGCCGCATCAACGCCCCGGTCTCGGGATTCTTTGGAATCATGTCTTCCGGAATGTACTTTTGTACCCGACCGGAGCGGATTGCATCCATCCACTGGCTGATAACCTCATCCAAGGCGTCAAATGAATCGGCTTTGCTGTCGAATATCGACTTCCCGCGTCCTGGCCACTTCGTAGACTTGAACACCATGAGCGGCACGGCCATAATAAAGTCGCCGTCATACTCGATATCTCTCAAATCCGCAATTTCCGGCACCAGGGACAGCGGCACCTGCTTGCCATAGGCATCCAGCAGCTGATAACGGATGTATTTCCGGCCAAATGTCTCTATCAGGCGATAATCCCGCTTATCCACGCTGTAGTCGCTGTAGAATATGACCTCCTGTAGCCGGCCACGGGTCCGCTTGTACTCCACCTGATCCCCAGAATAAAATTCGATCAGCGGATACTCGCTGACCTCGGGGTCCAGTGTGACCTTAAATGCTCCGTCTCCTGCGCTCAGCGTCTCTGTAACGGCACCAGCCAGCAGCTCAGGAAAATCATTATCCTTGCTGATTTCATCCCACGCGGTTGTCTCAGCATCGTTCTGGAGTGTGATGGCGTCCATATCGGCCACTACGATATCCGACAGCCTGTCCGCCACCATGGCCGGTAGCCCTGAATGAATCTTGCGGATACCCAGGCCCGTTGACGGTACGGCTGCCCAGAAGCGGGAACGGCCCACCGCATCCGTCACATTCTGCTTATAGAACTGATCCAGTTCGGACGGATCTCCCCGATACCACAGCCGGTTGCGCAACACATTGGCCCCGTAGCTATACGGCTCCTGAATCGTGATGACCTGGCTTTCCGGCGCCGGCGTGATCTTTAGTATTTTCATGACCATGCTCTTAAACCACCCCATTTCCTAACCTCCATTCAGCAGGTACATTGTTTCGACCAGGCCTGTTGTAGCATCCGGCGCATCATCATGGGTGTTCTTGCCCTCCCGCTGATAGCTCGTCATGGCCTTGTAGTAGTCCGGCCAGCGGTCCCGCCAGTTGACCGGGAAATAGACGTGCTGCATGACCCAGGTCGCGTTACTGACGATCCGGGCCGTCTTATTCTTGCTTTGGTGGAACCAGCTCACATCGGTACGGTTGCTCTTCAGCTCCGTTTCTAGGATCCGCTTGATGTTCCGCGCGAAAGCCTTACCGCCGTTATTGGACTCAATACGGGCTTTATTTGCCTTGAACGCAAAAAGAGCCTGCGCTGTGGCTGGCTCCGTAATCTCCATCGGTTGCTTGGTATAGATGACATCCAGGACGTACGCCTCTTTCTGATACGCACCCCAGATGATATTACACAGGTAATCCGCCCCGTCGTCCGCTGAATCACAGTATGCGTAAATACCCGTGAACAGCGGCTCATCGTGGCCATCCGCCGGCAGCTGCGTATATGTCTTGAAGCTGCTATACAGCTTGCCCTTGATATCAATCGGGATCTGCTGATAGTTGGCGCTGGCGATATCCGCCCCCATGGCCCGGACCTTCATGTCGTAACTCTCACGGGACAGGACATCCGGGCACAGCATCGTGCCATCATCCTGGAGCGCCTTCATGGTCAGGTGACGGACGCGCTTCTTCTCACTTCGGAAATGCTCCAGCGCCCGCCCTGCCAAGTCTCCTGTAGCCCAGCGGGTCATGATGATGATGATCTTGCCGCCTTCCTCCAAGCGGGACAGCATCGTGTTCGTGAACCATTCCCAATGCTTCTCCAAGGTGTTCTCGTTGCTGGCCTCTTCGGCATTCTTGATCAGGTCATCAATGATCAGCAGCGTGGCCCCGAAGCCGGTAGCCGTGCCCGTAGGAGACGTAGCCAGATAGCTGTTATAGCCGCCCTCCAGGCTCCACAGGTTCATTGCCCCGTCCCCGCGTTGAATGCGGACCTGGGGGAAGATATCACTGTACACAATGACGTTCGGATCAGCCTTCACGGTACCGATGCCGTTACGAACGGCCTTGGAGAACGTAGTGGATAGGGTCTCGTTGTAGCTGCCCGTCATGACCTTCTCACGCGGGTTCTGCCCGAAGACCCATTGGGCCAGCATGGAAGCTGTCCGGCTCTTACCATGCCGGGGAGGCTCGTTGACGATTAGGATATCATCGTCCGATTGGTAAAAATCCTGCATTTCGCCGCATAAGTCCGTCAGGTACTGCCGATCCGAGCGGTAGAAGTCTGGAGCCATTGCCTGGCAGAAGCTGAAGAACTCGCGCCGAGCCAGCTCGATACGGGCACCCCGGATGATCGTCTCCCTATCCACTGTCAATCAGCTTCTTCAGCTCGGCTGTTGTTAGACCCTTATACGGATTGTCGACTTCAACGGAGCCGGACAGCTTCACATCGGACTTTTCAGCATACAAGCCAGCCATCTCCAGGACAACCTTCCCGTGCTGGAAGCTGCCGCGCTGTGCCTCCCGGACAAATGTATTGAGCACGGAAGCCACGGACTGCTTGACGAGATCCACCGACCGCTTATTATAAAGCGCGACAAATTCCGGCTTCGCGAATGCTCGGTAATACGTGGCCCGGTCCACTTTGGCGACTTTGCAAATGTCTGTCACACTCTTGATCCGATTCTCAGGATTCAGTAGGGCCTCAAGCAGCGCCTGCTCTGATCTCGTGAGATTTTGCTCATTATCCGGATTTGTTGCAGATTGCTGCACCCTACTCACCTCCTAAAATATCTGGCAATTCCTTACCCGGCTCATTCCAGTCAAGCCCGTATGGCTCCAGAATGTCCTTGAAATCTTCTATGTCATGGGGGCGGATCTTCAAGCCCTTTTCCCCAATTGTGATGTGCCGAAGCTCATGAAGCATGAGAACCTTCTGCTGATTCTCATTGAGCATTCCCGTGTTCCGCTCATAAAACGTGATGATGAAGTCATAAGGCAGATACGCCCTGAAGACTTCCTGCACCTTCCGGCAATCCGCATACGTGATCTTCTCGCCGCGCTTACGCTCCTGGCTGACCACGTAGCCGATTTTGATATTAAACTCCCGAATGATGCTGAACTCGGGAAACCGCTTGATGATCTGATCGGCAAGCCGCTTTAAAGACCGGCTAGGCTCTGCGTCCTGGATGCCTAACTGTCTTTTCAGGTTACGGATGCGAACCGTCTTGTCCTTCTCATCCTGCGCGTCATAAATCTGATACAGCGTTTGAATGGCAGCACAAGGCGACTCGCAGGTTATGAATTTAGTGCATGACTGGCATATTGCATTGCTCACGGCGCCTCGGCTCCTTTCACGGTATACGGAACGCAAAAAAGAGCCCTCCGCAATGGAGGACTCATGATAGACAGACTTATAGCACTGTATGAGTTACTACACGAATTACTACAAGATTACTACAAAGGCCTTGGAAAATGCTTCTTAAGCTTATCTTTGGCCCGTGTTACATACATATACACGGTACTTGGTGCTATGCCAAGTTTATCAGAAATCTCTTGACACAGCAAGCCCTGAGCCACATAAAGCAGAAAACATGTTCGCTCTCTGTCAGACAGGAGAAGCAGCGCATCGACCATATGCAGCTTCTCCTCGTTGCTCATTTCATCTCCTGCCAGTTTAACCAATAGCTCACGCTGTCGGTATACATCCGTCCGCTCAGCTCCTCTGCGGCTCCCTGGCCGTCTGCCGCGCCGCATCCAGGTTAAGGCATATCTCATATCTGCCAGCATGCCTGAGACCGTCTCGGCCTCCTCTGCCGCTGCCGGGTCCTTCAGGTCTAAGGTGTCCCGGTAGCGTTCAAGCGTATGGGCTTCCGTTGCGTACTGACAGATCAGCGTCTCAATCCATGTTGCCTTGATAATACTCATGCTGTACGACCCCTTTCTGTTTACTCTCCGGAAGCTGTTAGCCGGTTCAGGATCCAACGCGCCCGGGTCAAATCAGCAATAGCCGTATCCAATACAACCGACTCGGAAGGCTTATGCACTTCAGCCAGCATCGGGTGACCCAGCGTATCACGCAGCTCCTCCACCTCGCTCCAGGCCCGTGTGGCTTCTCCCTGGGCCTCAACCATTCGGCGCTCCAAGCGGTCATTCTCAGCTACCAGTTCGTCACGCTCGGTGATCATCCGGTTAATCTCATCCCGAAGCATATCTCGCTCCTCATATGCTTCCACCAACTCCTCCTGCGCTGAGTCTCTTGCAGCTGCAACACTGCCCGCCTGCTCTTTCCACTTCTTCTCCTCAGTCTCAGCCGACTCTAAGCGGGCTTGTAAGATTTTATTCGCCTCACCCTTCGCTGCTACCTCGAGTGTCAACCGTTCGATTTCATGGATGGCCTTATCCAACTGTTGAGTATCTGCCGGCGGAGCAGCATCCTTCTCGCGCAACAGCTTTTGCTCATTCTGCCCTTTTTCACTAGCCTCCCAGCGTCTCATGCTGTTATAGACTGTGACTTCGGTAACATCCTGTTCCTTCGCAATCTGCGCAATCGTCTTGCCGCTTTCCCGGGCAGCCTTAAATTCCGCCTCTGTCATTGTAAACTTACCCATCCGCTTCTCCTCCTGAAGTTTAGTCTTGATTTCAATTGGGGCCTTGAATTTCTTATCTCGCTTCGTGACCGGATATTTTTGCCGGATTTCTTCCAGCTGTTCTGGAGTGAGCGTATATTCCTTCACAGACCCGGTACCGTATGACTGATGTTCAACAGCCCGGTTGGGTATCGGTGTACCTGATTGTCCGCCTCGCCGCATCTTTTTCACCTTCTCCCAAAAATAATTGCTGCCCAATCGCCTTCACGTTCCCGCCGGCGCTGTGCGCCTAACCGGCCTATCTGCTCACGGGTCCATACCGGCTCCGTTGCTGCTCGCTCTAGGTCCCATCCATGAATGCGAACCCGTGTGTGAAAGGTGGCATACGGAATACCGTTCTTTTCAGCGAGCCTAAGGTATTCACTCGGTAGCTTACGCATGTGCTCTGTCGCCTTTAAGGCATGAAGCTTTGCTTCTTCTGGAGACTCCAAAGGCTTTGTCGCTGCCAGCTCCATTGACCATCCCCGATATACCCTCGACATGAACGCCGCATAGTTGATTCCGTTCTTTTCGGCAATAGCTGCCCAGTGTCGGCGATTCGTTCCCTTTCTAGGTGGTGTAGTCATCGCTTTTTCCTTTGACCAACCCTGTTCTCTGATCCGGCGATCCAGCATACCGGGTGCTATTCCGACTTCTTCAGCAGCGGCATACTCTTCTGGCGTGATGTAAAACCAGTGCCCCATTTCAACTGTCGCCTCCTTGCTGGCGGATCCGGGAGAGTCAAGAATACCTCTCCGATCACCTTCCCGTTATCGTCTGTTATGAACTCCCACGGAATGTCCTGAAATATTGGATCTGGGGTTATGATTCGCATGTCATACCTCCAGTTTTTTCTTATAGCTGTTACGGTAGTAGTCAACCTTCCCAGTCTCCAACAGTTCCTTGTACTTTTTACGGCAAGTGCCTTCCGTCTTTCCGATCGCATAGGACAGAGAGCGTGTCGTATCAAAGCCGAAAAAGGTACAAAGGTATTCCAGATCCTCTAGGCTGTAGTGCTCACCGTGACTGAAATGGAAATCGGGATGGAATTTCATCTTACCGCAGCTATCGTAAGTAATACCGTCCAGTGCATCTTCTTCTGGAATCGGGGCAAGCGCCCCGCGTATAAACTTGCCCATATGATCAACCGCCCCTCTGTTGTTTCTCCAGGACCCCCTCCAGCCATTCAGAAAGCATCTGCATCTGCTTGATAGCCAGAGGATGATCCTGATACTTGCTGCAGATACTTCCGGCAGAGCCGGATACCCACTGCCAAAACTCCGGACTGCTCATACCATAATGAGCAGCTGCCTGATTCGCCTGACCGATCCACGCCTGCACATCCGCGAAGAACGCTCCGTAGTCCATGGCTTACAGCTCCTCGATCCGGATATAGATGCCAGGCAGCGCCGCCCAGAACTTCTCAGCGATCAGGCTGGCAACTAGCGCGTCGTCTTTCCAGTACCCGCAGGCCGTCATGCAGTCGAACAGCAGCTTCTGGCTGTTATCGATATCTGGCTTCGTCGCCTTGTACTCCCCGTCCTGGTGCTGGCCCTTCAGCGGGAAGCACCACTTCACCAGGAGCCGAACCGGACCGACATACGCACGCTTCGGAGCATGTTGACCAAGGTGTGCCATAAGCATCGCCCGCGCAGCCTTCAACTCATCCGGCTCATAGAAGACTGGCTTGTCGTTAACGATCGTTACCTGCTTCTGCTGATGGGTGATGGTCGGTGGCTTTTTCATAGGCATAAAGAATTCAGTCGGCATGTTATTCGCCCTCCAACATCTCTTCCCAGTCATTGATTGTCGCCCGCAGGTAATCGGCCGCTTGGTCATCATCGAATAGCTCCTTGCGGTCAATAACGAATTTGACCTGATATACCGTTTCGCCAGCCTTGTTTGTATATTTTGATCCGAACTGAAGCTTTCCGGCTTTATCATAGCAACGCATGAAGTTATTGCCGAATTCAATAACTTCCCCTTTTTCTTCATCCCAGTAGTTGCTGGCATACTTTTTTTCTTTCGTCATTTTTTTCTCCTTCTCGCGCGGATGTCAGTGACGAGTCAAAGGAGGGGAGCCCGCAGGTTTAATTGCGGGGTCCTTCTCTTTCTGACTTTACAGTCTCATAAACATGATTTAATCAAATATGCGCGCGCGTTATATTTATATATATAGGGAACTCTCCCCGCATCTTTTCGCGGGATTGCGGCAATCATGATCATTGCAAAGTTGCAGCGAACATGAAATGATGGTTTCCCCGCAACTTATTGCGGTTTGCAACTATCATGAAAAAAAGATAGCCGCTGCATTTTAAATCACTTCCCCGTCCTCTTTTTTGACGATACGGAAACCGATAGAACGGTCAATTTCATAGCCGAATTTCTTGATCCAGTCCCGAACTGTCCGCTCGGCGACTTCCTTTCCGGTCGAACTGTACCAGGCCATGACGTCGTTAAGCGTGGGCGGCTCACCGTAATTGCAGTTGTTTACCACGTCCTCGAACTCCTCTGCCTTCGTCCGACGCTCCTCTTTGGCTTTCTCCTTCCGCTTACCGGTGGCCTTTTTGTAAGGCGGCTGCTCTCCCTCTGGCTCGATGTCCTGGAGACTGCCGACCTCATCAACGCGGTGAATAGGGTACTGGAACCACATATTGACCGGCTTGAACTTCGGATATTCCCGGAGCGTACCTTCTACCCGCCAAGCCGATCGGATCCGGACGGACTCAAGCGCCTTATCGATTTCTGTCTGTACGTAGGCAGCCTGTGATGCTAGCCCGCGCTTGGCATGCTCCTCCATGACAGCTTTGCTGAGCAGATCATCCTGAGAGACGTGAGCTTCCAGGTAGGCTGTATTGAATTGTCGGAATAAGCGATCATATACCGCACATACGGCTTTATTCTCCTCTTGCTTCAGCAGCGATTCTGTCAGCTCCAGCTCCACCAAGTCAATCAGAGCATCCGGATCGCGGGCGAACACGCCGCTGCCACTGGCCCGGTCCATCGACTTCTTGCCGCCCTGGGAGCCTTTACTGTGATGATGACAGTAAATAACGCTGGCACCGAGCTCCGTAGCGATCTTGTCAAACTGGTTCGTGAAATGAGCCATCTGATCAGCGCTGTTCTCGTCTCCCGTCAATACCTTATAAATAGGGTCAATAATGACCGCGATATAGTTCTTCTTCTGCGCCCGGCGGATCAGTTTCGGTGCCAGCTTATCCATCGGTACCGACTTCCCGCGCAGGTTCCAGATATCGATATTGCCGATGTGCTGCCCCGGTAGGTCCAGGGCAGTGTACACATCCTTGAATCGGTGCAGGCAGCTCGCCCGGTCAAGCTCCAGGTTGACGTACAGCACCTTCCCCCGCTCACACTGCCAGGCCAGCCATTTGATGCCCTCAGCGATTGCGATAACCAGCTCGATCAGGGAGAAGGACTTCCCAGCCTTAGACGGCCCCGCCATCAGCATCTTGTGCCCCTGCCGCAGCAGACCGTGAATTAATGGCGGGGAAAGCTTCGGCATGTCGTTCCAGAACTCCGTCAGGCCTTCCGGATCTGGCAGATCATCGTTAACGCCCTCGATCCACTCATGCCATTCCGCCCAGGTGGACTTGCCGATGTTGGTGTCCACAATAAATTGCTTCTTCCCGTTCCGCTCGATTCCCGGCATGCGGGAGAGCCGTGAAGGATTCCGGTTCTGATTATCCACGGACAGGCCGTTACGCTTACAGACGTTGTACAGGTAATCAACCCGTTTCCGGTACTCCTCGTAATCGGCCGCCTCGACCCGCACGATGGCGTGGAGGCTCTTCCCACCGCTGTAGACCATGACCGCGATCGGCAGCTCCAGCTCCCGCATGACGGCGTTCTGCTTCTCAATGTCCATCGTGTCAGACTCTACCAGCGCATACCGGAATTCCGTAACGTTCTCATTCTTGACGCCCTTGCCGTCCAGCGGGTTGAACCGGATCCAAGCGCCGGCAGCCGGATCATAATCCCCCAGCACGGAACCGATGTCTCCACCGGACTGATTGAGTAGCTGAATCAGCTCGCCTGCCGTACGGTCCCAGTTCCCTTTGGTCGGAAGATACTTGCCTTCGTCGTTCTTCCAGGTATCTGTGACATAGCCGACTTGCTCCGATGCTTCAAATAAAGCACTCAAATACGTTGTTAGCTGCTGAACGGGATTCCAGTCAACTGGCTCGTGGATCTCCATCCCTTCAATCCAGTTCTTATCGATGACCACGTAATCTCCAGCGGATCCGGAGATTTCATCTTCCCAGCCCAGCTCGTGGTGATCAAAGCCGGACCGCGGCAGCCAGCCGTTGTCCTTGGCCATCTGCGTGATGGTCGCCCCAGTTACCGGATTCCCGGTGCCCTCGAACGTAGTCCATTTCTTGAAGCACTCACCTGGACGGTAGCGCCCGCTGTCCCGCCGGCTCCACTCGTCCCAGTCGCTGGCTGTGTAACCTTCATATTTCAGTGCCATGCCGACATTGACCCATTCCTGGTAACCCAGGTATGACGGATCCACATGGCCAAGCAGGGCAACCAAATCCAATTTATGCTCCATGTCATTTCTCCTTATGCCTATACTCCGGATGCTTCACTAATTAATTCACTGTTTGTATTGCCGCATTCCGGGCACGCCGGCTCCTCCAGCTCGTCGCCCAGGATCTGCTCAACAGAGTATCCCCGGCCGCATTCGCAGCGGCGTTTCTCCCAATTTTCATTTATGCCCGTAACCTCTTCGTTGAACGGAATCAATTCTGCTATTTTTGAATTAGCAATCATATCGATCCTTTTATGCGCCCATTCCCGCATACGTTCGATTTCAGCGACATTCTTAGAAATCATTATCCTAACGATGTTGCCATCGAGCATAGCCTTTTCATTCTGCACAGGTTCACCTTCTTTCACAGTATCTTCGTAATGCGCATTAATCAATTTTGATGCCGACATGATCTTCCAGGCTGATAGACTCCTTTCCCTTCATAAACATGGTGTGTCCGATCTTCCGTTCCAGCTCAACGTACCTGCGGTATAAGTCTGGGTTGCAGATTGCTCCGTGTCTCAAATCATTTACGCTGCCCATGATGCAGAACACACAACTCAACCGTTCGTTACCGTCAGCATACGCCCAGAATGGTTCCTCTCCGGCCTCCCTGATCTCCCGGAACACATCTTCAGTAGCCAGATCGAATACCGGGAGCCAGTCCCATACATGCCGGACAACCCGCCCGTTCACGCTCTCCTGAACGTTGTATCTCAACGGTTCACGCTTTGCTCGAGAAGCCGACTCCGCAGCTCTTAACCCCATGCAGTTCACTGCTATCGTAGCTCCACGCTCTTTCAGGTCATTGCGGATAAATTTGAATATCGGCCCGCGTTTTAGGTCACTGGTGCATTGCCGGTACGCTGCACTGGGCCACATCCCCCGGGCTTCCACCATCCCCAGGAATGTTTTGTTTGCCTTGACTACGTGAAGTGGGTGAGTGATAAAACGCCGAATGTGGTCCACAACTCCCGGCCACTCAACCTCCCCTAAATTGGCGTGGACTACAACCAGTTGATTATTTGGGATCACCTGCCGCAGCCTGGCGTACATTGCCTGTGAGTCCTTTCCGCCAGAGTGAGAACAGTAGAAAATTGCCCCGGACTCTATCAAGTCTCTTATTTCATCTGGTAAGTGCATCGTCCGTTCTCCCTCCCCTGGTGAACCGTATGCGTCTACTGTGATCCTACATTAGCCACAACAACACCAGACCAAGAAGCGATAAGGCAAGGCAGAAATTGCGAAGGACTTCGATCGGCTCAAGCTGCTTCTCTTCCCGGATCGTGCCGATGATGTTTCCTTGATCGTCCCGGAGACGAATGACTGTCTTCATCTGGAATACCTCACTTTCTTGATGACAAGTATCCTTGGATTATTCTGTAGGCGGAAAGATATCAATCTCAACGTCCTTGCCGAATGTCCAATAACCCAAACCATCCGGCATAGCTGCATCCAAAACGGCTTGAACCGCTGCTATCACTTCATCCGTCCCGATTCCATCCCTCATACTCTCATCTGCATCCTCGTACATATCGTCAGCAGAGTTATCAATGTAAGACTCAATCATTGACTCTGCGCAAGGACGCCATGTTTCCCGGCTTATTACTGCCCAGTCCTTATGCTCATGATGCGGTTCATTTAACTCCAGTAATTCGCGTTTAAGTTCTGCAACGGTGTATGTCGTATGGATATATTCCCGGCTTACTTCTACATCATCTGGCAGTTCCGATAACTTTAATTTGGACATATAAATCCTCCTTATATTTGATGAACCGTGTGACTACTCCCATCGGTACTCCTTTGGATTAATATCTTTTGGCGTTGTCCAACCATTGGCCGCAATCCGATCAATCAACTTTTGCGCTGCTGTGAATGGCCATGCTCCAACATGTTCGAATCCACGATTCTCAAGCTGCCGTATCTGCTTCGGTGTAGTTAGGCCCTCCTGACGGCGCTTATCCAGACGTTCCAGTAATTTTGATGCCTTGCCAGCATTATCGATCTGATCTGGCAGGATTCCAAGCTTCTCCAGCGTCTTTACCTGTGCGTCACTCGGCGGTGCCATTTCCCAGCCAAATGCCGGGGTATATCCGGACAGATCTTCTGCCTGGATACTCATTTCAAACTGCAGCGGATCCACCAAAGCCCGCTTACGCCGTTTCATTTCGGCCAGTTGCTTCGCCAGGGCCTCCTCGCGGGCTGCCACGACATCTTCAGTCGCCTGCTTCTCAACGGCTTCCAGGTCCAGCGCAATGCCAGCCTCCTCGATCTGCTTGGTCATGGCCGCAGCTACCTCTTCATTCTCAGCGATAAGGTGTGCCGGGTGACAAAGCTCATGCCGTTCAGTGTGCCAAAGGAAGTCCAGAAGCAACAATTCAGTTTTACCAGGGAACAGCCGGGTACCTCGCCCGACCATCTGGCTATATAAGCTGCGGACCTTCGTCGGTCGCAGAACAACAACACAATCTACGCTGGGGCAGTCCCAGCCTTCCGTGAGCAGCATGCTGTTACACAATACGTTGTACTTGCCGGCATCGAAATCCGCCAGCACCTCCGCCCGGTCCTGAGACTCCCCGTTGACCTCTGCAGCCTTGAAGCCGATCGAATTCAGGATGTTGGTGAACTTCTGACTGGTCTTCACCAGCGGAAGGAACACGACAATCTTCCGGTCTTTGGCCACATTCCACATTTCAGCAGCGATTGATTCCAGGTATGGGTCCAGCGCCGTTCCCAGATCACTGCTTTTATAGTCCCCAGCCTGTTGACCGACTGTGGACAAATCCAGTTTCAACGGAATGGTCATCGCCTTGATCGGGCTGAGGAATCCTTCTTTGATCGCCTTCGGCAGCGTATACTCATAGGCCAGGCTCTCAAAGTAGCTGCCCAGGTTCCGCATGTCGCCGCGGTCTGGTGTGGCCGTAACACCCAGCACATGCGCCTCTTTAAAGTGAGCAAGTACCCGTTGATAGCTGTCAGACAGACAATGGTGAGCTTCATCGATGATGATGGTGTCAAAATGATCTGCGGCAAATTTCTGCAGGCGCTTATCCCGCATCATCGTCTGAACACTGCCGACCACCACCCGGTACCAGCTGCCGATCGATGTCTGCTCCGCCTTTTCTGTCGCGCAAACCAGCCCAGTTGATTTGGCCAGCTTATCAGCTGCCTGATCCAGCAGCTCTCCCCGGTGGGCCAGGACGAGCACACGCTCGCCCAGCCTTACCCGGTCCTCCGTTACCTTACTGAATACAATGGTCTTCCCGCAGCCTGTGGGAAGGACCAGGAGCGTCCGCTTGACGCCCCGCCCCCATTCTTCCTGAATCGATTCCCGCGCTTGCTGCTGATATCCTCTCAGCTCCATGGCAGCCACCTAAAACTGTCCGGATGACCAGCCGCCGCCTTGCGGTGGTGGAGTCGTCGGGAATGGAGGAGCCTGTTGATACTGCGTCTGCTGGTACCCCTGCTGCTGATATTGTCCGGCTTGCGGTGGTGCCTGGTTGTACTGGGCCTGCTGCTGCGGCGGCTGGCCTGTTGGCAGTTCATCAGCAGCGTAGAAGCTTTTCACTTGGTTATTCGTTTTATCTGCACCATCTCGGCCCCTAAAGTTATTGACCTCCAGCTTTAAACGACCCTTGGATCCAATGACGGTTTGCCAGTTCATCCGAAGCTTTTCACCTTTACGTTTCTGGCCGATGCCAGCGAAGAAGTTGGAGAGCAAGCCCTCTGTTTTCGTGTGCAGGAAAAGGTTATGGAAGATAACTACATCGCCATGCTCTGGAGAATGCACAGTCAGTTCCAGCTTAGCCTGGTTGCAGGCTGGCATTTTTTCGGAACCACTGAAGCGTCCGCGCTCAAATTTCGTTACGGTGAAATTGTAGTCACCTGCCGGCAGTAGGGTAAATTCCCCACCATCCTTTTCAATCTCGTCTTCCCAACTCAATTCTCTTTCCATTTGACTCATGCTGTTTGCCTCCTAAGATGGATGTATTAGAACGGAAGATTATCCCGATAATCTTTAATCATGTCGAACACCTGCGGCCAAGCTGCAACCAACACGCCGTTAATGAAATTCGGGTCATAGTTGGCTATAGGTGCGTCATAAGGGTAATATCCCTTCTTGCTGACAACGATCTGAATCTCAGCCTCAGTGACATTGTTCTGCGTCATGAGATCGCGCAGTGCAGGCGGGATGTTAGGATTAAGGCCGGCTGCCGGTGGTGCGGTGCTTACAGGAGCAGCTAAATTTGCCGCTTGTGCAGCCTGCTGATTAGGAATATTATTTGGAATATTTTCTGTCGGAATTACGGTTTGCACAGGGGTCTGCTGTTGTGTAACTGGCGCTGCCTGCTGCTGCGGGGCTGCTCCGTTGAAGATATGAGCGAGCCGTCCATAGTCCAGCGGGAACTCATCAGGCAGGTTATGGCGGTTCTTCGCATCCCATGCCGGATGGTGTGTGGCATAGACCACCCGGGATCCGCCCTGTGCCTTATGCTTGGTGCCTTGGTTGTTGGCAGCTACAGACAGAGTCTTGTAATTGATGAAGAGCACCATATCTGCCCACTCTTTGACAAGAGGTGCCGTCCGCGAGCTGGTCTTCTGGCCCAACTTGAGCTGGTACCTATCATAAGCCCCCATCTCGTCAGGCTGTTCAAACTTGACGATCTGAGCATGAGCAACCAACACGACGTGAATCCCGGACTCTACTACATCACTGAGCAGGTTCAGGAACCGGCCGAACTCCTCTGAGACATAGATGTAACCTTTGCCGTAGCCAAAGTCCTCAACGCCCTTTTTCTGGTGGGAGGCGCATACGCTATCTGTGCAGAGCATTTCAGCCCAGTCAATCGTATCGATGATCAAGGTGCCGAACCGGGGTCCCTGCTGCTTAACCCAGCCGACCTGCTGTTTGAGCATTTCCCAGCTGTTCGGCTTTGGAAGACGATCGACTTCCATTTCGGTCGTCGATCCTTCCGTATCAATGAAGACAGGACGCGGGAACTGTGCGGCCAGCGATGATTTACCGATGCCCTCAGGTCCGTAGATGACGACCTTCTTCGCTTTTTGTACCTTGCCGCTGATTACTTCCATCAGAATTCACCTGCTTTCCAAGATGTAGAGGATGGAGGCGCTGCTGGTTGACTCCAGCCTTCGCCTGGATCAATCTCGCCCGGGGGCTGCTGCAGCGTAACACCTTCCTGCCCGGTAACATACCCGTCCTCAATGATGATGCTGCATTCTTCCCCGGTGCTGACCCGGGTTGCAATCGCCTGCAGGCCCTCCTGCTCCAGCCAGCTGCCGAACTCTTTCAGCGTCTCAAGGTCCATCTGTTCCAGCTTGTCGAGCAGGATAAAGCCGCAGTCAGGTTTCAGGCGCCGTACGATAGCTGTGGCTACCTTCAATTGGCCGGATCCGCTCATGTTATCCCAGCGCTGGCCGTTGTAGAGCAGTTCCCCATTTGCTACGGTCAGTCCCGGCAGCGGCAAATCCGCGTTCGTCAGGAGATCCGTTTTCTGTTGGCGAACACCGTTTATCTCGTTGGTCAGCGCATCATACTGTTGCCGGTAGTCGCTGGCATCCGTTTCTGCTTTGTCTTTGTCCAGATTAGCCCGTACCTTGCGGTTAATCTCGTCGATCTGCTGGATATTCGCTTCAAGCTCCGCAGTTGATTCATCGTGTAACTGCAAAGTATCCTTTTGTGCTGCTTCCAAATCCGCCCCAGTCTGAGCATGCTTTGCTTCAGCATCAGCCAGCATCACCTTCAACCGCTCTACCTCTTGGCCCTGATTGGCATAGAGAGCTTGATATTGAGACAGCCGCTGCCGTTTACGCTGATTCTCACCGTTGCGGGCCAGTATACCCTGCTGCTGCTGGATCAGCTCCGATGCTGATACCGGTTCCTTCGGCGCGTCCTGAAAGTACGGCTGCTCCTTGGCGAATTTAGCCTTCTGATCAGCGATCTGGCCGATGGTATGCCGGCGGTTATAAATCTCCTGTTCCTTTGCCTCCAGCTCGTGAAGCTGCTGGCCAACGCCGATAATCTGCAGCAGGATATTGGCCTTCTCTTTGCTGGATGCATTCATAAACTTAGGCAGGTTGAGGGCCAACTCTTCGACAAAGCTGTCCAGGAGCTGTTGGCCGCCCTTCTGGCCGTTTGGATCAATAACCTTCAGGTCGCTGTTTTTGCCCTTCCGTTCGACTACAAGGCCATTGGAAAGCGTAAGCTGGAGATACGGCGGCACTGCGGATCCTTCCCGTTCTGCTTGGGATGGACGATATTTGTTGCCGCCCAGCGCCCACGCGATGGCATCCAGCACACTGGTTTTCCCCTGTTCGTTCCGGCCGCCGACAACCGTCAGTCCCGCACTGCTCGGCTCGATCTTTACGGCCTTAACCCGTTTCACGTTCTCAATTTCAAGTTTGCTGATCTTAATCACGGATGCGCTCCTCCTTTGTGTATGAAGGGCGACACAGCGGCCGCCCATTAAGCGATATTGTTACACCCGAATGCCTGTAATCACTTCAAATACATCAGCGTCAAAGTTTGGAATCGCCTGAACAGCGATCTTCTCCGGATTAGACAGCGACTCCCAGAGCGTAGCCCATGCTGCTTTGTACTCGATGCTCTTTCCTTCATTGTCTACCAGCCGCAGCCGGCGGCAGATCCAGTAACCGTTTGAATTCTCGAAATCCTCCCGGCTGATCGGGCTCGGCTTGTTGAACAGGAGGAACGGCGGTTCTTCTGAACAAAACGCCCCGGCTGAGTAATTGGCAGAATTAAAATGCCCACTGTTCCCGTCGCCACTGTTCCCGTCGCCACTGTTCCGGTTGCCACTGTTCCCGTCGCCACTGTTCCCGTAGCCACTGTTCACGTCGCCACTGTTCCCGTAGCCACTGTTCCCGTCGCCACTGTTCCCGTCGCCACTGTTCCGGTTGCCACTGTTCCCGTCGCCACTGTTCCGGTTGCCACTGTTCCCGTCGCCACTGTTCCGGTTGCCACTGTTCCCGTCGCCACTGTTCCGGTTGCCAC
>NZ_JARXXP010000020.1 GCF_029893965.1 Paenibacillus sp. PastM-3
CAGGAGAATCGCTGCTCTGTTTAAATTTTAGACTTTTGAGAAGAGAATGAGCCTGTCACTACCAGTAGAATATCTACTTATGGGACAGCCTCTTTGCCTTGCATCCGCCATTCAACTGTCCTGCTCGATCAATTGAATCCATTCATTATATTCATTCTGCAGCTTGGCATATTCCGCCTGAAGCTCACGGTGTTCCTTGGCCAGCTTGTCCAGCTCGCCCTCTCTGAGCTCGAACTGTGCCTGCATCAGCCGAAGCTGGCTCTGGGTCAGTTCAAAATGCTCCCCGATCTCATCCAGCTGCTGCTGCGCTTCACGCTGTGCCTCGCTTAACGCTTTGGCCTGTGCCTCTGCCTCCCCGGCTTCCTGCTGCCAGATCTCGATTTCCTCGCGCAGAGCGGCTTCCGTTCCGCTCCACTGTGCTTCCCGCTGCTGCAGCTCTTCATACTGCTGCTTCCAGGAAGCTTCATTCTCGCGTGCCTCCCGGATTGCTTCCTGCTGTCCGGCAGCTGCCGCTGCAGCTTCACGGGCAGCCTCGGACAGCTCTTCAAAGCGCCGTGCCGTTTCCTCGGTTTCGGCCTCCAGCAGGCTGTATCTTTCTTCCAGCTGCTCTTTGTCCTGCAGCAGGTCGTCATACTGTGCAATCAAGTCCTCGTACCGGCTGCGCAAAGCCGCAAGCTGCTTGCGTACTTCCGCTGCGTCTTCACGCTGAGCGGCAGACTCAAGCTCGGCTTCCGCCCGCTGGCCGGCCTCGCGTTCAAGCTTCTGCTGCATTTCCAGAGCCTGGCTGCGCAGAGCTTCTATCCCGTGCTGCAGCGAATCTGCCCGCTCTTCCGCTTCCAGCAGGCTCATTTCAAGTTCGCCGATATCTGCCATATGCTTATCAGCTAGCTCCTGCCAGTTCCGCGCCTCTGCTTCTGTACGGGCAAGCTCATCCTGCAGACGGCTCAGCTCCGCCCCGGCTCTTCCGAGTTCGCTGCGCAGCTCCGCTGCTTCACTGCCTGCCTGCTCATACTGCTGGCGCAGCTCTTCCAGCTCGCCGCTCAGCAGCGTCTGCAGCTCTGCGGACGACTGCAGTTCCCTGCGAGCCTCGCCGAGCGCGGCTTCCTTCTCCTGCAGCAGACTGCGCAGCTCCGCCGCTTCACTGCCTGCCTGCTCATATTGCTGGCGCAGCTCTTCTAGCTCGTCGCTCAGCAGCGTCTGCAGCTCTGCGGACGACTGCAGTTCCCTGCGCGCCTCGCCGAGCGCGGCTTCCTTCTCCTGCAGCAGACTGCGCAGCTCTGCTGTCTCTTGGCCTGCCTGCCCAAGTCGCTCACGCAGACCGGCTGAGTCCCTCAGCTCCTGCTCATGGCGCTGACGCAGCTCTTCAAGCTCCGCGTTGACCAGCTCAGCAAGCTCTGTTGCCGACTGCAGCTCTTCCCCGGAGCGGCTCAGCCGCTCCTCAGCCTCCAGCAGGGCATCCCTGAGTCCGGCCGCATCGTTCTGCGTCTCATCATAACGCAGATGCAGCTCTTCCAGCTGCCCATTCAGCAGCGCAAGCTGCTCGGCTGAAGTCCGCTGCTCCCCGGCGAGCTGCTCTCCCCGGGCTACAGCCGCTTCATACTCGGCCTGCAGACTCTGCCGGGCATCGCGTTCACTCTTAAGCCCCGCTTCGGCCGCACGCAGCCGTGACTGAAGCTGTCCCGTACCTCCGCGCAGCTCATTAAGCTGCTTGTCCAGCTCCTGAAGCTGCTGCTTGTGGCGGTGCTCCTGTGTGCCCTGGGACTGCCGGAGCTCCTTGTTCTTGGTCTGCTCCTTCTGCAGCGCTTCCCGCTCACCGCTAAGCTCCTTCTCAAGCGCTGCCTTGGTATCTGCAAGCTCCTTGCTGAGCACGGCGCGGATCTCTACAACTTCCCCGCCGAGCGATTCCCGGGTCTGCGCCAGCTCCTGCTCCAGCTGAGACAGCGTTTCCGCTTTCTCCTGCAGCAGTGTATCACGGAGGTTATTCAGCTCCTCCGCATGCGCCGCCCTCAGTTCATCAAGCTGCTGCAGGCGGGCCTCATCAAGTGCCGCCAGCTCCTGCCTGTGGCTATCGCGGCTTTCAGCCTGTTCCTGCTCATAGACCTTGCGCAGCTCCTGCAGCTCCGCCTCACGGGCCTGCAGCTCTTCTGCAAGCTTCTCCCGGGCAGCTGCCGCCGCCTGCTCCGCCTGCTGCAGCTGCTCGGCATGAGCCTTACGTTCCTGCTCCAGATTATCCAGGTGACGCTTGCGTTCCTCTTCAGCTTCAGCTACCAGCCGGGCGGCTTCCGCCTTGGCCGACTCCCTTAGCCGTTCATATTCTTCCTGCCGTTCGCGCTGGACTTCCAGGAGGCGTGACACCTCTACCCGCAGCTCAGTACGCTCACCGGTCAGCATATTTAGTTCATTTTTGAAGTCCTGAACCTGGATGGCCTGCTCTGCCATATGTACGGCTGCAAGCACCGCGATCCGCGGGGTATCCAGTCTGGAATGGGATTTAGAAATGGCTTGCATATGCTCGTCCACATAACGGGCCACTTGTTTCATATATTCACTGCTGCTTCCGACTAATTTATAGGAAGTTCCATATATCTCCACGGCGACACGGGTCCGGTCCATAGCCACAGTTGTGCCCTCCTTTGTATGTGTGCGGATTCTAAGCTGATTGCCCTGCTCCTATTGTATCGTGATTTCTGGACATTTGGCAAAACAACCGTCTTATTGAATAAATTCTGCCGGTACCCCGCACTTTTGTACTAAAAGATGTGTATAGGAAAAGCCGCGCGAATCCCGGTCTAATTGGATTCGCTGCGGCTTTGCACAATTCCTGCTACTTTCTTAATTCTGCACCAAAACTTTGCTGAAGCGCGGAGACAACCTTTTCGTGCACTTCTGATACCTCTTCATCCGTCAGTGTATGCTCTGTATGGCGGTACAGGAGGGAGATGGCCACGCTCTTTTTGCCGCTCTCCATTTTACCGCCGGTATAGACATCGAATACCTGTACGTTCTGCAGCAGCGTTCCGCCGTTCTCACGGATAACGTCCAGCAGATGGCCGGCAGGAACAGCCTCATCGACTACAACGGCAATATCCCGTTCCATCCCCGGGAAGCGCTGCAGTTCACTGTACTGCAGATTAGTCCGGGCGTTGTCATACAGCGGCTGCAGCAGCAGCTCAGCCACATAGGTATCCTCAAGGTCAAGCTTATGCTGCAGTTCCGGATGAAGCTGGCCCATCGTGCCAATCAGCGTACGTCCTGCTCCTTCAAGCAGATAAATGGAAGCGGAACGGCCCGGATGATAATCCTGCGGCGCATTGCCTTCATATACAATACGTCCGGTGAGCCCAAGATAAGCAAATACGCTCTCCAGTGCTCCCTTGAGATCGAAGAAATCAACAGGTTCAGCCGTTATATTCCATTGTTTGGCTGTACGGGTTCCGCTCAGCAGCAGCCCCAGTACCGGCAGCTCACGCGGCTGGCGGGTAAGCTGTTCTTCGTCAGTGAAGAACACATTGCCGATCTCGAACAGCGCCAGATCACTCTGCCGGCGGTTCGTATTATAGAGGGCAATATCCAGCAGCTGCGGCAGCAGGCTGGTGCGCAGCACACTGCGCTCCTCGCTCATCGGCATTGCCAGCTTCACAGCCTGCTCGCCTGCGGAGAACGCAGGGAACAGCTTGCTCTGCTCCGGCTGGATGAAGGAATAGCCCATTACTTCCTGGTAGCCGCCAAGAGCCAGCATACGGCGCAGTTCACGGCGGACGGATTGCCGGGCTGTCAGGGCTCCCGGAGTCGTAACCCCTTCAATCAGGGTTGTCGGAATATTATCATAGCCGTACAAACGGGCTACCTCTTCAATCAGGTCCACATCGTAGCTGATGTCTCCGCGCCGGGAAGGCACCTGTACTTCAACCAGTCCTTGCGCGGCATCGCCGCACTTGAAGCTCAGTCGTCCGAACAGTGTCTTCACTTCCAGCAGTGAAAGCTCTGTACCCAGATAGTTGTTCAGCTTCTCAAGCGAGAGCGTCAGAATTTTCTCCGGAGCAGAATCGCTGCCTGCCTGCACAATGCCTTCATGCACTGCGCCGCCGGCATAACGGGCGATCAGGGCTGCGGCACGGTTCAGTGCCGGAATGACCGCTTTCGGATCAACCTGCTTCTCGAAGCGCAGGGAGGCTTCCGAACGCAGGCCAAGCTGGCGGGAAGTCTTGCGTACGGTGCCGCCCTCGAACCGGGCCGACTCCAGAATGATATTAACGGTCTCTGCCGTTACTTCCGTGTCCAGACCGCCCATTACACCAGCCAGAGCCACCGATTTGGCTCTATCGGCGATAACCAGCATTTGCGGCTCCAGCTTACGCTCCTGGCCGTCAAGGGTAGTCAGTACTTCGCCTTCACGGGCAAAGCGTACTCCCAGCACGCCGCCTTCCACTTTGTCTCCGTCAAAAGCATGCAGCGGCTGGCCGTATTCAAGCATGACGTAATTTGTAATGTCTACGATGTTGTTGATCGGGCGCACTCCTGCAGCCATCAGACGGTTCTGAATCCACAGCGGCGATGGAGCAGGCTTCACTCCGGAAATATAACGCACCGCATAATGGCTGCAGAATTCCTCGTTCTCGATCTGAACAGAAATGGAGTCAGAAGCTTTGCCTCCGGCTTCAACCAGTTCAGCAGCAGGATCAGGCAGCTTCAGGTCACGGCCCAGAATGGCGCTCACTTCATACGCTGCACCAATCATGCTGAGACAGTCGGAGCGGTTCGGCGTCAGGTCAAATTCCAGAATCTCGTCGTTCAGGCCGAGCACCTTTAGAATATCCTGGCCGACTTCCGTGTTCTCCGGCAGCACCAGAATGCCTTCCTGCAGCTCTTTCGGCAGCAGCTTGTCGTTCAGGCCCAGCTCTTTGGCCGAGCAGATCATGCCCTGTGACAGGACGCCGCGCAGCTTCGCCTTCTTGATCTCCAGACCCGGCAGCTTGGCGCCAACGAGGGCAACGGGAACCTTCTGGCCGGCGGCCACGTTCTTCGCTCCGCAGACGATCTGCAGATCCTCGCCCTGTCCGGCATCAACGATACACACGTTCAGCTTGTCGGCATCCGGGTGCTTTTCTTTGGATTTCACATATCCGGTTACAATCCCGGACAGTCCTTTGTTGCGGCGCTCCACGCCGTCAATCTCAATGCCTGCAGTAGTAATTTTGTCCGCCAGCTCTTCAGCGGTTACTCCCTCTAACGATATATAATCGGTCAGCCATCCGGTTGATACTTTCATGTCCGCTCACTTCCTTTTGTTTCAGATGTATTTATCTACCTGCCGGGTCTGCTTGCTGTCCGGGAAATAGAAAAGTCCGCACTCCCAATTTCACTTTTAAAATATTCTTGTATATCCGTACTTCCTCCAGGGAATGTTTGGACTTCCGGCCGCTGTTGTCTGCAGATTTCCTGATTGAACCGCTGTATGCGGTAGAAATCCGCAGACAAAGGCGGACGCTACCGCTCCTACAGTTCCAAAATTCCCTTCCGGTCGTTCCTATATAATATTATCCTTAAAAGCCAAACCATCGCTGCGCTTACCTTTCATAATCTACCGCCCCAGCCCGCAGCCCCGCCAAAAATCTATATCCCCTTGAACTGCTTCACAAAGCCCATATCGTTAGTGTAGAAGTAGCGGATGTCGTCGATTCCGTATTTCAGCATCGCGATCCGTTCCACGCCCATACCGAAAGCGAAGCCGCTGTATTTCTCAGGGTCGTAGCCGCCCATTCTAAGCACGTTCGGGTGTACCATACCTGCGCCGAGAATCTCCAGCCATCCGCTCTGCTTGCACAGACGGCAGCCGTCGCCGCCGCATTTGAAGCAGCTGACATCGACTTCAACGCTCGGCTCGGTGAACGGGAAGAAGCTAGGGCGCAGACGGATGCCTGTAGCCGGCCCGAACATTTCCTTCACGAACTGGTTCAGCGTTCCTTTGAGGTCGCTCATACGGATTTTGCTGCCGATGACGAGACCTTCAATCTGGTGGAACTGGAAGGAGTGGGTCGCATCGTCATCATCGCGGCGGTACACTTTGCCGGGACAGATGATTTTGACCGGAGTTTCGCCCTTCATCGCCTGCATGGTGCGGACCTGTACCGGAGAGGTCTGGGTACGCATGAGCAGGTCCTCTGTTAAATAGAAGGAATCCTGCATGTCGCGCGCCGGGTGGTTCTTGGGCAGATTGAGCGCTTCGAAGTTGTAGTAGTCTGTCTCCACCTCCGGACCTTCAGCGACCTTGTATCCCATGCCGATGAAAATATCCTCGATCTCCTGAACAACCCGGTTCAGCGGATGGATGCCGCCCTGCGGCAGAGTGCGGCCCGGCAGGGTAACGTCTACCTTTTCAGCCTGCAGACGGTTCAGCGTCTCCTGCTGCTGGAAGGCCTCCTGCTTGGCTGTAATAATCTCTTCAATGGCGCTGCGCACCAGGTTCGCCACCTGGCCGATCACTGGCCGCTCCTCGGCGCTCAGTCCTCCCATTCCGCGCAGAACCTCAGTCAGCTCACCCTTTTTGCCCAGATATTTGACACGCAAATCATTCAGCGCCTGCGGATCGGTAACCTCCTGCAGCTTAGCCAAGGCCTCGACCTTCAATGCTTCCAGCTTTTCTTTCATGGCATGCACTGCCCCCTTTAATCATCGTATTGTACAAGTTGAACCGGCACCCGTTCTAAACAGGACCGGATCAACAAAAAAAGGCCTTTTCTCCCGGAAAGGGACGAAAAGACCGTGGTACCACCCTTGTTAGACAAGCTGCACCATATCCCTCTAAGAGAGGTATTCCCTCTTACGGCATGGTAAAGACATGTCTCACTTTAACAGAAATAACGGTCTGCGGCCGGTATCCCCTACTGAATGAAATTCAGGGAACTGCTCCGGAGTGAACTTCGGCAGCTCTGCTCTCCCAGAAACGCTCTCAATCTCCGGCGTCTCCTCCCTGTTGGCCAGGCACTGCGTACTTGTCTCCATCACTGCATTTGTTCAGATTATACGTATTCATCTTCATAAAGATATGCCTCAATAGTATAAGCAAAAATAAGACTTTTGACAAGCGGATCTAAAATTAGGCAAATTTTTATCTGATTTTAATCTTCCTTTAAGTTTCAAAAAGCTTTTTCCGGTTTTTTTTCAGCGGACATTCAGCGAATCTTGATATTTTTCCTAATTAGTAAGGCCGGGCTAACCTGTTTTTCTATGCGAAAAAAGGATACTGCCGGTTTTTAAACAGGGAGGGAAATTCATGCATAAACGAAGTAAGGCTTATGTTCTGTTATTACTCAGCACATTTGCCGTAAGCCAGTTCCCCGGATTTACGGGATCTGCAGCATATGCGGCCGCCGCCGGCACAGCAGCAGCCAAAACGACGGCTGCCGTAACCGAAATCTCAACGCTCGCCAAGCTGAGCCCGATAAATCTGGGAGCGTCCTTTAGCGTCAAGCTTAGCGATGCCCGGGTGTTCGCTCAGGACAGCGGAAATATTTTAACGTATACCCTTACTTACACCAACAGCTCAAGCACCAGCGTCAATCTGGTCAATTACTTCTCCAAGGTTGTTACAACCGGGGGAAGCGTGATCAAGGGAACGGCTGTCTCCGCAGACAGCACGGTCAAAAAAATCGCCGGGAAAGAAACAAAGAGTATTACATACTACGCGAATATCGGCAAAGCCGTCAGCGTAAAAGGGCTCAAAATCAATATGTACGGCTGGAATTTCAGCGCAGCCAATTATGAGCAGCGGATCGGCACCTTTACCGTTCCTTCAAACTATTCAGCCGCAGCGCTTCAGGGGGAGAGCAAGAAAACCGAGCTGGGCAGCGTTCCCGTCACTACTCAGGCCAGCTCGCTGCAAATCTACAAATATAACGGAAAAGTCTATGCCAAGGTTGGCTATAGCATTACGAATCTCGGTACCAGGGTGCTGAGCGATCCGGGATACAGCATGTATCTGAAGTCCTCCGGCGGTTCGGTATTTACACTTGCGCTGGATGAGAGCAGCTCTGAATACAAGATTCAGCCGCAGCAAAAAAAGACGCTGTATTTCATGACCGAAATCCCGGCCTACATGAACACTTCCAAAATGGAGCTGCAGATTGCCAAGCTGGATGAAGGCCTCAAGCTGTACCTGCCGGTGGCCTCTTATTCATTGCCGACTCCGGTTACTGCTGACTTCACAGTTGCTGCCGGTGCGATCAAAAAAGTATCCGTCGACAGCAATGTGGTTGATATGCAGCTGAAATCAGCGGCCGTCTATGCCGAGAATGAGAACGGAATCTGGACGTACCAGTTCCGGGTCAAAAATACAGGCAGCACAGCAGTGACTTTGCCTGCCTACGTGCTTTCGGTCAAATCAGCGGAAGGCTATACCTTCCCGGTCACGACTGACGCCTTCAACAGCCTTACGCTGAAGCCGCTGGAAGAAAAGCTGATCGAGCTTACCGCCAGCGTTCCGCTTGAGCTCGCCCAGGATACCCTGCAGCTTCAGGTCATACCGCCAGCCGCCGCAGATAATTCCGGCAAAATCATGCTGCCGGTAGCCTATTTCAAAATTCCATATAAGCTCGAGAGCAACACTCACATCACCTCCGAGGCCAGTGTTATCAACAATTACGGGACGTTCGGCGTTACCCTGCAGTCTCTGGAGCGTCTGCCCTGGGGCGATGAGGACCTTGTCCAGGCCAAGCTAAGCATCCGGAACAGCACCTCCAAGACGATCACGCTGCCCAAGCTGACAGGTATTTTGAAGGCAGATTTGAATGATCTGACCTCCTCAACCCAGGTCGTTATTGACAATGACGTGTCCATCCTTGCGCCTGGTGAAAGTGCACAGCTTACCGTATTGGCCCATATTCCATACACGCTCGACTACAGCCAGACCAAGATCATTCTCCAGGAAACGTCCGGACAGTTCCTTTCTTTGAGCACAAGCGACGGGGCGGTAACCAGCCTCAGCCCGCTGGCGGCAGGTTCATCATTCAAAATCACGGCAACCGGTAAAAAAGCGAGCATTCAGGAGCGGCTGACCACGGTGTATACCGGCAGCAGCTCGAAGACGGTATACACCGAAATAGAGATGAACAGCGAGGAATCCCGCCAGACGAACCTGGCCAGGCTGTATGCCTCCTTCCGGACGGCGGACGGGCAATATTTTGAAGCCGATGTTAATCAGTCTGAGCTGCCTACCGGCGCAGCCGGCAAAACACTGGTCACCTTCTCGGCGAATGTGCCATCCACAGTGGACACCTCTTCCCTCCAGCTCTATATCGGACAGGGCGTTGCGGGCGGCAAGCTTGCTGCAGCCGGAACGGAAGCTACCGGATACGTGAATACTGCCGCGCTGGCCTTGAACGTTACAACTGTAAGCTCGCAGACGAATCTGAACAACGGAGTATCTATGTTCCCTTACGCTCTTACGATTACCAATTCTGCGGGCAGTTTGACTGCAGGAAATACCAATCTTACCTTGTCATTCAATTATAACCTGACACAGGATTCCACTTACCAGACTGGTACATACGGCCATAAGCTGGTGCTGCACTTCATCGATCCTTATGGGCAATTCTATGAAAAGACGCTAACGCTCGGCACCGACCTGATTGTCGGCAGCAACAGCCTGTACACCACGACGATCAGCAGCACCCTTTTCAAGACCCTTAACGGCGGAAACTACAGGCTGACTCTGTACGATGAATTCCAGGGCCAGCGGATTGAGCTGGGCAGCCAGGTTTACGACATTACCGTTACCCAGCCTGCTTCGGCAACAGACGATGACAAGGACAAAGATACAGACAGCAGCACAAGCACTGGTACTAGCGATACTACAGCAGATAGCGCATCTTAATATTTAGGCAGCCCTGCAATTTTTATATTCAATATTGAGCAAGATGGAGGCCCTTGAATGAAGAAGAAAAAAGTGATTATCGCTTCAAGTATCGTAGTAGTGGCAATCGCAGGTGTCCTGGCTTATGTGCTGTGGCCGGATGCCGGCAAGGAGGCCAGTGCGGCTCCTCTGAATACCGCCATTGTGGCAAAAGGCAACATCCTTAACGGAGTGTCAGGTTCCGGCTCGATCTCACCGATCAATACCGGCAGCATCCGGACCAAGGAAGCCGGGGAGGTCGATCAGGTTATGGTGGCTAAGGGCGATGTCGTTAAAAAAGGCGATGTGCTGATCACTTTTGTAGCCAGCGACATGAGCGACAAAATGAAAGAGGCCGAGAAATCATTGACCAGCCTGAAGACGGACCTTACGGACAAGCAGGAAAATTACAAAACGCTGGCGATGAACAATGCTACGGAGGAAGAGCTGGCTTCTGCCAAAAAGGCGATCGAAAAAGTGGAAAGCGACATAGCCGGGCAGCAGGAATCCATCGCCGACCTTGAGGAGGATATGCTTCCTCAAGGCCCGTTGACCGCTCCGATGGACGGCACGATTACAGCAGTCAACATTACGGACGGCGAACAGGCCCAAAACGGCTCGGAGCTGTTCACCATGACCGATTACGAAAACCTCAGCGTTACTGTTCAGGTGGACGAACTGGACATCCCGAATATTAAGCTTGACCAGTCTGCGACCATTACACTCGATGCCCTGGAGGACCAGGAGTTTGAAGGTAAAGTCATTGAGATCGCCAAAGAAGGCACCTCCTCCAACGGCGTCTCCCTCTTTGATGTGACCGTAGGCCTGAATGAATCCGAAGGCGTACTGGTCGGGATGTCCGCCGAAGTGGCAATCACGATTGAAGAAAAGAACGATGTATTAACCGTACCGATCGAAGCCGTATCCGAGATGAACGGAAAATATTACGTTAATGTTCCAGTGACGGAAGGTGACGGCAGTGAAACCGGCGCAACAAGTGACACTGCTGGCGGGCAAATGCCTGGCGGCGATGTTCCTGCCGGCGGTGCAGCTGGCGGGCAAGCGCCTGACGGTGCGGCTCCTGCTGGCGGGGAAGCTTCTGCCGAAGGTGCAACTGGCGGGAAGGCTTCTGGCGGTGAAGGCCGCGGAGGCACCTTCCCGAGCGGGGCTCCAAGCGGCGGCTTCCCGGGCGGCGGTCAAATGGGCGGCAGAAGCAGCTCAAACACAGCTTCCGGCCAGAAGCGGGTTGAGGTCACAGTCGGCATACATGATGAGAGCAACATTGAAATCGTCAGCGGACTGTCCGAAGGCGATGAAGTGGTTATCCCGACCGTTATCAGCACAGGCAGCTCCACTAGTAGCGGACAGTCCCAGATGGGCGGCATGGGAGGTATGGGCGGTTTCAGTACAGGCGGTTTCAGTACAGGCGGCTTCAGCGGCGGCGGCTTTAGCGGCGGCACAGGCGGCCCGCCATCCGGCGGCGGCAGCGGCAGCGGCATGGGCGGTGGCCGTCAATGAGTACGCAGCCGCTGATTAAGGTCGAGAACATGATTCACCGGTACGTCATGGCCGGTGAATCCATGACCATTCTCAAAGGCCTCAGTTTTACGATTGAACACGGTGAATTCGTGGCGATTATCGGCCCTTCCGGCTCCGGCAAATCCACATTGATGAATATGCTGGGCTGCCTTGATATAGCCAACGAAGGCGATTATTTGCTGGACGGGCAGGAAGTCCGTAAATTATCGGACAACAAACTGGCCCAGATCCGCAATGAAAAAATCGGCTTTATCTTTCAGAACTTTAACCTTCTGCCCAAGCTGTCGGCAGTAGAAAATGTAGAGCTCCCCCTCATCTACCGGGGGGTCTCCCACCGGGAACGCCGGGAGGTTGCCCGCAATGCACTGATCAGGGTCGGCCTTGAAGAACGGATCGACCACCGGCCCTCAGAGCTGTCGGGCGGCCAGCAGCAGCGTGTCGCCATTGCCCGCGCACTGGCCGGAACTCCGCCGATCCTGCTTGCAGATGAGCCGACCGGCGCCCTTGATTCCAGAACAGGCAAGGAAGTTCTCCAGATGATCAAAGAGCTGAATGAGCAGGGACACACCATCATCCTCATCACGCATGACCTCGAAATTGCCGAACAGGCCAAACGGATCATCCGCATACAGGATGGCAGCCTCGTTGAAGATCGGAGGATTGCCAGATAATGATGCTGTATCAAAGTATGAAAATGGCCATTAAGAGCATCCTCAGCAGTAAAGTGAGAGCTTTTCTGACTATGCTTGGAATCATCATCGGGGTTTCATCCGTTATTGCGCTTGTTTCTGTCGGGCAGGGAACGACTTCGCAAATTACGGAATCGTTAAGCTCACTGGGGACTAACCAGCTGACAGTTAGCATTATGGGACGAGGAGCAACCACCTCCCTGACCTACGAGGAGGCGCTTGCTCTTGGAGAGATTGAAGGTGTGGAGAATGTCTCTCCTGTCATCAGCGGCAATGTTACTGCCAAGCACGGAACCGAAAACGTCTCGGTATCGGTAGAAGGAATTACGCCCGCCTATGAGGATGTACAGAATTTCCATGTACAGTCCGGCCGCTTCCTGCTTGATATTGATACCGAGTACCGCCAGAAGGTCGCCTTAATCGGTTCGGACACGGCTGAGGATTTATTCGGCACTGACAGCCCGGTCGGTGAAAGAATACAGCTGAACGGGACGAGCTTTAAAATCGTCGGCCTGCTGGAGAGCAAGGGCAGCACCAGCGGCGGCTCCAGTGACGAGAAGATTCTGATTCCAATCTCCACTGCAGAACGGTTCCTACAGAGCAAAGGGGTTCGCTCCATTACCATTACCACGACCTCCAACGGGAACGTGGAGGAAGTCAAAACCAAGCTGGAGTCCACCCTGGACGCCAAATTCAGTTCAGCGGAGAATGCCTACTCTGTCTTTGATTCCCAGGAGATGCTTGAGACCGTTAACGAGACCAGTGCCACGCTTTCGCTCGCTCTGGGCGGGATTGCCGGTATCTCACTGTTTGTCGGCGGTATCGGCATCATGAACATTATGATTGTCTCCGTGAATGAGCGGACCCGTGAGATCGGTATCCGTAAAGCCATCGGCGCCAAGAAAATAAATATTCTCATGCAGTTCATGATCGAATCTGTCGTATTAAGCGGCTTAGGCGGCCTGATCGGTGTCGGCCTGGGTCTTGGAGCCAGCTGGGCGGTAGGCAATTATACCTCGATGAATGTAGCGACATCCTGGAACATGGTCCTGATCTCCTTCTCGTTCTCGCTGATCATCGGAATCGTGTTCGGAATGATTCCTGCGAACAAAGCGGCAAGAATGCGCCCGATTTATGCGCTCCGCAACGATTAACCCCGGCGAATGCTAACATAATCCGTAAAGCCCCTGAACCTGGCTTTGCGGATTTTTTTATCTGCCTTAAGGAGTATCGTTTACAGAAAAGATGGGTAATAGGATTCAAGGGCCGGAATAGAAATAGTCTGTAGGGTTCAATACATAATTTAAAAATTTGTTGTAAGATTTGTTTATACGTTCCCCTTTGCCGGTTGTATGCAGTTCCGGAAACCCCGGAATTCCGCATATTTCCGGTTGTAAGACGTTATCGTAATACATATGCTGCCTGCAGACATTCCGCCCCATTTGGCAGTTGAAGCGGGCAATCTGACGGATGAGAAGAATCGTTAATCGTACGGAAGCTAAGCTTTCCTGTGACTTTTGAATGACCCCTCCTCCAGTCCCTGAAGGGCCTAGCTCCGCAGTGGAACAGCACCGCATGTTTTCTGTACACAGCAATGAGTTTTTAAGTTTGATGCGGGGAGAGGATGACAGTGGCAGGTTTATCCAAGAATAACAACACACGCAGATTAATTATTGTATTTGCCGCTATCCCGGTGCTTCTGGTCGTTATCAGTACCGCTTCCCTGCTGTACTTGAATGCTACAATGAATAGGCTTTCAGATTCCCTGTACAGTGACGTATACCAGAACTCGGAGCTGATTCTGAACGCTGACCGCGACCTTTACCAGGGTGCAGTCTCCCTTCATGCGGCAATGAGCCCGAACATTACAAGCGAGCAGCGCAGCCTGTTCGCCCAGGATTTTGAAGACAACAACTCCCAGATCCGGCAGCGCCTTACTATGGCCAGCTATAACATTAACAACCTGGACAATCCGTACAGCGGCATGAAGCAAAGCGAGCTTCTGCTGAGTGAATTAAAGGATAAGCTGGCAAGCTTCGAGAGCTCCATGGAGACCTGGAAGGACACAGGCCGTGATCTTATTTCCCGGCGGGTACAGAGCGACTGGAACCCGGACAGCTTTTCGGCCACTCTTATTAATACCCAGTTAACGGAGACGCGCAGCAGCCTGGACGAGGCAGAAAACCTGATCGGCAATTACGCCCAGCAGATTACCCTGGAATTCCGCGAGAAAAAGAGCGCTCTCTTTGCCGTCTACTCCCTGTTCCTGTTCCTCCTCATCCTGGTCATTATTTACCTCTGCCGCCGGCTGATATCGCTGCAGAACCAGATGCTGGAGGAAAAATCGCTTTACCAGCTGATCGGTGAAACGATGTCGGATTTCATTATTTTGACCGACCCAAACGGCCTGATCCTGTATGCTTCGCCTTCACATGCCGGCGTGCTTGGTTATGTTCCGGAGAAAGGCTCTCCGCTCACCAACTATATCCGCGAGGCGGAGATATCCTGGGCCAAGCTGAAAAGCGCTGTACAAGGCAGTCCCCGCATCTCGGAGCTGCGCATGCGTTCCTCGGAAGGGCACTGGGTATGGCTGGAGACGAAGGTATCGCCAATCAGCGGGAGCAAGGTTTTCCCGGCCCAGTTCATGCTGATCTCCCGGGAAATTACGCAGCGCAAGCAATATGAGGAACGGCTGCACAAGCTGGCCTTCTACGATCATCTGACGGCGATCCCCAACCGGGCGCATTTCAAGATGTATATGGAAAACCTGATCACCCAGCCGGAGGAGCGCAGACAGGAAATTGCGCTGGCACTGCTCGATTGCGACCGGTTCAAACAGCTGAACGACACCCTGGGCCATCTGGCCGGCGATGAGTTCCTGCAGCTGTTGTCCCGTGAGCTGCAGCAGACCGTCAAGGGGACCGGCCAAGCCTTCCGCATCGGCGGCGATGAATTTGCCGTAGTGCTGCACCGGTTCACCAGTCCCGAAATGCTGGATGAAATCCTGCAGAGGCTGCTGCAATTATTCAACAAGACATGGTCGGTGAACAACGGCTCCAGCTTCCACACTTCAGCCAGCATCGGGGTAGCCTTGTATCCGCAGCACGGCTCCAGTATTAACGAGCTGCTCCGCGCAGCCGATCTGGCGATGTACCGCTCCAAAAATCGTGGCGGAAATGAAGCCAGCCTGTACAATGAGCTGATCGACGAAGAAGTGTCAGATCAGACTAAATAGAGCATCAGCGTATACAAAAAAGGCGCCCCTCAAGCCGGAAACGGCAGGGACGCCTTTTTGTAAATAGCAGAAATGACTTACAGGCTGCTGAGTTCTCTAAGCAGTGTGTCCGCTGCTCAGCTTCAGAGGATCATCCGCATTGCCGCGGCCGGGCTGCTTGCGTTCGCGAACCAGCACCTTGATCAGCTTTTCGCTGCCGGAGCAGTCAATGAACCGGTCGCCGTCCGCCGCCTTTTCTTCCCAGTCATTCAGTCTGAGAATATAGCCGACGGACTGCACGCCCATTTCAGCTTCAATCCGGGCTACAGCCCGCCCGTTCTCCATTTGCCGGAAATCACACTGGCCGTCCTGTATGCCTGTACCCCAGACCCACAGGTTCCAGCCGCGGTAATCGCCGTCAGGGCGGTCATAATGGACTTCAATGATTTTGGATCTTGGGGCAGGCTCACCATAGCTGTCGTATAGCACCATCATCGACAGGCCTTCAACCTGAACCTCCTGGTTACCGGCAATCCGGAAGGCTTCCGCCGCGGCATAGCTGTGATCCACCACAATGTTCCAGCAGCCGCCGGTATTAGGCAGCCTCTGCGTAATACTTTCCGTATTGGCATTGAAGATAACGACGATATTGTTCCAGACATCGCCGCCTGCATTATCCTTCAGCATATAAGACACTACACCGCCGTCACAGCGGAGGAATTCCAGGGAACGTTCGATTTCCTGGCGCCCGTGCAGACGGAAAGCGGGATGCTTGCGGCGCAGCTCAATCAGGCCCTTATAATACTGGAAGACCGGCATAAATGCCTGCTTCCGGTCCCAGCGGATCGCATTAATGACATCCGGGCTGCGGTAGCTGTTATGATCGCCGTATTTGCTGCGCAGCATTTCATCGCCGGCATGAAGAAAGGGTATGCCCTGAGACGTAAGGATCAGGCCATTAGCCAGCAGCGAGCGCCGCACCGTCTCGTTACGGAGAATATTCTGCGGATCGACGGCAAAATACGGATCGGCTGCCCCGACAGCCGCCTCCAGATCCCCCCCGTATTTCAGCCTTCCGTTCTCCAGCTCCGGCAGTCCGGCTGCCTGCTTCAGACCCTGGGAGGCCAGTATTTTATCCCACAGGTTAAGATTATCATGGGCAGTCACATAATTGACCGTTTCAACGGGTGAATCGGTAAAATCATGAATCGCACCTTTGATTCCGGAGGCTATCGCCCCCTCCTTGCCGTACTCGCCGGTCACGAATCCTCTGCCCCAGCCGTCACTGTCACCTTTGATTGCTGAGCGGAAGTTATCATTGAATACCGCATAACCTTTGCCGCGCTGCACGCCTTTGAGCGTCTTGGCAGCCAGAGGGGAATCTCCGCCAGTCCAGGGCTCTCCGTAAATCAGCAGATTCGGGTTTATGTTAAGCCGCAGCTCCTCGGTAATCTCCCGGATCGTCACGCTGTCCATCAGCCCCATCAGATCGAAGCGGAAGCCGTCGATATGATATTCAGAAGCCCAGTAGGCCAGGGAATCCTTGATAAATTTGCGGACCATCGGCCGCTCGGTGGCAAGCTCATTGCCGACACCCGAACCGTTCGATAACCGTCCCAGGTAGTCCCGGCGGTAGAAATAATCCGGTACCAGCGGTTCAAAAGGCCCCTTCTCGAACGCATAAGTATGGTTGTAGACCACATCCATAATCACCGCAATGCCTTTGCTGTGCAGCGCCTGCACCATTTCCTTACATTCGCGTATGCGCGCTCCTGGATCGCTTGGATTCGTGCTGTACGAGCCCTCAGGCACATTATAGTGCTGCGGGTCATAGCCCCAGTTGTACTCCGTGTAATAATCCGGACGAGGCCCCCCACCTGTACCATTCAGCTCATCAACCGTCTGGTAATCAAAGACCGGCAGCAGATGGACATGGGTTATGCCAAGTTCAGCCAGATGATCAATGCCCAGCGGATTTCCGGCCGCATCACGCAGACCGGTTTCGGTAAAAGCCTTGAACTTGCCCTTATTCATTATCCCCGAGCTTGCATGAGCCGAGAAATCGCGCACATGCAGCTCATAAATGATAGCGTCGGCCGGATGCGGGAGCTGTGGTGACTTATCTCTGCTCCAGCCTTCCGGATCTGTATCACGCAGGTCCACAATTGCCGAACGCAGCCCATTGGCCGAAACAGCGGTTGCATAAGGGTCCGCGGCTTCATTGATCGTTCCATCCTCAAAGATCGTACGGTACATATAATACTTGCCCTTCAAATCCCCGGTGACCTGTACCTGCCAAACGCCGCCATCCCCGCGCTGCATCGGAACAATCCGTCCGCTGTCCCTGCTTAATTTCGCCGGCGATCCGGTTCCGTTCCCTCCAGTCTCGTATAATACAAGTGAAACGGTAAACGCCGTTGGAGCCCACACCTTAAACTGGCTGTACGCTGCGGTATAGGTCAGGCCAAGATCACTGCCTGCATAGGTTTCGAGCACTGTCTCTGCATTCATATAGTTACTGTTCATAACATCCTCACCATCCTGATGCCCACCATTGATTTTACCGGTGAACAGATCACCTTATTTAATTCCAACTATTACCACATCATTATACAATCATACTTGCACTGATTTGCAAGCGGGGCGTAGCGGTGCCTTATTCCTGAGTTCAAGCTAATAACTTGGCTCAAAATAGTATATGTAACACTATGTTCACAGGTTTGGGTCCAGCAGCGTATTCTGCTGCTTATACAATATATATCGACAATTTATGGCATTTATTTAAGATAAAAAGCAAAGTGGCGAATCTAACGGAAGTATAGTCCATAATTCGCCACAGGGCTACAGTAAAATGCTGCTATCTGTCTGATTCAGCAGATATTGGACCGCTTTGCTTGTGCTTGCGCTGTACTCTGGCGAACAAAACGGCGACCGGAAACAGCAATGCGGCAGCCGCCAGCAATGAAGCTCTGATAGAGAACCTGCTGCCGATATAACCGACTGCAGGTCCGCCGGCTGTCTGTCCAAGCGCGTCAGACTGGCTGATCAGAGACAATACGGTTGCCCGTGTCCTGCTCTCCAGTCTAATGTTCAGCCAGGTCTTGTATACCGGCTCATTGACCGCACCTGCCACTGCAAGGAGCAGGACTGCAGCCACTGCCGTGTAAAAGCCCGGTGCAAGTGCAAGCAGCAGGATGGCCCCGATGCGGACCAGCGTCAGTACCAGTAAGGCTGCCGTAAGCACCTTCTCCTTGTGCATATCGATCCTGCGTTCAGCCATATGCACGGCAGGTATTGCCAGCAGTGTAGAAGAGGCGCTGATGATTCCGAACCACACTGCCATGGAGATCACACTGTCCGGAAACCCGATTCCTTCTATTAAGTGGATTTGCCATAACCGGTCATAGCCTTCGGAGGCTGCCCCGCTGAACAGGGTTACCGCAGCCAGCGGGAGCAGTACCGGACTTCTGAACAGGACTGCAGCACCGCTGTGCCAGGTAAGGGCCCATGCCTTGAACGGAGCAGCTTCTGCTTCCCGCTTCCCCCTGACGAAGCCTGTTTCCTTCATCAGTAGGAACAGGACAAGCCCCAGCATGAGATATATTAAACCTCCGGCGATGTAGGGCAGGTTCGGTGCTGCAAGCGATAACCCCACACTTGTTCCGGCACCGAGAAGGGAGGCGGCAAGAGAAGCCTTTTCCGCCTGCATAAAAAGAGTCCCGGCTTTTCCCTCCCCCAGCTCATCCATAATCCAGGCGGTGTCCGCGCCGCTGACAAAAGTCCAGCCGAGCCCGAACAGCAGCTGCGCGGCCATTACCCATGCAACCGCCGGCACGTCAGCCCCCCCGCCCGTAAACCAGACAATGCTTCCCTCCAGCAGGAAGCCGCAGCCCATGACGCTCACGCCTATGATCACGGACAGTCTGCGGCTGTATAAATCGGCAACAGCACCGGTAATTCCCTCAAAGATAAGCACTGTGATTTCCAGCACCGTTCCGATCAGCAGCAGCTCAGAAGGGCGGAGCCCGAGTTCAGTCACATAATAAATGCTGTAGGTGGTGAATATAGTGCTGCTTGCAAATGCCATGATGAATACTAGCAGCAGATACATTTGAGAAGCCTGTAATTTTCGCACATAAGTTCCGCCTTTTCCTAAGGAATGTGCTTTAAGTATAAGGAACGCTGTTCGTTGCTGCTGTTCCGGACTTGCGGATTTTCTCTTTATGAAACAGCGTATGGAACAGCAAAAAAACCGGCCCCCTTGTCAGGAGACCGGCATAAAGTAGTTGGAAAAGTGAATTTGCCAAAACGGATCTTGCTTAAGCTAAAAAAGAATTACTTCACGCTGCTCTGCACAAGTGCAGCTACTTCCTCGGCCGTGCCGAGCTGCAGCGCTTTAGCAGCCATTTCCTTCATTTCTGCAGCGGACAGCTTGGAAATCTGGCTGCGTGCAGGCAGGATGGAAGTGGCGCTCATGCTGAATTCATCAAGACCCAGGCCGAGCAGAAGCGGAATCGCAGTAGAATCGCCGGCCATTTCGCCGCACATGCCGGTCCATTTGCCTTCAGCATGTGCGGCGTCGATCACGATTTTGACCAGACGCAGGATTGCCGGATTATACGGCTGATACAGGTAGGATACCTGCTCATTCATACGGTCGGCAGCCATTGTATATTGAATAAGGTCGTTTGTTCCGATACTGAAGAAATCAACTTCCTTCGCAAACTGGTCAGCCAGTACCGCAGTAGAAGGAATCTCTACCATAATACCGAGCTGGATGTTGCCTCCCACTTCCTTGCCTTCTTCACGCAGCTTCGCTTTCTCCTCAAGCAGGAGGTCACGGGCTGCACGGAATTCGCCAAGGGTAGCGATCATCGGGAACATGATCCGCAGGTCACCGTGTGCGCTTGCTCTGAGCAGGGCGCGCAGCTGTGTACGGAAAATATCCTGACGGTCCAGACAGAGACGGATTGCCCGGAATCCGAGGAACGGATTCATTTCCTTTGGCAGATCCAGGTAAGGCAGCTCCTTGTCGCCGCCGATATCGAGCGTGCGGACAACGACCGGCTTGCCTTTCATGTTCTCAAGCACGGTGCGGTACGCGTTGTACTGAACTTCCTCGGAAGGCAGCTTGTCGCGGCCCATGTAAAGGAATTCGGTACGGTACAGGCCTACGCCCTCGCCGCCGTTCTCAATCACACCGGCAACATCGTTAGGCGTACCAATGTTAGCAGCCAGTTCAACATGTTTGCCGTCAGCAGATACGGTCGCTTCATCGCGGAGTTTTTTCCACTCGGCGATTTGCAGGTCGTATGCTTCCTGCTTCGTCTTGTACTCAGCCACCTCAGCCTCGCTAGGGTTGATCAGCACATCGCCGCTCAATCCGTCCACGATAACCAGATCGCCTGCTTTAACCAGCGACAGCACATTTTTGGTGCCGACAACCGCCGGAATTTCCAGGGAACGGGCCATAATCGCCGAGTGCGAAGTACGTCCGCCGATATTGGTAGTGAAGCCTTTAACAAAATTACGGTTCAGCTGCGCAGTATCCGAAGGTGTCAGATCCTGTGCAATAACGATAACTTCTTCACTGATCTCAGCAGGGCTGATATAGTGAATGCCCAGCAGGTGGTTCAGCACGCGCTTGGTTACATCGCGCATGTCGGCAGCACGTTCCTGGAGGTAGGCACTCTTCATATTCTCGAACATCGATACAAATTGTGAAGCAACTTCATTTAGCGCATAGTCTGCATTAACCGCTTCTTCACGGATTTTGTCCATTACCGGGCTGATCAGCTCAGGATCCTCAAGAATCAGCAGGTGGGATTCAAAAATCTCAGCTTTCTTCTCGCCCAGCTCTGCCAGCGTGCGCTCCTTGATGGCCAGCAGCTCACCCTTGGATTTATCCAGGGCGGCCTGCAGCTTGGCCAGCTCGGCTTCCACATCGCTTACTGCAGTCTTGGTAATGGTATAGTCCGGATGTTCCAGGATAAATGCACGGGCTACGGCAATACCTGCTGAAGCCGCGATTCCTGAAATTTTACTCATTAATTTCTCCCAGCCCTTCTTTGATCATTACGTCCTGCAATGCGCTGAGGGCTTCGGCTTCTTCGCCGCCTTCAGTGATCAGGGTCAGTGTGTCGCCTGCTTCAAGACCCAGGGACAATACGCCAAGGATTGATTTCAGGGTTACTTTTTTTCCTTTTGCTTCTGCAAAGGCTTCAGTGCCTTTGAATTTAGTAGCTGTATTTACCAGTGCAGTTGCTGGACGTGCGTGAATTCCATCTTCGTCAACAATTTTGAAAGTTTTTTGCATAATAATCCAACTCGCTTTCTGTTTATTTGGTGTGGTTGTATGTTGCTTATCTATATGTGAGGGCAGCGCCTCCACTAAATTATAATGGATGCGCTGCGCCATTGCACATTTTACTGAATTGTGATGATGTCCTTGTCGCCAATGGTAACCTTGCCAGGCTTCTTCAGGGTTACTGTTGAGCCTTCTGGCAGGTTGGAGAAGATGACCGGTGAAATGACGGAAGGCGCATTGGCTTTCACGTACTCCAGATCCACTTCCATAATCGGCTGTCCGGCTGCAACCAGATCACCTTCCTCGACAAGAACTGTAAAGCCCTGTCCCTTCAGCTTCACTGTATTAACCCCGATGTGTACAAGCACTTCCTTGCCGCCGTCCGACATAATGCCGATCGCATGCTTGCTCGGGAATACATTGAATACTTTGCCGTAAACCGGTGAAGCAATTTTACCGTCAGCGGACAGGAAGGCGAAGCCGTCACCTGTCATCTTCTGCGAGAAGACCGCATCCGGCACCTGGGTGATATCCATCAGCTCGCCGTTAACCGGCGATACGATGTCCTCTGGCACGATCGCTTTACCCTCTTCTCCGGCCTGCTGCTCAAGCTCAGGCTGCGGAGCAACCGGTGCTGCAGCAGGGGTTCTGCCGTTCATAACATCCTGAATCTGCGACTTGATGGTGTCGGAACGTGTTCCGAAGATCGCCTGGACGTTATTTCCGACTTCAAGCACCCCGGAGGCACCCAGCTTCTTCAGGCGGTTTTTGTCAACGCCTGCTTTATCTTTAACCTCAACCCGCAGACGCGTAATACATGCATCCAGGTGAGCAATGTTCTCTTTACCGCCCAGTGCTGCCAGAATGTTGCGCGGCAGATCGTCTCCGCTTGTTGAAACAGCTTCTCCGCTTGTTTCTTCTGTCTCATCGGAAGGCTCTTCACGGCCTGGGGTTCTAAGATTGAACTTGCGGATGACGAAACGGAATCCGAAGTAGTAGATTACCGCGATTACCAGACCTACCGGTATTACCAGCCACCAAGCAGTACGGTTTGGTATAACCCCAAACAGGACATAGTCGATGAAACCGCCGGAGAAGGTCATCCCGATTTTGACATTCAGGATGTGCATGGTCATAAAGGAAAGGCCTGCGAATACCGCATGTACCGCGAACAGCAGTGGTGCTACGAACAGGAACGAGAATTCCAGCGGCTCGGTAATCCCTGTCAGGAATGATGTGAGCGCTGCGGAAACCATCAAGCTTCCGACAATCTTTTTGTTCTCAGGTCTAGCTTCATGATAGATCGCCAGCGCCGCTGCAGGCAGTCCGAACATCATAAACGGATATTTACCAGTAGTGAAGGTACCCGCTGTGAATTCCACACCGTCACGCAGCTGCTGCATGAAGATCCGCTGGTCTCCGCGGACCAGATCACCCGCTTTATCGATATAGCTGCCGAATTCATACCAGAACGGCGAGTAGAAGATGTGGTGCAGACCGAAAGGAATCAGGGAACGCTCGATCACCCCGAAGATGAAGGCTGACAGCGTCAGATTCGTATTGATCATGCTCTGTGATACATAGTTCAGGCCGTGCTGGATCGGCGGCCAGATGATCGTCAGTACAAGACCGAGGATCAGCGAGGTTACAGCCGTCATAATCGGCACAAACCGTTTACCTGCAAAGAAGCCCAGATAAGACGGCAGCTCTATACGGAAGAACCGCTTGTACATAGACGCCGCGAGTATCCCGACGAGTATCCCGCCGAACACCCCAGTCTGCAGTGTTGGAATCCCCAAAACACTGGCGTACGCAAAGTCCTGCTTGCTCAGCACCCACTCGTTGATCCCGAGCACGGTCCCCATAGTCACGTTCATGACGAGGAAACCGATAATAGCTGCAAGCCCTGCTACCCCTTCGCCTCCGGCCAGCCCGATAGCTACCCCAACTGCGAACAGAAGCGACAGGTTGCTGAAGACAATCTGTCCCGAGTTCATTAATACATTGGCAATGGCTTGAACAACATCGTTCTCCAAAGCCGGAACGTATTGGAGGAAATCAGGATTAACAAGCATGTTGCCGATCCCGAGCAGCAGACCTGCCGCAGGCAGAATAGCTACAGGAAGCATAAGCGCTTTACCGACCCGCTGTAAAACGCCAAACAACTTCTTGAACATAGGTTCACTTCCTTAATATGATTTTCTCACCAGACAAAATGCCAAAAAAGGCATGAGCAATACAGCATACAGGTTGTCATCTAACGCTAAAGTTAGATTACCCCGAGTTAGGGGATTACAACCAAAATACTGTAAATCACTCATGCCTGATCGTATCAGTTACACGTTGGTATTCTGTTGGTCTTTATTAACAGGGATTAGTTTAGCACCGATAATAAAAGAAAGCAAGCGCAATTTTGGCGCACTTAATTTTTATGCATCCACTTATAAATTGTAAAAGCATCAAGGCCACGGTTACCGCTACTGCTCCATATCCGCCTCATCCTCTTTTTTCTGGGCAAGACGCTGCAGATGAATCGTTAAATAGCTGACCTCCGCCGGATATACAGGAATGCGGACCCGCTGCTCGATAATCTTGGTCAGCTTCCAGGACAGCGAATACATCTCCGGGTATTCCCGCTTCATCAGACCATCCAGCGAAGATGTCTCCCGAACCGTTTCCCCGCGGCGCAGCCGTTCCAGTACGAACCGCAGATGGGTAACCAGACGCGAATAATCCAGCGAATCCCGCGGAATCCGGTAATCCAGATTATCCTCCACAATCGCCACCAGATCCCCGATCAGCAGGGAATGCTCCCGCACCTCGGAGATATGCCTGTTGCTGAGCGCACTGACAATATGCAGCGCCACGAAACCGATCTCATCCGGAGGAAGCGTGACGGCCATCGTCTCGTTAATCCGCTTAACCGCATATTCGGCCAGCCTGTATTCTTCCGGATAGATCTCTTTTGTCTCATACAGAAAAGGGTTGTGAATGGCCATATTCTGTTCATTGCGCCGGATGGCAAAGGAAATATGGTCGGTCAGGGCAATATGGATATGCTCGTTCAGGGGCTGGTTGCTGCTCTGCATAATATGCAGAACGATTTCCTGTACAACCTCTATCAGTTTCTCGTCCACCTGGGGGACCAGTTGTTTATATTGTTCCTGCTCTTCCTGGTTGCGGAGAATAAACATCTTCTCTACAGAGGACAGAGTGATCTGATCACGGCTTTTGCGGTTATACCCGATCCCCTTGCCAATTACGACGACTTCGGCATACTGGGGATGCTGGGCAATGATGACATTGTTATTGAGTACCTTGGCTACAGTTATGCTGCCCAATTCCGACACCTCTTTTAATTCTGAATACCTTATGCTTCAAAGCAGACTGTCTATCATAGCAGCATGCGTAAATTATACTTGAGGTACCATCATAACATCAACATGAGGTTATTAGAAGAGCGTCTCGAAAGCAGCATTTTATTTGACCCGGAAGGTTTTGTATGAATATTTGTAGACCAGGAAAAGCGCAGTGACCATATAAACAGCAGCAGCCAGAAGCACCAGTATCGCAAATTGTCCGGGTGCACCCTTAAACTGCATACTGATTACTGCCACACCCATAATGATGCTGTTAACTATGCTGAAAAACGGATTTTTCACATTTAATTCGGTGCTGTAGGGCTGAAAGATATAATACATAAACAAATGGTGGACGGAGAAAAAGAGAGAAAGGCCCAGTACCGTCGCACTAAATATAAGTGAATCCCCTGCACTCCAGCTTTCACCGGACAGGAAAATCAGCAGATTCACCGCTATACAGATCGCCGCAGCCGGAATCAGATTGAGACCGCTGATCCGAAGCAGACGGACGCGAAAATTGCTTAATACAGCTGAGCGTTCACGGTAGAAGCCGTAGCGCAGCAGACTAAGATCACAATTGAAGAACATCGCTTTGCAGACCAGCTCTCCAATTGAGGTAAAGTTCATCACGATGACAAATACAGGCAAAGCCCTGACCAAATAACTGACCAGCCGGGAAGACAGCTCCGGTGCGACCAGCTGCAGCAGCAGTCCTGCGGCAAAAAGCACGCCAATGATCATCAGCCGGCGCTGAATCGGCTGCACCAGAAACCGCCTGTGCCGGGAAAAGAAAATCGCATTCAAGTAAGCATAACCGCTCTTTCCGGCGAACTGCTCCGGGCGCAGCTGCTCAGCCGAGAAATCCTGTTCCTTGGTTTCAACCTGCTTCAGATTGGCCTCTTTCATCATGCGTCCCATATCCAGCAGCGGGTCATCTATTTTGGTTACGGCATCTACCGCATTCCGGTACCTCGGGTATCTGGCAATATAAACGGCGGCAATGATTCCCGGCAGCAGCGCTGCCAGAACTGCAGGCAGACTGAACAGCACAGCATCCATGTCCAGCAGGGCACTGCCTGTATAGAGCGGCAGAAAAGCAAGCAGATATCCGGCTCCGATTACCGACCAGACCAGCATGTTCTGTTTAACTACTACAATCTCCTTACGGTCAAAAATACGCAAATGTACCGCTTCAGCGGCTGTGCGCCAAAATGTTAGCAGAAGTGCCAGCAGAACCCCATGCCAGAGCGGAGCATCGTAGATACCTGCAAATACCATCATCGCCGGCACAAAATATATAAAAAAGCTTACGCCCCTGAGTCCCATCACCGCATGCATATACTTGTCGGCAGGCATGCGCATCAGCTTGACACAGATATACTTGTCGCGCTTAGGCTCGAGAATTACCGCGTTTGAAACCGCACTGACTCCAAAACTCAGCAGAAACAGTATGTGCAGATATAAATTGTATTGCTGCGGCTGCGGCAGGTCACCGCCGGCAAGGGATACCGGCAGATAGATAATCAGACCCAGATAAGCAAATCTGGTCAGAAAGCCAAATAGAATCCGCAGGATAAGCGCTGCGATCGTGAACAACTTTTTAAGCGTCCGGTTGGAATAAACGTTTTCTTTCATCAGGGTGCCCAGCCAGGGGATTCTCATGAAATAGTACATGATCCGGTTGGCGCCGGATACACCCCGGATGTCCATGATCGTATTCAGTGTGCTAAGCATGGCTGTTCCCGTCCTTCAGCAGCGCGATAATCTTCTCCTCGAACTCCGGGCTGCGCAGCAGGTCTGACGGGATTTCCTGAAGGATACCATTGTTCAGAATGACCAGCTCGTCACACAGGTCTGCGGCAAGCTGCAGAATATGAGTAGAGAAAATAATAATATGATCCTGCTTCATCTCCCGCAGCAGCTTCTTGATCTCGAGCGCCACAACAACATCGAACGAGGTCAACGGCTCGTCCAGCAGAATCAGCGGCGGCCGGGTGATAATAAAGCACAGCATCTGGATTTTGTTCTTCATCCCGTGGGAATAGCCTTTAATCAGCCTGTGGCGGTCCTCTTCCTCGAAAGAAATAATATTAAAATAATCCTCGACAGTCCGTCCGGGCTGAATTTTATCCCGGTTAATGTCCATATAGAATTTCACAAACTCATAACCAGTCAGAAACTCCGGCAGAATCGGCAGAGAGAAGACATATCCGATCTCATTTTCGGTGAGCGGCAGACTGACCTCATTCCTCTTAAGGAAGGCCCCGCCGCTGTCCATCCGGACCTCGCCGCTCAGACAGTTGAACAGCGAGGTTTTTCCGGCACCGTTGCGGCCCAGGAGGCCGTATATTTTCCCTTTTTCAAACGTGAAATCGACGCCTTTCAGCACTTGTTTATCGTTGTAGCTTTTCCTGATGTTGTCCAGTATGAGCTCCATTCCATTCTCCCCCAGTCGGTACCGCTATCTGGTAATATTTCTGGTATAAAAAAATCAGCACGTCTTCCCAAATTAGAGACGTGCTGATCCTGAATGCTGTCATGCGTGAAAAGGTTGCACAGTCTAGTATGATCCCTTCACAGACTCAGCCTGTGCAGTCTACTCCTTATGCTCCTTGGCTGCTGCCGGGCTGCTCGGCACCACTTGAACCGTGCTTCCCCCGGATGCCGGAACGGCTTTCTGGGTCAGCCCCTTGATCAGCGCCTCCACATCAATGCCGGAGACGCTCTTGAGCATTTCCGGAGCGGTGGACATCAGCTGGGTCACATAATTGCTGACCCGGGCCGCCCCTTCGCCATTCCCGGTATCGACAACAGTGAGCTTATCGATGGAAGCGATCGGCTCGGCAATCTTGCCGGCCAGCTCAGGCAGCATCTTGACGATGATGTCGAGCACCGCTGCTTCGCCGAACTTCTGGAACGCCTCGGCCAGCTTCTCCTTGGCTTCCGCTTCGGCAAGACCGCGTGCCCGGATAACTTCAGCTTCCGCTTTACCTTTGGCCAGCTCGGCATCGGCCATCGCCTGGCCTTCAAGCCGCTTCTGCTCCGAGGTCGCCTGCGCCTGCTTCTCGATGCTGTACTGCAGGGCGTCCGCTTCGCGCATCCGTCTGGCCTTATCCGCTTCTGCCGCCTGCTCTACAGCATAACGGTCGGCTTCCGCTTTCTTCTTCACCTCAGCATCATACTGCTTCTCGCGGACCTGGATCTCTTTGGCCTGAAGGTCGATTTCGCGTTCCTTTCGGACCAGCTCAACCTTCATCTGCTCCTCGACCACCGTCTGCTTGGCCCGGGCCTCCTGAATGTGATACGCCTGGTCGGCTTCCGCCTTGGCTGTATCCTGATCGCGCTTAAATGCGGCGACCTTCAGCTGGTTGTCCTTTGAGGCTTCGGCAATGTTCGTGTCACGCAACAGCTCCGCCTTCTGCCCCTGCTCCTCGGCATTGGCCTTCTGAATCCGCGCATCCCGCATCGCTTCGGCTTCGGCAATTTCCGCATCGCGCTTAACTGCAGCAATCCGCGGTTTCCCGAGCGCTTCCAGGTATCCGTGCTTGTCACGCACATCCTTGATCGTGAATGAAACGATCTGCAGCCCCATTTTCTTCAGATCGCGCGCTGCAACCCCTTGTACCTCCTGGGCAAACCGGTCACGGTTGCGGTATACCTCTTCGACTGTCATCGAGCCGAGAATGGCCCGCAGATGGCCCTCCAGCACTTCCTGGGCCTCACTCTTGAGTGCTTCAATCGGCTTGCCCATGAACTGCTCGGCGGCCGTCGCCACATCCTCGGTCGAGCTGCCGACCTTGATAATGGCTACACCATCGGCGATAACCGGAACCCCTTGCTCCGTGTATACCTCAGGAGTTGTTACATCAAGTTTATGGGAGAGCAGCGACATGAACTCCGCCTTCTGGAACACGGGAAGAATAAAGGCTCCTCCGCCGCGTACAATCTTGATCTTGCGGCCGGAGCCGTCATCGGAGATGTGATTTTTGCCGAGGAATGAACCGGTAACGATCATCCCTTCATCCGGTCCGACTGTCTTATAGCGGGCCCAGAACGCAATCCCCAGAACGAACAGCACAGCTACAACTACTGCAGGAATAAACAAATAATCAGGTACACCGAACATTACACATCCGCTCCTTTTCTCTCTTCAAATTCAGATACCAGTGCGACGCCTTCCCTTACTTCAATCACTACCACCTTGCTGCCGGCAGGCAGGGACAGCTGCTCAAAGCTCGCTGCCGTATGCAGGCTGTTACCTGCACCAAACCTTACCATCACCTCGCCGTAGCCTGTCGCGGGAACCGGAACGGTAATTTCTCCGATCCTGCCGGGCAGATCCTGCATCGAGAAGCCTGTGGACACCTCGCTTTTATCCATAGGTTTGATGACTGCAAGGAACAGGAGTACTGCCATAAAGGCTGCTATCAGCAGGGACAAGGCAAGAATTGAGCCGTCTTCCAGCCCGCTGTAGCGTGTCAGCAGAACACCAGCCCCCCCGAAGACGGTGATGCCGCCTGCAAGTACCGTAGGGTTCAGAAAATCAAACGAAACGATATCAAATACCCCGTGCAGGGCATCCCCGATCAGATCCCCCACCAGCACACTAACCACCGCAAAAATTACGCCCAGCGCCAAACAGCCCAAGTATAGCGTTTGCATAATTTTCTCCTCCCGTCTTGTAGTTACGGACTGTCATACCAGTATAAACGCACAAACCACGTCCTTGGTTTCACAAACTTGGATTTTTATCTCATTAATGGTTCATGTAAGCGTGCGCGCTAATGTCATCCGCCCTGTCTCTATGATACACTTATATAACCGTTAATCGGAACTTTTTTACAATAAAGGCGGGGAAATGGCGATGAGAAATCAGCAGGAAATGATGGATCTGATTGTGGAAACCGCAGCTGCGGATGAGCGTATCCGGGCGGTCTATATGAACGGTTCGAGAACAAACGTGAATGCGCCGAAGGATATTTTTCAGGATTACGATATTGTATACGTGGTAACTGAGACGGAATCTTTTCTAAAGGACAGGGACTGGACCGGCAGATTCGGTGAACGGCTGATTATGCAGGAGCCGGACCAAAATGACTGGTTTCCCGGCAGTGTAATCGATGTCAGCCGCAGATACGCTTACCTGATGCTCTTCCGTGACGGTAACCGGATCGATCTTACCCTGCTCTCCAGGGATGCTGTAGCGGACGAATACCTTGCTGACAAGCTCACCGTTCCTCTCCTGGATAAGGACGGCATTCTGCCTCCGGCTGAGGCGCCTACTGATATAGATTACTGGGTGAAAAAACCATCGGAAGCGCGTTACCTTGGCTCCTGTAATGAATTCTGGTGGTGTCTGCAAAATGTGGCCAAAGGCCTCTGGCGCGACGAGCTGCCCTATGCCAAGCACATGTTCGAGCATTATGTAAGGGATCAGCTGGATACCATGATCTCCTGGTGGATCGGCACCCGGCATGATTTCAGCATTTCCGCAGGTAAAATGGGCAAATACTTCAAACGCCTGCTTCCGCCGGAGTACTGGGAAATGTATGAACAGACTTATTCTGACGGCAATCCCGGCCATTTCTGGGATGCTGTATTTACTGCCTGTGAGCTGTTCCGGACACTCGCCGCAGAGGTGGCAGCGAAGCTGTCATATCCCTATCCTGACCATGAGGACAGGAATATGACGGCTTACCTGCAGCAGGTCAGGGAATTGCCGGCGGATGCAGACGGCATCTGGTAAAGATGCAGCCGTAATAAACAAGGGGTGCCCCCGGCCATTGATACGGCCAGGGGACACCCCTTTTCACTGACAAATGCAAAAGAGCTAAAGCTGTCTCTTACAGTGACATCTTATAAATTTCTACGACATCCTCACGGTCCAGCTTGCGGAAGTTGCCGAACGGACCGAAGCGGACCGCCTTGTCGGCCATGCTGCCGATTTCGCTGTCGTCGATGTCGTAATCGCCGAGCGTCTTCGGAGCGCCGATGGAATCCCAGAAGCTGCGGAGTGCTTCAATGCCCTCAAGCCCGGCTTCCTCGTCGGTTTTGCCGGAAGCATCAACTCCGAATACATTCACCGCAAGCTGGCGGAAACGGGCAGGGTTGGTGCTGAGGTTATATTTCATCCACTGCGGGAACAGGATCGCCAGGCCGCCGCCATGCGGGATGTCATAAACTGCGGATACAGCATGCTCGATATTGTGTGTGGCCCAGTCCCCGGCGAAGCCCATGCTGATCATGCCGTTCAGCGCCATCGTACCACAGTACATAATCGTCTCGCGCAGCTCAAAATTCTCCAGATCCTCGATCAGCTTCGGCGCTGCTTCGATGACGGTGCGCAGCAGCGCTTCGCAGAAGCCGTCCTGCAGCGGCGTGTTGGTGTCGGTGTGGAAGTAATGCTCAAGGGTATGGGACATGATGTCCACGATCCCGTATACGGTCTGGTCGCGCGGCAGGGAGAAGGTGTTCACCGGATCAAGAATCGAGAATGCCGGATAGGCATGAACGCTTCCCCAGCCCATTTTTTCCTTGGTAACTTCGTTGGTGATTACCGAGCCGCTGTTCATCTCTGAGCCTGTTGCTGCCATAGTCAGAACTGTGCCCAGCGGAAGGGCACCCTGCGGAGCCGCCTTGCGCTCCACGAAATCCCACATATCCCCGTCATACTTTGCCCCGACAGCTACAGCCTTGGCGCAGTCCAGCACACTTCCGCCGCCCACAGCAAGAATAAGCTCAATATTATGCTCACGGCACAGCTCCACGCCTTTATGTACAGTCGACAAGCGTGGATTAGGCTCTACACCGGCCAGCTCTGTAACAACAGCCCCGGCTGCGCTCAGCTCGGCGAGCACATTATCATAAAGACCGCTGCGCTTGATGCTGCCGCCCCCGTACATGAGCAGGACATTCTTGCCGTACTTCGGTACTTCCGTCCGCAGTGCCTGCAGCGTACCTTGTCCAAAAATCAGTTTGGTCGGATTATAAAATTCAAACTTGCGCATATGTCTTAACCTCCGTTAATTCAAATATAGGGATGCAGGATTATATTATAGACCTCCGGCGGGCCGCATACAAATCGGAACTGGAATCATTTCCCTTCCGGTACAGGATAAAGAAATGCCCCGCGCCATCAGAGGCCGGGACATTCCGCTATGCTTGTATTTATTGTGCACCAAAGCTCTGGACGAACCTGCGGAAAGCCGCCTGGCCTTCCGGCGTCCGTTTGTACACTCCGGCATGCTCCAGAATATGCGTGAACTTGATGCCCACCTCGTTCTGGACTGTTTTGACTGCTTCTTCACGGGCAAGACCTGTACCGAAACGTTCCACCAGCTCGTCAATCCAGAAGGCGTGCAGCGCCAGCGCATGCCCTTCTTCTGTCTTGACCGCCTCAAGCAGCGCCTGATCTCCGGCCAGGATACCGGCCACAGCGTCAAGCTCTTCCTTCAGGCGTCCCGGAAGAATCGCCAGACCCATAACCTCAATCAGGCCGATATTCTCCTTCTTGATGTGGTGCATTTCGCGGTGCGGATGGAAGATCCCTTCCGGGTACTCCTCGCTGGTCCGGTTGTTGCGCAGCACCAGATCCATCTCGAAGCCGCCGTCTTCGGACCGGCGCACGATCGGTGTAACCGTGTTGTGCGGTGTCTGCACGCCTTCAACGTCGCTGAATGCCAGCACATCGGCTTCGGGATCGCTGTAGCCCTTCCAGGCCTCATACAGCGCGTTTCCGCATTCCAGCAGCACGGCCGGATCATTGCCGCCAAGACGCAGCACGGACATCGGCCATTTCACGATGCTCAGGCTCACGCCTGGATAAGCAGGATGATTGTAGCTGACCTCCTTAGGCGCTTTCTGGATCGGGAATGTATGCCGTCCGCCCTGGAAATGGTCGTGGGTCAGGATGGACCCGCCGACAATCGGCAGATCGGCATTGGAGCCGATGAAATAATGCGGGAACGACTCAACGAAAGAGAGCAGCCGCTTCAGCGTATCCTTCGTCAGCTTCATCGGCACATGATCATGATGGAACACGATGCAGTGCTCGTTGTAGTAGACGTAAGGCGAATATTGGAAGAACCATTTCTCCTTGTTCAGCTCGAGCGGAATAATGCGCAGGTTCTGGCGCGGCGGGTGGTTGACCCGGCCGGCATAGCCGACATTCTCGCGGCAGAGCTGGCATTTCGGATAGACCGGCGGCGGAAGCAGCCGGGCCATCGCGATTTCCTTCGGACTTTTCTCCGGCTTGGACAGGTTGATCGTCATCTCGATATTGCCGTACGGCGAATCCTGCAGCCAGTAGACGTTCTTGGCAACGCGGTCCATCCGGATATAGTTGGAATCAATGCTGAGCTTATAGAAGCGGTCAGTAGCCGCTGCAATCCCCTGCTCAGCTGCAAGGCTCTTGAATTCTGCGTTGACTTCTGACGGCCGGGCCATCAGCAGACCCATAATTTTGGCATCCAGCAGGTCACGGTACGTGTCGGTGTTCTCAGGGATAAGGCCGATAGTGAAGCCATAATCGATCAGTGCATCAAGCGGAGCCTGCGGACTCTCCAGCGGAGCTTCGCTGAACGCTCCGGCATAGGGCTCGCTGAAGCCAAACTGGTCCAGCAGCTCGTTGCGGCTGTAATCCACATCCGCCGGCTGGATCAGCTGCTGGTGCTGTGCGAACAGGACAAGCTGCTCGATGGCATACAGAGCCTTCTCTGCGGCGGGAGCGGCAGTATTATCGTTAGACATGTTAACTCTCCATTCTCCTTATTCAGGTGTAGCCTCTTGTCTGTATTATTCTCCGTAGCCTTGCGGATTGGCGGAATGCCAGTTCCAGGCGCTCTGGATAATTTCTTCAATGTCTGCCTTCTGCGGATTCCAGCCCAGAACCGACCGAGCTTTGGCCGAGGAAGCCACCAGTACTGCCGGGTCACCGGCGCGGCGTTCCTGGATCACTACCGGAATGTCCCGGCCGGTCACCTTGCGGGCCGATTCAATGACCTGTTTCACAGAGAAGCCAAGTCCGTTGCCAAGGTTGAAGACATTGCTGGCACTGCCGCTGCGCAGGTAGGTTACCGCACGGATATGGGCGTCAGCCAGATCGCTGACATGGATATAGTCACGGACGCAGGTTCCGTCTTCTGTCGGATAGTCGTCACCGAACACTGCAATGCTCTCGCGCTGTCCAAGAGCGGTCTGCAGCACCAGCGGAACGAGATGGCTCTCCGGACGGTGGTCTTCACCGATCTTGCCGCTGGCATGTGCGCCGGCTGCGTTGAAGTAGCGGAGGGCCACATACTTGATGCCCAGCACTTTGTCGAACCAGGCCATCATGCGCTCCATGGTCAGCTTGGTTTCACCGTAGACATTCGCCGGCTCGGTGCGGTCGCTTTCTTCAATCGGCACCTTCTCAGGTTCACCGTAGGTTGCCGCTGTGGAGGAAAAGACGATTTTGTCTACACCGGCATGCTGCATGGCTTCCAGAAGACACTGCGTACCGTACACGTTATTGTCGTAGTATTTAACAGGGTCTTTCATGCTCTCGCCGACAAGGGAGCTGGCCGCGAAATGGATGACTGCTTCAATCTTATTTTCGGAAAAAAGCTTGGCCAGCAGCTCTTTGTCACGCAGATCGCCTTCATACAGCTTGCCGCCCAGCAGCGCCTCGCGGTGCCCTGTCAGCAGATTGTCAATGACTACAACCTCTTCGCCCCGGTCCAGCAGCTCCGCTACCGTATGGGACCCGATATACCCTGCTCCGCCTGTTACTAAAATTGCCATCTTACTTCACTCCTTCCAGTTCTTCTACACCATTGCCGATGCCGCATACATAAAATTCGCCGGTCAGACCGGTTCTTGCTGAATAAGCTTCGCCTACCTCGCGGATAAAGCGTTCTACATCGTCTTCATGAACCAGTGATACTGTACATCCGCCAAAGCCTGCACCGGTCATCCGGGAGCCCAGTGTACCTGGAATGCGCTGTGCCTCCTCCACCATGACATCCAGCTCTTCGCAGCTTACTTCATACAAGTCGCGCAGCGATACGTGGGAGTCGTTCATGAACAGCCCGAACTGCTTCAGATCGTTGTTCTTCAGCACTTCTACAGAGTCAAGCACACGCTGGTTTTCTTCCACAACGTGGCGGGCCCGGCGCCGTACAGTCTCGTCGTCGATTTTATGCTGATGAAGCTCGAACTGCTCCGGCTTCATCTCTGCCAGATACGACAGGGAAGGCACTTCCTGCTTCAGAATCGCCAGCGCTTCTTCACATTGGCTGCGGCGCTCGTTATATTTGGAGTCTACCAGACCTCTCTTTTTGTTCGTATTGCCGATTACCAGCTTGTAGGCTCCGGTCGCGAAGGGAACCAGGCTGTATTCCAGTGTGTCACACATCAGGAGGATCGCGTGATCACGCTTGCCGTTGGCTACTGCGAACTGGTCCATAATCCCCGAGTTGACGCCGACGTACTGGTTCTCGGCACGCTGGGACAGGAGGGCAATTTCAACCGTATCGGTATCTCCGCCCAGCAGGGACAGGAAGGCATAGCCTGTAACTACTTCGATGGAAGCGGAGGATGAAAGGCCGGAGCCGTTCGGGATTTCACCGTGGAACAGCAGATCGTAGCCGCCGGAGAGCGGAAGATCCTTCTTGGCCAGCTCAACCAGAACGCCGACAGGGTAGTCGACCCATTCGCCGGTTTTGGCTTTGCCGATTTCACTGTAGTCAATGGAAGCTGTGTAAGGAAAGTTCGTGGAAGCGAACTGCACCTTGCTGTCGCTGCGCGGACGCACGATCAAAGTTGTTCCGAAATCCAGTGCTGCCGGGAACACATAACCGCCGTTATAGTCCAGATGCTCGCCGATCAGATTCACACGGCCCGGAGCGTAGAATACACGCGCCTCCTCCGTGCTCTCCCCATACTTCTCGATAAATTTGCTGTTAAGTTCCTGTATGCTCATTAATGCCACTCCATCCTTTCGCTGGTTTCACTCTTTGGTCTTAGGTTCTTTTGCTTGCGTCCTTTATGGTTACATTATAATAAAATCAGACTTGCCCTGATAATGCAATCATGTGTGTAATGTATGGATAAATGTGACTTCGCGCGTTATACTTTGAACAGGCCGGGCTTCAGGTTCTGAAGCCGCCTCCCTATCTGCAGGGCATTGACAGCGTTAACTCTAGGGAAAGGATCTGTCCGTGTGGAACATACTTATTCCGTAGGCTCTAACCCCGTGTACTATGACAGCCAGAATCTGCATGTGCTGTTTGCCGGCGAGAGCCAGACCCTGCCGGTCCATCAGGCCGGACCCAAAATCTACGATTACTACCTGCTCCATTTCGTTGAATCCGGCTACGGCCAGTTCACTACCGAGCACCGTAAATATTCGCTGGGGCCGGGCGACTGCTTCCTGATCCACCCCGGCCAGCTCGTCAGCTATGTCTCGGACCGGCAGCAGCCCTGGCGGTACCGCTGGGCGGCTTTTACCGGAGCTGATGCCGATGCCCTTGTGCTTCAGGCAGGCTTTGCACCGCAGCAGCCGGTGCTTCAGACCGCAGAGGGAACCGTATTCCCTTCGGCACTTGCCGGGATGATGCAGGCTTTCTATGCCAATAAAGAAAGCGCCCATCTTACTTCCCTCGGCTACCTGTACCTTGTCATCGGAGAAGCAGCCGAACGGCATCTCTCCGCATCACGGCTGCCGGGGGCAGAATCCCAGGTCAAGCGCACCGTGAAGCAGATGATCCATTATATGGCTTCCCAATATGCCCACCCGGTATCCATTGAACAGATGTGCGGCAGCCTGGGGTACAACCGGGCTTACCTGTCACGGATTTTCAAGCAGGAGACCGGCCTTTCGCCGGTCACTTACCTGCTCAAGCTGCGCATTGAGAAATCGCGCCAGCTGCTGCGCGAACGCCCCGAGCTGTCCGTCGAGCAGGTAGCCGCTTCGGTAGGACTGACCGATGCGCTCTATTTCTCCCGCCAGTTCAAGCGGTTCTGCGCCCAGTCCCCGACTGCCTACCGTCTGGCCACGGCCAGACACGGGGAGAAGTAGCCGGCTTTGCTTCCTGGCGGGCTCCGGCATAAGCTGGCTGTTCTTAATCTTTCTGCCAGCTTCATCTTTATGTAAAGCAACAGCCCGTATCCTTTCCGGAAACGGGCTGTTTGGATTTCTCTGCTGTAGCTTTTAATTACGAATTTCAAGAAATATTTCGGCAAAAGACTGGCTAATCAAACTAAGTGGAAAACCGCCAACTAATTCCGGGCTAACTACTGCTGCGAAGAATCTAGCTGGAAAAATGCTACTTAATGATACACTTTTCGCTTCAAACGGTGGTTTCAGCCTGAAATAAGATACGATTTTCCAACTAATTATTAGAAAAGCTTGTAAACAGTGAAATTAGGTGGCGAAAATCCAACTAAGTACCGGGCTCGCTCCCAACTTTTCAGCTGAACTTTGAAAGAACGCACCAACTCTACCGGCTGGCTCCTCAAACCTCGCTCTCAGTCTTCAGGATCGTATCGATCCGGTCCAGCTCCTCCTGTGCGAATGCCGGGTGGGACAGGCAGGCGATGTTCTCCTCAATCTGGCTGATCCGGCTGGCCCCGATCAGCGCCGAGGTCACCTTACCCTGCCGCAGGGTCCACTGGAGTGCAAGCTGTGCCAGGCTCTGGCCGCGTGTGACAGCCAGCTGGTTAAGGGCGCGGATCTTACGCTGTACCTCGGGTGTGATTCCGCTCTCATCCAGCGCCGCAGACGGACCGGCTGCCCGTGAATCCCCGGGGATGCCGTTAAGGTATTTACTCGTCAGCAGGCCCTGCGCCAGCGGAGTGAAGGCAATCGTGCCGACTCCATTGTCTTCGAGCACCTGCTGCAGCCCGCCTTCAATCCAGCGGTCCAGCATGGAATAGCGCGGCTGGTGAATCAGCAGCGGCGTACCCAGCTCCTTCAGAATACGGATCGCCTCCACCGTCTGCTCCGCCGTATAGTTGGATAATCCGATGTAAAGCGCCTTGCCCGAACGGACGGCATAGTCCAGCGCCCCCATTGTTTCTTCAAGCGGCGTCTCCGGGTCCGGGCGGTGGGAATAGAAAATATCAACATAGTCGAGCCCGAGCCGCTTCAGGCTCTGATCCAGACTGGCGAGCATGTATTTCCGTGAGCCCCAGTCACCATACGGCCCCGGCCACATATAATATCCCGCCTTGGTGGAAATAATCATTTCATCGCGGTAAGCGTAAAGATCACGGCTGAGCACTTTGCCGAACAGCTCCTCTGCCGAGCCCGGGGGCGGACCGTAATTGTTCGCCAGGTCAAAATGGGTAATGCCGAGATCAAACGAGCGGGTGATCATTTCCCGGCCGTTCTCATAGGTATTGATTCCTCCAAAGTTATGCCACAGCCCCAGCGATATTGCCGGCAGCTTAAGGCCTGACCTGCCCGAGCGGTTGTAATGCATTCCTTCATACCGTTCATCGCTAGCCACATATACCATTGCTGATCCCTGCCTCTCGCTAACCTCTATTGGTTATCTACCCTAATTTAAACCTGGCGCTGACATTATAATCTGCCACTTACGGAATTGCGGTTCACAGCTGCCCCATTATCCTTCCCATAACCTCCCCGATCCGATCAGTAATAATCAGATCCGCCCGGTCGTCATAAGGAGTCGGCTCCCCGTTCAGCAGAACGGTATGGCGCCCGTGGAAATAGGTGACGAGGCTGGCTGCCGGCTGTACAGTCAGCGAAGTGCCGCCGATAATCAGCAGGTCGGCAGCAGAGATTGCTGCAACAGATCCGATCAGCACATCATGATCGAGCTCTTCTTCATACAGCACCACATCCGGCTTGATGATGTCTCCGCAAGCTTCACAGCGCGGCACCCTTTCAGCCGAGCCTGTAACAGCCTCCAGGGGATAGAAGCAGCCGCAGCCCATGCAATGGTTGCGGTGTACCGAGCCATGAAGCTCAAATACGGCACGGCTCCCCGCCTTCTGATGCAAGCCGTCAATATTCTGCGTAATGACCGCCTTCAGCTTGCCCTGGCCCTCAAGCTCGGCAAGCAGCAGATGGGCGCCGTTCGGAACGGCCTCCGGGTGAAGCATTTTACTGCGGTAAAAATCAAAAAAAATGTCCGGAGAGGACATAAAAAACCGGCGGCTGAGCATGACCTCAGGCGGATATGGGGAGTTATGCTCACTCTGATACAGTCCGGCCGCAGAGCGGAAATCGGGAATACCGCTTTCCGTAGAGGTTCCGGCACCGCCGAAGAATACAATATTTCCGCTGTTCTTAATCCAGGAAACCAGTGTCTGCACTTGATCCATACTCTGCACACGCACCTTTCAACAAACCGAATTTAATCCGAAATGCGAAGCTGATGATACCCGGTAATAATGGCGTCCGCATCCAGCAGATGGTCTGCGGCTCCATCCGGCGAGATTCCGACGGACAGCAGCAGACCGGCTCCTTTGCCGAGCTGCATATCTGCGTTGCTGTCACCGATAATTACGGTGTTCTCAGACAGAACCCCCAGTTCACGGCAAGCCGTCTCAGCCATTTCGGGCGCCGGCTTGCCCTGACGTACACGGTCTCTTGTCACCACTGTCTGAAAAAAACCTTCGATACCCATCCATTCCAGCTGCTCACCAGTCGTACCGGCTCCGTCTGAAGTAACAACTCCGAGCTTCAGCCCTGCAGCTGCACACTGCTGCAGAAACGGCAGCAGCCCCGGCAAAGGTACAGCAGTACGGCGGGCACGCAGCTCATTCATCGCCTCCTTGACGATGGCGTTGACGCGGGCCAGCGCTTCATTCCAGGGAACGCCGGCCCCATACAGATGCCAGGCCAGTATGCCTGTTGTTTCTTCGGCAGTAGCCATCGCCAGCGGCCCGGCCGGGTCATAGCCGGTCAGTTTGCCGTCAGCGCCGTGCCGGGTCCCGAGCACACGGGACAGATCCGGCAGGCGGCTGCCCCCTATAAGCGCCAGCTGGTTGTCCAGCTCCTGTAATACCAGCTCTGCCCAGGCTCCCCATGTCGCGAGCAGGTCCAGCAGAGTGCCGTCCTTGTCAAATAATATGCACTGGCAGGGTACAGCCAGATGATTAACATGCAGCTGCGGCATCATCCGCCTCCTCTCGTTTTTTATATATCAGCGCAGGTTGCCCAGCCAGTCCAGCATAGCCCGCGCGGTGCGGGTCTGCTGCTCTTCTTCCGTGATGGAAGCTTCCCCGTCGCCCTTTTGCTTCCCGTAGCTTCCGAACTGGGCGTGATTTCCGCCCTCAATGGAGAAATAAACGGTATTTCCGGGCAAATAGGCACGGCCTTCGTTGTAATTCTCTTTGTTGACTACTGTATCTGCCGTACCCAACACAGACAAGACAGACAGCGTCGTGTCCTTCAGGCTGCCTTTCTCATCCGGGTAGGATGCGAGGTAAAAGACACCCTCCAGCTGATCTGCATGCTCTGCCGCATATCGCGATGCCATAACACCGCCCAGAGAGTGGCCGCCGATCACGAAGGACTGCTGCGGATGAGCGCTGATGATCTCCTCTGCGGCATCCCCTTTAATGACAGCCAGATTGAATGGCATCTTGGCTATGTAGAACGGATGGCCTGCGGTGGCAATTCTTTTGGCCAGTGGTGCGTACGCTTCCGCTTCCACAAGCGCACCCGGATAAAAAATAACGGCAGTGCCGCTTGCGACCGCCGGCTCAAAGGAAATCCAGCCATCATTCTGTTCTACAGTGACCCCTCCGGCGGAGAGCATTGCGGTCTCGGCATTTTGTCCCGGCTCATACGGTGTCAGGTATCTCCACAACAGAAGTCCGGCAACAACCAGAAGCACTGCAAGCGACAGGAGAGCCCTGCGTTTGTTTATTATTTTCTTCATATAGATTCACTCCCGTGTACTGCATAGAGAAAATTATAGTGGAATCAAAGAAATCAAACAACCTTCAACATATCGCCACAAATACAGCCTCTGATAGCGCTTTCCATTGTGATTGAATTCACAATAACGAGCTCCAAAAAGATGTATTTTAAAATTAAATTAAAAACTTTTGCATTGTGCAACTTTTGGGGGTTAAACCATGGAGAGGGAGAATACGCTGGAGGCGCGCGGAGAAACATTTTTTCTCAACCTGCGCTTCATGCTTATCGTCACAGTATTTGCCGGTAATGCGATCGAACCGTTAATCAGCAGAATGAGCGGCATGCACGGGCTATACATGTGGATTTTCAGCTTTCATATGCCGTTGTTCGTGCTGGTAACCGGTTATTTTGCCGGCAAGAGCCTTACCGGAGGCGCGGGCCGCAAGGTACTCCTGCAGATCGGTATGCAGTACCTGATTTTTCAGACCCTGTATTCAGCACTGGATGTTTCCCTTTTCCAGGTAGACGGCATTCATCACTCCGTATTCGCACCCTATCTGCTCCTATGGTTTCTGGCCAGCCATGCCTGCTGGCGCCTGCTGATGCTCGGTATGGGCAAATGGTCCGCACCCGCACAAATTGCTTTTGCTGTAACGGCCGGCGTGGCTGTCGGCTATCTGCAGGTTGACGGGGTCTGGTTCAGCATCAGCCGCACCTTTGTCTATCTGCCTTACTTCGTAATCGGCTATCATTTCTCTTTCGGCGCCTTCACCAGGCTGTACCGCAAATATATCAAAGCAGCCGCAGCCGCTGCCTCATTGCTGTTTCTGGCCGTTCTGGCCGCGGCAAGTCCCGAGCTTCCGCTTGGCTGGCTGTACGGCAATATGACTTACCTGCAGCTTGGCGCTGGCGAATGGTATGCAGGTGTATACCGGCTGGCGCTATACGCGGTGCAGATTGCCGCATCCCTTGCTTTTATCGGGCTCGTGCCCTATGGTGTGAGCCGGATGACCGACTGGGGCCGCCGTACGCTGTATGTCTTCCTGCTGCACGGCTTTATTGTCCGGATGGCTGCAGTCTCCGGAATCTACGGCTATCTCGGCAATACCGCCGGAGCCCTTCTGCTGCTGCTCGCAGCCGTTCTCTGCACTATACTGCTGGCCCAGCCGGCAGTCAAACGGTGGCTGCACCCGCTGGTTGAACCGCCGGTGGACTGGATGATCAGTCTGCAGCGCGCTGCGCTGCGGCGTACGCCCTGAGCTTTCCTGCAATAAAACGCAAACGCCCTGTCCCGGAGTGGTCATCACTCGTGAAGCAGGGCGTTTGCGATTTTCAGGCCAGAACCTCATCTTCCTGAGCCAGTGTATACCTAACCTTCATAATAATGTGCTGGTCATAGTCGCCGAACTGGCGGCCAAACAGGTTCAGCCCGCCCTGATGAACCGCATCAGGTCTAATTCCAATCCGCAGCCGCAGCTTGGGGTTCCCTTCCAGCTGAAGATCCTTTAGCGTCGTCTCTGATACCTTTTCCATATCAAGTGTAGTCTTCTCGTGGTCCACCCGCCAGGACTTCAGGAAGCCGTATTGCGTCGAGCCATCCCACCACCAGTTCGGATTCAGCCTGCCGCGCCGGTCACCGAAATCACCGGGACTGGTCCACATGCCGATCTCTGTACCGTTGACCCACACCGATATATTGGATGGCCAATCCTGGTCATAATTCGGTGCTTCCGAGCACATCTCCATTGACAGCTCAAGGCTCTGGATCTGCGCTCCGGCAGGAAGATCCATAGGCATCAGATACTCCAGAAATCCCCGGCGCAGCCAGATCAGCTGAGCGTTAACATGCTTGGGATGATAGAAGCTCGCCGGCTCATCTTCCTTGATAATAAGGCCCTCACTGTTCGCCATGCCGCAGGTCGGTGATACCTCACAATCGCTATAATGGCCGACCGGCATCTCCATCTCATACATATACTCTGCCCCGCCACCCGTTGTCTTTTTCGCATTAAGGGCAATATGAACATCGTCGTAGTTCCTGCTGCACACCTTCATTGCGCCGCGGGATGCGGGAAGCAGCTCTGTATGAATCAGCCCGGCTGCCTCCAGGACTTTGATATTGCTGGCTACTGTTGAGACCGGAAGCTTCAGCTTGTCCGCAATTTCAATAATATTTAAGTTTCTGGTGTTGAGGAGCCGGAGAATATCAACCCTGGAGCGTGTTGATAAGGCATGGGTTACCGTGACCAGTCTTTCCGGGTCGTCAAAGCTAAGTTCCAGCACAGGTTCAGCTCTCCTTCTATCCTGATTAGATATATTTATAGTACTTCCTAACCTATTGAAAAACAATTATGGTGAGCACCCTGCTTATTCACAAACGGCTCCCGGAAATCCGGAAGCCACCCTCGGTTCAGCTCTGTTTTTGTATCTAATCCGCCGGCTTGATATCAATAAAGTCAATCTCCCCGTAGCCGTCACCCTTCGCGAAGCGGAGGGTATTGGTTCCTGCATGCAGCTGAACGCGGGCTGTAGACAGCCCCCAATTTTCCCAGCCTTTGTTGGTGATATTGAAATGGCTGGGCGCGCCTGAATTAACACTGAGCAGCAAATGGGACCAGCCGCCGCCTGCCGTGCCGTTAGCGGTCCGGGCCAGAAGGATATATTGTCCCGCTTCTGCCGCTTTAACTGAAAATTCCACGTAGCTCTCCGGCGTATCAATATGTCCCGCCTTCATTCCGCCAGAACTATTCTGGCTCGAAGATGCATAAGCTGCGCCGCCAAAAGCAGCTTCTTCACCTTCATAACGCTTACGTGCCGCTTCCCCCGAAGGTAGAGTTACCGGAAGATTGGGATCAGCCGGAATGCCAAGGGCTGGTGTATTGTCTGCGTTCCAGCGAAATGGCTGCATCCGTACCTCACGGTTCCATCCGGCGCCGCTGTATTTGGCAACATGATACATGATCCAGTCCTCCCGGCCGTCGGGTGACTTCGTAAACGAATGATGGCCCGGCCCGTACAGCCCGTTCCCTGAGCTAAAGACCGGCTGGCTGCGCTTGTTCCAGGATGCCGGATTCAGCAGGTCAGCGGAAATGTCCGCCGTGATCAGCCCCAGGCAATAATCATCAGTCCAGCTTCCGCTGGCCGAATAGACAAGACTGATGATGTTCCCCTGTATAATCACCTGCGGCCCTTCATTCACGTTCGGAGAATGGTTCGTTTCCCAGCTGTATGTTGGCCTGGCAATCTCCACCCGTTCAGAATCGATGCTCCACGGATTGCTCATGTGGGCGATGTAGAGATTCTGCCGCACATTCACATCACCTTCCCAGCCGGACCAGATAAAATACAACTCGTCACCCGCCTGCAATACAGTACCGTCAATCGCCCACTTATCGGTGGGATCTGTGATCTGGCCTTTGTATTGCCAGGTTCCCTCCAGCGGATCAGCGGCAGTACTCTCCATCACATGCATCCGGTGATTTACATTGTCACCATCGTCCATCGCATAGTAGATATACCAGGCCCCGTTTAGATAATGCAGCTCAGGCGCCCAAATATTGCTGCCCCCGGTATTGATAACCTTAACTTGTCCTGCATCAATGGTTGTAAGCTGCGCCGACTTCCAGAGGGTCACATTGCCTCCGGTTGTTTTGGTGAAATAATAGAAGCCGTCTGTATGCTTGTAGACCCACGGGTCGGCCCCGTCCTGCATGACTACATTATAAAAATCATTATGGCTGAACACCTTACGGCCCTCCTTTCCCATTGTTAAAACGAGCAGTACACCTATGGCCAGCACACTAACAGCAGGCAGCCAGATATACCGGGCTTTCACTTTCATAACCCGTCACAATCCTTTCGGGTGATTAGTTAGTGGAGCTCCGGCTAGTCTTCGATTGCCGCTTTGCGCCCGTTGATCCGGCGGATGACCTCAGGAGCAAATTTCGGCTGCCTGTCATAGGTATACAGCCCGTTCACTTCCTGCTCTACGTCATACAGCTGGGTATAGCAGAAGCCGAACATCATCGGGTGGTCCAGCAGCACATCGGTCAATCCGGCGTAACGCGCAAGGAACGCCTCCTCCGATGCCGGACGGTCGCCGTAACCCCAGGACTTCTCATCCAGCTGCTGCGGATTCCACCAGATTCCGCCGTACTCGCTGATGAAATAGGGCTGGCCTGCATAGGTCTGCCGGTCAGGGAAGGTATTAAATACCTCGCCGCCGTCCTTCATCGGCTCGTATCTGGCCCGGAACGTCTCCGGGTTCTGGTCATAGTCATGCAGATCAAATATATCCGTCACCACATGGAAGTTACCACTGGTATCAATCACCGGACGCGTAGGGTCCATCCGTTTGGATACCTCATATACGAGCTGCAGGACGTCATCATGCTGCTTGACTCCATCCCGGTCCCACGTCTCGTTGAACGGGCACCAGCCGATCAGTGCAGGATGATTGAAATCCCGCTGCATTCCTTCAAGCCACTCGGGCAGGAACTGTGATACCGCTTCTGCGGTGGTAATATTAAGCCCCCAGTTCGCATGCTCGCCCCAGACAAGATAACCGAGCTGGTCAGCCCAGTACAGGAAACGCGGCTCGAACATCTTTTCATGCAGCCTGGCACCGTTAAAGCCGAGTCCCAGGGAAATTTCAATGTCCCTGCGCAAATCTTCATCGCTTGGAGCGGTATAGATTCCGTCAGGGTAGAAGCCCTGATCCAGAACCAGACGCTGGAAAACCGATTTACCGTTGATCCGGAAGGCCATTCCGTCCAGGCGAACCGTTCTCAGGCCGAAATAGGAATCAACAGCATCACACTCCTGCCCTTCGCACTGCAGCGAAAGCTTCAGATCGTACAGCTTCGCATTGCCGGGCTCCCATAAGTGAACCTCGGAGAGCGGAAGCGTCAGTCTGACGGACGGTCCGGATACGAGGACACTGGCCTCCCCGGCTGCTGCTCCGGCAAACTGTGCGGAAGCGGTAACCCGTCCCCCCGCAGCATTCCCGCTGACATTAACTTCAAGATGTACACAGGCGTTGTCCGGGTCCGCTATGATTTTCATATCCGATAAATGCTTGTCGGCTACATGTTCAAGCCAGACCGTCTGCCAGATCCCGGTAGTACGCGTATAATCACAGCCGTGCGAATGAAACAGCTCCGACTGTTTACCGCGCGGCTGACGGCCTGAGCGGACGTCGTCCTCTGCATTCACAGTTATTACATTATTGCCTGGAACAATAAGGGCAGTAATATCGAAGCTGAACGGGGTGTACCCGCCGCGGTGACTGCCTGCGGATACTCCGTTCACCCATACCTCTGCTTTATAATCGACAGCGCCAAAATGGAGCAGCGTCCGGCCGTCACTCCAGTCTTCAGGCAGGGTGAACTCCCGTCTATACCAGACGGCTGCCATAAAATCTGTGTACTCCACACCGGATAGCTTGCTTTCCGGACAGAAGGGAACGGTGATTACCCCGGATAGTTCATGGCTCCCGCCTTGTAATCCGCGTTCCCTGCCGCTTTTGCCATGGTCAATTTCAAACTGCCACCGGCCGTTCAGATTGATCCACTCCGGTCTGACCCACTGGGGGCGGGGATATTCAGGGCGGGGCAGAGCAGATAAATGTGACATTGTAAAACTCCTTTAATTGGAATTGGTTTTTATTTGCCGGTCATGATCTTACGAATCTCCGCCAGCGGCGCCTTCGGCTTGCGGTCATAGGTGAGCAGACCATTGATTTCCTGCTCAACATCGGTCAGCTGGGTATAGCAATAGCCCTGGATCACCGGTGAGGAGAACATCGGGTCAACGACTGCCTTGAGCCGGATCAGGAAATCCTCCTCATTCTCGGCTCCGGAATAGCCCCAGCCCTCCCATTCGCTTTTCTTGAAGGCAATGCCGCCGAACTCCGAGATGAGAATCGGCTGGCCCTGATAGGAAGCGCCGCCCACAAAAATTTTGCGGTTAGCCGGCATGGAATTCACAGCAGACTCAGCCGTAGCATACCGCTGCTCCAGCACCTCCTGGCGGCTCTCATAGTCATGGATCGTAATGAGGTCTGTCGTCATATGCTCCCAGCCGTCGTTATATACAACAGGCCTCATGTCATCCAGCGATTTGGTCAAATGATACATGGCCAGGCCGTGCTGCTGCTGGCGCTTATCGATCTGCACATTGGGAATCCCCCAGCTTTCATTCAGCGGAACCCAGGTTACAATGCTCGGATGGTTATAATCACGTCCGATAATTTCCTGCCATTCCTTGGTGAACCGGTTGACATATGCCTCAGAGTACTCATAGGCGTTGGCAGCCTCGCTCCATACCAGGAGGCCCAGCTTGTCGCACCAGTACAGGAAACGCGGATCTTCCGTCTTCTGGTGTTTGCGCACACCGTTGAAGCCCATTTCCTTGGCCAGCTCAACATCGCGCTTCAAAGCTTCGTCCGAAGGTGCGGTCAGAATCCCGTCAGGGAAATACCCCTGATCCAGCACCAGCCGCTGGTAGTACGGGCGGTTATTCAGGCACAGTCTGCCGTCCTCAACCGATACCTTGCGCATGCCGAAATAGGCAGCAACCTCATCGATTGTCTCTCCCCCCCGGACAAGCTGATACTCAATATCGTACAGGTTGGGGTGTTCAGGGCTCCACAGCCGCCCCAGGCCATGCTCGGCAAAATCACCCAGCCCGATCGTCCGCAGCTGCTCAGCGTGTCCTACATTGTATTGATCTTCAGCAATCCATTCCCCGCCGTAAGTAACCTTGATGCGGAGCTTCAGCTCAGCATCAGGCTTAAAGCCGTCAAGGAATGTACGGATGCGGATTTCGTTACGGTCAATATCCGGGGTCATCATTATTTTGCGCATATGCACCGCCGACACCGGCTCAAGCCAGACACTCTGCCAAATCCCGGTTGTGCGGGTATAGAAGATTGAAGCAGACTGCTCCAGCCAGTATTGCTTGCCCCGCGGCAGCGTTACATCGCGGCTGAAGTCCTCAGCCCGCAGTACAATCCTGTTGCTGCCCTGAACCAGCAGCGGGGTAATGTCCGCCTGGAACGGTGTATGTCCGCCTTCATGCATGACTGCCAGCTGTCCGTTCACCCAGACCTTGGCCAGATAATCAACGGCTCCGAAATGCAGGATGATCCGTTTGCCGCTCCAGGCCTCAGGAACCTCAAAGCTTCTTCTGTACCACACCACATCATGAAACGCAGGATCTTCAATGCCGCTCAGTTTGCTCTGGAAGGCAAAGGGCACCTGAATCGTCCGCGCAGACAGCGCAGGCGTGTCTTTCATATACCATTGCTCTTCTTCACCGGCACGTTCATCATCAAAGCCAAAGTCCCATGCTCCGTTCAAGCTTAGCCACTCTTTGCGTCTAAACTCGGGCCGCGGATATTCAGGACGGGAAATTAAGGTGTTGCCTGCTTCAATCAACATGGTGTACTTCACTCCCATTGCTTAATTTCTTCTCTCTGTTGCTGTTAACCCTTAATCGAACCGACATAGACGCCTTTGACAAAATACTTCTGCAGGAACGGATAGACCATCAGAATCGGCAAGGTGGATACGACAATCGCACAATATTTAACCAGCTCGCGGAAGGCCGTCTGACTGCCGGCACTGTCGATGACAACCCCGCCCGCACTGCCGATGGAGGTTGCAGTAGAGTCGTTGGCAACCAGAATTTCCTTCATTAACAGCTGTAGCGGAAAGAGATGCCTGTCTTTGAGCAGCACCATCGCATTGAACCAGGAATTCCAGTTCCCGACCAGATAGTACAGAAAAATAACGGCCAGCGTAGCCTTGGACAGCGGCAGAATCACATTGATCAGAATATTAGCCTGGCTCGCGCCGTCAATCGTTGCCGCTTCTTCCAGCTCCTGTGGAATGGCCTGGAAGCTGGTCCGCAGGATAATAATGTTCCAGGTACTCAGCGCCGTCGGCAGAATCATCGCCCACAGATTGTTGTACAGGCCGATATCCTTCATTAATAAGAACCACGGAATCAGCCCGCCGCCGAAGAACATCGTAATGGTAATCAGGATCATGATGAAGTTTTTGAAATACAAGTCTCTTCTCGATAACACATAAGCCCCCAGGATGGTCATAACCATGTTGACCAAGGTGCCTAACCCCACATAGATAATCGTGTTTTTATATCCGTTGATCAGGCTGTTATCCTTGAACACCAGCTTATAGCCGTCCAAGGTGAAGCCGAGCGGTTTGAGCAGAATTCCTTTATGGGCAATCAGCTCTCCCGGGTTGCTGACCGAGGCGAACAGGATATGCAGAATCGGATAAAAGCACACCAGAGTCAGGGCCGTCAGGACGATATACAGCGTGATATCGAAGAGCCGGTCGCCCGGAGAACGGTATTTTCTGCTTTTTTTCACTATAGGCTGCGGATTATCATTCATGGCTGTCCCTCTTTTCTTACCATAAGCTGGTTTCGGATCTGCGTTTGGCAAGGGTATTGGTCATCCAGAGCAGGCCGAAATTCACAATCGAGCTGACCAGACCCACAGCCGTGGAATAGCTCAGACTGGCCTCTCTTAACCCCCGGCGGTACACGTAGGAGGCAATGACATCTGCCGTATCATAGATCAGCGGATTGTAGAGCAGGATAATTTTCTCGTAACCGGATGACATCAGCCCGCCAATGGCAAAAATAAAAAGAATGATGATGACCGGACTGATCTGCGGCAGCGTAATATGCCACATTTTTTTGATCCGTCCCACTCCGTCGATTTCGGCTGCTTCATATAGAGAAGTATCAATTGAGCTCATCGCCGCCAGATAAATGATGCTGTCCCAGCCGATGCTCTGCCAGATGCCTGAGAATGTATAGATCGGACGGAAGAATGAGGAATAGCCGAGCAGAGACGAATACTCTTTTCCGGTAATAAGCTGCAGAATTTGTGTGACGATCCCTTCGTCTGCAGCGAAGATATGAATGATCCCGCAGACAACCACCAGTGAGATAAAATGCGGCATATAGGTGATTGTCTGCACGGTCTTCTTGAACTTCTCAGCGCGGATTTCATTGAGCAGGAGAGCCAGAATTATCGGTGCGGTAAAGCCGAACACAATTCCCCAGACGTTGAGCATAAGCGTATTTTTAACCACCCGCCAGAAGTACGGTCCCCCGAAAAAATCAGCAAAGTGCTTGAGCCCGACCCACTCACTCGCGTTAAACCCCAGCAGCGGCTTGAAATCCTTGAAGGCGATCAGAACGCCCCACATCGGCCCGTAGCAGAAGATCAGAAACCAGGCCACGACCGGAACGGCCAGCAGGTAGACGAACCAGTTCTTTTTCAGATCCTTCTTGATGATGAGTCCGGTCTTCTTCGGCTTAGCGGCCGCAGGAACAGGAGCACCACCCTTCTTACTGCGTACAATCTCCATAAAACAACCACCTATCGTTTGTTATATCGATCCAAGGCTGCCTGATGGATACTCAGGAATTCATCCAGTCCCATACTTTGCGCTTCTTTCAAAAATTTGTCGTAAGCATCGACCGGCAGCTCACCCATGATGATCTTGGCAAAATATTCTCCGCGCAGCGTCGACAGCTGGTTCCCAAGCTCAGCTTCCCGTGAGGCTTCTTCTTTGGTAAAGGTAAGCGGCGGTACCGCCATGCTGGTATCCATGTTCTCCGTCCAGTACTTGCGGATCTCCCCGGAATAGCTCCCCTTGGCGGTGATCAGCGGATTGGCATGATGCTCGTCACGGATATTCGGCCAAGTGTGCATCCGGTATTTCCAGAGCGTGGTCGATACAGGCTGGCCCTCAGGGTCCTTGTATATATAGCTGTTTTCGGGATAATACGGCATGCCACTGTCGTCGATCAGATGCACCGTTCCATATTCGCCGAAGTTAATCATTTCCCAGCCTTTTTTGCTGTAGCTGAAATCAAGCCAGGCCATTGCTGCTTCCACATTGTCAGCTTGGGTGGTGATCGCCGCTTCAGTACCGGTTCTTTTGAAATTTTTATAGGTGGTTGCCGATTTATCCCCTGCATTCAACACCGGATTCAGCGCCCCGACAAAATCAATGCCGCTCTGCTCCTTCCAATAGCTCCACATCGTATCCGGAGAATCCATCATCACCGCGGTATCGCCGGAAATCGCACTGGCCATCCTCTGGTTAAAGTCCGCTGTCGCCCAGTCCGGATTCAGCAAGCCTTCCTTGTTCCACTGCTGCATGGTTGCGAGATACTCCTTCGCTTTCGGCTGCGCCGGCCCCCAGGCTACTTTGCCGTTCCCGTCCAGGAAGGTCCAGTCCCACACCCCGTAGGCTCCGTTAATGATGCCGGTAAAAATCTGGCCGTAAGTCGAGCCGTAGTTGAGCGGCGCCTTATAGCCGGCTTCCTTTGCTTTGGTCAGGAAGGTGTGCCATTCATCGATGGTGTTAGGAACGGCCAGCCCTGTTTTGTCGAGCGCCTCCTGCTTGATCAGCATCCCGAACCAGGTCCATTCTGAATAAGGGGCGATCCCGTAAAAGCCGAGCAGCCTGCCTTCGTCGGTCACCGTCGTTTTCCGGCGGGTTTCATCAGAGTTACGCCACTGAGAATAGTTGGGGGCATTCTTCTCCATCAGATCGGTGAGATCCAGGTAAGCGCCGTCATTGACACCTGCTTCAAGCCCGCCAGGGTAACGTCCCGGCTCAATGATGATGTCTGGAAGATCACCAGAGGAGATCATCAGCGTGAAGGCATCTGCCTCCTGGCCGATCGGCGGTGTAATGAAATTCACTTTGATCCCTGTTAATTTCTCCACCTGCTTCTGGACGGCATGATTGTTCATATCTGGAATGTTGGAGTTCGCAGGCATCCATACATCGAGGACCACATCGCCCTTCACGGGATAGGCGGAGTAATCACTTGGAATCACTTCATCGTAATTATCGCCGAGGTAGGTATCATTCAGGGTAGCGTTCACTTCATCGATTTGCTCCTGCGTAGGCGCCGTATTCCCGCGGATGTCACCGCTGATATCCGTAAAGGCTACATCGTTCTTCTCCCGGGTTACATTTGCATTATTAGTGCCCGGGTCACTGTCCGCAGTATTGTTCTTAGCATTGTTGCCGCTGCATGCCGTTACAGTCGAAATAATCAATATTAATACAAATAACAGGCTAACCAAGCGCTTTGTAATGTTCTTCATACTTAACCCCCCGCTATTAATTAATTTGCGCCTTACCTTAACCGAATCCGAAGTCAGCACCCGCCTCTCTGTCACAGCTGAATATTCCCCTTTTACTGTAAGTAACCAACTACAAATCAATCATTAGATACATAACTTTTGTATCTTTAATCGGATTATAAGCACGAAAAAGTTAAATGTCAACGCTTTCAAACATATTTATCGTTAGTTTATTTTCCGGATCTAAGCAGTCAATATTTTTAACCAATCATTAAATCAAATAAATAAACCCTTATACTTCAAGGTAATTTTCAATTTTTTGTCGATTCCATGCAGAAACAAGCCGCTGGAACCCGCAAATAAAGGGTCACAAAGAAAAAACCTTTTGTTACAATATTATTGTAACAAAAGGCATGAAGAAGCCGGAAGTTATGTTTCATATAACCTGTTTCTTATTCTCCTGCCGGAACATCAATTGCCTGGCTGTCGCTCAGCGGAATTCCGAAATCAGGTGTACCGTCAGGGTGCCAGCCGAACTTCTGGATACGGGTGGCACGCAGTGAAGCGTCTGCACCGGGGGCAGGAAGCGCATGATACACAATCCAGTCCTCAAGATCATCAGGGGACCGGGTGAAGCTGTTGTGGCCAGTCGCATAGATTCCGTTCTCCACACTTTTGCAGAAGACAGGCATCATGGATTTCTCCCAGGACTGCGGTTCCAGCGGATCATCCGCTTCATTCATCGTCAGCATGCCGAGTGAATAATCCTCTGACCAGGTTGCACTGGCAGAATAAATGAGAAACACCCGGCCGTTCCGCCGCAGGATCACCGGACCTTCGTTAATCGCCATGCCGCCCTGCTGCTCCCATTTCAGCGTTGGCGCGGTCAGGAGCTGCTGCTCCCCTGTCACCGTCCAGGGATTATCCATCCGCATGATGTATACCGCCGATCCATACTCGGGAAAATGCCCATAACCGGCGTACAGGAAATACAGCTGGTTCCGCAGTGTCATAACCGTCCCGTCCAATCCGGGCACCGGCGTCTGCAGCGCCCCCTTCCAGCTCCATTCTCCCTCCAGTGGATCAGCGGCCATATTCTCCAGCACACAAATCCGGCGCGATTCGTCCCCGCCCCCGTCATTTGCCGTGTAGTAGATGTACCAATTGTTGTCCAGCCGGTGGATTTCCGGAGCCCAGAGGTTGTAGCTGTAGCGGCCGCCGGGCTGCGGTGACCAGATTGTTTTTTTATGGCCCGAAGCCAGCCCGGTCAATGTCTCAGCCCGCGTAAGCTCCAGACGATTGCCATTCGTGGACATGAAATAGTAGCAGCCGTCGGTATGCTTGAGCACCCAGGGATCCGCTGCCTTTTCCACAACCGGATTATGAAATGTCTTACTCTCAGTCATCTTATCCCTCCCTATACAATTTCACTCTTAATTGAATAATGCGTTTACAGAAATTTAGAATAATAATCCTCCCCCTCCAGCACCTCCCTTTTTCAAAAGTTATGTCCATCTTACTCAGCCCTTCTTAACTTGTCTATAGCCGGATATCTGGCGACAAACTTCACATTGCCCGGTAGAAAAAACAGGTTTTTTGTGATAGACTCTCTAATAACAATGGCAGGCTGCTTCCTACAGCAGGTTCATCTGTTTTGTTCATTACGGTATTATTTTTTATAGAAACGGCTCCGCCCTCCTTCTGCAAGATGAAGCTGGACCCCGTTATTTCTATAATCCGCAGACACGCAGCTTTCGGGATTGCAATGCGTTAATGCGACAGTATATCCGTTCAACATATTTTGGGAGGGAATGTTATTATGGCAGCCAAGAAAATGCGTTCAGACATGATTAAAAAAGGCTTCGACCGTGCTCCGCACCGCAGTCTCCTGCGTGCAGCCGGAGTGAAAGAGGAGGATTTCGGCAAACCGTTCATCGCGGTCTGCAACTCGTACATTGATATCGTACCTGGTCATGTTCATCTGCAGGAATTCGGCAAAATCGTCAAGGAAGCGATCCGCGAAGCCGGCGGCGTTCCTTTTGAATTCAATACGATCGGCGTAGACGACGGAATCGCCATGGGCCACATTGGTATGCGCTATTCGCTGCCAAGCCGTGAGATCATCGCTGATGCCCTGGAAACCGTTGTGTCCGCGCACTGGTTCGATGGTATGGTCTGCATTCCCAACTGTGATAAAATCACCCCCGGTATGATGATGGGCGCCCTGCGCGTCAATATCCCGACGATCTTTGTGAGCGGCGGACCGATGAAGGCTGGCGTAGACAGCAAAGGTAATAAGCTCTCCCTGACCTCCGTATTTGAAGGTGTAGGCGCGCATCAGGTCGGCAAAATCAACGATGCTGAACTGCTGGAGCTTGAACAATTCGGCTGTCCGACCTGCGGCTCCTGTTCCGGTATGTTTACCGCGAACTCCATGAACTGTCTCGCAGAAGCTATGGGTCTCGCCCTTCCAGGTAACGGCACCATCCTTGCTGTTGCTGAGGAACGCAGAGACTTTGTCCGTAAATCAGCTACCCAGCTGATGGAGCTGATCAAGCTGGATCTGAAGCCGCGCGATATCGTAACCCAGGAATCGCTGGATAACGCCTTCGCACTCGATATGGCGATGGGCGGCTCTACGAACACTGTACTTCACACATTGGCTTTGGCTCAGGAAGCTGAAATCGATTATCCGCTGGAGCGTATCAATGAAGTGGCTAACCGCGTACCTTATCTGGCCAAGCTGGCACCAGCTTCCGATATCTTCATCGAGGACGTTGACCGCGCAGGCGGCGTAAGTGCCGTACTGAACGAGCTGCTCAAGAAGCCGGGTGCAATCTTCGGCGACTGTATGACCGTTACCGGCAAAACCATTGCCGAGAATGTCCGCGGCCACGAAATTCTGGATACCAGCGTCATTCACAAGCTGGACAATCCGTACTCCGAAGTAGGCGGTCTGGCTGTCCTGTACGGCAACCTGGCACCGGAAGGCTCGATCATCAAAGTCGGTGCGGTTGACGCTTCCGTAGGCGGCTACCATAAAGGTCCTGCCATCTGCTTCGATTCGCAGGAAACCGCACTGGAAGGCATCGCTAACGGCAAGGTTAAGGAAGGCCATGTCGTAGTTATCCGTTATGAAGGTCCAAAGGGCGGACCGGGCATGCCGGAAATGCTTGCTCCGACTTCCCAGATCGTCGGCATGGGTCTTGGCGCCAAAGTCGGCCTGATCACCGACGGACGTTTCTCCGGCGCTTCCCGCGGCATCAGCATCGGCCATATCTCGCCGGAAGCTGCTGAAGGCGGACCGATCGCGTTCGTTGAAGACGGCGACATCATCGAGCTGGATCTGATCAACCGCAAGATTGAGCTGCTGGTCGACGAGGAAACCCTGGCTACCCGCCGCTCCGGCTGGAAGGGCTTCGAGCCCAAGGTCAAAAAAGGCTATCTGGCCCGCTATTCCGCGCTTGTTACTAACGCAAGCAAAGGCGGCGTGCTGAAGATTTAATTGTTTTAATTCAGGCCCCGGACGTGTAAGACGTCCGGGGCCTTTTTATGTCGCGGCCTCTGTGCGGGCCTCTGCTGCACTCGCGTCCGGGGCGCCCTTAGACGAAATGAATGACACCGGCATTTGCAGGCAGCGCCTTCGCCGAACGAATAACTGCATTCCCGGATACGGCCGTTTTTAATTGTACAAAGTGCAGCTAAGCTTACAAGCAGGCGGGTAATCCGCCAATCTAAATTCAGTATTAGACGAAAATAAGAGAATGGCCAGCAGACTGCGTAGCAGATAACAAAAAAAGACAGGGGCTTCAAAAGCCTCTGCCCTGTCCTGCACAAGTTATAACGATAATAATGGCCTGGTTACTGCCTAATGCTAATAAAGCCAACGATTGCTGACTAGATTATATTCACTCAGCTGACAAATTAACGAATCTACCCGCTGAGCAGCTTAATGTACAACCGTCGCTCCCGGAAGCTCTGCTTCAAGGGTAAGCTCCTCTTCCCTCACCCGCTCGCGCGCCTTAACCTGCGTCTGCGGCCGCTGGTGGTTCATCTTGCCCAGCAGCTCCGATACCGGCATCAGCATCATCTTCGGCACAAGCACCTCACTGCGTTCCTTGAGCCGTGCACCGCCAGCCGGATGAATGACGCTGAGCAGGATGCTCAGATAAAACTTGGTCGAACGGGCAAACCAGCCGTCCGGCAGATCCAGCACCATAAAGCCGAACTTCTCCGGCCCGCGGTTGAGCATGCTAACCCCGTACAACGCCTTGGCCTCTGCGAGATCCATATCTGCAGCAATCCGTTCTGCCAGCACCGGCAGATCCTTTTCCATGCGGCGGATCATCCGGATGGCCAGCTGTGCAGATGACCGGGAGTGCACACCGAGCTCAAACAGCTGCCTGTTGTCGATGTGCAGCTCGATGATCGGGTCGCCCTTGGTCAGGCGTTCGCCGTTATCCATCAGCACAGGTTCCCCCTGATACTTGCGCAGCCGGTAATGCAGGAACGGGTCAGCAGGCGCAATCGTCTTGATCCGGAACAGGAACTGGAAGCACTGCTCCCAGATCAGCCACAGGCCGACGACCAGCCGTTTGACGAAGGATAGCTGCGAGACCGGAGAGGTCTGCACCTGCCGGATCATCTCGTCGATCCGGATACTGCGCAGGCCCCGGCGGCGGGCCTCATCCAGCATCCGTTCCAGGGCAACCAGCATATGCTCCGGCGCTTTCGGATCGGCACCGAGGGTCGTTCCGCAATCATGCAGAAGCATCACCTCTCCGGGACCAAGCTTGTTAAGCAGCTTGCCGGTCAGGCGTTCCGCACCAAGCTTCTCCTTCCAGTCGCCGAACATTGCCGACCATAATACGATTTGCACCTGGCGGCGCTTGGAGAAATCGAACAGGTTGACAATGCCCCACGGCGGACGGTAGTACGTGCTGCGTACACCTGTAATATTGTAAATAATGTCATCTGTGCGCTTGATCTGCTGCTTGACGGTTGCCGGCCGCATCAGCCAGTTTGTTTTGTGCACATAATTATGAATTCCGATGAGATGACCCTCATCATGGATACGCTTAATAATCTCCGGATTCTGCTCGGCGTGTGAGCCGACGACAAAGAAGGTTGCCTTGGCATCATACCGTTTCAAAAGATCCAGCAGCAGCGGTGTATAGTGCCGGTCCGGCCCGTCATCAAAGGTCAGGGCAAATTCACTGCGCCCGATTCCTTTGCGGAAAACGCGGTAGCCGAAAATTCTGCTGATCATTCCGGGAATGAAAGCATAGAAGGTAGAAATGTAAAATAACCAGAGCAGCAAAGTCTGCATGTATATTCCCCGCTTTTCCAGAGTTGACTTTGGCTCGTCTTACGGGTACGGCCAAGTAGGTGACAGCTGTGACAGCTATAGGACAGTTCCGAAAAAAAACGCTACCCCCTATTTTAACACAGGTCATAAAGAAAAAGACGCATTTTTATTAAAATCGTGTACAATGAATGGAAGATAAATTTGTCATTTTCTCTAAAAAGAAACCAATGTCATGGAGCAACGTAAAATCAGCTAAATTCGTGTAATGGAAAAGGAGTCGTGTTAATCTATGCTGCCGCTGTACAAAAAATATTGGCGAACGTTCTTTGACATCGGGCTGGTCGTGCTGACGGTGTATCTCGTCATGCTCGCGTTCAGCAAGCTGTACCAGCTCGCCGCGCCTGTATTTCTGTCGTTTTTTGTTTTTCTGCTGATTGAGCCGCTGGCCCGCTTCCTTAACCGCAAAGGCTTGGGCAAGCCCTTCGCCTCAGCCATCTCGGTGCTGCTGTTTCTGGTCATTCTGCTCGGCATCCTGTTTGGTGCCGGCTTGCTTATCGCTACCCAGGCGCTGCACTTCCAGGATAGCCTGCCGCGGTACACCGCAATTATCCAGCTGCATTTCACCGAAGCCACTACATATCTCCAGCAGCAGATTGATGCCCTGCCGGCCGATCTGACCGACAAACTCAACGGCTATTTCACAGATGCTACCAATGTCCTGTCTGACTGGCTGGTTGTTTTCCTTAAATATATGATCGGAGCGCTTGGTTCCTTCTCTTCCTTTATGGGGAATTTCGGCATTGCGATTATTCTGGCCTTTTTCCTCAGCATGGAGATCAAGGACTGGCGCAAAATCGCCCATGATAAAATGCCCAAGACGTTCAAGACGGCTTACGCTTTTGTTCAGGGGAATGTGTTTAAGGCCATTGGTTCTTATCTCAAGGCACAGCTGATCCTGATCTGCATCACCTTCGTTATTGTACTGGTCGGCCTGCTCATTCTCGGTACTGGCAATGTGCTGACAATGGCACTGATCTGCGCCGTATTCGACGTGCTGCCGCTGCTGGGTGTATCCACCATCCTGATTCCCTGGATCATCTACCTGTTCATCGTCGGTAACACTTCCCTTGCTATCGGACTGATTGTGCTGCTCGCCGTTGTACTGATTGTAAGGCAGCTGCTGGAGCCCAAAATTACCGGCAATTCCATCGGGGTCTCCTCCGCATTCCTGATGCTGTCCTTTGTAATCTTCTCCATGTCTGCCTTCGGTGTCGCCGGACTGATCCTGTCGCCGATTCTGCTCATTCTGATCAAGGAGCTGATCCAGCAGGGGTACCTGCAGCGCTGGATCTATCTGCCCCAGGAAGAGTTCATTGTATCCCCGTTCGCCGCATCCGGTCCGTCCACTGCCGGTGGAACGGTGTCCGGTGATTCCGCCGCTGAGCCTCAGGCTCCGGAAGATGCCGACAGCAAATCAAAAATCTGACCGAACAGCCGGGCAGCGGTATGTTCACTGTCAGGGTCCACGTTCTCCACAGCAACGGAGACGGCGTACCGGGGATGGTCTGCCGGCCCGTAGCCGATAAACCACTGGTTGTTGCGCGGCACACCCTTCACCATCGTCTGGGCTGTTCCGGATTTGCCGGCGACCGGCCACTGCGTGCTGCGCAGACGTTTGCCGGTTCCCTCCGTAACGACCAGGCGCATCCATGACAGCAGCGCCTGCGAGGTCTTGCGGGAGATGGCGCCTGCTGCGGCCGGCGCCAGATGGGCGGGCAGCTCCTGCAGCGTCTGCCCGTTCCTGAAGGCGACGCGCTGCAGAATGCGCGGCGCCCGCACTTCCCCGCCATGCAGCAGCGTAACCACCAGATTCGCCGCCTGCAGCGGCGTCATGGTTACATCCCGCTGGCCAATGGCGGTCTGCACCCTGGCCCCGGCGTCGTCCGGAATCAGGGTGCTGAAGATCCGGCCCGGCTGCTCGCCAGCCAGCGGCCGGAGCACCGGCTGGCCCAGCATGTCCGCAGCCTGCCAGCCGATGTCTCTGCCCAGGCCGAGCGCAAGCGCTGCGGCCTGGAGCTGAGCGCCGCTGAGCCGCTCGGCCAGCGTAGCGAATACGGTATTGCAGGACACGGCGAACCCTTGCGCCAGCGTGAGGGAGCCGTGTTTTTTGCCGTGCGGGCAGGACAGGTGATACCTGCCGAATTCGCCGGAGCAGAAGAAGCGTTCCTCCGGCGAGGTCAAGCCGGCTTCGAGGGCTGCGGCAGCCGTAACAATCTTGAAGACCGAGCCGGGAACTGCCGCCTGCAGTGCCCGGTTGTTCCATTCGCCGCCTTCGGGCGAGATATGATCCGGGTCATATAAAGGCAGCGAAACCATGGCTTCAATGTCCCCTGACCTGGAGTCGAGCACAACCACCGCCCCTTCCTTCACCCCGGCCTCCACAGCCAGCTTTTCTATCCCTTCCTGCAGCTCTTTATCAATAGTGGTATATACAGAGAGCGGATAATACGGATTCCCCGGTGTTCTGACCTTCAGTACGCTGCCGGGAAGCCGGTTGCCGCGGGCGTCCACCTGCGCATAGACTTCCGTATGTCCGACTCCCTGCAGCAGCGGCTCCAGCGTCTTCTCAAGCCCGTCCGTTCCGGCCAGCGGAACCCGCAGTCCGGTCGGGGACTGCTTCGCGGCCGCAGGTGACAGCTCAGACAGATACCCCAGCCACTGACGTCCGGATGCAGCCCCGTCATATCTGCGTGCAAACGGAAGCGCGCGAACGTAGCTGAGCTCAAGCTTCTCTACCTGCTCCGCCTGATCCGGAGTCAGCGCCAAAGGCTTCCGGCTTCCGGCCGAAGGCCAGATCAGCGGCTCCTTCAGGCCGCTGATCCGGCTCTCCAGTTCGCCGTACGTCACTCCAAGCACAGTCGCAAGCCGCTGCAGCTTCGGTCCATCTGCCGCTTCCGTCCGCTCCTCCTGCGGAAAAAAAGCAGCCGTCCATACTGTCTCGCCGGCAAGCGGCTTGCCGCTGCGGTCATAGAGCCGCCCTCTTCCGCTGTCGAGCACCATCTCCCGCTCGCTTTGAATTTCAGCCATTTGGGCCATTGTATATGCGGCACCCGGCACGTTCCTGTCCTTCAGCACAAGCTGCACCCAGGCGAGCCTGATTATCAGAACTCCAACAAGAGCCGATAAAATGAGCAGGCTCCAGACAATACGCTTATTGATGTGTTTATGCAAGGTAATTCCTCCCGCTTGCCGCCTGTACCTTAGCCGGTCAGGACTACTGCACCTATTATGCCCACCTTCTTGGCTAAATTACATAACCCTGCATCAGCTAAATCAAAAAACCGTACTATCCGGGTGGACAGTACGGCTGACAATAGTCATTCTATACGTTGAACCTGGACAGTCGCTCCCTGAGCCGGAGAGAAGCCTTCTCCAGCTTACCTGAAAGCTCGACCAGATACTCACTCACATTCTGCTGTTCACCGCTGAGAGAGGCAACCTCCTCGGAGGCCGCAGAGGATTCCTCGGCAAACGAGCTGACATTCCCGATCGTCTCTGACAGCCCTCTTTGAGACTGGCTTAACCCGGCGATGGAATCCGACACGGAATCAAGGCTCGCTATGAACTGGTTCATCCGCTCCTGTACCGATACAAAAATTTCACTTGTATCCCGGACTGAGGCCATCTGCTCCGTAAAGAGCGGGGCTACTTGAGACAAGGCGTTCACTGTCTCATTAATATCCTTAATAATCGTGTCGGTAGTTTCCGCGACCAGGGCAATCGAACGCTTGGACTGGTCGGCAAGCTGGCGGATTTCACCCGCAACCACCATGAAGCCGCTGCCCGCCTCGCCTGCACGCGCTGCTTCGATAGTGGCATTCAGCGACAGAATGTTCGTCTGCTGCGTGATATTCTGCATAACATCCAGCACCTTGATGACCGAGGATGCCGTCTCCTGCAGCTCGTTCACCTTCTCCACCAGGGTACCGGTCATTCTGCCGGTGCTTCCGGTTCTGTCCAGGAGTTCCTGCAGCCTGGCAACTCCCTCCTGGCTCGATTGCCCGACACTGTGTGCCGTGCTGCTCATTTCCTGTGCTGCAGAGATAACCAGGGCTGTCTGGCCGGATATCCGCTCCGTCATTTCATTGCCCCGGTCGGCTTCAAGTGCCAGACTGCCGGCTCCGCCGGCAATCTCCTCCGTTGCGGAGGCGATATCCCGGGCCGCCATCGCCGTCTTGCGTGACGCCTCGCCCAGAGCGTCTGCCGTCTCAAGCACTTCACGTGCGGTTTCATTCGTATGTACTACAAGCTCATTAATCCGCTCCATCATCATATTAAAGGAGCCGGAGAGCTGGCCGATTTCGTCCCGTGACGTTACTTGGGTGCGGACCCTGAGATCTCCCTCCGCTCCCTGGAACATCAGCGTTTTCAACCGGTTCAGCGGTCCCGAAACCATCCGCATCATCCAGAAGCCGATTAAAATTGCAATAGCCCCGGCGGCCGCAACAGCAATGTATGTGGTATTCAGGATACGCCCGGCTTCCTTGGTCAGATTGTCCGCCGGGACTACGCCCAGAACCCTCCATCCTGAGTTTGCCAGTGTGCCGTACACCGCCAGAATAGATTTGCCCTGCTCATCCTTGGTCGGCAGCGAGCCTGATTCCTGGCTCAAGCCATTGAACAGTGTTCCGCCCAGGCGCAGATAAGAATCAGCCTCCTGATGCTGTGAGGTGGCAATAAGCTCATCTTTGCTCGTCAGCAGCTGAATGTAGGAATCTGCACCCAGGCTGACCTTGCTTAGCTGGTTCTCAATATCGGCGGTCTTGATATCACAAACTGCAATATAACCTGCGTTCCCGGAGTTACTGCTAACCGATTTGGCAAAATGAAAGACCCCCGCATTCTCCCCCTGCTTCACAGCCTGTGTAATCCATACACTCTGGGGCTGCTTTTGCAGCTGACTGAACCAGTCATTGCCCCGTATTCCTTCAATAAATGTGTTATCAGCCGCTCCTGAAGCCAGAACCGGCAGGCTCTCATCCAGCGGAACAAGATATACAGCCTGCATATTACCGGCAGCATTGAGCCACTGGTCCAGAACGGCCTGGATCCGTGCAGCCGCTGCCTCCCTCGTCCCATTGTCGGATGACGCCGTTCCAGACTGGACTGCCTGCACAATCGTCTCGTTGTAAAACAGCTCACCCAGCCTGTCCTCAAAACGCAGCAGAGTAACATCCAGCTTCTCAGCCGTCTGCTGAACGGTCTGTTCGTTTGCTGCCAGAGCATTAGTTTCAATCGTATGTTTAGCTACGGAGTACGAGGTATAGCCAAGTGACAGCACTATTCCCATAGTCGTGATGAAAAACACCAGGAATAACCGCGTTCCCAGCGATCTGGATGGAAGCAGCCGGGCGAATCCACGGCTGCCTGCTCTTGATTTACTCACAAAAAACCACCGCCGAATCTTTATTATCTTTTGCACATAACCGCATTTAATCATAAACGATTGGGCTTTCAGATGCTGTGATTTTGTTCCATCAGGCGATTCTTGTCGAAGATTCCTTAAAAAGATTGGATTCTCCGCCTCGTTTCATCGGTTTCCCCTCTTGAAATCACCTCCGAAAAGGGTTATAACTAAATTGTGTTGATTTTGTTATTTATTTTTAACTAACTAACAATAACAAAATAAATATTGTTATCTTTTCATTATCATAAAATTAGCAAAGCGAGGGTTGCAATGTCACGGCTGAATGAATATGTCGGGGGCGTTACCTGGGGTTTCATAGGCAAACGCGGAACGTGGGCAACAGAGGCTGCCGGGGCCTCAATGGAACTTATGAAATCGGTTACGGGAGCCAACTGGACGGCAATCGCCTTCAGCGCTTTTCAGGCAACTGCCCAGTCCACAGCTATCCCTTACCAGGAGACGCCGACGGTTACTGATGATGAAGTGCTATGGGCAATCCGTAAGGCCAAGTCACTTGGCTTAAAGGTCTGTCTGAAACCGATTGTCAACTGCGCTGACGGGACATGGCGGGCTCATATCAATTTCTTCGACAAGGATGTTCCCTGTGAGCCCAAGTGGTCAGACTGGTTCCGCTCTTATACCGCCTTTATTCTGCATTATGCTGCGATTGCCGAGGAATCCGGCTGTGAAATGTTCTGCATCGGTTGTGAAATGGTGCAGACGGACCGGCGCGAAGCCGAATGGCGCACACTGGTTGCGGAAGTCCGCAAGGTATACACCGGTGTACTGACCTACAATTGCGACAAGTATCAGGAGGACAATGTGACCTGGTGGGATGCGCTCGATGTAATCTCCTCCAGCGGTTATTATCCTGAAACGGACTGGGAAGCGCAGCTGGACAGAATTGAAGCAGTGGTACAAGCGCACGGCAAGCCTTTCTTCTTCATGGAAGCCGGCTGTCCGAGCCGCAGCGGGAGCGCAGCGATTCCCAATGACTGGTCACTGCCGGGCAGACCGGATCAGGAGGAGCAGCTCCGGTTCTACCGGGCGATGTTCGGTGCAAGTGGGTGCCGCAGCTGGGTGCAGGGCTTCATGCTCTGGGACTGGCCGGCTGAGCTTTACCCGCTGGAGGAGGCAGGATCCAATGATGATTACTGCATGTACGGCAAGGCGGCTGCTCCGGTGATCAAGGAATATTTTACATCCAAAATAAATAGTCAGGAGTGAACGAAACAATATGAAAATAGCAACTGAAGCGTGGCTTGGCGCACTTGAGAATGAGCTTCAAAACAATATCCTTGGCTTCTGGATGAAGCATACGCTGGATGAGGAGCATGGCGGTTTCGTCGGGGAGATCGACAATCAAATGAAGGTGATTCCCGGAGCCGAGAAGAGCCTGGTGCTTAATGCGCGGATTCTCTGGACTTTTGCGACAGCTTACCGGACCTATGGGTCGGCTGAATACCTGGGTATGGCCGAACGGGCCTACCGTTACCTGCTGGAGCATTTTCTGGATAGGGAATACGGCGGGCTGTATTGGATAGTGGACGCTTCCGGTGCTCCTTCCCAGTCCAAGAAGCAGGTATATGGCCAGGCTTTTGCCATTTATGCTTTGGCTGAATTCCATCATGCCACCGGTAAAGAGGAAGCACTGAATCACGCAGTAGAGATATTCCGGGTTTTGGAGAAGTACAGCTATGATTCTGTTTATAAAGGATATATCGAAGCCCTCTCCCGCGAATGGGAGATTACGGATGAACTGTCGCTCAGCGACAAGGATATGAATGAGAAAAAGTCGATGAATACCCACCTCCATGTCCTCGAAGGGTACACGGGCCTCTACCGGGTGTGGAAGTCCGAGGAGCTGCGGGTGAAGCTGGCCGAGCTGATTGATACGATGCTTGTCCACATTATTGATGATCAGGACCAGCATTTCCACTTGTTCATGGATGAAGAGTGGCATGTCAAATCGGATATTACGTCCTACGGCCACGATATTGAAGGCAGCTGGCTGCTGGTGGAAGCGGCAGAGGTGCTGGACGATGAAGCGCTGCTGGAGCGTGTACGCAAGGTTGCCGTAACTATGGCTGAAGCCGTGCTGGCCGAAGGCATAGACAAGGACGGCGGCATCTGGAACGAGGCTGACAAGAACGGCCTGCTAAACGAAGAAAAAGACTGGTGGCCGCAGGCGGAAGCGATGGTAGGGTTCTATAACGCCTATCAGCTGACACAGGATAGCCGTTTCCTGGATGCCTCCGCAGGGGTATGGACGTTCATCGACCGTTACATGGTTGACCATGAGCATGGTGAATGGTACTGGGCAGTAGATGAGCATCTGCAGCCGCTGGCCCATGCACCGAAGGTCAGTGCCTGGAAATGCCCTTATCATAACGGCAGAGCCTGCTTCGAGATGATCGGAAGGCTGCGGGCTGCTGTAAAGGAGACTCATTAATGACAGCATTATTCGAAGAACGCAAAGCACAGCTGACCCAGCGCTATGAGGCGCTGATTACCCGTACCAATGAAAAGCTGCCATACGGCAACGGAATTTACGACCGCTACCGCTACCCGCTGCTGACCGCAGAGCACGCTCCGCTGATCTGGCGTTATGATTTTAATCCAGAGACTAACCCCTACTTCGCCGAACGGATTGGCGTAAACGGCGTGTTTAATCCCGGGGCAATCGAGCTTGACGGCAAATTCTATATTATTGCCCGCGTTGAAGGCAACGACCGCAAGTCGTTCTTCGCCGTTGCCGAGAGCGACAGCGGAGTGGACGGCTTCCAGTTCTGGGATCATCCGGTCGTCCTGCCTGAGACGGAAGAGCCTGACGTCAACGTCTATGATATGCGCCTTACGAAGCATGAGGACGGCTGGATCTATGGCCTGTTCTGTACCGAACGCAAGGACCCGGATGCCCCGCATGGCGACCTGTCCAGCGCCGTAGCACAGTGCGGGATCGCGCGCACCAGAGACCTGAAGAGCTGGGAGCGCCTGGCCGACCTGAAAACCGGCTCTGCCCAGCAGCGCAATGTCGTGCTGCATCCCGAGTTTGTAGACGGCAAGTATGCCTTCTACACCCGTCCGCAGGACGGCTTCATTGACGCCGGTTCCGGCGGCGGCATCGGCTGGGGCCTGTCTGAAACCATCGAGAACGCGGTAATCGGTAGCGAAACCATCATCGACCAGCGTTATTATCATACAATCAAGGAAGTGAAGAACGGCCAGGGCCCGGCTCCGATCAAAACCCCGCGCGGCTGGCTTCATATCGCCCACGGCGTGCGCAATACTGCCGCCGGCCTGCGCTACGTGCTCTATGTTTTCCTGTCCGACCTGAATGAGCCAAGCAAGGTCACCCATGCTCCGGGAGGCCACTTCATCGCACCGGAAGGGGAAGAACGTGTCGGGGATGTCTCCAACGTAGTGTTCTGCAATGGTGTAATCGCCTGTGATAACGGGGATATCTATATCTACTATGCCTCCTCCGACACCCGGGTGCATGTCGCAACCACCACAGTCGACCAGATGCTCGATTATGTGCTGAACACACCGGAAGATCCGCTGCGCTCCTACGCCTGCGTTCAGCAGCGCATCGCATTGATCGACCGTAATTTGCAGCTATAACTTATGCTCTACAGCAAAGAGGCGGGTGCCGCAGAACTTAATGTTTCTGCCGGCACCCGCCTTTTGTTGTGATTCCAACCTATCTCCTAAAGCTAGCCGATAACTCCCATACCAGATCGCCTAAACCCCTGATGCCGACGCCGTAATGCTCTGGTCGCCGTAAAGCTTTGGAAGGCTCGTACGCCTAGTTGGATTTTTGTCATCTAATTTACTTATATATCTGCATTTTGGTTATTTAGTTGGATTTTCGCTACTTATTTCGGCTGGAAAGGCTCGTCATCCATAAATCCGGTGCAATTAAGTGACGTTTTTCCAACTAGGAGGCTGATTCCGGGATTATATGGAGAATTAAATGCCGAAAATCCATTTAGTCATAGAAAAGCAGCCGTCCTCCCGATTCCTAACACCAAGCTACGAGTTTAAACCAGCGTCCTGCTCCAGCACCCGCTAGCTCCTTGATCTCCTCAATCACCAGCAGTATGAGTACAAGCAAAAAGTGAAAGAACTGCAGGATGTTTTCCTGTTTTACTACTTTTACCGAAACTAATAAACCTCCCCCTCATTTCCCTGCACCTTAGCGCCTAATCCGGCAGCAACCCGATCATTTTCTCAATTACAAAATCATCCGCACGGTTACCGTAATCCGTCAGGCTCAGCTCCGCGGCGCAGCCACCGAATCCCGGTGGACGATGTCGGCAGCGATAAGAATCTTCTCCAGCGGCGAAGACGGGCTGTTAATCCGGCTCAGCAGCTTCTCTACGGCAGCCCGGCCCATCGCTTCTTTGGGCACATGGACCGTGGTGAGCGGCGGAATGCCTCTGGCGGCATCATCAATATTGTCAAAACCGGTCACGGAAATATCCTCCGGCACGGACAAGCCCTCCTCCCGGAGCACATTGCATACAGTGAGCGCAATAAAATCATTGCCGCACAGCAGCGCGGTTGGCAACTGGTTTGCTTTTTTACGCTTCAGCAGCCATTGCTTGAATTCTTCATGCAGGATGATCGCGTCCATCCCTTCCTGCAGCAGCAGCTCGTCATCACCGGACTGGGGCTGCAGCCCGCCCTCCTCCAGCGAACTGCGGAACCCGATCCAGCGGTCCCTGAAGCTGCGTGAATAACGGATCGGACCGATAAAATGCTGGTGCGTATGGCCGATTCCCAGCAGATGATTGGTCAGCCTGGACATGGAATCCATATTGTTCGCAAATACGGTATCGCTTGGAATGAGCGGATCCTCATGGTCTATAAGCACCATGGGCAGACCGATCCGGTGCACCTCCAGCAGCAGCGAGGTTGAGATCGTACCTACACCGACCAGACCGAGCAGGCCGCCGGGATTCAGGATATTCACAAAGTTGTCTGCACGGTGCTCGGAGACAATTACCATTCCCAGTCCCTGCTCATCCAAAGCGAGGGCGATCCCGTCCACAATTTTACCCCAGTACAGCGAATCCTGTGTCTGCGAACGGATATTAGGCATCAGCACCAGGACCGACTGTTTATTACGGTCACCGGCAGACGTTTGGGTGGAGCGTTTTGCATTTTGCATATAGGCGTTCTTTTGCGTAAAATAACCAAGCTGTGAAGCAGCCTGAATCACCCGCTCCCGGGTCGTTTCATTGACGCCCTCTTTGCCGGACAGGGACTTAGAAACGACAAATTTGGAGACCCCGAGATGGTCGGCGATTTTCTGCATCGTTATCTTTTTAGCCACTTCTATTCCTCCAAGTAATAATTCCGTTATCATAACATTTACCTAACAAAATAATTATACTTGTCCTTTTCGGGATACACAAGGAAAAGCACCTCACAAATGAACAGGCCGGCTCTCCGCTGAGGGAGAACCGGCCTGACTCTGCAATATGAACACCGGCAGACTGCCGGCCAATTTTAAATGGTGAACAAGGACAGCTTGTCTTTCAGCTGGTTCGAGGCCACCTCAAGCTTGCCGGACAGGGATACGAGCTGATCGCTCACATTCTGCTGCTCGCTGCTTAGTGACGCCACTTCCTCCGAAGTAGCCGAGGATTGCTGTGCTACTGCACTTACGTTACCCATTGCATCAGACAGCACACCCTGCGAGTGGCTGAGACTGCCGATCGCACTGGTAACGGACTCCAGGCTGGCGATGAAATCCTCCATCTGCGCCTGCACGGATACAAAGATATCACTGGTGCTTTTGACTGAGTTCATCTGCTCTTTGAAGAGCGGCGCCACTTCGGACAGCTCCTCCACCGTTCCGTTCATTTCAGTAACGATATTATCAATGATGCCGGCCACAAGGGCAATGGACTGCTTGGATTGATCGGCCAGCTGCCGGACTTCGCCTGCAACCACCATAAATCCGCGGCCCGCTTCACCGGCTCTTGCCGCTTCAATTGTAGCGTTCAGGGACAATATATTAGTCTGCTGGGTTATATTCTTCATTACGTCCAGTACTTTAACGACCGAATATACCGTATCCTTGAGGTTGTTGACACGGGTCACCAGGGCACCTGTCTTCTCGCCGATCAGGCCGGTCTTCTCCAGCAGCTCCCCTAGCTGCTTCGCTCCATTTCCGCTGGCCTCACCGACCGTGTGCGCAGCCTCGTCCATCGCCGCATTTGCAGCAATGACGCTCTGCATCTGTGTACCGATCAGATCAGTCAGCTCATTTCCGCGCTCTGCTTCCAGTGCAAGACTGCCGGCACCTCCGGCAATCTCTTCCGTGGCTGCAGCAATTTCCTTGGCCGATACAGCCGTTTTGCGGGAGGCATCGCCAAGCTCGCCGGCAGTCTCCAGCACTTCACGTGCTGTATCCGTGGTCTGGGCCACCAGTTCGGTGATCCGTTCCATCATCACATTAAACGATGCGGACAACTGGCCGATTTCATCCTTTGATACATATTCTGTACGGACACTGAGATCGCCTTTGGCCCCTTCGACCATCAGATCCTTGAGACGGGCTAGAGGCCGGGCAATCATCCGCACCATCCAGAAGCCCAGCACTACAGCAAGCAGGGCTGCTACAAGCGCGGCCATATAAGTAGTAAACAGAATCGGCTTAGCGGCTTTTACCAGTTCGCCCGTCGGAATGACACCGCTCAGCTTCCAGTCAGCCTTGGTCAGTGTTCCGAATACGGCCAGCACAGCTTGGCCGTTACCGTCCTTGGCCTCCCGGCTGTTCGTCGCATCCTTGCTGTCCTTAATGAAGCTGAATTCCGAAGCCACGCCGTCATCAGCCGGAACGGAAGATGCAACTACAATCCCCTCCGGATCAACCAGCTGGATTCGCGATCCCTCGCCTAGCGACACACTTTTGAAGGCATCCTCAAGCAGTGTGTTTTTCAGCTCCAGCATCATGATAAAACCTGAGCCGGATCCCATTGTTTTCAGTGCTCTTACCATCGCGACATTCTTGCTGCCGTTTCCTTGCACAGCCGTTGAGAACCAGTAATTCTGCAGCGACTCACCATCTTTTGTATAATAAGCGGTATATTCTTTAGTCCGTTCGACCACTGTCTTGAACCAGTCCTGATCTCTGATTCCGTCCATCTTCAGACTGGAATTGCCGCTTGAGATGACACTTTCTTCCGGTTCAATCGGAATCAGGGAAATGGCCACAATATTAGAGTCCGTGGTTGTCTGGCTGGACAGCTTCTTGCTGATTGAATCCGTGGCGACGAATTTATCATAATTAGACGAAGCGGAGACCAGTGCGGTCAGATCGCTTTGCATTTTGGTATCAAAGTACAATTGAAGCGCAAGGTTCTCATACTGGTTGAGCATAATATCCAGCTTGTCCGAGGTCTGAATAATAGTCTGCCTGTTCGCCTCTGACACATTATCTTTAATCGTCGTCTTGGCTTTGTTATAAGACAACAGACCGAGAAGGAGTACAACAACTACAATCGCTGACAGAAAAATTAGAAACAGCTTGACGCCTACCGATTTAACCGGATTTACCCTTTTTACTTGACGGAGTGAGCCGTTCATTACCCCTTTAAAGCTCAATTCCGGCATCTTTACTTTTCTCTTGCTTTTACCAGGGGCCTTGTTATCCATTGCAAGACTTGGTTTTGCTTTCTGCTCTTTGCCTGGTTTTTGATTGTTCTCTCTCACTATGATCCTTCTCCCCTTCTGGTTTCTCTCTGCTCTTCTGTCCGGAATTCTCCATACAATCACCTGCCAGCTAGAATAGAGGACGTATGTAAGCGTTCACCATATATATCGGCTAATTAGGGCAAATTGCTTAGGTCTACAGAGAAATATCCTGAGAAGTTTTTATATTATATGTTCATTTTCCACATTTTTCAAAAAAGTAAAGAGGACACCCCGCTTCCGGGGCATCCTCTGTTTAAGCTAAAGCTGTTATTTTCTTTTGCGCATCATATCAAAATAAGCAACCGGATGATCTACCTTCATACGGATCTTTTGAAGCGGGTGACGGGCAGCATCAAGCTTGTTCCCTTCTTCATCCCACAGCTCGCCTACAGTCTGCTTGAAGCTGGTGATGTCCGGTCCGAAGAACTCCACTTCCTGTCCTGGCTTGAAGTGGTTGCGCTGCTGGATCAGTGCCATACCGGTGTCTGCATCATACTCAAGAACGAGGCCTGCAAAATCATACGGCGCCGCTTTTTCCTCAGGCTCATAAATGTGATCTTCATGGTCCGGCGTATCGTAAAAGAACCCTGTGTTCAGCGGACGGTTCGCCGCTTTCTGGAGCTCCTCCAGCCATTCCGGATTCAGCACGTAATTGTCCGGATCGGCCATATAGGCATCTATCGCCTTACGGTAGGCGTTGACTACTGTGGCAACATAATGGACCGACTTCATCCGGCCCTCGATCTTGAAGCTGTCAATGCCGACTTCGATCAGGTCAGGAATGCTCTCCAGCATGCACAGATCCTTGGAGCCCATGCTGAACTGGTTATCCTCCGGCTGATGCAGAGGCAGCTGGGTCACTCCCGGCAAAAGATGCTGCGGCGGGGCAGCCTCTGCCTGCTCCTCTTCCGATACCCAGTTACCTTCCGGACGGCCGTCTTCGAACAGGTCATACTTCCAGCGGCAGGACTGGCAGCAGCCCCCGCGGTTGGAATCGCGGTCTGTAAAATGGTTGGACAGCACGCATCGGCCGGAATAGGAGGAGCACATCGCGCCGTGAATGAAGCTCTCGATTTCGATGTCGACATGCTGTTTGATCTCAGCAATCTCTTCCAGGCTGGTTTCACGGCCCAGTACGACACGCGGCAGACCTTCTTCCTTCCAGAAGGATACCGCCTGCCAGTTCAGCGTGGACTGCTGGGTGCTCAGATGCACTTCCAGCTCAGGCACCAGCCGGCGCGCTGTATCCACAATAGCCGGATCGGCTACGATAATCGCGGCGATTCCCGCCTTATGCAGATTGCGCAGGTATTCTTCAATCCCGGCGATATCTTCATTGTGGGCATAGATGTTGGTGGCTACAAATACTTTGGCCCCGTATTTCTTGGCGAACTCTACACCCTCGCGCATTTCCTCGAAGCTGAAGTTGTCAGCCCCGGAGCGCAGGCCGTATTTCTGTCCTCCGATATATACTGCATCCGCGCCATAGTGCACGGCGAATTTCAATTTTTCCAGGTTACCCGCCGGAGCCAGGAGCTCCGGTTTGTCCAGACGGTAACGTTTGCCCTTGTACTGGGGCTTGGTCATGGTACCCATTGTTGTACTCCCCTCCATATCTTTGCTTTGTTAAAATAAACCAGAAATCTAACCTTTGGGATATGACCGTAACTGCGGAAAGCGTTTGGACTTCCGGCCGCTGTTATGTCTGGATTTCCTGATTAAAACCGCTGAACGCGGTAGAAATCCAAACATAGCTTATGCTTACGTAGCCAGCTTTCCTTCGGAAAGCTCTCAGGCGGACGCTAATGCTCCTACAGTTCCAAACCTTCCCTCCGTTACTCTTATCCTTAAGGTAAGCTACAAGTTCATTTTAAAGAAGCAAATCATTGCCTTATTTTATTTCCTAAAAGATTAATTAATAGACTTGCTCTTTGTAGAAGAAGCCGAACGACAGGTCACGCTCAGGGTCCTGCAGCGCACGGATTCCATCCATCCAGGACTCATCAAACTCATAAGCCTGCGGGTCCTGGAAATACAGGTCAACCGCATGGCGGAATGCTTTAACAACAGCCACATTATAGGCAATCGGCTTGAGCAGGCCTTCGATCTTCAGGCTGTGTACTCCTGCGGCCAGCAGGATATGCAGGTCCTCCAGAATGCAGACATCATCGGAGCTCATAATGTGCGTTCCGTTGATATCCTCGTAGATCGGGAACTTCTCTTCCTGGCGCTCCGCCTCAATCAGGAACAGGCCGCGGTCCTTGCCCAGATTACCGTCTTCTACCGGACGTCCCTGGTGTGCCATATAGCTGGCTACCAGTCCGCGTTTGGAATGATAAATATTGGTCATCCCGTGTACCTGCACCTGGGCTTCTACCTCAAGCAGCGGCACCATCTCAGTGATTTCATCCATATTCAGCTCACGGGCCAGCACGACACGCGAAGCCCCTTTGCGGCCCCAATAGTTGGCCGTATAGTAATTGGTCGAGGTCATCTCGGCATTCCAGTGCAGCCGCAGCTCCGGCGCTTCGGACTTCACGGCGTACAGCACCGCAGGATCTCCGAACTCGATTCCGTCGATGCCGAGCTGGCCGATCGCCTTAACATATGCCGGAAGCTCATCCAGCAGCCGGTTGGACATCAGTCCGCCCAGGCCCGCATATACTTTGCGGCCCATGCTGTGGGCCAGTTCTATTACAGCTGCTGTATCCTCCAGCGTAAAATGGCCGGCCAGCCGCATCCCGAAACGGTCGTCTCCGATGAGCAGCGCGTCCGCCCCTGCATTCAGCAGCGCACGCGCTTCCTCCAGGGATGCTGCTGTGACCAGCAGCTCCGGTTTGTTCATCATGTTGCATCCTCCTGCCCTTGCGGTACATCAAACCGCAGTAATCTCTATTTTAATAGGTTACGGCGAATTTTGTTCACTTTTTTTGATATTGGCTAAATGTTCCTCGTACGTTTTACCGAACAGATGGCCTTGGGTACCGTCTTTTTTGGTCACGTAGAAATAATATTCCGATGCCTCAGGCGCAAGCGCCGCCTGAATCGACGCCAGTCCGGGACTTGCAATCGGCCCCGGCGGCAGGCCGGCATTTCTGTACGTGTTATACGGGCTCTCCACTTCCAGATCCTTGTACAGCAGCCGTTCCTTTTGCTTGTCCAGCAAATACTGGACCGTAGCATCTATCTCCAGGTTTTGGCCCTTGTTCAGCCTGTTATAAATAACGCCGGCCACCAGCGGCCGCTCATCGTCGACGACAACCTCACGTTCCACCAGCGAAGCCACAGTCAGCAGCTCATGCAGGGACATTTTCCGTTCGGCCAGCTGATTTTTCCAGTCCGGAATGCTGTTCAGCTTCTTCTCCAGCTGCTCCAGCAGCGCTTCAACAACGTCCTGGGGCGTGCTGTCCTTGAGCAGCTCGTAGGTTTCAGGGAACAAGTACCCTTCAAGACGGTGCAGCACACCCCCGCCCGCAGGAATCCCCAGCCTGTCAACTGCAGCGAGTCCTGCTCCGGAATCTATAATTTCAAGAAAAACCTCAGGCTTCTGCCCCCAAGCCTCCGCCAGCTTGCCGGCCACCTGCTTTGCCGTATATCCTTCCGGAATGGTGAAGACCACTGTCTCCTCCTTCACGACATCTCCCGCATTCAGGCGGGCAATCAGGTTGTCGTAGGTATCTCCGGGGCTTGCGGTATATGTACCCGCCATAAAGCCTGACCCTTCCTTGACCCACTTCAGATAACCTTTGAAAAATAAAGCGTTACGGATAATACCGTTTTCTTCGAGCAGATCTGCAATCTCCGAGCTGCCCATTCCCTTCTCTATCGTAAACGTAACGGGCGGCCCCGCGGTATGGACCGGCTGCATTCCATTCCAGACATACCATGCGCCTCCCCCAGCTGCCAAGACCAACACAAGGACTATAATCAGCACGGCGCGAATTGCTGCTTTCAAATGGAACTCCTCGCTTTCCAACAATATAGTATAGAATTGTATTATCTTAAATTCAACATATATTTTTTGTGAGACTTTCATTTAACACCATTTTTACAGTCCTACCAAGCAAAAAGAGCGCGGAAATAAATCCGCCCTCTCCCTTGCCCAGCATAGATATTGCATATCGTGAACAGTCTTTATTCCGTATCTTCTGCAGGAAAAGTCAGCTCATCATACAGCTCGGAAACATCTTCCCACTCTTCATCGTCAACGATACTCTCCAGCTCCGGCACACCGTCAGGCGAAACCACAATCCGCAGAATCTCCTGCTCCGCTTCCCTGCCAGAACTGGCCAGTACCGCATACGCGCGGCCACCGACCTCAAACTCGGCGACAATATTGTAAACGGAAGACCGGCCCTGCTCATCTTCCAGTTCTACTGTTTCTCCATAGGCTTCCTTGAGCTTAGATGTCCAGACCGCTTGTTCTGCGGAAAAATCAGTCATTCTCTGCTCCCCCGTCAAGCTCGTCTACAAGTGTATTGAAGGTCTCTTCAACGATTGCCCACTCTTCGTCATTCTCGATCATAAAGAGCTGCAGGTCGTCCCCGTCTTCTTCGTAGCGGAATGCGTAGACCTCATCGCTATCCTCATCCTCGGAATCCAGCGGCACCACCATCATATACTTTGCATCCGAACCGTCAACTTCAAACTTCATGATGACCTCAAATTCCTCTTCATTACCTTCCTCATCGGGAATATAGATAATTTCCGGTTCTTCTTCGTGGCCAATCTGTTCGTTTGTCATAATAGCGCACCCCTCACCTTTTACTGTTAGCATCCAAAAAATTTTGCAAAATCAGGGCTGCGGCCATTTTGTCCACAATCCCCTTGCGTTTCTTCCGGCTGACGTCCCCTTCAATCAGCATCCGCTCGGCGGACACTGTCGTCAGACGCTCATCCCAAAGGTGTACGGGTATTTCGAGTTCCTCCCGCAGCTGACCGGCAAATTCGATACAGATTTCACCGCGGGGTCCAACTGAGCCGTTCATATTCTTCGGCAGGCCAACCACGATCTCTCCAATCTCATGCTCCTTGACCAGCTCACGGATACGTTCAAACTCGTTGCCGTTTCCGCGGCGTTCAATGGTCTCCAGAGCCTGGGCGGTCCACCCGAAAATATCACTTGTGGCGACTCCGATTCTGCGGTCGCCGTAATCCAGTCCCAGCTTCTTCATCATCTCGGCTGATCCACCCGGTGATTGGCCAGGTAGAAACGGACCAGTTCCTCGATCAGCTCATCACGTTCTTTTCTCCGGACCAAACTTCTCGCATTGTTGTGGCGCGGAATGTAAGCCGGATCTCCGGAAAGTAAGTACCCTACGATCTGGTTGATCGGATGGTACTCTTTCTCCACAAGCGCGTCGTATACGGCGAGCAGAATTTCCTGGGAAGAAGCTTCCTTTTCGTCGCCCTTCACATTGAATTTAACCGTTTTGTCCATGGAGTCCATTTGTGACACCTTCCTTCTGCAAAATCACCCTCAGAGAGCGGTTTCGCATAGTTGCTGCTGTACAGCTCACTTGCTGCCTTCATCATAACATATTCATGCCCCGCCTTGGAAATCCTCTATCCAAGATAACGCTTTTTTTGGCATTTTATCTACAAAAATATAGATAATTTTGGTTTTCAAGCTATTGCAGAACGGCCTTCAAGGCGAATTTTCGCTAAACTGCACTACACAGCCTCATCAATAAAGCAGCGGTACTGATATGAAGCTCTCAGTACCGCTGGGCATATTATATGGAGGAACAGTCTATTTCAATCTTTAAGCCTGGGCAGCAACGAGCTCCTCGGCTTTGGCCAGTGCTTCGGACAGCTTGGAAGCATCCTTGCCGCCGGCCTGTGCCATATCCGGACGCCCGCCGCCTCCGCCGCCGCACACAGCGGCAACTTCCTTAACCAGCTTGCCGGCGTGGAAGCCCTGCTTGACCAGTGCCTGCGGTACGGAGACTACAAAGTTCACCTTGTCGTCCATCGCAGCGCCGAGCACCAGAATGGCATCCGGCAGCTTGACCTTCAGCTCATCAGCCGTGGAGCGCAGTGCATCCATGTTGCCTGCCTGGACAGCAACGGCCAGCAGCTGCGTGCCGGCGCCTACGGTCTTCACGCTGCCGGTCAGCTCGGCGGCAAAGGTTGCGCTCAGCTTCGACTGCAGCGATTCGTTCTCGCGGGATACTTCACGCACCTGCGCATGCAGTGCTTCGATCCGCTTAGGCACATCATTCAGCGAGGATTTCAGCAAGCCAGCAGCCTGCTTCAGGAGATCAAGCTGGCTCTCGGTGAACTGGTAAGCATAACGTCCGGTAACGGCCTCAATCCGGCGTACGCCGGAGCCGATGCCGCTCTCACTGACCAGCTTGAAGATTCCGATCTGCGAGGTGTTGCCGACGTGGATACCGCCGCACAGCTCAAGGCTGTAATCGCCGACCTGTACGACACGGACGATGTTGCCGTATTTTTCGCCGAAAAGAGCCATTGCGCCCATAGCTTTGGCTTCGTCAATCGGCTTGTTCTCAATGACCACATCCAGGCCGCGCCAGATCTGCGCATTCACCCGGTGTTCAATATCGCTCAGCTCCTCCGGTGTAATGGCACCGAAATGCGAGAAGTCAAAACGAAGGCGTGCGCCTTCCACCAGAGACCCTGCCTGGTTAACATGACCGCCGAGCACTTCCTTCAGCGCCTTATGCAGCAGGTGAGTCGCCGTATGGTTCTTCACGATGTCTTCGCGTATTTCACGGTTAACTTCCGCACGTACGCTCTCGCCGGTCTTCAGCTCTCCGGCTTCCACGGTCACCAGATGTACATGCTGTCCGTGCGGTGCCTTGAACAGGCCTGTAACCTTGGCAGTAACGGAGCCGCCTGTCAGAAGACCGGTATCACTGACCTGGCCGCCGCTTTCAGCGTAGAACGGGGTCGCTTCCAGCACAACCTGGCACTCGGCGCCTTCGCCGACAGAATCCACAAGCTCTCCGTCTACAACAATGGCGAGGATCTTGGACTCTGCTACCGTGTCATTATATCCAATAAATTCACTTTTAACCGTCAGATCGGCAAGGGCGCCGCCCTGGATTTTCATGCTGGCATTGTCCTGGCGGGCTGCTCTGGCCCGGTCGCGCTGCTCCTGCATAGCTGCATCGAATCCTTCGCGGTCCACGGTCAGTCCCTGCTCGGAAGCAAAATCCTCTGTCAGGTCAAACGGGAAGCCGTAAGTGTCATACAGCTTGAATGCATCGACGCCGGCAATGACGCTGAGGCCGTCAGCCTTGGCTTTTGCCGAAATTTCACCCAGAATAGCCAGGCCGTCGGACAGCGTTTCATGGAAACGCTCCTCTTCCGTGCGGATGATTTTGGCGATATATTCGCGGTTCTCCACAACGGACGGGTAGTACACGCCCATAACCTCGCCTACGGTTTCTGTCAGCTCAAAGAGGAACGGACGGTCAAGACCCAGATTCTTTCCGTAACGTACTGCACGGCGGAGCAGACGGCGGATGATGTAGCCGCGGCCTTCATTGGAAGGAAGCACACCGTCGCCTACTGCGAAAGTCACCGTACGGATATGGTCGGCAATCACCTTCAAGGCGATATCCTGCTCCAGGTTGTCCTTGTATTTCACGCCGGCCAGACCGGCAGTCTTCTGGATCACCGGCTGGAAAAGGTCAGTGTCAAAGTTCGAGTCTACGTCCTGCAGGATGGAAGCCAGACGCTCCAGGCCCGCACCGGTATCAATGTTCTTGTTGGGAAGCGGTGTGTAGCTGCCGTCTTTGTTGTGGTTGAACTGGGAGAATACGAGGTTCCATACTTCCAGCCAGCGTTCATTTTCACCGCCCGGATACATTTCCGGATCACTCATGTCACTGCCGTAAGCTTCGCCGCGGTCATAGAAAATTTCCGAGCAAGGGCCGCACGGGCCTTCGCCGATATCCCAAAAGTTCTCGTCGCCCAGCTTGATGATGCGTTCAGCAGGCAGGCCTACTTTTTCATTCCACAGCTTGAATGCCTCTTCGTCCTCAGCGTACACGGTAACCGAGATGCGGTCGCCGTCAAAGCCGATCCACTCCTTGCCGGTCAGGAACTCCCAGGCCCAGGTGATGGCTTCTTCCTTGAAATAATCGCCGATGGAGAAGTTCCCGAGCATTTCAAAGAACGTATGGTGGCGGCGCGTTTTGCCGACATTCTCGATGTCATTGGTACGGATACATTTCTGCGAGTTGGTCAGGCGCGGATTCTCAGGAATCTCGCGTCCGTCAAAGTATGCCTTCAGCGGGGCCATACCGGCGTTGATCCACAAAAGGGATGGATCGTTGTGCGGAACGAGCGATGCGCTTGGCTCGATTTTGTGGCCTTTGCTCTCAAAAAACTGCAGCCATTTGGAACGGATTTCACTTGCTTTCATCATGTACAGCCCCCGTCTTAGTATTAATCTGCATCCGGCAATTACGCCGGAATACACAAAAACGCCCCTGAATAAATTCAGGGACGATGATTATCGCGGTACCACCCTGGTTATCGCCTTGATCCGTGTAATAACACGCGGACACCTGCAGACGATCGCCTTGTCGCGGCTGTTAACGGGCGCCCCCGGCGGGATTTCCCCGCACTCCGAAATCAGCTTTCCGCCGGTCTGTCTTCCGGGTTCTCACAGCCATTACGATTCATCCGTAACGGAACCCGTTCTCTGGGGGAGCCATGCTCCGGCGTACTTCATTTCATCAATGTTTTATCCGATTTGCATTTTAACATTTCAAGTATAGCCAGCGGCGGGGGTTGTGTCAATGATTGGAGGCGGAGCTGTCTGCTGCAGACTGCTGAATCGCCTTAAAACGGACGCAAATATGTCTTAAACAGATTATTTACAGTGCCTATACACAGGAGTATAATTCTGGATATTAAGAGGATTCATGCGTGTAACAGGGCACCTGAACTTGATATCGAGACGTGGCTCAGCTTGGTAGAGCGCTTGCTTCGGGAGCAAGAGGCCGCAGGTTCAAATCCTGTCGTCTCCACCATACTAAAATACTATAACCCTTGATTTATAAGGGTTTTTTGTTCGGAATTTTTTAGTAGTTCTTTCAACTGAATAGATATGCATAAAATAGGGTCATGTGCGCTTTGCCATGATATTTAAACATAGTTTTTATAAAAGCTATATTTAACATAACTCATATTCAAACCCAAGCACTATCTTTAAATTACTTGCACCTTAACATACCTTCATTTTACAATCAGCGACTCACCATCCATCAAATTCAATCTATGATTATTTATTAAAATAGTATGTGCATTTTCCCATTCAGTCTGAACTTCATTTACTTTACTCTCTATATAAACTTTTTTCTTAAACCAAAGCGGCCCCTCTAACTCACCCAAAACACCAAAGCTGCCCATCCCACCTGCATCAGTAGCATAAAAATGAATTGTGTACTTTTTATCCGGTGACTGTACTGTCTTCAATAATTCTTTTGAACCCGAAAACAGAGCTGTAAAAACCAAAGAAGCAGTTAGAACAATAATCAAAATCGAAGAAAAAATCATGGAAAACCAGCTTCTTACTTTTGCCCGCCAACTTGATTGATCCTGAAAACCTACTATCCCTAAAATTAAAGCAATTACTGTGAAAATAAGAGTAATATAATTTGGTGGAGAAATCATCCATTGGTTATATATTTGACTGTATACGGAGCCTCCGATTATCCCGCCTAAGACTAAGAGCAATAGAAATGAGCACCAATTGTACTTTTTCATTTAAAAGCTCGCCTCAATTCAATTCGAACAAATTTTTATAAAGAGTATTTCAAATCATCAACTTGTAAGACTGAACCCAAAAACCGGAAATTGCTTAAACCTATAACAAAGGAGATAATTCCTTATTTAAAGAATCATCCCCAATTTTTATTGAATAGTAATAAAATTCTTAATAATATCCTTTAGTGATTTGCTGCATCATTATAACCATCGCTTATCGCTGTTCTATCGCCCTGACCTTCTGGCTGCCATATGTTCCCATTAGCATACTGTCCACCATAGTATAATATGTTCAGTGAAAATAAAAAAGAACCGGTGAATCCGTAATTATAGTTTCCTATATATTCTGTTGTTACATATCTAAACCCTCTATAAGTGTCAGCGTACCATGACTTACTGTACCCTCCCCAGCCCGGCTGACTTTTATAGTCCCATGGTCCACCGGCTTGCACTTTTCCTTTAAACCAAAACGCCGAAGCGGTTAAAGCTGCGATACCTGCGTTACCACCTGATAAAATCGCACCATAATATACATCCCAATAATAACTCGACAATTGTGTTCTATTACTTTGAACCAAGCCACTCAAATCAAAAATCTCTACTCTAGCTGGCGTTAATTTTGATGTACCAGCTTCTTGAGCTGAGCTTTCTTTTTCCTGGCTTGATATCTTTTGAATTTCCTCTGAATTCACTAATTGTGGTGTATAATTAGCATCGTAATATGCATATCCACCTTCGACTAGACGGTTTGCAGCTTGAAGACTTCTTACATACTCTCCGAATAGCACCTCATTAGAGTATTGCAGCTGAGTTTTACTAGCCTCTAAAACATTAAGATCTATTACATTTTCTGAGATTTTAAGCAATTTAAGTTCTACGGCTTTCTGGTGTAATTGCTGAATAGCTGTTGTTTCTGAGGTGTCAGGCAACGACTCTAGAAGTTCTGTAGAACTTTTGTAAGAATTACTAGCAGTAGGATCTGCCCAAGCAATCGAGTTGCTATTAACTGAAGTTGATATAAGAATTGCTATTAAAGCTAAACTTATTAATTGAAGTATCCTAATCTTTTTCATGAAAGTTATCCTCCTATCAAAATGGTTTGAAATAAAGTTCGGCCCCTCTCTTGGTTGGACTTTCACCAACTAGATCATGCGTGCCTCTGGGCACGCGAATAGAAAAAAACACTCCGATTTAGGGAGTGTTTGACAGTAACTAAAAACTATTGAACCCTTTATACATAAGTCTTCTCCGCACTATCTCGTAACACCCAGGAGTGTCACCCTTAATTCGGGAGCAAGAGGCCGCAGGGTTCAGCACCTGCGGCTTCTGTTATTTTATTCTCGCTTAACGGGCTATAGCCCCCAAATCCGGTACACAATGACCGCTGCTTCCGCGCGGGTCAGTGTATCTCCCGGGGCCAGCAGGCCGTTCTTGCCGGCGACAACGCCGGCTTTCACCAGCAGGGATACGCTGTCGGCAGCATATCCGGCGACTTGTGCGGCATCCGGATATGCATTCAGGCTGCCGCTGCTGCTTGCGGCAGCTTTGCCCGCTGCCGCCAGTGCCCGTGCTGCGATCACCATCATTTCCTGACGGCTGATCGGATTGTCCGGACGGACGGTACCGTCCGCATAACCGGTAATGATGCCAAGCTGCTGTGCAATGGCCAGCTCACTGCCGTAATAAGCTCCGGCTGGAACATCGCCGAAGCCCGTGGCAGCCGTGCCGGTTCCCTTCAGCTCAAGCGCTCTGACGAGCATCGTGATAAAGTCTGCCCGTTTCACAGGTGCTGCCGGAGAGAAGCTGCCTTCAGCGGTTCCCTGCACGACACCGCGGGCAGCCAAGGCGGTGACGCCCTCTTTGGCCCAGGCCAGCTTCTCTATATCAGTGAAGCTTACAGGGTTAAAGGCTGGCGCATAGGTGCCGGCCCCCGCAATGTGGAACACAAGGGATTTGCTGACCGCGTCATAGCGGCTATTCGGAATTGCCGTCAGGCTGCCTGTGCTGCCCAGTTGTCCGGCGAACAGGGCTGCGGTATTACCGAGCTGCGCCGCAGCAGGAGTGTACAGGATGGACACCTTTACCGGAGTTTCCGGGCTGCCCAGGGCAATCGCTTTGCCGCCTGCCGTCAGGCTCAGGTCAATAACCGGTCCTGCCCCTATAATCGTGCGGGCTTTGGCATCCAATCCATCCTTGGAAACCTGTTTGATATGGATTGAAATGAGGTCAGCGTCTGCTGCTGCACCGGAAAGTATATTACCCGGAATCTCTACCGCAGCTGCCGCTGTCTTCACCAGCAGCACAAAGCTCTGTTGCCCTTTCAGGCTCTGCGAAGGCAGCTGTACCTCATAGCCCGCGGCATCCCCTTGCTTAGCCACTTCGATAATGACCTGTTTCCGGCCGTCAGCAGCAGGGCTTGCCTGTGCAAGGGCTTTATTCAGATCATCTGCAGAGACAGCCGCTTTAACCCCGCCGCCAGTACTGGTAACCTCAGGTCTGAGCGTCACCACACCATCCTTGCTCTCCGAAACAGCAGGCTTCGGCGTAGCAGCACCGCTGCCCGTTCCGCCGGGAATCGCAGCCGGCCCCGGAGTAGCTGTCGGTGTTGGTGTTGGTGTTGGTGTTGGTGTCACTGCCGGAGCATCAGGCTTGCCCGTGAGCGTAAGCACGCCGTATACCGAAGTATCCTGATACCCGTTGCCGGTAGTATCGTTCCATGCGGCTACACTTTGCCGCGCGCCATCCTTCGCATCATTGATCTGCACGTCGAAGCCGAGCTTCTTGGCGTTGGCCGGTGTAACGCTGGTAAGCGGTATTTTGACTTCAATCGTATAGTTGGTTCCTGATATTTTGGTTGTAGAGGCGAACCCTGCCGCAATCCTGTCGGGATTAAATGTACTTTCGTTATCAAAATTGACCCGGAACTGGCCGTCATCGTCCTGATAGAAGGAGGTCTTTCCGTTATTCTGATCCACGAAAATCTCAACCGAATCCTGCTCCCAGGCATTCGCGCTCGCTTTATCCAGCTGCGCATCGCTGACCTGAACCAGCACGTACAGATTCTGGTCGTCCCATAGGGCTTTGGCTATGCCGCTTGCGCCCTGCCAAGCCAGCTGGTAGCGGTTAACTTGCATTTCGGGTACACCTGTCCAGAGAGCATCTACTGTACCGTCAATGACCGGCGTTCCATAAACAGCGTTAGACACGTTAGCGTCCGTCGTATCCGGCTGATGCCCGGCGATATATTTTACCGGATCGATAACCCCGTAATATGCCGGCTTGGCCTGCAGGCTCTTGTCGAACAGCAGCGGATTGGATGATGCTCTCCAGCTCGTATTGTCATCCATCCCCCAGAAGGTGACTCGTGCAATATTCGCAGCATGTTCCTTGTAGAGGCTCATAAGCTGTGCGTACAGATAACCCTGGGCATCGGCCAGCTTTTCTGACAGCTCGTAGTTGCTGCCCGCCTGAATATCAAGCTCCGTGATGCTAACCTCCACACCAAGAGAGATGAATTTTTCCAGCGACAGTCTGACATTCTCAGGATTGGTGTTAACGTTGTAGTGCGCCTGCATGCCGATACCGTCGATCAGCTTTTTGCCGGGATGATTAAGCGCATACTTATCGTTTAGTGCTTTTACCATGTTATAGATGGCCTGGGCTTTATTCTGGTTATCCTCATTGTAATCATTGTAATAGAGCTTGATGTTCCATTCCGGATGCTCATCCAGCACTTCCCGCGCCGCCAGAAAAGCCTGCTCGACGTAATCTGCTCCGATTGCGGTTTTCCACGGGGCCTGGCGCAGCGACGACTCCCAGTCGGCCGGATTCCCCGGATTGTCATTCATCGCCTCATTCACGACATCCCAGGAGATCACCTTATCCCCGAAATGCTCCATGACAGTACGGATGTGTGTCCGCAGATTCACAAGGGCCTCTTCGCGGCTCAAAGGTACGGTATTGCCCTCCGCATCCTGGGACGTATTCATCCACGCCGGCGACTGCTGGTGCCAGACCAGAACATGGCCGTGCATCTGCATGCCTTCCGCCAGCACCTTATCGACCATCGCATCCGCTGCGGTAAAGGTAAAATCACCCTTCACATTCTGCAGCCCATCCGGCTTCATCGCATTGCCTGCCGTGGCCACGTTATGATGCATCTCCAGCAGCTCCAGCCGTACCCCTTCCAGATCCTCGGCCGAAATGGCATTCCCGATCAGAAAATCATCCCGGTACGCAGCCTTCAGCGGAACCAGATCCTTCTGGATGGCAACCGGACCAGTGCCCGTAGGTACAAAGCTGATATCGTCAATGTAAAAGGATGCTGTAGCGTTATTCGAGCTCTCCACGTAAATCGTCAGGTACTCGCCGCCTACGCTGTTATAACGGTAGCTGCCCTCAAATTTGACCCAGCCGTCAGCGGTACTGATGGTCTTGGGGGAGAGTGCGACATAATTGGCGCTGCTGCCGTCGCCTACCTGTGTGGACAGCTGAAGCTGTGAACTGGCCGGATCAATCAGCTTGACCCAGGCCGAGATCAGATATTCGCTGCCTTTGTCCACATATTTCTCTACACGCAGCACCGGCCCGTGCCAGGTTGATGTGCGGCCTTCCACCTTCAGGGCATAGGAGCCGTCTGCGGTATGGTTCACTTCATCCGTCACCGTCAGCGTCTCATTTCCCGACCTGCCGGCGAAGCCGCCTGCTGTCTGATCCTCAAAGGTAATCGTATTGAACTGCAGCGCCGGGTCTCTTACTGGCTCTTCTCCGCCTCCGGAGGCTGGTTTACCGGTAATCAGAACGTCTCCAATATAGAACGGAACCGCCTTGCCAGCCTCATTGGAATTAATGCGCAGCGCCTGATCCTTGGATGTATCGGCAATGAATTCCCTGGTCAGCGTAACCGCGTTGCCGGCCACATAGGCTGCTTCGGCATAATTACCGTAGCTGTTTACAGTTTGCAGCGCAGCCTTTGCCCCTTCGGGCAGAATGACTGAAGCATCAACATAAACCACCGCAGTTACTGTATACGTCTCCCCGTTAACGAGCCCGAGATCGCTGAATTTAAAATCTGCAGCATCCCAGTTGTTCGCTCTGTTACTTACATATAGCGCTGCACCATCGGCGTTGCCGTCAAATGGCATGCCGGTGACCGCAGTCAGGCTTGCGGTGCCGGATTGGCCGGCTTTGCCTGCCCCGCCCGCAAAGGTTTCATGATAAACGGTTGTTTCTGCCTGGCTGACTTCTGCAGCATTGGCCGCCTGCGCTGCCGGAGCGATCCAGCCGAGCGGCAGCAGCAGGCTTACCGCTAATACTGTGGAGAAGATTCGTTTGAACGTTCTACTCATGCACTGCACTCCTCTTTTTATGAATTTGAATTCACGTGGATTAAGCGCTTACAAAAAAGAATCGAACAGCCCCCTTTCTCAAGCAAAATCGTAGCACACCCGCAAAATCGCTGTCTTTCTCCAAACTAAAGATGATACCGGACTTTTTATATAACATTTAAATTAACGGGCAGTTACCGATCCGTACGGTCCGGAACTTTTGTTTCGGGATTAGCTGTTAATCCAGATAATGGTATATAATCCCGGCCGCTGATGTCCAATCTATGCTTGGCTGGAGCCGCTGACTGCGGTTGAAGGTTGAAATACGAGAGACAGCTCAGCCTCCCGCAGTAAATTTAATTTTCTAGCCTGTACGAGGGATTCTACAGAATGTACGAGTGATTCCCTGATCGAGCTAAGTGGAAAAATGGCATCTAATTCTCCGCTCGATCCCACTTTCGGAAATCTAAGTGGAAAAACGCTACTTAATTTTACGGTTTTGCGCCTTATGGTGGGATTTGGGCTAAATTAAGTGCCGATTTTCCAACTAATCCTTGAAACTCAAAAAAATCGGAAGAATTAGGTGGCGAAAATCCACTTAGCTGTTCAGGAACCCTCATCCCGGCGGAAGTTTAATAAAACCCAGCTTAGATTCGCCCTTCACCGCTGTCCGCTTAATAAACCAGCCTCTGCAAAGCAGTATAAAGAACACTAACCAGCCTTCAGAATATAAAATCCGGCCTAAAAAACCATCTCCGGCATAGATCCCGCCGCTCTCTTTAGCCAGACTACCAGCTCGAGGTAGGGCATCAGCGCATCACCTCACTAACCAGCCACAGTAAAAAGCCGTATAACCTCAGTTATACGGCCCGTCCACACTCTAAAACCGCAAAAGCGGATTATCTCCCCCCGGCTAGCTCCGCTTCCGTCTCCCCGGTTATAACTGAGACTATGCTCTCACGCAGCACATCGGCACCCCGTGCCTGGAACGGATCGGCGTTCCAGATTACAGCATCAGCCAGATAACCTTCGGCAATCCGGCCTAAATCATGGCCGCGTCCGAGAATGTCAGCCGCGCCGGAGGTAGCGGACTGCCACGCTTCTGCGCGGGTCAGTCCGTAATCCAGCAGCGTGTCCAGCTCCTGCAGGTTATAGCCGTGCAGCGCCGGCGTGGCATAGTCTGTGCCGAAGCCGAAGCGTACGCCCGCGCTTCTGGCATAGCTGATGGCCCGGGAGTGGGCTTCGGCTGCCCGTGCGGCACGGTCACAGATGACCTGGGGCAGCCCCAGCACGCCGGCAGGATCTGCGGCAATCCGGTAGATTGAAGCGGTAGACACGTAGGCTGTACGGGATTCAGCCAGCCGGCCGGCCTGATCTGCGGTCAGGAACATTCCGTGCTCAATCGATTCGACGCCTGCCCGGATCGACCAGTCAATGGTCACCCCGCCCCAGGTATGGACCAGCACCTTAATCTGATGGGCATGGGCATGGCGGACAATGAAGTTGAACTCTTCTTCCGAGAACACAGGGTCCAGCACTTTCTCTGCAGGCGCACCAAGACCGCCGGTTGCCATAATTTTGACCCAGCCTGCTCCGGTGGCATAAATCTCGGCCAGCCGGCCTTCCAGGAACTTTGTTCCCAGCGCATCCGCTGAACCCAGCATTTCGCTGCTGGTTTCGACCCTGAGCGGGTGCCCATAGCTGCGGACCAGGTGGCGGATGGTCTGCGGCGTAATGCCGCCCGCATCCCGCGCAGTCGTTACACCGGTCCGCAGGGTAGCTCCAAACGCCGCGCCTTGCATGGCTTCCACCTCGCTGGCGGTACGCTTCAGCTGGTCTGCATGGTCAAAGTCCGTCCAGGCCAGGTGTGTATGCAGATCAATAATACCGGGGCTGATCCACAGATCAGCCTGCGGGATAGCAGCCCCTGCAGGCTGCGCCGGTTCCGGCTGTCCGGCTTCTCCTTCCAGAAGCAATTCTCCGGAATATCCGGCCTGCCCCGCCGATTCCTCCGGCACCGTTTCCTTTACAGACGTGAATCTGCCGTCTCTGATGGAAATGTCGTAACGCTTGCCTTCGATCCCCGCAATGCGGATTGCTTTATAATCAAGCGCCTTCGGATGTTTATTAAGCATGGGTATTCCCCCATGCTGCCCGGACCGCCTGCAGCGCTGAAGCAGCGTCTTGTTCGAGCAGCTCAGCCAGTGTTACAATCGCCTTTTCCACACTGAGGAGGCTCGCATTTACCCCAAAATGATTGATCCGCAGCAGACGGCCGTTAAGCTCCCCGTCTCCCGGAGCAACAATGCCGACAGGCTGTACGATTCTGAGGCGCTCATCCCCGCCAATGCGGACGGTCGTCGTTAGCGTGGAATAATGCCCGCTGTCCTTCTGCCAAGGCTCAAGCCCAAGTGCCTTGATGCCGGAAATAGCTGAAGCAGCCGCATTCTCGTGTCGTGAGATGACATTGTCCAGGCCTTCCGCTTCAACAGCCGCCAGCGCATCAATCAGCGCTCTGGCCTCAAGCGCCGGAATATTAGGCGGAACGCGCACCGGCTCTGTACCAGCCGGGGACGGCTTCAGATCCAGCAGTGACAGAATCGAATTGCGCGGCGCAACTTTATTAGACTCCAGGAACTGCCAGCCGCGCGGCGAGATACTGACCGCACTGACCCCGTTAGGTCCGCCCAGCGCCTTTTGCGCTCCGACAGCGGCGAAGTCAACGCCCCATTCATCTACCAAGAGCTCTTCCCCGCCGACCGCCGAGACGGAGTCCGTTACCGTAATCAGGTTGTGGGTGCGGGCAATGCGCAGGATTTCTTTTGCCGGATTCGAGCCCCCGGTGACTACCTCAGCCTGCACAAAGGAAATCGCATCCGGCTTAACCCGCTCAATGGCCGCGGCAACCTGCTCCGCCGGCACTACCTCATCAAACGGGACCTTCACTTCAACCACTCTTGCCCCGCCGCGCTCCAGCCACAGGCCGAACAGGCTGCCGTACGGCCCTGTTACAACATTAATAAACGTGCGGCCCGGTGCAGATATGCCTGCGGCTACCGCCTCGATCCCCAGAATCGCCTCACCGGGAATGATAACCGGAGGGTGTTCAGTAGACAGCAGCCGGGAGAGCTGGCTGGTCAGCGTGCTGAATTCAGCGCGTGTCAACGGCACATATCCTTTATGTTCTTGGTTCATGTTGTCCTCCTGATGGTTTCATAGTCGGCATTTGGGGAACCGCAGACAGCAATTCACGGCTGTAGGCCGCTTCCGGATAGCTGAAGAATCTGTCCTTAGGGCTGATCTCAACCAGCTTCCCCTGCCGCATGACGGCAACTTTATCACTTATAGCATGTATAACGCCCAGATCATGGGAAATAAACAGCATCGTCAGATTAAGCTCTGACTTGAGAGTGCCCAGCAGCTCCAGCACCCTTAGCTGTACGGATACATCCAGGGCACTCGTCGGCTCATCGGCAATCAGCAGGCTGGGCTCTACGCTCAGCGCACGGGCAATCGCGATCCGCTGGCGCTGGCCGCCCGAGAATTCATGCGGATATTTATCCAGCGCTTTTCCCTCGAGGCTCACACGCTCCAGCAGCTGCCTGGATCTCTTCTCGACTTCTGCACAGCCTACGATCCTGTGGAACAGCAGCGCTTCAGCCAGAATCTGCCGGATAGAATGCTTCGGATTCAGCGAGGCATCGGGATTCTGGAAGATCATCTGGATCTTTTTGCGCTGCTCACGGGTCCGTTTCCCGGTAAGCGGCTCTGCATCCAGCAGCAGCTGCCCCTGATCCGGGATAATCAGCCCGGCAATCACCCGCGCGAGCGTGGATTTGCCCGACCCGGATTCTCCGACAAGCCCGAGGGTGGTATGCTGCTGCACCTCAAGCCTGATATTGTCCAGCGCAGTAAACCCGCCGTAACGTACGGTCACATTGTTAACCTGCAGGCTTAAGTTCATATAGCACCGCTCCCTTCAGGCGTAAGCTCCGGCACAGGCAGCACCGAGTTAATCAGCATTTGAGTATAGGTATGTTGCGGACTCTGCAGAACACTTAGCGTACTGCCGTGCTCGACAATTTCGCCTTTTTTCATTACTGCCAGCCTAGAGCACATCGCTGCAGCAACCGCCAGGTTGTGGGTTACAAAAATCATCGCAAACCCCAGCTCCTGCTGAAGCCGGCCCACTGTCTCCATAATCTGCTTCTGCACTGTGACATCGAGCGCCGTGGTCGGCTCGTCGCAGAGCAGAATGCCCGGCTTGCAGGCCAGGGCCATGGCAATGACGATCCGCTGGCACTGCCCGCCCGAGAGCTGGCCGGGATACCGGTCCGCCTTGCGCAGCGAATCCGGCAGGCCGAGCATCTGCAGCAGCTCCAGCGCCGCGGCGCGCGAAGCTTTGCGGCTGAGCCGCTGTCTGTAGTACACTACCTCCGCTACCTGCTTGACCACCGGACATAGCGGGTCCAGCGCCCCCCTGGGATCCTGAAACACCATGGCGCTGTCCGCCGCGCCCCGGATCACTCCGCCTGTCTGCTGCACACCGCGCGGCAGCAGACCGAGCACCGCCCGCAGCGTAAGCGATTTGCCGGAGCCCGATTCACCGACCAGCCCCAGGCTCTCCCCCTGGTTAAGCGAGAAGCTGACATCCTTGACCAGCACCTCCTGCGTTTTGGCAGTCAGCGTCAAGCCCTCTATTTCCAAAACGGGTGTTGTAGCCATTATTTTTTCCTCCATAGATCTGCCAGCCCGTCGCCCACCAGCGACAGGGCAATCCCCGTATATACCACGGCGAAGCCCGGCACGGCCGAGAGCCACCAGGCGGTCGAGATAAAGGATTGCCCGTCCGCAATCATCGTTCCCCAGTCGGGAGTCGGCGGGGCGATCCCGATGCCCAGATAGCCGAGTGTGACAATTGCAACCAGCAGGCCGACCATATCCGTCATCAGGACGACCACAGCCTGCGGCAGCACATTCGGCAGCAAATGGCGCAGAATAATGCGGGGGCCGGACAGCCCCAGCGTCCGGGCCGAAGCAATCCATTCCTGCTCGCGGAACGAAGCGCTAAGCCCGCGGACCACCCGGGCGAACACAATCCAGCCGACGAGAATAAAAGTGATATAAATTCCGCGCTGGCCCGCCCCGCTGGCAAAGGCCACAATAATCACGATCAGGTAAAAAGGAAAGGCAATAAACGTATCGGTAATCAGGGTAATGATGTTATCGACCCATTTTCCATAGTAGCCCGCCACCATACCCAGAAAAATCCCGGTACAAAACGGAATAATCTCCGCCAGCACCATAATGGTCAGGTCTGTCCGGGCAGCGTAGATCAGTCTGGTGAACAGGTCCCGCCCCAGCTGATCGGTTCCGAGCCAGTGCTCGGCGGACGGCGGCTGCAGAAATGCGCTTAAATTCTGCTCTGTCGGGTCATAGGGGCTGATGTACGGAATGAAAATAGCCAGCAGGATCAGCACAGCAAACATGATGCCTCCTGCCAGCAGGGAAGGGGTATTCAGAATCCGGCGGATCAGCGAAGTCCTGGCTGCGTCCGTCTGCAGTTCAGGATAATTGGTTGTAGTTTTCATCGTGTTCCTTTCGTCCGGGGATCAAGCCACTTGGCTGCAATCTCCACCAGCAGGCTGATAATCACCACAGAAACCGCACAGTACAGCGCAATTCCCTGGATGACCGGAAAATCCCGGTTTGAAATGGAAGTAAACAGCAGGCTGCCGATGCCTTTAATGCCAAACACCTGCTCAACGACCAGCGTGCCGCCAATCAGATAGGAAATGTTAACCCCCAGCAGCATCAGCGTCGGCAGTGCCGAATTGCGCAGCACATGCTTGAACAGAATAACCCGGCCGGGAATGCGTGCAGCCCTCAGAGTAACCACAAAGTCGGACTCCAGCACCTCCAGCATTTGCGCCCTTAAAGAGCGGACAAGCGTTGGGATCTGGGAAAAAGCGACCGTAACCGCCGGAAGCGTCAGGCTGTACAGCATGCCAGACCAGCCTTTGCCTACACCGCCGACAGGAAACCAGCCGAGCCGGACACTAAGCAGCATAATGAAAAGGATGCCAACCCAGAAGATTGGCATACCCAGAGTAATCGTCGGAAAAATACGGATCAGGTGATCCACCAGCTTGTCCTTATTCGTAGCCGCAACCGTAGCAAGCAGGAGGGCAATCACTACAGCAATGACACAGGCCATCAGAATCAGCAGCATGGTTACCGGTGCACGCTCGGCAATCAGCACCCGTGTTGAGGTTCCCGAGATAATGGAATTACCGGTGTCACCGGAGGTGAACAGCAGCTTCACAAACCGGATGAACTGCTCCCACAGCGGAAGATCCAGCCCGAGTGTATGATGCATGGCTGCGATGGCTTCAGGTGTACTGTATTCACCCAAAATCATTTTTGCGGGATCGCCGGGAACGATGCGGATCAGAAAAAAGACAGCGGTCATCACACAGAGGATAACGACAGCGGCTCTAATCAGAGCCGCCGTCAGCCATCTGTAGGATGTACGATTACCTGCTGCAAAACTTTGCAGCTTCCCCGGTATCATCATTGACCGATCCGCACATCTTCAAAGCGGACGCTGCCGTTAGGCAATACAGTGAGTCCCTCTACCGAGGAACGGGCGCCGATCAGAATGTCAGGGTAGTAGAGCGGAATGTAAGGCACTTCATCTGCCAGCGTCTGCAGAAGCTTGGTGTAAATCTCTGCCCGGGCATCGCCGTCTGCTGTTTTTTGTCCTTCATACAGCAGCTTGGTTACTTCATCATTGGTATAGTGCGTCCAGTACGATTTGCTGAAGCCTTCCGGATCGGTCTGGAAAGCCAGAATCGAGTTCGCTTCCGGAGAATCCGCCTGGCCGCTGTTCAGCATGGCAGCGAAATCATAGGCGAAGAACCGTTCACGGAAGGAAGCCAGCTCAATCGATTCAATCTCAATTTTGATACCGATCGCCTGGCCTGCCGCTTGAATAATCTGGGCTTCCTGGGCTCTTGTGCTGTTGCCGGAGGCTATCAGCAGCTTGGTGCTGAATCCGTTAGGGAAAGCGGATTTAGCCAGCTCTGCCTTGGCAGCTTCAACATCATAGTTCAGCGCTTTAATCGTATCATTTGCATTGTAAGGAATGGTTGTCGGCAGCAGGGAATTAGCCGCCCTGGCATAACCGAAGGTCAGCGCCTTGGTCAGGCCTTCACGGTCCAGCGCCAGCGCCAGTGCACGGCGGACATGTACATCCTTGAAATGCTCATCCAGTGTATTAAAGAACAGCTGCTCTGTTACCCAGCTGCCATTGGTTACTACAGCAGTATCTGCGCCGTTTTTCAACTCTTCAGCATTCTGCAGGGCAAGCGCTTCGATCGCGTTAACTTCTCCAGCCTTCAGCTGGTTGATTGCCTGGCTGTCGTCTTCGATCAGCTTATAGACCAGCTTATCAATTGCCGGCTTGCCTTCCTGCCAGTAATTCGTGTTCTTAACGAATGTCACATCGCCCGCAGGGTCCCAGGCTTCAACGGCGAACGGACCTGTGCCGATTGGCTTTTTGAAGAATTCTTCCTCAGTAACCCCACCGAAGTCAGCCGGGATAATGCCGTTAGAGAAGTTGGACAGCTCGGAAATGAAAGGTGTGTACGGCTCCTGGAGTTTAATTACCAGTGTCTTGTCATCCTGTGCAGTCACACTGTCTACCTTGGCCGCAATCGCCAGCGGACCGCCGACCTTCAGGTGACGCTCCAGCGAGAATACAGCATCCTTGGCTGTAACGGCGTTGCCGTTAGAGAACTTCAGCCCGTCACGCAGCACAAAGGTATAGGTCAATCCGTCTTCACTGATGGTATGGGAGGCAGCCAGCCAGTCCACAATTTCCCCTTCACTGTTGAAAGCAACCAGGGATTCAAAAACCTTATCAATTGCAAACGCATTATTAGAGGTAATCTGATTATGCAAATCAAACGAGGTTACTGCAGCAGGCCGTCCATAGACAAAAGTCCCTCCTGCCGCCGGTTCACTGGTGCTGTTGCCCGCATCCGCCGCCTGGCTAGCGCTTGGCTGAGCCGTCTCGCCGGAAGCAGCTGTATTGTTCTGTCCGGAGCAGCCGGCAATCACCGCCATTAATAGAACTGCCAGTGTTCCTGACCCTAATGTTTTCTTGATAGAAGCTGTAAATTGCATGTCTCATTCTCCCCTTCCTATAAACCTTATATGTTTAGTATGGATTGTATTATGGCCCATACTATCCCCCCTGTCAAACAAAATTCACATAATGCCAGAGCGGGTAAAACTATTATATCCAATAGAGGAAATGAATCCGTTTTTATTATAGTGAACCGGCAAATTTTCAGCGTGACCGCTTCCTCGCGGTCTTTATATCAGCTTATGTGCAAACCATTTTTCCCCTCTGAAACGCCACAGAAAAACAGCCCCGCGGACGGCCCACTCGCTGTTCATCGCGATCCAGACCCCCAGTACACCGAAGCCGAGCACGATTCCCAGAACATAGCCAAAAACAACCCGGAACAGCCACATTGTCAGCATTGAGGTAATGGAGGTGAACCGTGAATCCCCTGCTGCCCGCAGTGCCGACGGCAAAATAAAGCTGACCGCCCACAGCGGAACCTGGGCAATGGCATTGACCAGCAGCACTATAAATAAATCATCAATAATCTCCGGAGGCGGAGAAAAGATTGACACCAGCGGGTGGAACAGCGGCATCAGAATCAGGGCAATCAGGGCCAAAGAGCCGGAACCGATCCAGAGGAAGGACTTGATGAATTTTCTGGCATCGGCGACATTCCCCCTCCCGATACTTTGGCCGACAACCGTCACAATGGTCAGCGACAGCGCACTGGCCGGTATCTGAAACACCATGGCTAATGAGCCGGCAATGGCATTGGTTGCGATGGCATACGTACCCAGGCTGACAATGAAGATCTGGGTCAGCAGCTTCCCGCCGTTAAAGAACATCTGCTCCGCCGCAAACGGTACACCGATGAACATAATTTTGCGCAGCATGCTGAGCGGAATATGAAGCAGGTCGCGGGCACGTACGCGCAGAGCGGTATCGATTTTGAACAGATAGACAAGGGCACAGATCATCCCTGCATACCGCGCAATATTGACCGCCAGCGTCATGCCCAGCACACCCATATCCAGCAGATTTATAAAAACAATGTTCAGGAGTACATACAACAGGTTCATGATCAGCGACAGCATGAGGGAAGCCCGCGTCCGGCCCACGCCCCGCAGTGCCCCGCATACGGCCTGAACCACGGCAATCCCCAGATAGGAGATGCTGCTGCCGATCATATAAATCCGGGCATTGTCCAGCACATCGGCGGAGGCAGACCCGAACAGAAGATTTAATATCAGCGAGTGGAATCCCATAAGCAGAAGACCGATGCCTACAGCGATCAGCGACACCGAAGTAACGGAGCCCGCCGCAGCCTGTGACACCATCCGGTCATTTCCGCTGCCTTTATACTGTGCAACCACCACCGTACCGCCGGTCGCAATCGCCACAAATACGTTGATCAGAAAAATATTCAGTGAATCCACCATATTCACCGCACTGACCGCCGCCATCCCGGACGAGCTGATCATCGCCGTGTTTACGAGATTTAGCCCGATGATGAAGGCCTGATCAATCAGGATTGGGAGAAACAGGGCGATAATCTGCCGGTAATCCATCCCTTCCCCGGAAAGGTGTTTCTCCAGCCATTTTTTGTTTGGCATTCGAGCCTGAAGCTGCATAAATAGATCACATTCTTTTCTGTAGGATTAGAGTGCGCGAAATACATTCCTTCCAGTTTACTACAAATTCTGTCTTTCGTCTGTTATCCGGGTGATAACCGGTATTTACCACAGACACCTTCTATGTAAAAAAGCAATAACCCGCAGCTGTATGCCACGCAGGTTATTGCTTGGGTACTTTTGTATGACAGGCGCAATCCATGCCGTGCAGCCGTTCTTTTACTTGAGTCCCACCTTACAGCTCCACTTCTCCTCCCGGGTACAAGGTGGAGCTGTACAGCCGCTTTGGCTGCGGCAGCGGCCGGCCCGGATGGACTGCCGCAAGCGGAAGCGGCTCGCCGGCATAAACTGCAGCCTGTTCATCCGTGTAAATGATAACCTGCTCTGTGCCGCTGCCGAGCAGGTCCCCATGTACGGCATAGCCCTGCTCGGCAAACTGTGCAACCCTGTTCATCTTCCCGTCGTAAAGCGCCGGCAGCACGCCTTCCCCGCGCCGGTACGCCAGAATGTAATCCGGCGCGTTCTTCCAGAATGTGCTGACCGCATCCACAATCGTCAGCCAGCCGTCTGTGGTACGCTCCTCTTTCCACAGCTCCTTGCCGTTCTGATCCAGCAGGAACATAGCGTCTTTTCCCTTAAGGCCCTTACCGTCATCCTCGCGGACCATTCGGTCAAGTCCGGCAATCTGCAGTCCCGGCAGCTCAGGGCAGAAGCGTCCAAGCGCCAGATGCTGGGATTCAATGGAGCCCTCGTACCGCCACAGCTCCTGTCCGTCCCGGTCGTACATTACCGTAACACTTCCACCGACCACCAGCTCGGGAAGGCCGTCGCCGTTCACGTCCCCGACCCAGAGGCAATCCGCATGATCGTCCAGATCACGGCAGCTCCATTTCAGCTTTCCGCCAGCATCCAGCAGATCGTATCCAGCCATGACCTCATCGCGTCCGTCACCATCCAGATCATATACCCACGGATAATGGCCCACATTGCCTTCGTGGGTCCATAGCAGCTGAAGGTTATTGTCCAGCGCCCACAGCCGGTGATAGCGGTCTTTGAGGATAATGTCGGAAGGGTGCGCGTTACCGCTCAGGTTGGCAATAATAATGCAGTCATGGGCTTCAGCGGACGGAAGCTCATATACTGCCTTTACTTTTCCCGTTACCCCTTCCAGGATCTGCAGCTTATCGCCCATGACGCACAGCACCTCAAGCGCACCGTCACCATCAATATCATAGACTTGGGCCGGATAATCCGAGCCCTGGCTGCCTGCGCCTGCATCCGGCTTCCCGGTCTGCCACAGCAGCCGGCCGTCCAGGTCAAAAGCGGTCAGGCACTGCACCTGATGCGGAATATATCTTACATCCTGACGGTTATCAGGCTGAACCAGCAGCAGCTCAGCCCTGCCGTCCCCGTCCAGGTCACCCAGCAGCATTTTGCATCTTGGCCCCGCAGCCGAAATGTCGATCCCGGCCAGCCGGTGCAAGGCTTGATCGCCTTCAGCCGGACTGCCCGCTTTATTCGTATTATTCACAGTAGCTCCTCCTTGTCTCCCATCCGTTTGCCCCGCCAGCGGCAGGTGCAAGCGGTCTCTTCCAGCCTGCTTCAATAATTAACCCAAGTCCACCGTCTGCCCGCCCGGCACTTCAACGATTTGACCGTCAACCTCCAGCCAGACCGCTGAAGCGTTCGGATTGTACACAAAATCCCGGCTTGCCGAAAAAATCAGATTCCGGCAGGCCTTCATATAATGGACAAACTCCAGATTAGTAGCGTACCAGATGTCATCCCGTCCGCCGGCCATTGTGCAGAATTGCTCCATCAGCTCCCAGTTATCATCATTGTCGAATTCATAGCTGTGTCCCCACACATACATCAGATACAGATACTGCCGTTTGTGCAGGGCGATAAAATTCTCCCCGTGCGCAAGCAATCCCCGGTTGTGATGGCAGGTCGCCGGCCATTCGAGCCAGTCTTCCGGGAGGCCGAAGCCGCCGGTGCTCTGTACGGTCCGGGCATACTCAATGCCCAGATGCGGCAGCAGCTTTTGGATCTCGGCGGTATACGACCCGTTCGGGTATGACATCCCGCGGACCGGCTGATGCAGCAGCGCCTCAAGCGCCTTGCGGTCCTCCATAATCTCCTCAACGATGTATTCCTGCGGGCAGCGGGCCATCGTCGGATGCCGCCGCGTGTGGGCGCTGACTTCATGACCTTTGTACAGCTGAGGCAGCTCCTCCGCTGTAATACGGTCCCCTTCTCCCAGCAGGCCGGAATTTATGTGAAAGGTTCCTTTAATCCCATATTTGTTAAACAGGCCGACCAGCCGCTCATCGGCCCGTCTGCCGTCATCATAGCTCATAGTCAGCGCCTTGTGCCGGCCTTGCGGATAGCAATAATACACTCCGGGCATTGCTGTTACGCCTCCTTGGATATTGATAGTTGTATCCCATGTAAAATAGTTAAATTTCTCGGCTCATGGGCCGCATCAGCCGAATTCAAGGGCATTTTTGCCTTTCATTCGTACTGCGCCCGCGTCCGGCGGCTTCCGGTCCTCTCAGGGCGCATACACTACCAGATTACTGTACTCTGCAATCAGCGGGGCCATCTGCCGGAAGCCGATCCGGCCGCCGGCAAGCAGCGGACCATAGGACGAGCCGTTATCGGTCCACTGCAGCAGCGGCAGTCCGTTGATGGCGAAAGTTACTGCAGCGCCCTGCTTCACTACCAGCATCTCGTAAGCTTCGGACATATCGGCCACATCCGGCAGCGGATCAGCCCCCTGCGCGACGAGATGAAAGCCGTAGCTTTTGCGCAGGTTACAAGTGTGAAAGGATCGCTCCTCCTCCCACATCCGCCGGAAATAGGAGATATGGAAAGCATTCATCTTCCCGTGATGATACTGGTCATATTCCCCTGTCCGCGCCGGCAGCGACGGGTCAAACAGATCCTTCCCCCCGGCACCGGCGGCAGCGAAGAACAAAATGGCCAGCCCCGGCTCCCGCAGCGGCCGGAATGTCCACGCCACTGCCAAATCCGCCGGAAATACCTCAGGGCACCAGAGTACAAGGTTTGCCTTCTGCCCCTCCGAAGCAGCCCGGATGCTCTCCAGGCGTAACCGGCCCATCGGAAAGCTTACAGCGCCGTCCCCCTCCATACGGAATCCGGCCGTTTGCTCCGGGCCCGCCAGTGTATTGCGGTATATCTCCCGCCACTGCTCCGGGATTAGCGACGTATTCTGCTGAGCTGTCATTCTTTTGCCCCCTTCACAGAATTCCGCTCCGGCAGAGCTTCAGCAATCAGCTCCAGGGCAATGATCGTATTGAGCGACCATTGGGAGGCTTCATTAGTATTCATCCAGCCGATTTCATTCAGCTCTTCCATGTAAGTGACCAGCGTCTGCTCTTCCTGCAAATTGACGGCTCCGAATGGATTCTCAAGCAGGATGCTCCAGCAGCGGTCAGCCGTTGTCCGGTCATCCTTGTACCAGGCCCCGTAAGCAGCAATGGCGACACTCAGCACAGGATGCTCGAACCGCAGTTTGCCTGTAATCGCCCCTCCGGCAATAACGTTCTTTTCTTCCTCCGGCAGGTTATAGAACACTCCAAACTCTGCAAGCATATCTTCCCACTCCGGGTCCTCCAGCATCAGGGCCAGCTCAAACCACACCTGCGGCCCGCCCATGCAGATTGCCAGATGTCGGCCCCAGTTATCATCGCCCATCGGGCTGAGGATGCCGGTCTTCGGATCATAGCCGTAGGTTGGACCGGAAATGAGCCGCAGATTGGCTGCTTTGATGCAGTCTATCCCCGTCAATATTTTGTCGCGGTAATCCGTCTCCTCGTACCGTTCCCACCTTGTCATCCAGTTGGAGCTGAACGCTGCCCAATCCGGGCCAACCCGCACATGCGTCGGAAATTCATCCTTGGGAAAATAAGCCCGCATCGGGTCCAGCGTCACGGTCGTATAGTCGGCATCCTTCACACTGTCCATGATGTCGCCGGTCCGCTCATCGCCGGTAAGATAATAGTAATAGCGGTGCAGTCCGGCCATGGCAATCCGCGCTTCCTTGCAGCCGCAGCCCCAGTGCACGACATTATGCCGCGAGCCGAGGCCTGCATACTCCCCGAAATGGTACACATCCACCTCGCTCGTATGCCGGGTCATCGCCTCGGCCATACGGAAAATGTCAGCGCGTCCGGTCCGCAAAAAGCTCATCCACAGCCACATGTTCGGCACCAGCTCCGCATTCTGCCATGCGCAGCCGCCGAGGTCATAGTTCCAGACATGGCGCACCGGGTCATAGCTGTGCATGAAGTCGCCGTAATCCCACAGGCCATACCATTTGCGCTGCTCTACCTCCGCCTGGTAGAAGGAGATGATCCCGTCCAGCCGCTCCTCCAGATAAGCCTTGGCGGGTGTACTCCGGTCGGGCAGGCTCCATAAGCCAAACGCCCGGCTTCGGTGATAATATTCCGGTTCACAGACGAGCAGCGGCGGTTGATCCGACTCCTGCTGCATCCGCTGCAGACCGGCCGAATCCGGTGTTCCCGAAGTGCACCACAGAGTCAGCTCACTGGTGTTGGCAATACCGTACGGGGTAGCCCGCAGCTCCTCGGCACCTTCATACGAGGACTCCACATGCGTCTTGGTGTCATAGTGGCGAAGGTCCATGGCCGGTACCTCCGGCGACCAAAACCAGACGGTCAGCGCAGCCTCATCACCGGAAAGGCCGCTGAGCTCAAGGCTGGATGGGCACTTCCGCCAGAAGTCCTTCACTCCGGCGGCCAACCCGCCGCACTCTGAGCCGACATAGCCAAGCCCTCCGGCACGCCGGCCTTCCGCTCCTTTGATCCAGACACAGTCGGGACCCGTACGCTTATGAACTGCATAATGCTCGGAGGAATCCTGAACGAGACGGAAGCTGTCCCACACTGCCGAATCCCGCAGCAGCCCGGTGAAATAAGCATCCTCCTCCGGGTCAAACTGCAGTCTGCGGCCCTCCAGCTGGGCCGCGAACAGCTCCGCATATTTGCCTTTGGTTCTGCGGGTATGGAGCGTCTTCGGCGACTCGCTGAAGCTGCCCTCGCTGCCCGCGAACCGGATATGGCGGTTATACAGCGGGCCGCTGAGCGGCACCTTGAACAAGATGCCCAGCCCTTTGATGAAGTCCTGATGCGGATTACCGTCATAATGGAAGGTATGCACCAGCCGGACCGTCTCGAGCCCGGCATAGAAATACAGCCGCAGTGTATAGGGAATCCATTCCCCGGCTCCGCTGCGGCTGCGGTGCCGGCCCTCCAGGCGGATAACGGCGCGCAGCGGCCCCGCTTCCTCGAGCGCAGCCTGTCCAGTTTCGCCGGTGAACCGTTCCTGCCGCAGGGTAAGGGCACCGCTGAGCATGTCCCGCTGCTCCCGGACACAGACCAGCTCGCTTCCGCTGCATACCAGATGCTCTGCCTCTGCATTAGAATCCTTTAAATCTCCGGAATATCCGTAATTGCTATCCGGACTTCCCTGCTCTGCCGGGCTGCTATTCTGTTCCAGCCTCCTGCGGATAATCCGCGAGACCAGCTCCGCACCGCGCTTTTCCACGGTACATACAATGGCTCCAGTGTCCACAACGAAGGCAGACTCTGTATCTTGAACAGATATCTTTGCCGCATGCTTGACCTCCTGCGGCTCCGAACCCCGTTCCAGCACGTACCCTTCCGCGCTGCCCTCCGGGCAGACTGCAGAATGTAACGACCATTTAATACTGCCGTCCGGCCAATATGCAGCCGGACGGCTTTGCAGCGGCAGACGGGATTCGCCGCCTGGGCTGACAAGATATACAGCAGATAGCCCTTCGCGGCTCAGCTCTCCCTTGGTCCAGGGAACTCCCCAGGTAACTCCCGCAGCCGCTGCGGGTTGATTCAGCCAGTGTAATCGGATCGGCAAGGCTGAAGACAAAGCTGTCATCTCCTTTTCGGAGCATCACAAAGCGGGCGGTACGGATGCAGGAAGTCGGCCTTCAGGCACATTGCGGCATCCAGTGCGAACCTTTACCGGGTTTCCGCATCCTTCTGCCCTTCATGACGGCTAAGCTCACGGTAGCGTGTCGGTGTGATGTCCTCCTGTTTTTTGAATATCCGGTTAAAATAGCTCTGCTGATAGCCGACCTGTAGCGCAACATCGTTCATTTTGAGATCTGTGTCGCGCAGCAGCTCCTTCGCTTTTTCAATTCTGAGCCCGGTTAAATAATCGATAAAATTCTGTCCGGTAACCCGCTTGAAGGATTTGCTGAGCAGGAACGGGCTGGTGCCCGTATAATCCGCGCAGCTGTCCAGCGAGATATTATCCATATAGTGCTCCTGAATGTACAGCATAGCCTGGTCAATCGTCCGCCGGATCCCGGCGTCGGAACGCTCGGACAGCTCCTTCAGGAAAGGCGAAACCACATGATCGCGGAACCAGGGCAGGATCATGCCCGGCTCATGGATCTGTGACAGGCCGGCATACAGGTTCCTGCCCTTGAACAGCTGGTTCGGCGCAATCCCTGCTTCCAGCACCGCATGCTGTACTGCACCGAGCAGATGCAGCATGCCCTGCTGCACATCAATTACCTTGGCGCCGTCAGCGGACAGCGTGGCGAGGAATTCCTCCAGCAGCCGGTCTGCCTCCTCCGCCTCGCCGGTGCGCAGCGCCTGAATCAGTCCGCGTTCCAGAGCGAACGAATACTGCGGCATATGGGCACCCTCTCCTTCCCGCTCCAGTTGCTCCAGGCTGACCACCTGGTTGCCGCCCCCGTATCTGCGGTGGCTGGCTGCCTGCTTGGCCGCTTCAAAGGACCGCGGAATCGCGGAGATGCTGTCGATCGGCGCACTGTAGGCCACAGTAGCCTGCAGCTTCAGCATCCGGTTGATCGTGGCTGCCAGCTCTTCGCCGAAAGCCTGCACCCTTGCCGTCTCCGGAGCGCCTCCCGGTCCGATCAGCAGAATGCCTGCTGTAAGATTGTGCAGATTGACTGTCTCGGCGCGCTCGAAATGCTCAGCCGCCAGTTCCCCGATGATGTTCACCGCCGCAAAGGACACCAGACTCTCGTCGCCGCTGCGGAACTTGCCTTCCAGGCTGGAGATGCCGGTGAGCTGAATATACAGCACCACAAAGACGCAGTCCGCCACCTCCCACTTATACTGCTTCATCCGGCTCTGCAGCTCCTGTTCGGAGAAAGCATACAAGTACCCCTGGAACAACTGGTGGAGAAAGCTGCGCTGCACATGCGGCAGCTGCTCCGAAAGCGTATATTGCAGGGCATTCTGCTGCCCGTGCAGATTCTGCCAGTGCCGCTCGATCAGTGTTACCTCATCCTCCCGGCCTTCACAGACGTCATGCTCGGGGAGCAGCGTCTGCAGCAGGCGGCGGAAGGGAGAATAGATTTTACGGGAAGCGATCCACGACAGGACAGCTGCAAGCAGCAGTGCGCTCAGGCTAACCATAATAATGGTGCGGGACAGCTCCACCACCGGAGAGGTTATGCTGGAAATAGGCGAAGCCGATACGTACAGCCACTCACTGGCAATCCGCGAAAAGTCTCCGTAAGTCACCGCATAGGTAACCCCGTCCCAGTCATACAGGAACGATGTGCTGTTTCCGCTGCCCCTTGCTTCAATCGCCGACTGCAGCGAGTTGACAAATGGCGTGGCAGCACCGCCGGTACCGCTTCCGGAGATGAACAGTCCGCCCGATTTTCGCAGCATGTAGACTTCTCCGCTGTTGTACGGGGTCATGGTCCGCAGCATATCCGAGACCTTCTGCGTATCCATCCGCAGCAGCAATACCCCGAACGGCTCAAGGCTGCCGCCGGGAATATGATGCACAAGTGTCAGTTCTTTTTGCTGAGGCTTGGCCGGATCAAAAGCCAGCTCTGTCCAGTAGGTGCTTTGCTCGGTCTTCATCAGCTTTTCGTAAACGGCAGCTCCGCTGGAAGTAACCGTACCGTATTCCGTGTTGAACAGCACGGGACGGTCTCCGGCCAGATAGAGCTCCACCTGCCGTGCCATGGAATTGGAGCCCTGCATGACCACCAGTGTCTTGGTGATGTCCCAGGCCCGCTCATGGTTCATAATAAAGTCCATATTCTTCAGGCTGTAATCGAATTTCGGATCAAAAGCCCAGTGGGCCAGCATCAGCTCCAGATTGGACAGCTGGTCATCAATGTTGGCGGCACGCTGCTCGATCTGCCGGTTATGCATTTCGAGCAGCTCCTCCTCCAGGCTTCCGCCTGCCATCCAATACACAAGCAATCCTATAATCAGGCCGGGTATGGACGAGACGATCAGCACAATAATCAGATTATTGCGGTAATACCGGCCTTTACGGCCCGCCCATATCCGCTTGTAGCCTTTGCTTTTTACTGCTGTTGTTGTATTCTCCATTTATATTCACCAGCCGAATTCATAGTTTTGCATTGCAGCCTTGCGGCATTAATGAGGCTATTCCGGCCGGTGCATGGAGAATGGCCGGACGCTATTTAGCCGTTTTTGCGTACAATTCGTTCATTTCTTTTACCAGCTCGTCCCCGCCTGTCTTCCGCCATACATCAAAGGCTGCCTTCAGGCCGGCCTCGTCAATTTGTCCGACAATATACTTGATGCGCGCATCGTTGATGACATTATCAAGCTGTGAGCCTTTTTGCGTATAGACGGTAGAGATCAGCGCTTCAGCCGGATTGATAACAATGGTTGCTTTATTTTCTTCCTGCACCTTTGTCTGCTTGTCCCGCAGTGGAGTCTGCTTAATCTGCTTCGCGTCCTTCGCATTCTCATCAGGAATATACGGGATCATCTGGTTAAGCCCTTCCACTTCCGATTCCAGCAGGACAGTGTCAGCTGAACGTTCAACGAATCCATCCACCAGATTGTAATGAACACCCTCAATTCCGTATCCCAGCAGCGTCTGCAGATCCCCGTCATTCACCTGGTCCAGGAAGGCCAGCACACGCTTCAGCTCATCCTCTGTTTTGACAGAAGATTTCGGAATGGCCAGCATACCGGAGAAACCGGAGGTCGGGAGTGTGTGGAGCTGTCCGTCCGCCCCTGTAACGCCGCCCATGACATCCATGTAGTGACGGTCAGGCTCGTCTTTGCCTTCTTTCTGGAGTGCAGCATGGATCTTGTCGTCAATACGGGCTGCAGTGTCCACTACATCAACAATAACGCCGGCCTGGTTGTTCACAACCGGATCATTCCATTTGGAGCTGTCCATAACCGCGAAGTCGGAGTTAATCAGCTTCTCGTCGTACAGCTTTTTCATAAATTCAAGCGCTTCCAAATATTCCGGATATTCATGCTCGGGAACGAGCTTGCCATCCTGTACACCCCATCTGTTCGGGGAGCCGAACCACAGCTTGATCGTATCGAAGCCGCTGGCCCAGCCGCCTGTCCACTTCACCATTACCATACCGTAAGTGTCATCCTTGCCGTTGCCGTCCGGATCCTGCTCTTTAAACGCTTTCAGCATATTATAGAATTCATCCACAGTCTGCGGATTCTCAAGCCCCAGCTTCTCCAGCCAGTCTTTGCGGAATACGACACCGTTGCGGCCCAGCGCCCGGCCTCTGTAAATCCCGTAGTTTTTGCCGTCAATGGCCGAGTTGTTCAAAATAACCGGGTCGGCCTTGCTCAGGTTAGGATAATCCTTCAGGTAAGGACCAACCTCCCAGAACGCGCCGGATCTTGCTGCATTTACAAAGCTTGAAGCCTTAACATCACCTACATAAATAATATCGGGGAGCTTGCCTGAAGCAAGCGTAATGTTGAATTTGTCGGTATAGGAGGCATTCGGCACCCATTCAAAATGGATGTTCGTACCCGTCAGCTCCTCCAGCTTGGCCGCAACCGGGCTGTCATCCTTCGGATAATTCGTTTTAAAAATCGGCAGCATCAGCGTCAGATCCAGCGGTTTCTCTGCTTCTGCCCCCGCTGTTGTTTCAGGCTTGGCCGTTCCTTCACTGCCTGCAGCCCCGTTTGTTCCTGCTGCATTATTGTTTTCGCCGTTACTTCCGCAGCCTGACATCACACTTACAATCATAATAGTTGACAGTAGCGTAAACAACCGCTTTTTGAATGTAATGGAACGCTTTCCTGTTGAACTTTGATTTTTCATGATTGGCCTCCCTTTATTTGTTGGCATAACATGTTTACCTTTTTAACCTTTAACCGAACCGAGCATCACCCCTTTGGCGAAATGTTTTTGCAGAAACGGATAGACGCACATAATCGGAAGTGTGCCGACCACGATAACTGCCATTTTGATCGACTGCTCCGGCGGCTGTACAAAATTCGGGTCCATCGAGCTGAGATCGCCGGCTGCCGACTGGGACAGCATAACGATCTGGCGCAGCATGACCTGCAGCGGCCACTTGGACGGATCATTGATATATAGCAGCGCAGAGAAGAAGTTGTTCCAGTGTCCGACGGCATAAAAAAGAGTAAAGGTCGCAAGCACCGGCTTCGAGAGCGGCAGTACGATTTTCCACAGCAGACCCAGCTCGCTGCAGCCGTCGATCCGCGCCGCCTCCTCCATTTCAACCGGGAGCTCCTGGAAGAAGTTTTTGACGATAATCAGATTGAAGGCGCTGATCGCCCCCGGCAGAATCAGGGCATTCAGGGTATCCAGCAGGTGCAGGTCACGGATCACCAGATAGGTGGGAATCATGCCGCCCCCGAACAGCATGGTGAAAATAACGAGATTAAGGATCAGATTGCGGCCCATCAGATAGCGTTTGGCCATCGGGTACGCCATGGTTACCGTAAAGAACAGATTAACAATAGTCCCGATTACCGTTATATATAACGACACTCCAATGCTTCGGACAATCGTATCTGTAGAAAAGATAAACTTATAAGCATCAAAAGAGATCGTTGTCGGAATCAGAAAGACCGCCCGCTTTGTAATTTCCGCTTCCGTCGCGAACGAACCAGCGACCACAAACAGGAACGGCAGGATGGCCGCGATTCCGATAATTCCAAGTATTAAATAGTTGAATACGTCAAAAGTAACCTCTCCGGCGCTTCGATATTGCTTCTTAACCACGCACGCAGCCTCCTTCTTAATAAAGTCCCGATTCGCCGAATTTCTTGGCTAGCCAGTTGGTACCGAGTACCAGCACAACGCCGATGACCGACTTGAACAGCCCGACCGCCGTACTGTAGCTGAATGCCCCCTGGGTAATCCCGAGTGCGTACACATAGGTGTCGAACACCTCAGCCACTTCACGGTTAAGCGCATTCATCATCAGATAAATCTGCTCAAAGCCGTTGTCCAGAATAGTACCCATCCGCAAAATCAGCAGAATGACAATGGTACTGCGGATCGCCGGCAGTGTAATATGCCAGATCTGCCGCCAGCGGTTCGCCCCGTCCATAACGGCAGCTTCATATTGCTCCACATCAACACCGGCAAGCGCAGCGAGGAAAATGATTGTCCCCCAGCCGCATTCCTTCCAGATGGTCTGCAGGATAATCAGCGGCCGGAACCAGTTCGGATCAGCCAGAAAGTCTATTTTGCTTCCTGTAACCGTGTACAGGAATTCATTGACTGCCCCGCCCTGAGTGGTCAGGAATACATAGGAGATACTCGCGACAATAACCATGGAAATGAAATGGGGCACATAGATCAGCGTCTGGATTGTCCGTTTATAGAAGGACAACCTGATTTCATTCAGCAGCAGCGCCAGTATAATCGGTGCCGGAAAAAAGAACACCAGATTAAGCAGAGACAATACCAGGGTGTTGCGCAGCAGCATGAAAAAATCCGGATTCTGGAAAAACGTGCGGAAATGCTCCAAACCCACCCATTCGCTTTTCCAGAAGCCCAGAAAAGGCTGAAAATCTTTGAAAGCGAGCAATACTCCCCACATTGGCACATATTTAAACAGCAGAAAATACAGGATTCCCGGGGTCAGCAGGATATAGAGCCATTTGTCACGCTTCAGGCGTCTAAAGAAAAGCTCCCGTCTGCTGCGGTAATTTGAAGCAGCATGTATTTCAGCTGTTCCGATTGCCGCTCCTTGCTTCATTACATTCACCTCCGATTGAATAGGCAGCCCCGTCTTGTCTTCAGGGGGCTACGGTTCCCATTATGTCGGCGGCAGATTTTTCCGGCAATCGGACTTTTTGGATTGCCCTGCATTAGTCCCGGTCCAGTCCGCTTCAAAAAAGTGCAAAGCCGGCAAAACTTTACTATTGCCGGCCTGACAGGCAGCATCTATGATGCCGGAAGATCAATTCCCTCATTATAATCTCCTGGAGGTATGCTTAGTGAAGCATAAATTGTATTACGGCGCCGCATGGTACCCCGAGCTGTGGGGGGAGGCCGAGCGGCAGGCCGATCTTCAGCTCATGAAGGAAACCGGGATCAACCTGGTCCGCATGGGCGAGTTCATCTGGTCAGAGCTGGAGCCAGAGGAGGATGTTATCGATGTCCGCCCGTTTGCCGAGCATATCCGCCAGCTGCATAATCATGGCATTGACACCATTATGTGTACCCCGACGGCGACACCGCCGGTCTGGCTGACGCACGGACACCCGGAGCGGCTGTTCGTCCGGGCGGACGGGGCCGTCATGAGCCACGGATCGCGGCAGCATATCTGTACCAATCATCCTTATTTCCGGCAACGGGCCGCCATCATTGCCGGGCATCTGGCCCGGGAGCTGGGACGGCTGCCCGGTCTTGCCGCCTGGCAGCTCGACAACGAATTCAAAGCACATGTGGCTGAATGCATGTGCGATACCTGTAAGGGGCTGTGGCATAAGTGGCTGGAGCAGCGCTACGGGAGCATTGCCCGGCTGAATGAGGCCTGGGGAACAGCCGTCTGGAGCCATACCTATCAGGCATTTGAGCAGGTACCTCAGCCGGTAGCTACCCCCTTCCTGCATAACTCCTCACTCGTTACGATGTACCGGCTGTTCCAGATGGACAAGATCGCTGAATTTGCGGCAGAGCAGGCAAGCATTCTTCGCGGGTATTCGGATGTTCCCATCACTCATAACAGCAGCGTTGCTTTTCATCTGGATAATGAGCAGCTATACCGGGAGCTGGATTTCGCATCATATGATACGTATGCCTCCCAGGCCAACCGGCACGCCTATCTGCTGAACTGTGATCTGTGGCGCAATTTCAAGCCCGGCCGGGATTTCTGGCTGCTTGAGACCAGCCCCGCATACGCCGGATCTCTTACGAGCTTCGGACAACCGCATCCGGACGGGTACTTGGTTGCTGAAGCCGTATCCGCTTATGCGCTTGGAGCCGGAGCTTTCTGCTACTGGCTGTGGCGGCAGCAGCGTTCCGGCAGCGAGCAAACGCACAGCTCCATCCTCAGTGCCTGGGGTGACCCTGCACTCGGCTACGATAATGTGCGGGCCGCTTCGCAGGCCCGGCTGGCCATCGAGCCGCATATGCTGGCTACCCGGCCGGTGCAGGCTGAGGTTGCGGTCACCTACTCCGACCGCACAAAGGCTTTCCTTGCGACAGAGCCGCACCGGAAATTGAATTACCGCTCCCTGCTCGGCGATTTCTATAAGCGGATCGTGGACATGGGCATCCACCGCGATCTGGTGCCCGAAGGCGGCGGCCTCAGCGGTTATAAGCTGCTGTTCACTCCCTTTGTGCATTATTTGTCGCCGGAGTTTGTGGAGAAAGCCTTGGCGTTCGCCGAAGCCGGCGGCATCTGGATCGCCGGCCCGCTGAGCGGGGGCCGCACAGCCGAGCACACCCTGCATACAGATGCTGCGCTGGGTGACCTTGAGCGGTATGCAGGCGTGCATACCAAATACGTCTACCCGATGGAGGGAACCGGCAGCATCGGGCAGGCCTTTGGCTTGTCCGCGCCGCTGTCCTTATGGAGCGCGGTGTTTGAGCCGCTGCCCGGCGGGGCTTCCGTGATCGGCGAGATCACGGAGGGCCGGACGCCGGGCCTGGCCTTTGTGACTGAGCAGCCGTATGGCCGCGGGGCCATCGTCATGCTCGGCTCTTTGCCGGCCGGCGAGGACGGCGATCAGCAGCTGCAGGCGCTGATCGGGCATTACGCCGGCCGGGCCGGGGTGGCGCTGCGCAGCGATGTCACCGCGGGCACGGTTGTGTGCCCGCGGCGCGGCAGCAGCGGCGAGCTGTGGACCGTCGTGAACATGGACGGTCTCGGGGGCACTGTTACCCTGCCGCGCAGCGGGCAGGATGCTCTCGGCGGCGGGGCTGTGCCGGCCGGCCCGCTGACACTCGGGCCGTATGAATACCGGCTCATCGCGCTGGAGGAATAAGGGCGCAGCGCTATATCGCGAATCATTCGGAAGCGGGTAACGCTGCAATAACCCCGGCACAAAGGAATGGGGATGTGCGCGTTGGCCGTACATGAATGGTTGCTCCCGTTTGACCGCACATGCTTGCCGTCACACACTCGTCCCACCTATGTCCCACATACTTGGAAGTGCATGATCGTCGTGCTCAGTAGGCTCCACAAACCTGTCGCACCCGTTAAATCGCAAAAAAGCAGTATGCAGCCGGATTTACTCCGCTGCATACTGCTTTTTTAAATGTTGTAAGTATTGCTTAAGGGTTGATTCCGCTAGTTAACAAGCTGCGTAAGCCATTAACCCTACCATAAGTACTTAGTTACTCAACTGTCCCACTGATGAGCATACGTCTGCCCGCGCACCTATCTTCCGCACACTTATCTTCCACCCACTCGCTTACTCACGCACTTATGGCTCCCCGAAATCTAGTTGGATTTTCGCCACTTAATTCCACCATTTATTAGTTTTTTGAATAATTAGGTGGAAAAACAGCATCTAATTCTGCCCGTTAACCCACTTTAGCGTAGATACAGTAAAACTAAGTGTCGTTTTTCCAACTAACAACCTCATTTCAGGGAGTTGGCGCAGAATTAGATGACGATTTTCCACTTAGCTTGCTCAGCGATACCCTGTGGATTATTCCTGCCAACTAACTAATCCACTTAGCTGTATTTTATATAACTAAAACAGCTCGTTTGCCCCAGAAAACACAAATAAGTGTATTCCCTACAATTAAAATGTCCGCATACCCCACTTTTGGCCGATATGGGCAGATATAGCTGCACAGAATACACTTATAAGGCGCGATGGCAGGAAGTTACCATTTTTAATTGTACAAACTGCAGTTAAAAGGCCTTCTACTTTAAGTAGGGTAATCCCAAAACAACCGGCTAAGCGATGCCTCTGTCAAGGCTGTTAAGAGCTCATTCAATAACTCAATAACTCCATAGCTCTATCAACGCTCTTCAACAGTTCATCAATAGCTCTTAATCGCTCTACACAGCACTAGAACAGCTATGCTGCAGCGAAGCTCCCGCCCCACACTCCCCCGCTATTAGTCCAGATCCGCACCATTCGAGGCAATCGCCTTCTGGTACCAGAAGAAGCTTTTCTTTTTGAACCGGTTCAGCGTACCCTTGCCCTCATCGTCCTGATCCACATAGATCACACCGTAACGCTTGGACATTTCAGAGGTCGAGGCGCTGATAATATCAATCGCTCCCCAGCTGGTGTAGCCCATCACGTCAACGCCGTCCTGAACAGCTTCCTTCACCTGAGTAATGTGCTTGCGCAGATAATCGATCCGGTGATCATCGTTGATTGAACCGTCTTCTTCCACCTTATCTTTTGCCCCGAGACCGTTCTCCACCACGAACAACGGAAGCTGGTAACGGTCGTACAGTTCTTTGAGCACGATACGCAGGCCGATCGGATCAAGCTGCCAGCCCCACTCCGTTACCTGCAGATTCGGATTCTTCACCGTGCTGAACAGGTTGCCGCCGGTAACGCCGTATTTCTCCGGATCTACTGTTGAGATAAGCGAAGTGTAGTAACTGAAGGAGATAAAGTCGACTGTATGCTCACGCAGCAGCTGCCCGTCTCCCGGCTCTACAACGAGATTGATGTTATTTTCGGCAAAATACCGCTTTACAAACGGAGGGTAACTGCCCCGCGCCTGCACATCCGTATGCAGCAGATTGAGCTGGTTATCTACCTGTGCCTGCAGAACGTCCTCCGGACTGCTGGTTGCCGGATAGTGAATCATGCGCGCCAGCATGCAGCCGATGCGGAAGTCCGGATTGATCTCGCGGCCTTTTTTCGTTGCCAGACTGCTGGCTACGAACTGGTGATGCAGCGCCTGGTAAGAAGCTTCGCGGATATTATCGACTGTATCCTCAACCACCCCGCCGCCGGTGAACGGTTCAATGACGGTCGTGTTGATCTCGTTAAAGGTAAGCCAGTACTTAACTTTGTTCTTGTAACGGGTCATCACCGTCTCTGCATACTTTTCATAAAAAGCAATCACCTTACGGTTTCTCCAGCCCCCATAATTCAGCACCAGCGACATCGGCATTTCATAATGGGACATGGTAACCAGCGGCTCAATCCCGTACTTATGCATCTCGTCGAACATATCGTCATAGAACTGCAGCCCTTTTTCGTTCGGCTCAGCATCATCCCCGTTAGGGAAAATCCGCGCCCAGTTAATCGACATCCGGAACACCTTGAAGCCCAGCTCGCCGAACAAAGCGATATCTTCCTTATAACGGTGGTAAAAATCAATTCCGTAACGCTTCGGATACCCTTCAGCCGTAGTGTGCTGCATCGCGCGCTGAATGGATTCACTGGTGACATGCATCAGCTCTTTCAGATTGGTATAGTCCTTTTTCTTAAAATAAGGCACCATATCCGCAGTGGACAACCCTTTGCCATCCGCATCAAAAGCACCCTCCGCCTGATTGGCCGCGATCGCGCCGCCCCACAGAAAACCTTCCGGAAACCCCTGCTGTATGCTCAATGTGCTCATCTCCTTGGTTTTTATATAGTTTGAACTGATAATTTATTATTTCGGGATTGGCCGTGACTCCATGAATATTTGGACTTGCGGCCGCTGTTGTCTGCAGATGTTTGGATTTAACTGCTACTAAATAGATATAACTGGTGAATTTTCCGTTTTGGGGTTGGCCGTGACTCCAGAGAATGTTTGGACTTCCGGCCGCTGTTGTCTGCAGATTTCTTGATTTGATACCGCTGTTCGCGGTGGAAATCCGCAGACAAAGGCGGTCGCTATCGCTCCTACAGTTCCAAACTTCCCCTCCGCCACTTTTCCCTTAACTTAATTTCCAAGTTCAATCTATATAGGCCCTAACATCCAAACATAAAGGCGGACGCTCCGCTCCTACAGTTCCAAAATTCCTTCCGCCACTTTTCCCTTAATTCAAGTTTTCAAGTTCAATCTATATAATATTTTTTTTGTAAAAAGTGCTCTGGATCTGCTGCGCCTGCAAATCCATCTCCTGGTATATAAAACCAAAGGGCAATTGCCCGGGAAATGGAACTCCCCTGCGCAGCTGCAGGTCAAACCGTCTAATCTAATCCAATCGTACTAATCACCCTACAGCTCCGCCCGCAGCACCGGCTCACCAAAACCAACCGGTCCCAGCTTGATCGGAAGAATCTGTTTGTAATCAGCAGTATTAGTAACAACCATCGCGGTCGTAATATCGTAATTCTGCGCGATCTGCTCCAGGTCAAAGGTCAGCAGCTTGTCGCCTGCCTGCACCTGATCACCGGTCTGTACATGCGCTTCGAAGAAATGGCCGCGCAGCTTAACGGTGTTGATGCCGACGTGAATCAGCAGCTCCATGCCGCTCTCATCACGGATGACCAGGGCATGTTTCGTTTTGAATACATTCATTACGGTGCCGCTGACCGGAGATACCAGCTCACCGACTGCCGGTACAAAAGCAATGCCCTTGCCCATCAGCTCATCACCAAAGGTAGGATCGTTGACCTCTTTTAGAGGAATTGCCTTCCCGCTCATAGGAGCATAAGCCGTGCTGTCTGCAGATGCAGAAGCCGCTTCTACTTCAACCACTGCCGGAGCGGCAGCCTGCGGAGCATCGTTCGAAGGTTTAGGCGCAATATTGCCGGAAATCTGTGCAGCGTCATCCGCCTCTTCCTGGAATCCCAGGAGCACTGTAACAATAGCGCCGACTACAAAGGCAATAACCATCCCGCCAAAAGCGTACCAGAACGTCTGGCCGACCAGTCCCGGGAGACCCGGAATACCGCCGTTACCGGCAAGTGCGTACGCCTTGGCACCAAAGGCCAGCGCAAAGCCGCCCCCTGCCGCACTACCAATCATTGCCGCGATGAACGGCTTCTTATATTTCATGTTCACACCATACATAGCTGGCTCGGTAACACCCATAAGCGCGGTGAAGCTGGTGGAGAGCGCTACGGATTTCAGCTTTTTATCTTTTGCCCGGAAGAATACACCCAGTGTCGCCCCAGCCTGCCCCATGTTGGAGATGTACGTCAGCGGCAGGAATTTGTCGAAGCCAAGTGTTGCCAGATTGCCGATAATAACCGGAACCAGCGCGTAGTGCATACCCGTCATAATAATCAGGGCCATTGCACCCCCAAGGACAATACCGGAGATCAGCCCGCCTTCATTCAGTAGCCAGTTGATGCCGCCGGACAAGCCGTCGCCGATAAAGGTTCCCAGCGGTCCGATCGCAATCAGCGTAACAGGAACCATAATAAGCAGCGAAATCAGCGGAACAAGCAGCAATTTAAGCGAAGGCGTGATGAAACGGTCCACCGTCTTTTCCACATAAGAGAGCAGCCATACGGCCAGCAGGATCGGAATAACGGATGAAGCATACGATACGGCAGTAACCGGAATGTTCAGAAAAGCAACCGGATTACCGCTCGACAATAACGCCCCCATGTCCGGATACATTAATGCTGCACTTACTCCAACCGCAATAAACGGATTACTCCCGAATTTCCGGGCTGCGCTGAAGGCGATCAGAATCGGCAGGAAGTAGAACACACCGTCACCGATGGCGGAGAGAATCCGGTACGTATCCGTTCCGGTTGTCAGCCATTCCAAGGTTACGAACAGGGCCAGCAGCCCCTTGAGGATACCGGCAGCCGTGATTGCAGGAAGCATCGGTGCAAATACGCCTGCGATGGTTTCAAAAATGTTCAGAATGACATTCTGTTTCTTTCCATCCTCTTTTTTAGTGCCCTCACCACTCTGCTTAAGCCCCGGGTAGGCCTTTACCATCTCATCGTAAACCTTCGGCACATCGTTGCCGATGATGACCTGGAACTGCTCACCCGAGATGTTGGTGCCCATGACCATATCCAGCTTTTTGAGCGCAGACTGATCGGCCTTGCTGTTATCTTTAAGCTCAAAACGCAGCCGGGTTACACAGTGGTATACCGAGTTTACATTGTCCACACCGCCCACGGACTGGACGATCTGCTGTGCTGTTTCCTGAGGTTTCATCTTACTTCCCCCTATTTTTGGCATATAAAAAAACCCGAACGAACACACTGTCTCCGCGCTCTTACGCGTACCGTGCCTCATCCGGGTTTTGCCTGACTGAACAGTAACAAGCCCTTGGTTATTTACTTTTCATCAGCCGCTCCAGATGCAGCGTCAGGTAGAGCTGCTCGGAATGCGTCATAACATAATCATAGTTTTTGAGGATAAACGTTTCGATCTTGATGATGCACTTGAAGGTCTCCGGATAATTCTTGCGGACAACCTCGTACAGATATTCCTCCGTGTCATCATGACTGGAATGGGTAATCACCCGCTGGCAGAAATATTTGAGATGCGTAATGAATCTGAAATAGTTGACGCTGTCCTCATCCAGATCGACACTGAAATGATATTTGATGATGTTCATAATCTCCTGCAGCAATTGCATCAGATGCGTCACATCGTTCATCGAATCATTGACTTCAGCATTTATGAAATGCAGGGCGATATTGCAAATCTCATCTTTCGGAAAATCAATCCCCAGCCGTTCCCTGAGAATCGTCAGCGCTTCCTTGGCTACATCATACTCAGCCTTATAGAAGTGCTGCACCTCCCACGACAGCGGGTTACGGACAATCTGGTCCCGCACCATCCGCTGTACGGCAAAGTTAATATGATCGGACAGGGATACGTAAATCCCGTCACTGATCTGCTTATTCAGCTGCATGCGCGCCAGACTGACAATATCATCCGTCACCTGCAAAATTTCTATCGGCACCTCGGTAACAATCGCTTTGAAGCGCTCGTAGATGGAGGAATCCTGCAGACGGAAGATCTTTTCAATCCGCCCTTCGTTAATCGTGTCGCCTGCCTAGAACTGGAAACCGATACCCCGGCCGAGGATAAGCAGCTCCTGGTTCTTGTCATCAAGCGTGCTGACGATGTTGTTGTTAAAAATTTGTTTGATGATCACGATAAACCCACCTGTGTTTGAGGAATCAAAAAAGGGCAAAACAACAATGGATATGACAGAATCATTTCCACTGTGGTTTTGCCCGCATTACCGGTAACAAGCCTCGGAAACAATTTAGCACAAGCTGAAAACGGTGTCGACCATCATTTTAAAAATATTCCGGCCGCCTTCAGGCTGCTTCCCTGCATCCATATCCCCCCTGCGTGGTCAGCTGTAACCTAATTTTAACCAGCCGCAATCTGGACTATGCATCTGCCCCGCATTCTAAAAGTACAAATCCCACCCGATGATCAGCGCACTGAACAATACAGCCGACAGGCCGGACAGCACGTACAATACCTTTCTCAATCTTCCGCTGTTCGAGCGCCGCAGCTTCAGCAATAGCAGCACAATATATCCTGCGGCCAGCAGAATATAGATAATATTCAGTGCCAAATGAACATACACTCCGGTGTAGGCTGTGGCATTCATAGACCGGAAAAACATAATTGTATTGTTCAAAATAAAGACTAGACCGGCTATATTAAACCACATATAATACCTATCCAACCTGGACACCGGCTTATGTAATCTCTTAAAACGGCGGATCAGCCAGCGGATAAATTGATTGATAAGTGTAAACAGTGTAATAAAAGCACCCAGCCCCAGGGCAATGAGCGATATTCCGATGCTTTGTGCAGCAAAGCCGGAAAGCGGCAAATAATCCCCGTACATATTTGAAAGCTTGATAATCTTTCCCTGATCATCCCTTATAAAGTAGTCGATGCCCGACGAGTTAATTTTGGTGTAGGCATAAGGTGCAAACTGCCTGGAGGGATCTCCATTCCATTTGGATACCCGCGTATTAACAGGCTCGATATAGGCAAGATTGAGATATTCAATCATTTTACCGAACCCGTGGATGACCCGGCGTGCACGTATGTAAGTCCCTTCTACCTCTGAGCTGTCCGGCAGCTCGCCGCTGTAAGCCGCTGGTGTGTAAGTACCAAAAACTCTGTCAACAAGCCCTACGCAGTACTGGCCCTCATTTTGCTGGTTAACCATGACGATCATCCCGAACCCCGAAACAGGGTCGAATACGAAATTGCTCGAAAAAGCCCATGTATTTCCGCCATGCTCCAGCGTTCGGACGGCATGCTCATTTACAAAAAATCCGTGGGCGACCCTTGGCACATTGGTGCCTTCATACATCAGACTTGGCGTCAGCATCTGCTTAAGGGTCTCATCGCTCTGAAAAAGCGGACTTCTGCTCCCTGCCGGCGGCACAAGCGCAGCCATAAATTTCGCCGCATCTGCTGTGGTGCCGATAGCACCGCCTGCCGGATATATACCCATATATGTAATGTTTTTCTTGATCAGCTCCCGTTCAGCTGTATAGCCCTGAATCCTGCTTCTTGCAGCTGCAACAAAAGAATTGTCCTGCAGCGTCGGGTGAAGGGAAGTAGCATTCATTCCCAAGCTCTCAAAAATATGCTCTTTAACATATGTATAAAACGGCACTCCGCTCTGCAGCTCTACAATGTAACCTGCCAGGGCAGCACCGTAATTGGAGTAAGCTACTACTGTACCCGGTTTGTACACCTGCCGGGGTTCATAGATACGCAGCGCTTTATATAAATCGGGTACATCATCTTTCTCCATATAAAACAAATCGGTATACCGGTCCTGCCAGCCCGCATTATGATGCATCAGATTCAGCAGCGTGATCGGCTCATCGTATTTCAGCTTCTTGAAAAAGCCCTCGGGCAGATACTCCCGGATATCCGTCTGCAAATCCAGCTTGCCCTGCTCCACCAGCTGCATCACACTCGTCCAGACCAGCAGCTTCGTGACGGAGCCCCATTCAAACACCGTGTCCGTATCGGCGGCGACATTGTGTTCCACATCCGCTAATCCGTAGGCTTTGTTAAAAATAGTCCCTCCGTTGTTGACGACAGCAACGGATACGGCAGCAGTATTTACCTTACGGGCAGGAGTTATGTAAGAATCAATAACGGCTTCAAGTGCAGACAGCCTGATTCCGGAAGGGCTCTCATCATTAGCCGGCACCACTCCTCCTTCTGCTGCATAAGCAGGAAATCCGGCAGACAGCAGTAATAAAACCGTCAGACAAATAACCGACGGCTTAAATAAGGCAAACCATCTTTGCAGGTTCATGCACAGCCTCCTCTTGTAATGCTGGTATTAGTGTAAATTACTCCCATAAGTGCGTATAACCGCTACTACGTTCCATTCAGGAATGCGGTGCAAATTTTTTCCTTTAACAACTTAGTCAGCATATAGTGCTACGGCAATTGTACGTGTGTCTAACTTTTAAGACCGAATCGCAAACCGTCCAGTCTTCATCCCCCAAAAAAATAATTATCCATCCTGCACCATGCTCTAACGGACACCAGCGCTCTTATCAATGCGGAATATTCACCTTTGTCAGGCTAACGGACTCCAGTGCGCTTATTCGCCGGATTTCGCCCAAATTATCGCCCATTTGGAGCAATAAGCGCATTACGGTCCGTTAGATTGTGAAAATACTCTCCACAAACCAAATAAAGGCTGTACGGTCCGTTAGCAGCATTCGGATTGAAATCGAGTAGGAGGGGGCGGCAAGCCCCCGTCCTCTCACACCACCGTACATGCGGGTCCGCATACGGCGGTTCCAAAAGGTTAACAAAGCTCCAAGTAACGTGAAAGCAAACTTTTCAACCCTTTCGCTTCCCAGTAGGAAGTCGGAAGGGCATTATTGGTGTTCCGGGACATTTCCCATGCTCCGCGCCGCGAGTTAGCCATCGCCAAACCTG
>NZ_JARXXP010000021.1 GCF_029893965.1 Paenibacillus sp. PastM-3
AGCATCGTATTCATGGCACATTGGGTTACCTAACGCCTGTTCAGTATCGTCAAGAAGCCCTTAAAAAAGTTGTCTGATTTACTGTTGACAATCCAACCTCCTACAGCTCGGTTAGTGGGATTTTTCCCTTTATTCACCCGCCAACTGGCCATCTACAGCTCAGTTAGTGGGATTTCTCCCTCTATTCGCCCGCAAACTGACCTTCTACAGCTCAGTTAATGGGATTTCTCCCTCTATTCACCCGCAAACTGACCTTCTACAGCTCAGTTAATGGGATTTTTCCTTTACTCCAGCTAAACCACCTCATCTGCACTATCGCAAAGTTCTCCAGGCATGTAACCCACGCATAACCCACTCAAGCTACTCTAATCTAGCAAACTTCCGAATCGCAATCGACATAAACTCAAATAAGAGGGAAGCTGTGCTCCCCTCCATAAGCAACTTCTAAACTTGTCCAAAACAAACTTCGGTACAGGCAGCACAGCTCGTAAATTTAGGCCCAAGCAGGCGTAAAGAGAATAAACCGTTTTACTCCAACTTCGTTACACCGGGGGCCGTACAGACTGCCCCTGCTGAAGTGCAGGCGGAAAGCGGTACGTAATCGGCACCGCAGCATCCTGATCCTCGATCAGCGAGAGCATAATCTTCGCCGCCTGCATCCCCATCTCGTAGGCCGGCTGGCGGATAGTCGTGATCGCCGGGTTGTAGATCAGGGCAAACTCGGCATCGTCAATGCCGATAACGGACAAGCGGCCGGGAATATCAACCGAATGGCGGTTCGCATATTTCAGGATTTCGCCCAGCACAAGGTCATTGGCGGCTACCAGCGCCGTCGGCGGTTGCGGCCCGTTTAGCAGCTCATCCAGCGCGGCGGAAATCCGCTCCCTGGGCACGCTGCACATATAACGCTCATTCAGCGGCAGGCCCGCCTCCTCCATCGCCTTCTTATAGCCGCTCATCCGCTCCTTGCGCGGAGTAATCGCGTTCTCCCCTAGCGGCAACGACAGGATGGCGATGGCCTCATGGCCGTTGCGGGTCAGCTCCTTCACCGCTGTCTTGACGGCCATTTCATTGTCCAGCAGCAGGCTCTGGGTCGTTACTCCCTCAACCAGCCGGTCCATGAACACCAGCGGATACTCCGCCTCAATCAGCCGCGTGTAAGCCGAGGACTGGTGACCGGTCGGAAAAATAATCAGCCCGTCCACCTGGCGCGCCACCAGCGTCTCCACATACGTATTTTCCTTATCCGCGTTCTCGTCGGCATTGCAGATAATGACCTGAATGCCCCGGCGCTGCAGCTCATTCTCGATTGCACGAATGCACTGGATCGAAAGCGAGTAGTCAATATTGGCGACAATGATCCCGACCATATGCGTGCGGTTCTGCTTCAGGCTGCGGGCCAGGCCGTTCGGCTGATAATTCAGCTCCTCGATTACGTCGGCAATCCGGTTTTTGGTCGCTTCGCTCATGTATTTAAACCGTTTATTCAAAAATTGTGAGACTGTGCTCTTCGAGACTCCCGCCTTCCGGGCCACATCCTCAATCGTCAGTTTTTTCATCTTTTCCGCTCCACTCCGCATAAAAAAGCCATACCTTTGATATTATCAAAAGTATAGCTTTTTTTTAGTAAATTATCCAGATAAAATGAACTAAATTTATTGTTTACTGCAGAGGAATTAACCGCCTTTTTTATATTCCTGAGACTGATAGTCGTAATACCATTGCTGCCCCGTAAACAGCACGATCTCCGCAGTATATTTCTTTCCATTGAGCTCATAATGGGCAACTCCAGAACCCTCCAGAACACTATAAACATTTTGGCTAAACAGAATGACAGTCGGTTTTTCTTTATTCTCTATTAATACTTCCTCCTTGAGGAGCTGGCTTTTTCCGCCGGCAATATCATAGAGCTTGTTCTTCTGAATATACCCGCCTTTTCCGTCCTCCGTATAATTAACTGCCAATAACTCCTCCCTGTCGGGATTAATAGCCATAAAGGATCTGTAAACGGTAAACGAAGCATCTAAATTCAGTATCTCCTCCGGAGCAGATACCTTGCCTGCAGCCGCTTCTTTAAGATTTATTCTGGAAAGTTTCCACTTCCGAAAATCCCGCTCCTCCCCGAGCCTGTAGGAATAGTGTGCCACTAGAAGATAATCTCCTGCACTATAAAATTGCCCCAGACCAAAATAAGTCTGTGCACTCCCTACATACAAAGGAAAAGTATATATTCTTTTGGCGGAATCCGCCGAGAGCTCCACATGTCCCTTAGGAGTCAGGTACAGTGAATAGGGTTCCGTATTACGTGTGTATTTCGGCTTGAGGTAATCCGTCATCGGCGGCGGCGGTGACCAGACAATCCCCAGCGGTGTTTCCAGTACCTGCGCATAAGTCTTAGCCACATTGGACGGCAGCGGCATATAATACTTTACACCACCCAGCTCAAATTCGGCCGATCCCAGCGGCGGATTGTAAGCCTCGGCTGCTGCGGACGTCGTTGCAGAAGGGGAGGCAGACGGCGGTACCGCTGCAGCATTCTTTTTGCCAAAAAAGGAGCTTATCTGAGCCGTGTAACCCTCTCCGTCCCCGCCCGCTAGCGGCCACAGCAGCGCTCCAAGCAGCAGAACTGCCGTCACTCCAGCAAGACCAATGCGCCTGCGCATAATAACCTTCCCTGCCCCGTTACGGCGCTCGGCAGCAAGCTCAATCCGGGCCATCAGCTGCGGGGTGAATCCGTCTTCCGCGAACGGGCCGCGTCCAGCCTCCCTGTACCATTCGGGCTTCTCTGATTTTACTTCCGCCTCATCCTCTGCCTGTCTGTGCTTCATCGCTCATCCTCCTCCAGCGCTTTTCTCATCTTCTCCCTGGCCCGGGACAGCCGGGATTTCACGGTTCCTTCGGCTACTCCGAGCAGGGCGGCCATTTCCGCAGTGGACAATCCCTGCTGAATCTCCAGCACCAGCACCTCCCTGTGCTTATCGGGCAGCTCCATAATCAGCTCCCAGATGCGGTTAACATACTGCTTGCTGAGCGCTTCTTTTTCGGCAGACCATGCTTGTCCGGGAGCCTGGCCTTTTCCCAGCGGAATGAACCGGTGCCAGAAGCTGTTCCGTCTCCAGCTGAATGCAGTGTTACGGGTAATCGTCAGCAGCCAGGTCTTCAGGGTGGCGCTGCCCCGGTATTTGCCAATATTGCGGTGTGCCTTCAGAAATACCTCCTGGCTGATGTCATTCGCCTGCTCCCGGCTGCCGGTCAGGAAATACGCATAATTCCACACATCCCGCCCGTAAGTCTCCATCATTTCCCGCAGCGTCATGGACGGCGCATAGGCTACGGCATACGGTAACTCTTCACTGTGCATATTCTCACTCACCTCTTTGGTCAATAAGACTCTCCGGACTGCATTTGGTTCCCTCAATCTTCCAAACATTATACTTAATCCTTATACGCCGAAAATAATTTGCACTTTTAACTTAAAAAAAATAGTTTTTTACGTTCATTTTGTCGTTTTCTTGCGTTGTATCCTGTGTAATACAGGAATATAATAACAGTAATCAGGCATAAGCTGCTGTGTTGTACAGCAAAAACGGGGGATTATTGTGAAAAGCAAAAAAGTAACGCTCACCGAAATCGCCAATGCACTCGGGCTGTCACCGGTGTCAGTCAGCAGAGCGCTGGCGGATCAGGGCGGCATCAGCGAGGAAATGAAAGCCAAGATTGTGCAAAAAGCAGCGGAGATGGGTTATATCCGGCCCCGCAAGGCAGCTCCTCCGAAAATTCTGGTACTGCACCAGAAGCCGTATCAGCATGACAACAGTAACTTCAGCTATAAGGTTCAGGGAATCGAAAAGGCGCTGCAGCAGGCCGACACGGATTACAGCATTGAATTTGTCGATAAGGAGCACCAGAACAGGCAGGCTTTGCCCTACCGTTTAAGTAAAGGCTACAAGTTCGACGGGGTCATTTTTATCGGGCGGTTTAACAGTGACTACATTTCCTTTATTCATAAACAGATTCCGGCTCTGATTCTGTATGTGGGTTACTCACCGGCCTATGATTACGACAGTGTGTGGTTCAGCTTCCTGCACGCCGGCTACAAGCAGTGCCAATATCTGATCGGCCGCGGGCACCGCGCAATCGGCTTTGTAGGTAATCTTAGCGCCTACCGCAACAAGGAAAAGAAAACAGGCATCACCTCCGCGCTGGAGGAGCATGGCCTGCCGGCTGACGGGGCGCTTTTTTGGGAGCGTGATGAGGCGCTTGGGAGCAGGCTGTCCGGGCTGATTGCCGGCGGAGGACTTCCGACCGCTTTTATCTGTGAGCATGACTTCACGGCCGTAGAGCTGATCCGTCTCTTGCAGGAGCACGGGATCAAGGTACCGGAGGACGTTTCCATTCTCAGCAGCGGCAACACGGAGATATCCGCTCTTTCAACACCTCCACTTACTACGATGGACCTGAATATCGATTACTCCTGCCAGAGAGTGGTAGCCACACTGCTCAACCGGATTGCCGATCCGCAGAAGCCTGCGGAGAATATTGCTGTGCTTAGCACTTTTGTGGAAAGAGAATCCGTAAGGAGCATCTGAGACTGGCAGGTGTATTTTCAAAAGGTGGGATGTCAATGAAATCCTCTATATTGCTGCGTTTTTTCAAAGCCCGCAAGACTGATTATCTGATCGGGTTTTCTTTTATGTTCGCCGCCTCCTTTATCCAGACGCTTTTTCCTAAAGTGTTGGGCCACGCAGTGGATTTAATGAAGGTCAGCGGCTTTGACACCCGGCAGGTGCAGCTTCAGGTGCTGTGGATGTTGCTGATTGCCGCCGGCGTGTTCACCTGCACTTTTTTATGGAGAAATATCATTATCAAAAGCGCACGCAACCTCGAATGTTACCTGCGGGAAGAGCTGGTCCGGCACTATCTGAAGCTCTCTCCCTCCTTTTATAACAGCCGCAAGACAGGCGATCTGATCGCCTATGCCATCAATGATATTTCCGCGGTACGGATGACGTTCGGTCCGGCTACGGCGATGTCGTTCAACGGCATTGTGATCTGCTGCTCCTCCATTTACTTCATGTTCGCTACAGTCGATCCCCGTCTTACCCTGGCTACACTTGCCCCATTGCCTTTTATCATTGTGATTATGCTGTTCAGCAGCCGTAAGGTTCAGACCCGGTTCAGAGTGGTCCAGCAGCAGTTCGGCGCCGTGTCGGGCAAGGTTCAGGAAAATATCTCAGGAATCCGTGTCATCAAAGCCTATGTGCAGGAGCGTTCGGAAATGGAGCGCTTCAGCGGGCTGAGCAGCAAGATGAAACAGGCCAATCTGGATCTGATCCGTATCTCTGCCGCGCTGCCGGCGATGATCGAATTCGGCTTTGCGGTCTGTTTTGTCATTAATCTGGTGTACGGCAGCCGGCTGGTCATGCGCGGGGACATCAGTGTCGGTGATTTCGTCGCTTTTAACGGTTATTTGAGCCTGATCATCAGCCCTATCGTGTCCATCGGCAAAATCGTCACTACGATCCAGCGCGGAATAGCCTCTCTGGGCAGATTGTATGAGGTATTGCGGGTGCAGCCTGACATTACGGATTCGCCGCAGGCGGCAGAGGTGCAGCCTGAAGGAGAGGTCCGGCTTCGTAATCTGACCTTCTTTTACGATGGCTCGGATATGCCTGCCCTGCACAACATCTCGCTCTGCCTCCCCAGGGGACACAGCCTTGGCATCATCGGCCGTACCGGCTCCGGTAAAAGCACGCTCGCTTCGCTGCTCTTCCGCTTCTACAATGTGGAGCCGGGGCAGATCAGCCTGGACGGCAGGGATATCAACGATTACAGGGTTGAGGCGCTGCGCGGAGGAATGGGTTATGTGCCGCAGGACAGCTTTGTTTTTGCCGCTACAGTTAAGGATAATATCGCCTTTTTCAAAGACGGCTACAGTGAGTCTGAGGTCCGGCAGGCGGCTGAGTCCGCACTGATCGCTGACAGCATCAGCGGCTTTCCGGACGGCTATGATACGATTCTCGGGGAACGCGGCGTCAATCTGTCAGGCGGACAAAAGCAGCGGCTGGCCATTGCCCGCGCCCTAATCAGTGATCCGGCCATTCTGATTCTGGACGATGCGCTGTCGGCAGTGGACAGTGTGACGGAAGGGCAGATTCTGGCGAACCTCAAGCAGGTCCGTGCAGGCAAAACCAATATTCTGATCTCGCACCGCATCTCGTCCATTAAGGAAGCGGATGAGATTATCGTGCTCGACAAAGGGGTTATCGCCGAACGCGGTACGCATGAACAGCTGCTTACGAAAGGAGGACTGTACTTTGATATCTACACGGAACAGCATGAAGACGGCCATTAGTCCGCGTCCCAAAAAGTCTGGGTCCGGCGCAGTAAAGCTGCTGCTGCGGTTATCCGCCCCTTATAAGCTCCAGCTCCTCCTGGCTTGCGTCTGCGTCGTTATTGTTAATGCCGCTTTTCTGGTCCAGCCGCTGCTGCTGCAGCGGGTTATTGACCATTTTCTGATCGGCGGTGCGGAAGAGCATGGTCTTGATTCTATTCTTGGTCTGGCCTTGCTGTATCTGCTGGTGTCGGCGGCGGGCTCCGGCTTTTCTTACCTGCAGGCGCTGATTGTGGCCAAAGCCGGACAGAGCCTGATCCATGATCTGCGGGTCAGGGTGTTCGGAATTATCGAGCGGCTGCCGTTGTCCTTTCTCGACCGCACCTCGTCCGGCCGGCTCATTACCCGGGCGACGAATGACACCGCTGAGGTCAGCGACCTGTATACAGACGTCATTATTTCGCTTGTTAAGGATGTGCTGCTGCTGATCGGCATTATATACGCCATGCTGATGCTTAGCCCGCAGCTTACGCTTGTTTCTTTTACCGTTATTCCGGTGATTGTATTCCTGGTCTTGTTCATCAAAAACAAAATCAAAAAGAACTTCTTCCACATGAAGCATTACATCGGCCAGATCAACGGCTTTATTGCCGAGAGCGTTGCCGGGATGCGGGTCATTCAGATCTTCCGTGCGGAAAAAGAGAAGGAGGAGCAGTTCCTGAAGCTGAACGGGGACTACTTCCGGACCACGCTGATTCAGGTGCGGCTCAACAGTATCCTGAAGCCGGCATCGGATATGTTCCAGAGTCTGGCGATTGCCATTCTTGTCTGGTTCAGTGTCGGCCAAATCTCCGGCGGCGTGCTGCAGATCGGTGTACTTTATGCGTTCACGACCTATATCCGGCAGTTTTTTGCCCCGGTCTCTGATCTTGCGGACAAATATACCTCCATTCAATCCGCGCTGGTATCTACGGAGCGCATCGATGAGCTGCTTCGCGAGGAGGAACGGCTGGAGCAGCCGGAGAGCGGAGTCGCTGTGGAGCGGTTGGACGGCACCATTGAGTTCCGCCATGTCTGGTTTGCCTACAAGGATACCGACTGGGTGCTGAAGGACGTCAGCTTTGTGATCCGCAAAGGGCAGACCGCGGCATTCATCGGCGAGACTGGTGCGGGCAAAACGACCATTATCAGTCTGATCAACGGTTTTTACCAGGTGCAAAAGGGAGAAATCCTCATCGACGGCATCAACGTCAACGATATCCGGCTGGATGATCTGCGGCGGAACATTTCCGTTGTGCTGCAGGATGTCTTCCTGTTCTCGGGCACGATCCGCGATAACATTACGCTGGGCGATGAGATTGCGGAAGAAACTGTACAGCATGCGCTGCAGGCCTCCTGCGCCATTGAGTTCGTGCAGGATTACCCCGGCGGCATCAACGAGCCGGTTACCGAGCGGGGCGGAACACTGTCAGCCGGACAGCGGCAGCTTCTCTCCTTCGCCAGGGCCATTGCCCATGATCCGGCGATCTTCGTGCTGGATGAAGCTACCGCGAACATCGATACTCGCACGGAAAAGCTGATCCAGCAGGCCATCGACAACGTGGCCCGCGAGCGCACCACACTGATCATCGCCCACCGGCTGTCCACCATCGCCGGAGCGGACCTGATCATCGCGATGAAGAACGGGCGGGTTGCCGAGTCCGGGCCGCCCCGCAGGCTGCTCGAGCGGGAGGGCTATTATGCCCGGCTGCTGAGGGAGAGCCGGGCGCATGTGGTGAGTTCTTGAGAGACTGTGTAGCGTGTTTTATTTATTATGCTCACAAAAATCCCCATGCAGTTCTCCTGCTTGGGGATTTTTTAAGAGTTAGCTCTTTTTCTCTGCGGAGTTGTTTTCTTAAAGGACGACAAATCCATGCTGCTAAGAACTATTCGAGCAGGTTTAGAGTTTTTAGATTGCTCATACCAGTCTTCTAAATAATTAAGTGCTTCATCATAAACATGTCACGGATAGAGTTACATAATGGAGGATACATCTTATATTTCATTCTGCTGCAATGGAACTTAGTTCATTGTATTGAGTGTTATAACATACCAAAAATAGAAGCAACAAACAATTCTCCCAAAACCAACTTATTTTAAAACATTCATTTTTCAAATGCGCTTTTGGAATCTTTTTATATTTATGGATTTATGTTAAAATAATTTATACAAAATTCATAAGGTGGCGAGAGAAGATTAAAACCAAATTCTTCACGATCTTAATGATTGCACTCTTTGTACTTTTAACTGGTTGCACAAGTGATGGCTTTGTATTAAAAGGAGAGAGTGATAGTTGGAAGGGTGATTATAGAGTTACCTTAGATAGCCAAAGAGAAACAAGTAAGTTAACTCTTTATTATAAGCTCGATAATTGGAAAGATGTAGGTAGTTATACTGTAACCGTGAACGATGGAAGTATAATATTAAAAGAAGAAGGCTTATTAAACCGCACAATTACTATTCCAGTAAACAAAATGAATAGCACAGTGTCTAAAGATAGTAGCATAAAAATAGATATAAGTTGGGATGATCATTCAGAAACTTTAACATTAAAACAATAACAAAAAAAGAGAAAGGATACGCCGAATTATCGGGTATCCCTTCTCTTTTATGCTGAAAAGCTTGGTATAAAAGCGCTTCTTGCGTCTGGTTTACCTGGAATGGTTGCCCCAAAAACCTCTGGGCAAATAATGGCTCAGGCTATCCTCAAGGAATTTTCTCCCTTGAAGAACGGCTCTATTTGAGTTCATCCCATTCCATTTGCAGGTAGCGCTCAATAGCCCTACCCTGTCACTTCACAGGCTACTGGCACTCGTATGCTTAATTAGTCAGGCTTCTGATGACTTTTAACCTCATTTGTATTTATCCTATACCGTATACGGATCTCCTCCTCCACCCTAAGCTGCACCTCCCCGTGCAGATCCGTCCGGTATATTGCCGCTCCCGCTTCCTCCAGCCGTTCCAGCACACCGGCATTCGGGTGGCCGTACAGATTGTTGACTCCGGCAGAGATTACTGCAGAAGCTGGCTTCCAGAACTCCAGCCAGGCTGCCCCTGTAGACGTCTTGCTTCCGTGATGAGCTACTTTTAGCACATCTATAGGTCCTGCTTCCCGGATTCCAGCCTGCTGCGCAGCCTGAATAATCTCTTCCTCAGCCGCTTCATCCATATCTCCCGTAAAAAGAAAGCTGCGGCCGTTCATCTCCAGCCGGAACACCACCGATTCATGGTTCTGCTCCTCCACTTCCGGAAGCAGCGGCTCTGCTGCCCTCATTGGTTCCGGCCAGAGAAAATGCAGCTCCGTCGTTTTATCCGGAGCCAGCACCATTCCCTGCTGCACAGCATACAGCCGGACACCCTTGGCAAGGGCCGTGTTCATCAGCTTGGCGTAAGACTCCGTACCGGCCAGCGTACCGTTGAACAGCAGCGCCGATACCGGTATTCCTTCCAGCACAGCCTGCAGTCCGCCCATATGGTCCTGATCCCCATGGGTCAGGATCACCGCATCCAGCCGGTGAATCCCCCTCTGCTTCAGGAGCGGCAGCAGGGTTTTGGCTCCCACCTCAAACGGGCTGCGGCGGATGCGCCACTCCTCTCTGTTACCGAAGCTTACCGTTCCGCCGCCGTCGACCAGAATGTGAGCCCCTTCCGGTGTCGTAATCAGAATGCTGTCACCCTGGCCTACATCAAGGTAGCTTATGGTTCCCGCACCGTTCAGCTGTTCCGTGTAGTAACCCTTGTACAGCAGTAAACCCAGTGCCGCAGCGCATAGTATGGCTGCATAACCACTGCCGCCCAGTCCGGATTGAACTTCCATATAAGACGGATACGGGAATGTATCACGGACTCCCCCTGCTCCCGGTTGCGCAAGCCCAGCCAGCGGCCTGGTCTCATCCTCCATATACTGCGGGATAAATCCCGCCTCCCTCCTCCGCTTCAATGCATACAGCAGGCCGTAGAGCAGTGCGTAATAAAGGCATATCCACAGCAAAGACGGAGAGGCCCAGATCAGCACGCCTGCTGTAAACCCGTTTACCCATTCTACAGCCGCAAAGGTCCAGTTGTTCAGCAGCTCTGCTACACCTGCAACCGCAGAAGCACCGGCATCCCAGATTCGTCCAAGCAGCAGCGCAAGGGTGCCCAGCGGCAGTACCAGAAAAGTAATAAAGGGAACGAGCAGCAGATTAGCGATAAAAGACAGCAAAGAAAACTGGTTAAAGTAATACACCGTCAGCGGAAAAGACACCAGCTGTGCGATCAGCGTTACCGTTATGGAACTGCCCAGCCACTTGGGGAGCCTGCCGAACAGTGGGGCTGCCAGCGGTGTATACACCATTAATCCGGCCGTTACCAGAAAAGACAGCTGGAAGCTGACACTGAGCAGAAAATAAGGATTCCAGACCAGCATCATCAGTGCTGAAGCGGCGAGAATATTCATGCCATCCTTTAGCAGTCCCAGCCTCGCAGCCAGCAGGGCGATCATGCTCATTAGTCCGGCACGCAGAATCGACGGCCCGGCGCCGGACAGCAGCACATAAACCGGTACCAGCAGCAAAGTAACAGTCAGTGACGTTTCACGGGTAAACCGCAGTCGCCGCAGCAGGAACAGGATGACTCCAACATAGACAGCCACATGCATTCCCGAGATCGCCAAAATATGCGTCAGCCCCAGCTGGGAGAACTGCTTGAAGGTCTCGGGATCAAGGTCGTCCTGAATGCCAATGACGAGCCCCTTCATATAACCGGCATGCGGCTCCTTAAATAACCGGTCCATCTCGGCGCCAAGCGCAGCACGGGCTGCATCATTCCAGCGCAGAATATTGGACAGCTGCCAGGATACAGGCGGCACAGCCGTTACACTCGCTGCACCCTCACCCTTAAGCAGCCAGTGAATCCGCTGTGTCTGCAGGTACGCACGGTAATCAAACCCGCCAAAGTTCCGCGCCACCGGCGGCAGCGCAAGCTCTCCCGTGACGGTTACCCTGTCTCCCCGCTGCCACTGCGCCGCCACCAGAATTTCACTCTCCGCCTGCAGCTTGACCTGCACAGCGATCTGTTCGCCTGCGGGATCGGCAGCTGCTGTTGAAGCTTCCGCTGCCGGCTTGCCCGCCGCTGACCCGTTTATAGACTCCGCTGCTTGCAGCTTTGCCGCCGGAGCTTCCGCATCCTGCCCTTCCTGCCCATCTCCTGTAATCCCTATCAGCTTCAGCGTAAAATCCACCCGGTCCCCGTCCCGCTCCACCGGGGAAGCAACCACGCCTTCGGCTGTTATGTATGTCTCATTCAGTCCGGCTTCCGGCTTGCCCAGCGCCTCCGGCAGCAGGCTGACATTGCGTGCCTCTGTCCACTTCCAATACAGCGCTGCCGCGGCCAGCGCCAGCACAAGCACAGCGGCCGTTCTCCACCTGATTCCCCCTCCAGCCGCCCAGAGAGCAAGCAGCAGCAGACAGACTGCGATACTTGCCAGCAGCTGATATCCGCCAAACAAGCAGCCCGCGGCGCTGCCGGCAATCCAGCAGATGGTGAAGCTTAAAAGCGGTTTCCTGTTCATTTCCTTCCCTCCCCTGCATAATCTGCCAACAGCAAAAAGAACCCCTGCGTACGCAATCCATGCGTGTGCAGAGGTTCTTCCTCTGTTAATCATCGTATTCAGTTGCCATCCCGGTTACTCTGATACCGTAATCATCGTTTCCTTCGGCGGCTCGTAATTCTCCAGCTGACGGAATATAATGCCCTTTGATCCCAGCATAGCCTCTACCTTCTTCATATCCTTGCGGTAAGGCCGCAGATAGACAATCTCGACAATACCGCTGTTAGCCAGCATATTGGCACAGGTCCAGCACGGCTCATCCGTTACATAGACGGTGCTGCCCTCACGGTCGCTCCGGTCGGTGAACAGCAGCAGATTCTGCTCGGCATGGATGGTGCGGATACAGCGCTGCTTCATCACCATCGTCTCCGCGCCGTCAACAATCTCCCGCTCATATTGCTCAGAAACCATGCAGCCGGCCTCCGAGCAATCCGGCACGCCCATCGGCGCCCCGTTATATGCCGTTCCAAGCAGCTTTTTTCCCTGCACCAGCACAGCACCGACATGCCGGCGCGGGCAGCGCGAACGGGTGGAGACCATACAGGCAATGTCCATGAAGTACGTATCCCAGTTTTTGCGGTAGGCCACAGTCATCAGTAATCTCCACTTTCTCTTAATAGTTGTTCACTATTGTAACATACTGTGGCACTGTTTCAATATGATTAACCGGGTTACCTTATCTGCTCTCCTGAAAAGGCTGTCTCCTCAGGTCCTTTGGCCGGAGCCCATTCTTTTTTGCCTGGGCATGCCAGAAAGAATGGGTGGCCGCCATGCGCCAGGCGATTCGCGGGAAATTCGGCTGAATGAACAGCGAAACCGCACTGCTCCGGGTGAGAATTGCAGCTGAGAGCTGATCCATCGCCTTGCCGAGATTCTTCAGCGGGCCTTTCCCCAGCGGCACCTGGCTCAAAGATTTAAACATTTCTCCAGCCCCGTGCCCGATGGCCATTCCGAAGCGGAATCCGCAGCGACTGCACCAATTGCGCACAATATCCGCAGCAATAGTGCACTGATGGCCCTCATAGAATCCGTTATTGATCAGCGCATACACAATAAGCTCCGGATTGCCCGGCTCCTGCTGCCGGAATTTCTCCATTTCGACCATCATCCGCAGCAAATGCGAAGGAATGGCATCAAAGTAGAGCGGAAAAGCCAGCACCAGTACGTCAGCTTCGTTCAGCTCCCGGTATTGCTCAGGCTTCAGCGGCTTCACGTTAACCCGGTACGCATTAAGCTCGTTGCCTTCGGCGATAAGCGGCTTAAGCTTTTCCAGCAGAATTCCGGAATTGCTTGCCCCGCCCTTGGGACTGCCGTTAACCAGCGCAATTCTCATCACTGCACCTCCTTGAGGCTGTTAAGCGTATCGTAAAAAGAAACCTTGTAACCAGACGCATCCAGATTGAGCGCATTGGCCCGCACCAGTGACCTTGCCGTTTCGCGTTCCACCTCGCTCATGCCTTCCCCGTAAAAATGAACCGTGAATCGGATCTGGCGCTGATAGCGCTGCTGATGATGGGTCTCTCCGTTTTTGGTCAGAAAATAAGGCAGCACATAGGGCAGCGTCCGGTTCAAAACATTGCTGACAAACGGGCTGTAGCCCCCGTACACGTTACGGGTGATGAATACGTATTCCTCACAGGCGGCAAGCCGTTCGCCCATATGCTTATAAGAATCCTTTAGCACACAGGTGCCCGGAGTGCGGACCCAGCAGCCGAAGCAGCCTACACAGTGGCGGATGGCTTCCACATTCCCAATTATTTCGTCGTTATCCCTGCTGAAGCCGCCGAGCAAGGCGTTATAATCCTGCTCCGCCAGATCATGCACGATCAGTCTCATTCTCTGTTCCTCCCGATTGAAGAATGACTTGCCATACCTCCTGCCAATTCCCCGAATAACGGACGCCGCTGCTGGACAAAAGAGAAGCTACCCCGTGGACAAGCGACCAGTAAGCCATCAGCATTGTACCGTCCCGTTCAGGCGGGAGCCCCAGACTGCGGAACAGCCGGTAGGCTGTCGTCCGGAATACCGCAAACGGCGGGTAAGCCGGGAGCCCTTCATCTCCCCCGTCCACCTGAATCGTAATGCCCGACTGAAAGAACAGAAACGGCAGATAGGCCGGATGCTGCTCAAAAAAAGCAATATAGGCCGTGCCCAGCTCCCCCATTGCTGACAACGGGTCTTCCTGTCCTTCGACAGAAGCCTGCAGGGAAACCGTAAACTGTTCGGTAACATGATCCGCCATTGCCGCCAGCAGCTGCTGGACATCCTTGAAATGACTGTACGGAGCTGCGTGGCTAACCCCGCATTTGGCCGCAACCTTGCGAAGGGAGAACCCCCCCAACCCTTCCTCATTAATCAGCTCAATGCCAGTTTCAATCAATGTGTTTCGTAGATCGCCATGATGGTAAGGTTTCTGCTTCAAAAGATTATTGTCCCTTCTCTCAAACTTTACACTGTAAATATATCCTTATAACCTGACAGTGTCAAGATTAAACTTTACACTATTTACTAATTAAAAAGTAACCAGCCCCTCCAGCTTTTCCAGCATTTTGGGACCGATTCCCTTTACCTTGCCCAGATCGGCCAGGCTGCGAAAGGCCCCCTTGCTGCTGCGGTAATCAATAATGGCCTGAGCCTTCTTCTCTCCGATCCCCGGCAGGTTCATCAGTGCAGCAGCATCAGCTGTATTCACATTAACCCTCCCGTCCGCCGCTGCGGCCGTACTCCCTGCAGCTCCTGCAATTCCTGCTGCATCTGTTCCTCCACCGCCTGCGGTTCCCTGCGCACCCGTTCCCGCTGCATCACTATCTTTTACCGCTTCACCATTAGGTTCAGCTCCCGGCGAATCACTGCCATTCACCGTTTCACTACTTCCCGCAGCTTCTGCCGTCCCGCTGTTCACAGCTCCGCTGCTCACCACAGCTGCCGCCGCGCCTTCATTTCCGCCTGCCCCAGCCGGGTCCGCATTGCCTTCCGTCTTACCTGCAGATGCCGCATCTGCTCCTTCCTCTACTCCCAGCGCCTGCGCCATTCCCGCATTCAGTGTCCCCCAGCCGTCAATTCCTTCCGCAGTCCTGTGATCCGCAGCCCAGACCAGCCCGCCGCCCAGCAGCGCAGCAACGATTGCACATCCGATCGTTCTTTTGTTCATCAGCTAATCCTCCTTAATTTGAATGGAATTTTATTCAAAAACTTGAGTTAAACTTGTCATTTGTCCAAGACTCGCCGGCATACATTGAAGGAAGAGTATTCCTGTAAGCCCAGTAACATAAGAAAGGAGGTTACCGCAGGATGAAAGTGGGATTTATCGGAACAGGCAGCATGGGCGGTCTGCTCATCGACACCTTTCTTAGTTCGGGAGCGCTTGATCCAGGCAATATACTGGCCAGCAACCGCAGCCCGGGCAAGCTGCTGGAACTTCAGAAGCTTCACCCCGGATTGACTGTGTGTTCAAGCAACATTGAGACTGCGTCAGGCAGCGATATTGTTTTTCTGTGTGTCAAGCCTTTGCAGTTCAAGGCGCTGACTGATGAAATTGCTCCTTACCTGCGCAGTGAGCAGATTGTCGTATCCATTACAAGTCCTGTCCAGCTCCACCACCTGGAATCCGCTCTGCCGTCCAAAATTGCCAAGATTATTCCCAGCATCACCCACTCTGTCAAGAGCGGGAGTTCTCTTTGCATCTTCGGAAGCAGGTTAAATAAAAAAGACAGGCTGTCACTGCTCCAGCTGTTCTCCTTCATTGGCGTGCCTGTTGAAATCCCGGAGAGCCACACCCGGATTGCATCGGATTTCTCCAGCTGCGGCCCGGCGTTCCTCAGCTATTTCCTGGAACGGTGGATTGAAGCGGCCGTTGCCGCAACCGGCATTGAAGAGGCGCTGGTCAGCCGGCTCGCCGGTGAAATGCTGCTCGGCACCGGTAAGCTGCTGACGGAAGGCTCCTTTACTCCCCAGGAGCTGCAGGAACGTGTCGCCGTCCGCGGCGGCATCACGGCAGAAGCACTGAATCATCTGCGCACCAGCCTGGAAGGTGTATTCGAGCGGCTGATTACGACCACTCATGACAAGTATGATGAGGATGTGGAGCAGCTGGATGCTTTTTTCGGCCGCGACGGAATGGTTCAGAACCCGCTTGACCTTTAGGCAAACTTCTTTCTAACAAAAAACCCGCAGCACGGATTTCTCCGTAGCTGCGGGTAGAGTTGCGTTCTTCGCTTAACCCACTACAATATTTACGAGCTTGCCGGGTACTGCAATGATTTTACGGACCGTTTTGCCGTCAACAGCGGCTTTAACGTTCGGCAGGGCCAGTGCATGCTCTTCCATTTCCTGCTTGCCCATATCTGCCGCCACCAGTGCGCGCTGTACAATTTTGCCGTTCACCTGTACAACAATTTCCACTTCAGCATCTACTGTCCAGGCTTCATCGTAAGCCGGCCATGGAACATAGCTGATGCTTCCCTCATGTCCAAGCAGCTGCCACAGCTCTTCAGCAATGTGCGGTGCCAGCGGCGACAGCATCTGCACAAAGTGCTCTGCCGCTTCCTGGGACAAGGTCTCCTGCTTGTAGGCATCGTTGATGAAGATCATCAGCTGGCTGATTGCCGTATTGAAGCGCAAGCCTTCGAAGTCCTCGCCGACCTTTTTCAGCGTTTTGTGCCAGGTGCGTTTGAACTCGTCGGTTCCGCCGTCAGCCGTAATCTTGCTGCTCAGGCTGCCGTCCTCATTCACGAACAGGCGCCATACGCGGGACAGGAAGCGGTGTACGCCTTCCACGCCTTTTTCATTCCACGGCTTGGTTGCTTCCAGCGGCCCCATGAACATTTCATATACACGCAGGGTATCTGCGCCGTAAGCCTCCACGATTTCGTCCGGGTTGATAACATTACCGCGCGATTTACTCATCTTCTCGTTGTTATTCCCCAGGATCATCCCCTGGTTAACCAGCTTGTGGAACGGCTCCTTCGTATCCACTACGCCGATATCGTACAGTACCTTGTGCCAGAAGCGGGCATACAGCAGGTGAAGCACCGCATGCTCGGCACCGCCGATGTACAGGTCAACCGGCAGCCACTGCTTCTGCTTCTCCGGCGAGCACAGCTCTTTATCATTATGCGGATCGATATAACGCAGGTAGTACCAGCAGCTGCCGGCCCATTGCGGCATTGTATTGGTCTCACGGCGGGCTTTCATACCGGTCTCCGGATCAACGGTTTCCACCCATTCGGTTACGTTTGCCAGCGGGGATTCACCGGTGCCAGAAGGCTTGATGGCGTCAACGTCCGGCAGCATCAGCGGCAGCTGATCTACTGGGACCGTCTTCATTGTGCCGTCTTCCAGATGCAGAATCGGAATCGGCTCACCCCAGTAGCGCTGGCGGCTGAACAGCCAGTCACGCAGGCGGTAGGTCACCTTGCCTTTGCCGCTGCCCTGCTCCTCCAGCCAGGAGATCATTTTGGCCATAGCTTCCTTGTTGTCCAGCCCGTTCAGGAAATCAGAGTTCACATGCGGGCCGTCGCCGCTGTATGCCTCTTCCTCGACATCGCCGCCCTGCACCACTTCAATGATGTCCAGGCCGAACTGCTTGGCGAATTCCCAGTCACGGGTATCATGGCCCGGAACTGCCATAATCGCCCCGGTTCCGTAGCCGGCGAGTACATAATCAGCAATCCAGATTGGCACTTTAGCGCCGTTGACCGGATTAATGGCATACGCCCCGGTGAATACGCCGCTTTTTTCTTTTGCCAGATCCGTACGCTCCAGATCGCTCTTGCGGGCTGCCTTGTCACGGTATTCCGCTACAGCAGCAGCCTGTGCTTCCGTTGTAATCACATCCACCAGCTTGTGCTCCGGTGCCAGGACACAGTAGCTCGCACCGAACAATGTATCCGGGCGGGTAGTGAATACTTCCAGGCTTGCATCATGGCCGTCAATCGCAAAGTGGACTTCCGCGCCGGTGGATTTGCCGATCCAGTTGCGCTGCATATCCTTGATGCTCTCTTCCCAGTCCAGCTCATCCAGGTCCTCGAGCAGGCGTTCCGCGTACTCGGTAATTTTCAGAATCCACTGGCGCATCGGTCTGCGCACAACAGGGTGGCCGCCGCGTTCGCTTTTACCGTCGATAACTTCTTCATTCGCAAGTACCGTTCCCAGCGCTTCACACCAGTTCACCGATACTTCGGCAACATAAGCCAGACCGCGGTTATACAGCTGGATAAAAATCCACTGGGTCCATTTGTAATATTCCGGATCCGTTGTACTGATCTCGCGGTCCCAGTCATAGGAGAAGCCCAGCGATTTGATCTGGCGGCGGAAGTTATCGATGTTCTTAAAGGTAATGTCACGCGGATGCTGCCCCGTATCCATCGCATACTGCTCTGCAGGAAGGCCGAAGGCATCCCAGCCCATCGGATGAAGCACATTGTAGCCGCGCATCCGCTTGTAGCGGGAGATAATATCTGTCGCTGTGTAACCTTCCGGATGGCCTACATGCAGGCCTGCTCCCGAAGGATACGGGAACATATCCAGCGCATAAAATTTCGGTCTGTCCGCATCTTCACCTGTCTTGAAGGTTTTGTTCTCGTCCCAGAACTTCTGCCATTTCGGCTCGATGGTCTGGGCACGGTAGCCGGCTCCGGCTGCTGTGCTTGTTTGGTTTTCGCTCATTTCTCATTTTCCTCCTCGGAGTCCTACTGACTGTAACAAAAAAACCTCCCATCCCCAGCGTATAAACGCTAGGGACGAGAGGTCTGAATTCCCGTGGTACCACCCTAGTTAGCAGCCGGACATGCTATGTCTGCCGCTCACTTTGACACCCTCTATCGGGGGTGAGCCGACGGCGGTTCACACACTGGCCTGCAATTGATCAATTACAGAACCCTGCGGCTTGCGCCATTACTCCGAGGTGAGTTCATCCGCTTCGTTAACCGGCTTGCACCTGTACACCGGCTCTCTGAGCTAACGTCCAGCGAACTAATACTCCTCATCATCGATAACGATTTGGTGAAGCAAATATTACACAATATTATATACAAATTATTTGCCGATAGTCAACGTTTTTACCGCCCTAAATCGGCTTGCGCCGGATATAGTAGGTAAACAGGTGCTGAATCACGACTTTCCCGGCGGCAAAGACCGGCACTGCGAGAATTAATCCGATCATTCCGGCAACTTCGCCGCCGACCAGCAGGGCAAAAATAATCAGCAGCGGATGCAGATGCAGCCTCCGTCCTACAACCTGGGGAGAGATGACATTGCTCTCCAGCATCTGGCACAGCGTATTTACAACCGCCACCAGCAGCACAAGCCGAATTGAGATTGTCGTGGCCATCACGATCGCCGGGGCAGCCCCGAGAAACGGGCCCATGTAGGGGACGATGTTAAATACAGCCACCACGCAGGCAAACAGCAAAGCGTAAGGCATGCCCACAATCACGTAGCCGATATAAGCCAGCACGCCGATAATGAGGCAGACGAGAAACTGTCCGCGGATGTAATTGCCCAGCGCATCATCAATGTCCTTCAATAGCTTGACAATCGATCTGCGGCGGGAGCGGGGCAGACAGGATACCACCGTCCGTTCAAACACATCGAAATCCTTCAGGATATAGAACACCAGAAACGGCACGATAAACGCATTGAACAGAACCCCGATCGTAGATCCGATATTATCGAGAAAATGGGAGATGCCCCCGGCCAGCCGGTTCTCCAGCTGATAAAACCAGTTGTTCATCCCTGTCTCCACCCCCGGCGGGATCAGTCTGGTATTCATGCTGCGCATCAGCCCCTGGGCGTGCAGGGTCATTTCCGGCAAATGCTCATTCAGCTCCTCAAGCTGCTCAATAAACATCGGAATCAGGTTGATGGCGATCACAGCAAGCGTGGTCAGGAATACCGTATAAATCAGCAGCACCGCCACACTGCGCGGCATCTTCCGGCCGGCCAGCATGCTGACCACCGGGTTCAGAACGTAAGATATAATCATGGCAGCCAGAAACGGCGCCAGGATGGCTTTTAAGAACACAAAAATCCCTTGCAGCATCGGACGGAGCAGCCAGACAAAGTATAGAATAATCAGGGTCAGCAGCACTCCGATCATCCAGCGGAACCCTTTACTTTTGGACCATTGCTCCATGTTACCCCTCCTATCCGATTCACTCTGAGCAAGCAGGCAATATCAGTATGTGTGGGAGAGCGGCGAAATACTCTTGTCCCCCATGCAAAACATTGTTTTTTTGTTATTCCGCTCCGGAAGTTGGTATAGCTGCCTGAAGGGGCATTGGCTAAAATACATATTGTAAAACGCTTTCACTTTAAGGAGGGATGTATTAATGAACAGGTTATTCAAAAGTTGTGTTGCTTGTCTCGTTCTGCTGCTCACGGGAATTCTCGCAGGGTCACCGGCCGTTTCTGCAGCCACTGTCTTTGATGAGCCCCTGACCTACTTTAATTCCGCAACCTGGCAGAAAGCAGACGGCTACTCCAATGGCGGAATGTTTAACTGCACCTGGCGCGCCGGCAATATCTCCTTTACAAGCGGCGGACAGCTTCGCCTGGCACTGACCAGCCCCAGCACCAACAAGTTTGACGGCGCAGAACTGCGGTCCGTATACAAATACGGATACGGTAAGTATGAGGTTAGCATGAAACCGGCAAAAAACAGCGGAATTGTCTCATCCTTTTTCACCTATACCGGTCCCTCCGACGGGAATCCATGGGATGAAATTGATATCGAGTTTCTGGGCAAGGATACAACCAAGGTTCAATTCAATTATTACACCAACGGGGTCGGAGGCCATGAAAAAATCGTAGATCTTGGCTTTGATGCATCCCAAGGCTATCATACTTATGCTTTTGACTGGCAGCCAGGGTACATTAAGTGGTATGTGGACGGAGCACTGAAGCATACGGCGACCAGCAATATCCCGTCACACGCCGGCAAAATCATGATGAACCTCTGGAACGGAACAGGTGTAGACTCCTGGCTGGGTTCATATAACGGGGCTAATCCGCTATACGCCTATTATGATTGGTTAAAGTATACCGGTAACTAGTAAGGGAATAGAGCCTTAACCTTTAGAAATTGTTATTCAGCTTGACACATTGGTATGGCGGCAGTACCCGTCATTAAGTACGATAATAGCAAGAAAAGAATACAGGAGGAACCGCATTGATACGCAGGAAGTACATGAAAACGCTGGCAGCAGTGGTGGCTCTTACATCGCTAGTTGTTGGCATTAAAGCCATCACTTCATCTTCATCCAAATCCGCCGCAGGGAGTGTGGGGGACGATTTCACAAGGTTTAACGAAGAGTTCTGGAAAAAAACAGACGGATACTCCAACGGCTCTATGTTCAACTGCACCTGGAGTGAAAAAAACATCACCTTCAGCGATGACGGTCAGATGATTCTTTCACTCACAAGCCCTGCATCCGGCGAATTTTATGGTGCGGAGTACCGTTCGCTTGAGAAGTACGGTTATGGATTGTATGAAATCCGGATGAAGCCGGCCGTTAACCCCGGAATCGTCTCCTCCTTCTTCACCTATACCGGCCCCTCGGAGGATGAGCCCTGGGATGAAATTGATATTGAATTCCTGGGGAAGAACACGCGGCAGGTACAGTTCAATTATTTCACTAACGGTGTTGGCGAGCATGAGCAGGTAATTGAGCTTGACTTTGATGCTGCAGAAGAATTTCACTGGTACGGCTTTGAGTGGAAAAAGGATGCGATCACCTGGTATATCGACGGACGCCCTGTTCACACGGCAACCGAGAATATCCCCTCTACTCCCGGGCGGATCATGATGAATCTCTGGAACGGAACAGGTGTAGATTCCTGGCTTGAGCCTTATGACGGCAAAACCCCGCTCCATGCTTACTATGACCAGTTCCGCTATACTCCGGATAAATCGTCGGATAAGTAATCAATCCGGTGCTTATCCGACAAGAAACCGCCTTGTTCAAGGCGGTTTCTTGTCCTGTGGCACTCATGGTCTGCTCCGGTCCCAGGCATTGATTTCCGAGGTTTCGGCCAAACCTCCGTATGCCTTCCATTTATTAACGAATTCATCGAATTCCCCGATGCCGCTGTCCGCAAAGATCATTTTTAGAAAGCTTTTTTGTTCCAGCTTTTTCAGCAGTTCCCCGCTGCTCTTCATGGTCCTGGTCGGGGGGCCTGTAAACTGCTCTTTGCGGGAGGCCTCCTTCTGGGCCAGCAGCACAGGGGCAATATCCACCGGAATTTCCTTAACAACTTCGGAAGGAATTCTCGCGCCGTCGAAGGTCAGCGTATAGGAGGCGACCCGGATGCCCCCCAGCGGCAGGGCAGAGGGATTTATAGTCGGCTTACCGTCAACCATGGTCCAGTCATAGCCCTCGGCAAGACCGTTGGCGAACTCGCCGGTTGAGGTAGCGTAATAATCAAACAAATAATTCTGATAGGTGAAAAAGATCTCAGGATTCTTCATTTTCTTGTTGATCAGAATAGCGCCATTGACTGGCAGGGTGCCTCTTCGCATTACGGTTCCGTCCGGCCCTGAAGGAATGGCGACCGCCCGGATTCTTGCCTCGGGGTCTGCATCGGTCAGGGAGGACAGGGGCCAGCCGCGCATCCAGTAAGGCCCGGCTATTATTCCTGCCTTGCCGGAGACGAACAAATTAGCAGCGCCTTCTTCATCAAGCCAGGCACTGTCGCCGGATAAATATCCTTGCTGCACCCAGTGCTTCATCAGCGAGACTGCTTGCTGGGCGCCGGGCTGTACAGAGCCATATTGTAATGTTCCGTCGCTCATGCGGTTCCATTGCTCCGGAACCGTACCGAATGCACCGAAAATCCAGCTGCTGTCCCCCATCCAGGTATTAGGGCCGTTACGGAAAGCTACAGATAAACCGTAGGTATCCTTTGCCCCGTTACCATCAGGATCGCGGTTAACAAAGGCAAACATGACCTTTTCCAGTTCCTCCAGTGTGCGCGGTGCTGCCATATGGAGCTTGTCCAGCCAATCCTGCCGGATCCAGAGCAGCGGATCGGAATTATATTCATAATCCATAATGGGAATTGCATACTTGGAGCCGTTGCGCATAAAGGCATTCCACACCGAACTGTCTTCGGCTACAGCCTTCTTCCAGGTATCGGAGGCATACCGTTCAAATAAGCTGCCTACCTCCATGAATTGCCCGGAATCGATCAGCTCCTGGATAATGTCGGCATCCCTCGTTGTTACAACATCAGGCATATTGCCCTTTGCCAGTTCAAGCCTCAGCTTATTGGCATAGGTTTCTGAGGTGCCTGAGATGGTCCACAAATAACGGATGCGGATGCCCAGACGGTTCTCGGTCCAGATGGTATGCACGTTATGCTCAAGGCTCTCCCCCTTTTTAAAAATCAGATTGGGATTAACGGAGCCTACTGTATAAAGATCTACAGGAGGATCATATTTGCCGAGCTTGATGTCGAATTTAGGCTCTTGGCCATCCGGTGAGGCCGGAGGGACGTTCTGGCCGGAGCTGATAAAGGAACAGCCCGACAATGCCAGCAGTGCCGCCAGCAGTAATACATTCATTTTCATGAAAACACCTGCTTCTCGAAAATTACGGCGGGTCGAACAGATTGTATCACAAACCTGTTAAACACCGTGTGTTACAATTCTTTTTATTACAGCAAAAGTTTCGGAAAAGGATGATTGTATGGTCAGGCGTGCGAATCTATTTGTCAAAATGGTTGCGATTCTGTTCTCCCTCATGTTAGTAACGCTCTTATTCTACGGCTTGTCGTACCGCAAGGATATCGGAGTCATTACAGACCAGATCAAAACAACCGATTTGAATCATCTGGAGTTTCTGACCCAGCAGATGGACAACAATATCAACCAGCTGGCAGGCAGCATGTATGCGCTTCAAAGAGATCCGACTATCCGGGACTATGAGCAGATTCAGCAGCTGGGCCACCTTATCGATCCCGCCCAGACCGTTATGACTGTGCTGGAGAAGCTTTCCCTGCAGACCAGCTCCAGCACGTGGGAGAACCGGATCGTCCTGTATAAGCCGCGCAGCGGTGAGACCCTGGGGTCAGATTCCTCGCTGTCATTCGATACCTCCATTCTGCAGAAGCCGCTGCAGCCGGGATGGGAATATATTCCCGAGGGCAAGGGCAGTAATGAAGCCGGCTTCCGTCTGCTCCTGTCCGATCCGCTCGAGGACAAAGGAAATCCCCGGCAGGCGGAGCTGCTGATGTCCATGTATTTTCCCGTATCCAACATTGAGCGGATGTTCGATACGTACCAGTCGCAAAACAAAGGTGACACCTTCCTGTACCATCCGGCCTACGGGATCATTCTCTCCCGTCATACCGACAGGGAATTGGCCCGGCAGATCATTAAGGCCATGGAGCCTCTGGCTGGCCATGAGACTTCGGATATTTTCAACCTGAAGGAAGGCAGCTTTCTCGTCAGCTCAGTCCCGTCCTCGGCTGTTACCTGGCAGGTCATTCATTATTCGCCTCTAAAGCAGATTTTACAGCCTATCCAGAGCAGCCGTTTTACTTTTCTGACAGGTTCGGTCATCCTTTTGGTCATGAGTCTGCTGTTTTCCCTTCAGCTCTACCGCCAGGTGCAGCGTCCTGTAAGCCTCTTGCTGCGTTCGCTCAACAGAATGAAGGAAGGACGCTGGTCTACCCGGATTCATGCCAGGACCAATCCTGAGTTCACGATGCTTAACGAAGAATTCAATGAAATGGCGGAAAAGATACAAGCGCTGATTGAACAGGTCTATCTGGAGCAGCTCCAGGCCAAAGATGCCCACCTGAAGCAGCTTCAATCACAGATCAATCCGCATTTCCTCTATAACTGCCTGTTTTTTATCAAGAGCAAGGCCGTTGTCGGCGATACAGCTTCGGTAGAAGCCATGGCTCTTAATCTTGGAGAATATTACCGTTATATCACCAGAGTCGACCATTCTCTTACAACGCTTGAGGATGAGCTGAAGCTGTTGGAGAATTATCTGGAGATTCAGAATCTAAGGAAACAGCGGATCTGTTATACGATGGATATCGCCGGTGAACTGCTGGGCATGCAGATCCCCCGGCTGCTGATTCAGCCCTTGGTCGAGAACAGCATTATTCACGGGATTGAGAAAAAAATCGGACAGGGCTTCATCCGGATCACGGCCAGCCAAACGCCTTCCGCGGTTACGGTCACTGTAGAGGACAACGGAGCCGGTATGACCGGTGAGGCCATTGCCTCATTGCAGGCCAGACTGTCCGGACAGACACGCGAGGATGGAGGATGCGGCCTCTGGAACATCCAGCAGCGCCTTAAATATCACTATGGCAATTCCTCCGGCCTGCTGATCTCCTCCTCCCCTGACGGGGGACTAATAATCACTCTCTGTATGGAGAAGAAAGAGGAACACCATGCACCAAATTCTACTGGTTGATGATGAGCCGTATGTTGTCGATGATCTGTCGATCTCCCTTCCCTGGACCGAGATGGGTTTCGGACTGGTTCACAAAGCCTACTCCGGGTACGAGGCTCTTGAGCTGCTTCAGCGTTATCCGATTGATATTGTAGTAACGGATATTAATATGCCGGAAATCTCAGGCATTGAACTGATTGCTTCAATCCGCAGCCGCTGGAAGCATATCCGGGTCGTTATGCTGACCGGCTATGCCGAATTCGAATATGCCCGCAAAGCGATAGAGGAGCAGGCCAGCGCTTATCTGCTTAAGCCCATTGCCAATGACCAGCTGGTTGCCGTCATCACCAAGCTCCAGAATGAGCTGCGCGGCGAATGGGAGGCATGGTCCTCCTACCAGCGGACGATGCAGACCTTCCGCGAGCACCTTCCTCTGCTCCGCGACCGCCTGCTCGGCGATCTGCTGCAGGGACGTAAGCTTTCCGGGCCGCAGCTGCAGGAACGGCTGGCACAGTTCGATCTGCCGCTCTCCACCAACCAACCGGTATGCCTTGCAGTCGTCAGACCTGAGGAGTTCTTCCGGCGGCAGGACATGCACAGCATGCTGCTGTTTGAATATGCGATCATTAATATTGCGCAGGAGCTGTTTCAGGACCGTTTCCGCATCTGGTCCTGCAAGGATGTACATGATTATCTTGTATTTCTGCTTCAGCCAAGGGAGGACATGGATTCCGGCAGCAATCCGGGCGATGAGGTAGCCCAGGGTGCATATCAGCTGCAGAATCATGTCAGCACGCTGATCGGAGGCGGACTGTCCGTTGTCACTACAGGCTGGGGAGCTTTCCCGGATCAGGTCTATTCTCTCTACCAGTCCGCTATCTCTGCCATCCGCCAGCATATCGGCAGCGAAACCGGCATTTATCTGGATGCCACTGACACAAGCGTTGCCCAGTCTGTTGAGATTCTCCAGCCGCTCTATGAGCCTCCGCTGCTCTCACATATGTTTGAAGCGAATAATTGGCAGGGTATTGAAGACAAGCTGAATGCCATCACAACAGAGCTGGCCCGCAATCCGCACCGCTCACTGGAGCATATCCACGAAGCCCGTCTGCATCTGGAAACGGCATTCTATTATTTTGCCCACAAGAACAATAAAATGTTGAGCGAAATTGTAGGCAATCCGCTGCTGGAGCAGCCCCCCTTCCAGACACCGGACAAGCTGCGGGAGTGGGCGCTCCACGTCATCCACCTCCTGAGAGAGCATTTTGAATCAGAACGCCGGGACAGCCGAACTGTGCTGATCCAAAACGTCCATGAATATATCAACCGCAACCTGCACTATGTCTCACTCCAGGCCATTGCCGATCATGTGCAGATGCATCCGGTCTATCTGTCCAAAATGTACAAGCTGGAGACAGGCAAACGAATCAGCGACTATATCGGGCAGGCCAAGATGGAAAAAGCGGCGTATCTGCTGATTCATACGCCGCTCAAAATATATGAGGTTTCCGCTGAGCTTGGCTATTCCAATGCCCATTATTTCATCAAGCTCTTTAAAGAATATACCGGAATGACCCCGCAGGAATACCGTGATCGGGCACTGTAACCGTCTTAGCCTCCAAATCGCAGCTCTACCTCATGGTCAAGACCGTCGTCAGCAGCCGGCACAAGCCCTGCCTCAAGCATACGGCCATCGAGCGTCAGACGGGCAGTGCCCTCCTGCATCCGGCTGAAGCCCTCCGGTTTGCTGATCCGAATCCGGTAGGAGGAGCCGCCAAGCTTCAATGTGTAAGCCAACTCGGTCTGTCCCTCCCGCAGAATCGGATTGAGTGCGATTCCCTGCGCCGTATACTCAATACCAAACGCCTCCATCAGCGAGAGGGTGAGCCAGGTCGAGGTGCCGCTAAGCATCGGACCAATGTTCTCACCGGTCTCGCTGTTGTTGTATTGCGTGCAGAATCTTGGATTTCCGCAGACTGCAAATGGATTTTCCATTGTCTTAAACGGCAGAACCCGGTCCAGCAGCCAATACCCGAAGCGTCCCAGTTCAGCGGCAAGTTCTGCATCCGCCACCTCCTTTGCTCCCTTAAACATTGCTGCAGCAGCCATCATGCAGGCATGCTTGAATACGCCCCCGTTCTCACGGTCTCCCGGAAAATACTCGTCAGAAGCTGTATGGGAGGATACCCGGCCCAGTGCAACAGGCGACACCAGCTTCAAGCCGTAAGGGGTCATAAGCTGTGACTTCATCGTGTTCAGCATTACAGTGATCTGCGCTTCATCCGCACAGCCGGACAGGATGCTCCAGGTGAAGGAGTTCAGGAAATAGGAGCCGCCAGTGGACGGATCAGCCGAAAGCCCGTCCCCGCCGGCACCCAAGTAGGTATATTTGCCGTCTGCATAGCGGTTGAACAGCACGCGCGCGAAGAAATCGCCCTTCCATGCATGCTCTTGAATGCGTCCCCGCAGCTCAGCCCCGAAACGGTCAAGCTCTGCAGCATAATCCGTTTCTCCCTTCCGGACAGCCAGGACAGACAGCTCATCTACAGCCACCTTGAGCAGAAAAGCATTCATGACACTCTCGGAATAATCACTGTCCAGCGGATCGCCGAAAACTCCGCCTTCCTGCAGCTGCTTCCGGTAACGCTCTTCCTTGGCCGGCCCGTTTAGATACGTATCATCCAGCTTCAGACAGTCGTTCCAGTCGGCGTAGTCCAGCAGCGGAAGCCCGTGCCGGCCCACCGAAATCCGCCCCGAATAGACAATAATCGCCTTCAAAGTCTCGAAGACCGGCCGGCTGGATTCTTCTCCCGCAACCGGGCAGGTCTCGTCCAGGAATTCGACATCTCCTGTAAGCATTACATAACGATAGACTGCCTGAACAAGCCATAACGCGTCGTCAGACCATTTACCGGGCTCCTTGCCGTTCCAGAAGAAATTGTGATAGGCGTAACCCAGCCCGAATACCATACCGGTCCATTCCTTCAGGAGACTCTTCACCAGGCCGCTTCTTCCCATACTGGTAAAATAGTACATCGAGGCGTACAAATCCTGAATCTCACGGAAGCCTATTTCCCTGTAACCCTTTTGTGTCTGGCAAAAGGAGCGTGAGACAAAGGTCTGGTAGAGCACCTGGAAAGGCAGATTGCGGTTGACGAATACATCGAAGTTTTCATCACCGGAGGCTACCTGCAGGAACTTTCCGTACTCACGCACGAAGTCGGCAGATTCGGCCAGCGCCATTTCTGCCGCGCTGCGGGCAGAGAACCGGTCAATCAGCGCCCCTACCTCGTCAGCAAGCACTGTGTCATTCCAGGGCGCACCGCTCTTGTCGGAGACAAGTCCGGTCAACTGGTCGACAGCTGCCGCACCTCCTGACGGAATAGAAACCTCACCTGCTACAGCGAAGAAGCCGGGTCCCTTGCGCTGCAGAATGCTGCTCAGCCTGAGGGCACCAGCCGGGCGGTGCAGAGAGCCCGTACCGACAAATTCATTGAAGCTGAGGCAGTATTCGCGCGGCAGCACAGCCCCGTCATTCCCGTGAATGATCATGGTGTGAAAGCGCAGGTCATGCCTGCCGCCTTCCGGATAATAATCGGGACTGACAGCCGCCACAGCTCCGGCGGAATCCTGGAGCACGCCGCCCTGCATAATGATATTACTGTACAGCACATCCTCAAACAGTGCTCCTGGAGCAGCGGAGCCAAACATTCCGGTATAGACAATCCGCAGGCGGCGTTCAGCTTCTCCGAGGTTCACAAGCTCAATCCGCTGTGCTTCTGTTGCCAGGGGCATACCTTCGGAGTGCGGAAGGATAAAGATGGTACGGGTAATTTCCAGACCGCAGCGGGTCCGGTAGGTAATAACCGTTGCATTCTGCGAATGCCGGCAGACCGCCGATTCAATGCCTTCGTCTCCGGGATCAGCAGAATAAAAGATCTGCTTCCCTTCCTCGAACAAATAAAATTGCCGGTTAGCCGGGAAGCCGTTCTCCTCCTGGCGCATATCCCAGCGTGTCGCCAGAACCTGGGTTGCGGCGTGTGAGCGGAAGCTCCCGCCCCCGAAGCGGTCAACAACGCTTTTCGGGGTGGTCTGCAGCGGATGCGGGAAGCTGAGGCGGTTGCCTAGGAGCAGATTGACCGCAAAGTGCGGTCCCGGCACAGGTGAACGCAGGTCGATTACATGCTCTCCCTCGGCGTTAAGCGTCCCTGCCCAGCCCGATGCAGCCTGCAGCAGCTCCAACGCCTCCGCTACCGCAGCCTCCGGAATAGCTATGGTCTGCTCCTCATTCCCCGCATCCCTGATAGATAAAGACAGCTTGGTTCCTTCGCTGTTCATGGCGAACAGAGCGGACGCGCCGGCTTCAGCCGGCAGCAGTGCAGCTATGGCCGGCAGCTTGAGCAGCTCCTGAATGGCAGGCAGCCTAAACGGCAAGCCTGCTATTCCTACAGCCCCGCGGCGTTCTGAATCGGTAAAAAGTGCGCTGATGTTCTCTCCGGCACCGATCCGGTCAGCAAACACTTGTCTCAGAATATCTTCGGCCGAGGCCTTTGTCTCTCTTGCGGTATTCAACTTTAACAACATCGATTTCACCCTTCCTGGCATACCTGGCGGATCAGCCCTTGACGGCGCCCGCGGTCATACCGCTAATAAAGTACTTCTGCGTCATGAAGAATACCACCATAACCGGTACCGTTACGACAGTCGAAGCCGCCATCAGCAGATCATAGCGGGTATTGTACTGTCCGACAAACAAGCGGATACCGACCGGAATCGTCTGTACATCCGAACTGGTCGTAAGCACCCAGGCGAACAAAAGCTCATCCCACGCCGTAAGGAAGATAAAGATGCCGGTCGCAATGATGCCGGGTACAGACAGCGGCAGAATGATTTTGTAAAAAGCCTGAAATTTGGAGCAGCCGTCAATGGCTGCCGACTCCTCCAGATCTCTCGGGATGGAGACAAAGAAACCGCGCATGATCCAGATACTGATCGGAGTATAAAACGCCGTATAGACAAGAATCATTCCCCAGTACGTGTTGATCATCGGTAAGCCGAACGTATTCTTAATCCACAGGAACATCAGATAAATCGGGAACAGGAACATAATACCCGGGATAAGCTGAGTGGAGATGATACTCATACTGAACGCCTTCGATCCCGGAAAATCAAACCGGGCGAGCGCATATCCGGCCAGAACGGCAAAGGTGCCGGCCAGCAGGGTTGTTGCGCCGCAGATCAGCAGGCTGTTCCGGAAATAGATGGCAAAATTAACGGTGTCCCACATGTTGATGTAATTGACCCACTGCGGCTTCGTCAGACTGAAGCTTGTGATGCCGTTCAAAATCTGGTCGTTCGAGTGCAAAGAGGTAAAGATCATCCAAATGATCGGGAAGATCGTCACGATGACAATCATCCAGGTCAGTGAAGTCAGCAGAAACGAAGAGACAGAACGTTTTCTATGTGTACTCATTGGGCATTCAACTCCGATCTAAAGACGCGGTACCATACACCGACGACCATCAGCATTACGAACATCAGCATCATTGAAGCGGCAGAACCGGAACCAAACGCCCAATAGCCGAAGGATTGACGGGTTAAGGCGGTCATCAGGAGGTCCCCCCATTCTCCCGGATATCCGGCACCGTTACCGAACATTGTGGATACGATATTGTAGGAGTAGACATTGTTAATGATCTGGAACAAGAGCTGTACCGCAATGACCGGCTTGAGCATGGGCAGCGTAATATTCCAGAACTGGCGGAGCTTATTGGCACCGTCAATCGTAGCCGCCTCATAGATATCTTCCGGAATGGTCTGCAGTCCGGCCAGGAAAATGACCATCAGGAACGGCCAGCCACGCCAGATCGTCGGAATAATAATCGCCCAGATGGTATTGGGCCCCAGCAGCCAGAATGGCTTGTCGTTGAAGAGGTGCAGAACATCGACCAGAAAATAGTTGATAATGCCGTTCTGCTGCCACATGAAGCCCCAAAGGACGCCGACAACATAAGAGGGAACGACCCAGGGTAACAGCATAGCGGTACGGGCAATGCCGCGGCCGGGAAAATCCCGGTTCAGCAGCATGGCCATCATCAGCCCCATAATCATTACACCGATAGTTACAATAACCGCATAGATGGCCGTGTTGCGAATTGCAAAATTCAGCCCCTGACGGACCGGATTATCGGAGTTAAACAGCAGGCCGATATAGTTGTCCATCCCCACAAACGGGGCTTTCAAATATTTGACCAGCGTAAATTGATTCAGCTTCAAAAATGACATCCAGATACCCTGCAGCATCGGGAGCAAATGCACCAGCATCATGAAGATGATGGTCGGCACCATCAGCATATAAGCGAACTTATTATCTTTGACCCGCTTTCGCCACAGCCCGCGTTTGCCGGAAGGGGCTTTTGCCGGAAGTTTATTTTCAGTATGGAGTCCCATCTCTTATCCCTCGCTTTGTTAATGAAGAAACCGCCGTGCCCTATTTGCGCGGCGGCCTCTCTAAATTCAAGTCGTTATTGATTAATAATGGCTTTGACTTCAGACGCCGCGGAGTCCAGCTCCTCCTTGATGCTTTCTTTGCTGTATTTGCCCTTTACGCCGGCTACAATATCCCAAACGTTGGCAAAATGCTTCTGCAGTGCCGTTTCCGTTGGTCCCCATTGCGGAATAGCCGGATACGTTCTTCCATATTTGGTTGCTTCCGAGAATGCTTTCATGTTGGCATCGAGATCCGGTGATTCCAGAAGAGACATCTTGACAGGAAGCTGTCCGGATACCTGAGCATAGGCTTTCTGCGCCTCATCCGAGGTCAGGTATTTAATGACCTCCCAGGTGGCTTCCTTATTCTTGGAGCCGCTGAACACGGTCAGCTCGCTGCCGCCGACAAAGGTAGCTTGTCCGTCGGGACCGGCAGGAAGCGGAGCTACCGCAAAGTTTTTCGCCGCCTTCTTGTCATCCATACCGCCGTTAGCTTTTGGTGTGGCAAAGTTTTTGGCGAGCCATGGTCCAGAGATAATGACCGCTGACTTGCCGTCGCCGAAATCACTCTCAATCTGTGAAGAGTTCTTTTCAAGCGAGGACTTTTCAACAAGACCTTCATTCGCAAGCCCAGTATAGAACATAACACCTTCCAGACCCTTCTCTTCATTGAAAACTACATTCTTGTTGTCCTCAGACAGAACGTCGCCTCCTGCTGCCCAGATCCAAGGGAAAATATTATGCACAACGTTCCAGTCGTTTTTGCCCGGAAGTCCAAGTGCAGCGATCTTCTTGCCGTCAACCGTTTGTCCGTTCACTGCTTCCAGCGCACTCTTGAAGGAGTCCCAATCCTTGAATGCAGTTTCCGTATTTACCCCGGCCTGCTTAAACACATCGGTCCGGTAGTAGATGGCCCGCGCATCAACAAACCAAGGTATGCCGTATACCTCGCTGTCACCTGCGATGGAGGTTGTTTTCCAGATGGCCGGCAGGAAGGCTTCGGCACCGCCAACATCAGCCACTTTGTCGGTTACCTTGTCAATGCCGCCCATGCTGGCAATTGCCGGTACCCAGGTCGAACCAAGCTGAAGAAGATCGGGGCCTTCACCGCTTGTAGCAGCAGTCGTGATCTTGGTCCAGGCGGAGCCCCAGTCCAGGACTGTTACTTTTACTGTGACATTCGGATGCTCTTTCAGATAGGGATCAAGAGTCTGCAGGAAGTCAGCATCCGGTTTGGGACTGTTCGGCATCACCCAGGCATTCAAGGTAACCGGTTTGGTACTTGGAGCCGCAGATGCTGTTGTCGAACTGGATTCTTTCTGCTCTTCTCTGTTGTTAGAAGAATTTGAAGAATTGTTATTGCCTCCGCAACCGCTGACGACCAATGAAAATGCCATAAGCAGCGCACTGATGGATACTGCTGTCTTTTTCACAATAAATCTCCCCCATTGTCATTTGAAGATCAGGGAGAACGGCTGCCCGTCCCCCATACTCTGATTATAAGAGCGTTTCTGGCCGCTCTAAATACCAAATCCCAAGCCTGAATAACAAATTATTAAGCTTGCTCAGGGTGCAGCTGCGTATCCGTTGTTCGTCAACACAATATCATCAACCTCTACCGCAAGGTGACCCGCGCCTCCGTCCGCAATATTCCCCAATTCGAATGAAATCCGGCCGATGGATGTGCTGCCGCCTGTAACGTCAAATTCAAGAGTGTACTCCGTATAGTCCGTACCAAGATCAACGACTTTACTTGCATACCCGTGCCAGGTGTAGTTGTCCGCGACATCCAGCCAGCCGATACTGACGTTCATTTTGCGCGGTGCATCTGCCTTTGCTTTAAAAGTGAGGGTATAATGATTCCCTTCGTTGTAGGCCACACCCTCGTAATACACCTGCCGGTCCCAGCTGTTCGCTCCTGTAGAGCCGACTTGCATCCGCAGCGCCCCGTTCACATTGTCAATCGATAATTCTCCGCTGTCAGAGGAATAGGAGCTCCAGCCCTGGATCGGAGCTGAGAAATCTCCATTCGGGATCAGATTTTCGCCATAGGCTTCACCGGCGATTACCGGATTTACCTGAAGGAGAGAAATGTTGCTCAGTGAAACAGTATGTGCTCCAAGCGGCTCCGTTATCTTGCCGAGACTGAATTGAAGCACGGCCGCGGCATCGCTTTCCGGAGCGGTGAAATAGTACTCGTAGTGTCCGCCCGTCTCAGTCAGACTGGCTGTCTCATTCGTATACGCGGTCCAATTGTTGTCCGAAGAACCGTCATGCTGGACCAGTGCCCGGATCAGCCTTGCTGCCGAAGCTTCCGCATCGAAGCGAAGCAGGTACTTTTTCCCCTTCTCCACCGGAATTGCGCCTTGTTTGACCTGTACATTCCATTCCTCGTCACCGCTGCCGCCAAGAGCCACCTGCAATACGCCATTCCCGGCAGTCATTGCCGTATTCTTCACTGGATCATTGTCTACCCAGTCTTTCTTGAACAGTGTCCAGCCTTCGGTTGAATCGTCCTTGAACCCGCCATTCACCACCATCTCACGGGAAAGATCCAGCCAGGCCAGATTGTAGCCGCTGCCGCCGAGACGGAAATAATAGGTTCCGGCAGGCAAATCCAGCGGTGCCCCGATGACTGCGCGGTAGCTTTGAAGTCCGCCCGTATCCCCGATTGCAGTGCTGTAGACGGCTGCCGTCACCACACTGCGCTTGTCCGCATCCAGAACAGACAGCTCTAGTTCGGAATCCGCCTGAACACTGGAAACCCGGGCTACAGGAACAATGCTTGCCCCCTGAGGAAGCACCACTTTGTATTCTGCGTAATCACCTTTGTCCATACTGGTGACATCCTTCCCGCCCTCGCCGCTTGGCAGCAGGAGGATTCCAGATGCCCCGGAATACTGGTCGCCCCGGAGATGAAGATACCCGTTCAATACAGGCGGGTCAGCCATACGGACCAGATGCACATTATCAATCTCCGATTGACCGCTGGACTTGCCAAGAAGAAACGATAGTGTACCTTCAGAGACAGCTGAACCGGATAGTGTTATTTCTGCTGTGAAGTGCTTCCATTCCGGCGTCAGTGCGAGTGTTGATCCGTCAGGGTAGCTGCTGTCTCCCCCGCCGGCCTCAAGCTTTATCCCAAGGATATCAGACTGATCAGACCTGGCATCAAAGCTCAGCTGATAGACTCCGCCTGCGGACAGTGGAAGCCCTGACTGAGTAAGTGTTACATCCTCCGCCGATTCTCCCGGGTGCTGGACCGCCGCATGGAATATGCGTTTCATAAGCGGCAGCTCCAGTGTGCTGGTCACCTTGGCTTCAGCCGCTGCTCCCGATTCCGGCTTAACCGTAAAGCTCCAATAGCCCAGCCGGTCTTTCCCCAGCTCAAAACCTCCATTGTATACGAGGTTGCCGTCGGCAAGCGGAGTGCGGACTACAGGCAGAGTCTCTGTCTCCGTAACCCGGACGTTGGCAAAGTAGGCCGTTGTATTATTCAGACCCAGATTGAACTCAAACCGGACATTGTTGTCAGTCGCCTGCGTCATGTTAAAGCTGTATTCGAATGACTGCCAATCCGGGGTAAGCTGGAAATTCCTCTCCTTGGAGTACGCTGTCCATCCCCCGCCGAATTCAGTCAGCTTGCTCATCACCGGGCGAACGGCATCCGCTTTGGCGTCGAAGGTTACCTTATAGGCTTTGCCCTTCTCCAGAGTAAGCGGAATCTGGGTGAGCTGAACGGAATAATTCTGGGTTCCCGCCTCTTTCAGGGAAACCTTTACAGCCTTGCCCTTCTCCTTGTCATCAATGACGGCGGTTGTTCCCGAACCCCCGGCATTCGTAATGATTTGCCAAAATTCCGGCAGACCCTGGGCTGCATTGCCCTTGAAATCTCCGTTGTAAATCTGGTTGCCGTCTGCAAGCACAGGACGCTGCGGAGCGGCACCTTCAGGTTTTTCCGGCCGCTGGCCTGTTACATCAGGCCATTGATCCAGCTTCTTATACTTATAGACCCGTACATAATCGACATACATCTTATCCGAACGGAAGTCGGCGGCCGGGTCGCCCGGCCAATCGCCGCCGACTGCCAGATTAAGAATCATGTAGAACGGACGGTCGAATGGTGCGGGATACGTATAGTAATCCGGCTGGCCTTCTGCCTTGGTCCCCCAGTCACTCGTTTCAAAATACAGGTTGCCGTCCACATAATAACGGATAAGGCCCGGAAGCCATTCAAGGGTAAAATCATGATAATCGTCAGCGAATGTTTTACCTTCCGGCAAAACATAAGTCTTGGATTGGGAAATATGCGGAATGTCGTAATGAAGGGAACCATGTACAGTTCTCGGATACAGATCCGCTTTTTCCGTATCGCCGGCCACCGGTCCGGTCAGCTCCATAATATCCATCTCGCCACTTCCCGGCCAAGGACCGTACTGCTTCTCTTCGTCGGTCGGCATCATCCAGATCGCCGGCCACATCCCCTGCTGAATCGGCAGCTTGGCACGCACGGTAAATTTACCGTAAGTCCAGTCCCCCTTCAGCTTTGAGGTCAGCTTGCCGGAAGTATATTCTTTCCCGCCGTATGCTTCCTTTCGGGCTTCGAGTGCGAGTACGCTTTTGCCGCTCTCGGTTTCGAGCGAAACGTTATCCGGATGATAATATTCCAGTTCATTGTTGTATACAGTCCCCGTATCCTGGATATTCCACTTCGACTCGTCAATGTGCGATCCTTCGAACTCGTCATTCCAGACCATTTCCCACTGATCCTCATCCGTAGACGGTGTTGATGTCGCTGTCGCAGATGGGGCAGGGGTAGACGAAGCCGCCGGTGTCGGGCCGGGCGAAGCTGCAGGTGATGGTGATGGTGATGGTGATGGTGTTGGTGCCGCTCCCCCTCCAGCTCCGTCCGCTGCTTTGGTTGCCGGAGCACTGGCCTGCGCAGAGGCTCCACTCCCGGTCAGGTTACGCAGCGTCTCTCCCGCTTTCAGCTCTGTCCCGTTCATAAGCACCTTGCCGGCGCTTACCTCCAGCAAGCCGATTTGTCCCAGATTAATAATGGTTGATCCGGCTGCTCCGGCATCAACGATGAGGACATCGACCCGTGATCCGGCTTCAATCTCTACTCGACTCTGCTTGGCCAATTCGATCCTGGCAGCCGTGCTTCCGTCTTGCAGCCGGAGCCGTACCGCTGTTTGGGGCTTGTCAACAACCGTCCGGTTCAGGGCGGATTGGCGGAAGACCACCGAATGTTCACCGCCTCCGGAAATAAAAGTGCTGCCCTTCACTTTCACTCCGGTGAATGAAGCTTCCCCTTCTCCTGTTCCGGCGGTCACATAGAGATTTCCATTTAGCGTTCCATCCTGAATGTGCACACCCGGCCGGTTCACAATAACGTTGCCGGATACCGCTCCTACAGGATAGTCCCCCCCGGCTGGACTGATCCATCCGATCATCCGGCTCAGCAGAACGGCCAGCTCGCCCCGGGTCATCAGCGATTTCGGATTCATTTTTCCGGCCGGATCGCCTTGAACATAGCCGTAGGCAAGCATTGCACTGGCCGCTTCCCGTGCATAGGCGCTGACCGCTGCCCCATCAGTCTGCACATTCAGCGTATCCAGGGAAGTACTTTCCAGCCGGAAGGCGCGGGCCAGCATGGTCATTGCATCCTCACGCCGGACAGCCGCATCCGGCTGAAACTGCCCGTTCCCGTAGCCTTTGATAATACCTGCTTCATTAGCCTTGCTTACCTCACTGGCATACCAGGAAGAAGCGCTTACATCATTGAAACCGGCAATACCTGCTGCAGTGTAACGGAATACCCGGCTGAGAATGACGGCCAGCTCAGCCCGGGAGACTGCACGGTCCGGTTCAAATCTGCCTGTTGCTTCCCCCTGCAGAATGCCGGCCGCTGCCAGTCTCTCCGCTGCTGACGCTGCCCAATGCTGATTCATATCCTTGAACGTCGGCATTTGGGCTGCGGCTGATACAGGCAGTTCTTCCGTAACGGCCGCATTTGCCAAGCCGGTATTTCCCGGAAGCTGAATGCCTGACAGCAGCATGACGGCTACCAATACCCTGTTTAATACTTTGCGGTACATTTAATTTTCCTCCCTTGATGTAGAATTTTGCTGATTTCCGGCATATCCTCCGGTCGATTTCAGTATAGAGTCCTCTCCCTGCACCGAACATACCAATTCCTTAGCGGGGATAACAAAGTTGCAACTTTTATTAAAACAAAAAGACCCTATTTCCGGGCGGCCGTAAAAGCCATCCGGAAATAGGGTCAGGTAAATCTATTCAACTATTCCAAAACATACGTTATACTACTGAATGTTCAAGAGGATGCGTGGATTTGCGGGAAATCCTGAGCAATTTCTTCGCCTGAGAACAGATCGTCAAGCGAGCTGAGCGTGCCGTCTTCTTCAACCTGATAAACCGACATTTTTTCACCGTTGACCGTTAATTCAATAAAACAGCCCCAGCAATAGAACTGGTGTGAACCGATCTTGCCGATATCCTTGGAGTTGCAGTTTGGACACTTCATATAATACATTCCACCTATCCGTTAACAATATTAATGGCTTTCTGTAGCCGTTCTTCGCTCATCGCGGGAACCAGTACGGCATTCTCCCCAATGGACATCTCTTCAGAACAAGGCAGCCATTTACGGCCTTCTATCAAATCCGTTACAAGCCCGTCACTGATTTCCAGCGCTACTATTGTGTTTCCCAACTTTTGGTCAAAATAAACATCCGATATCCGACCCAGGTTACTTCCTGATGTTGTCAGCACCTGAAGATCCTTCAGTTTGTTCTTTCCCGAAAGAAAAGTATAGGGTATATGGTCAGTGTCGGTCTTAACAATCGACTCTTTATTGCGAATCATGATAGCGTCTTCGCCATATGCTACAATATCTTCCCATGCCACAACTTTCACATGACTGGAAAAAAAAGTTTTGCCTTCCAGTTCAATACCCGTAATATTCCAGTTTGAATCGAGAACACAATCGACAAGCTTGCCGACCTCGTTACCATCCTCAACTTCATATACAGTGAGGCCGATCAAATCCTGAAGTTTCACTGCCAGGGCCTCCTCTTATGTACCAAAACAGCGTAGAACTAAAGCAAACCCTAGTTCTATTTACGCAGCCGTTTCAGAATGGTTTCAACTTTTTGGGCAACGTGCTCCATTTCTTCCTTAGTATTACCCAAACCAGTGCTAAAACGAATCGCTGAGCGCAAAAGTTCTGGCGGAAGCTTCATAGCCTGCAGCACATGTGAGATTTCCAGTGATCCAGAGGTGCAGGCCGAGCCGCTGGCGGCGGCGATCCGCTCCATATCGAGATTCATCAGCATCACATCTGTATCCGCTCCGGGGAAGCTGACGTTCAGAATGCCCGGCAAAAAATGCTGCGGGTTGCCGTTGACGGCATATCCGCCTTGTCCCACACGCTTTTCAAGCTCTGCGAGCAGTGTGCCGCGCAGCTCCAGGGCATGATCGCGCCGCTGCTCCAGCCCCTCGGCTGCCAGCTCTACCGCCTTGGCAAATCCGGCTGAACCGGCCAGGCTCTCGGTTCCGGCCCGTCTGCCCCGTTCCTGCAGGCCGCCGTGCTGCCTTGGATGAAGAGGAGCACCACGCCGGACATAGAGTCCGCCGATGCCCTGCGGCCCGTTAATTTTGTGTGCGCTAAAGCTCATATAATCCACCGGCAGCTCGCGCAGCGTAATCGGTACTATACCGAGGGCTTGTACAGCATCAACGTGGAACAGGACTCCCCGTTCAGCTGCCAGCCTGCCGATTTCCTCAACAGGCTGAACCGTTCCAACCTCATTATTGGCAAACATCACGCTGATCAGTACCGTGTCTTCCCTCAGGGCCGCCTCAACATCCGAAGCCGACACCCTTCCTGTGGAATCTGCCGGGAGATAGGTGATGGAATAGCCCTGCCGCTCCAGTTCCTCGCAGGTATGCAGGACCGCATGATGTTCAATAGCAGTAGTAATGATATGCTTACCTTTCTGCACAGTAGCGGCAGCAGCGCCTAGCAGCGCCAGGTTGTCGCTTTCTGTGCCGCCGCTGGTAAACACCCATTCATCCGGCGCACAGCCCAAAAAGCCCGCGATCGTATCGCGCGCGCCGTTGACAATTCTCTTGGCGGAACGTCCGGAATGATGCACGCTGGACGCGTTGCCGTATTCTTCAGTCAGTATATGGTATATGACCTTGGCCACCTCCGGATGAACCGGGGTTGAGGCGGCATGGTCCAAATAGATGGATTTCATATTTGATTCTCCGCTTCTTGAGATTAATATTCAGGATTTCTTAAGGCTTCTCGATTATACTGCTGAATGCTGCCTTTTACCACCCGCCAAAGAACACAATGTTGTAACATTTGCAGCAGGCGGACAGCCATCCTTCATGCTATTGCATCCCTTCATTCCTGCCAGACAGGAGTTTACAAGAATCATAGGACGTATTTCCTCCCTTAGCTTCACGTATGTGCGCAACATGAATTATAATAACAAATAGTTTCTGCGTAAATACAGGAGGTGCTTTGGGCATGTGCGGAAGATATACGATTACTGTAAGCTTGGACGAATTGATGCTGAGGTATTTTATAGAGGGTACACCGCTGGTCAATTACACCCCCAAGTATAATGCCGCTCCGGTGCAGCAGATTCCGGCAGTCATCCATGACGGGACCCGCAACCGGCTGGGTGAGCTGCGCTGGGGGCTGGTTCCGTCCTGGTCAAGGGATGACAAAGGCGGCAGCACAAGGATCAATGCCCGCGCTGAAACGCTGCTGGAGAAGGCCTCCTTCAAGGGGCTCATCCGTTCGCGGCGCTGTATCATTCCTGCAGACGGCTTTTATGAATGGAAGCAGGGGCCGGAAGGTAAGCAGCCTATGCGGATCGTGCTGCCGGAACGCCGGATTTTTTCACTGGCCGGATTGTATGATATTCGGTTTGATGAGGAAGGAAACAGGCTGAGCACTTGCACAATCATTACCACAGAGCCCAACAGCCTGATGGCAGACATTCATAACCGGATGCCCGTGATCCTTACCCCTGAAGCCGAGACACAGTGGCTCGACCGCAGCAACGAGGATATCCCGTCTCTGCTCCGGCTGCTCCAGCCTTATGATAGCTCACAGATGCGCGCTTATCCGGTATCAGCAGCTGTAGGCAACGTAAGAAATGACTATCCGGAGCTTATTAAGGAAGCCTGAATGACGCAAAAAACCTAAAATTTTAATAGTGCCCTTCTGGAGAGTTTCCCTTTTTGCGCATTATGGCCTACACTACATAAGATGGATTTATGACTTCCTGGTCATATGCCATTGCCAAGGCCCGCAAATCCGCTCTGATACGAAACTTTACAACTTTGTTAAATATCATATTTTGCGTGTAAACTGCAGATAGTTGGTTTAATAATCCACATAGCATTTTAAACCGCATACAGTAAGAGGAGACTATACTTTGCAAACTTCAAAACTTCAACAAGCGATCGCTGAAGGAGCTCTGCTCGAGATCCATCTGATCAGCGGTGAAACGTATAGAGGCACAGGTGAAAAAAGCTATTCGGCAGATTCCTTTGAGTTCAAGACGGACAAAGGCTTGTTAAGCCTGCCATTCTGGACCGTTAAGCGTTACAAAAGATTATAATCCGCATCTCTGCAATTCTCCCGCCCACACCCTAACCATCATCCTCCTCCATCTGAAATCCGGTATCTCCCCAACCCTCAGCGGACCAAAAAAAGACCCCGCCGGCAACCGGCAGGGTTTCAAGAGGGACATGAACGAACATTACATACTTTTGGGGATAGGCTAAGTTTACCACCGGTTTATTCACGTAATGTCAGGCCCAGGTAAGAAGAACGTAAACTCTATCCGGTAAAAAGGAACCCCGCCTTAACACCTGATGAAATAATGCTGAGGGCCCACTTAAAGTGTGCCGTCTTTTTTCTTTTTGAGCGGCTTGGCTGTGCCCAGTGTTGTTCCCTGCGGAAAGGCTCTGAACCGGCTCTTCGGGATGCCGATCTGCTGTGAGGTATAAATCCCGCTATGTCCGGAAAATAAATAACTCACCAGACAGGCGATAAAAAAGTACACCGCCCCTTCTCCTCCGAATAATTCTATCCCCATCAAAAAGCAGGCCACCGGCGTATTGGCAGCACCGCAGAACACGGCGATAAACCCGAGTCCGGCCAAAAAAGGGCCGTATAGGTGTAGCCATCCTGCGAGCGCATGCCCCAAGGCGGCTCCAATGGCAAATAGCGGAGTAACCTCCCCGCCCTGAAAGCCGGCTCCCAGCGTCAGCGAAGTGAATAGCAGCTTGCCCAGAAAGGCAAACGGCGCGACATCTCCGGTAAAAGAAGCCTCAATCAGCGGCAGTCCCAGCCCCAGATAATCCCTCGTTCCCAGCACATACACCAGAATAATGATCACCACACCGCCGGCGGCGCTTTTTAGCACAGGATTACGGAACAGGCGGCTATACCCTTTTTTCAGCGCATGGGTCAGTTCACTGAACAGAGTACTTGTCAGCCCGAAGAGAACTGAAGCCAGCACAACCTTGAGCAGTACAGGCATAGTGAGTGCCGGAATCTCCCCTATCGGATAATGCACATGGGTAATGCCCCAGAAAGAAGCTGCAGTGAGGTTACCGACAAAGCTGGCTACAAAAGCGGGAATGAGCGCTTCATGGCTGATCAGCCCGATGGCAAGCACCTCAAGACCAAATACCGTTCCCGCCAAAGGTGTTCCGAAAATAGACCCAAACCCTCCGCTGATCCCGCATATAAGCAGAATCCGCCGGTCAATAGGTTTCACTCTGAGGATTCTTCCGAACCAGTCCGCGAGGCTCCCGCCCATCTGCACGGCCGTTCCCTCACGTCCCGCAGAGCCGCCAAACAGATGGGTAACCAGTGTTCCGAATAAGACAAGCGGAGCCATTCTCAGCGGAACAGCTTCACTGTCTGCCTGAATCTGCTCCAGAATCAGATTATTCCCCTTTGCACTGCTGCCTCCGTATTTAGAATACAAATAGCTGACCAGCGCCCCGCCAAGCGGAAGCAGGAACAGCAGCCACGGATTGGCTACCCTTACCCCGGTCACGTAGTCCAGACTCTTCAGAAAAAAAGCGGATGCGGTTCCGGCAAGTACCCCCACTCCGCTGCCGAGTACAATCCATTTCAGCAGGGTTCCCCAGGCTGCGGCAAACCACCACTTTTCAATAATATCAGATCCTTTTTGCCTCCACGGTGCCATCGCCGTTCTTCCCCTCATATGAAGTCGTACATAAAAAATAGACTCCTACCAGGAACACGCTTCACTGGTAGGAGTCATTAGCCTTTCGGCAGTTAATGGCGAACTCCATCGCCCTTATTATCGTATATTATTCTAATGTTTTGGTGGAGAAACGTCAATGGTAAAGAGCTGCAGGTGTTCCGGTCAATGGCCGGTTCTTAAATATAGAACATGTAGTTATCGGCTTTACTCTCTTCTTTATAATTAATCAGATCGGACAAGGTAGTGGAGTCCAGCACATCGGCGATGCTGTCGCGGATGCGCAGCCAGAGATCGCGCTTGGCCGGGTCATCCTCCTCGGTGAAATCGACCGGCGAAATCGGCCCCTCCAGCACACGGATAATATCTCCGGCGGTGATGGTCGCAGAATCACGGGACAGGATATATCCGCCGTAGGCTCCGCGGATGCTTTTTACCAGTCCGGCGTTGCGGAGCGGTGCAATCAGCTGCTCCAGATAATGCTCGGACAGGCCGTTCTTCTCGGCAATGCTTTTCAGGGAGGTTGGGCCTTCGCCAAACTTCAGGGCCAGCTCCATCATAATGGTTAATCCGTAACGTCCTTTTGTTGATATTTTCAAAGGGGCACCTCTTTCGGTTTAATTGCTGCAGTTGTAGTTCACAATAAGCTAAGTAGACATTATGAGAAATGTCATATCAACGTATTCCGATGTTTGCTCTATGCTTATGTTATCATATCTGCGGACACATTTGCAGCGTCAAAGTCATTTTTTTGGCGGAATGTTCGCCAGTGGTGGACAAATTGTCAAAATCTCCGCTGTTTCTGTACCAAATTCCCTAGCCCACAGGCAGTTTACAGTAGACAGGTATGTTATAATACGAAATGAGCCGGGTGTTCAGTTCAGATAACCGGTATTTTGTGCATAGAAAATGGTGATTGGAATGACAAAAGCAAAACAGGATACACGTGTCGTCGTCGGCATGTCCGGAGGAGTTGATTCCTCCGTTACGGCGCTTCTGCTCAAACAGCAGGGCTATGACGTCATCGGTATCTTTATGAAGAACTGGGATGATACAGACGAATTCGGAGTGTGTACTGCCGAGACCGACGCCGAGGATGTGCGCCGCGTTTGTGAGCAGATTGATATTCCTTACTATACCGTTAATTTCGAAAAGGAATACTTTGATAAAGTCTTTTCCTATTTCCTCGATGAATATAAGGCAGGCCGTACACCTAATCCGGATGTCATGTGCAACCGGGAGATCAAGTTCGGGGAATTCCTGAACAAGGCGCTGCAGCTCGGTGCAGATTATGTAGCCACCGGCCATTATGCCCGTGTGGTTGAAGAAGCCGGGGTGTTCAAGCTGCTGCGCGGCGTGGACAACAATAAGGACCAGACCTACTTCCTGAATGCCCTGAACCAGAGCCAGCTGTCAAAGGCCATGTTCCCGATCGGCCATCTGCCGAAGCCGGAAGTACGGCGAATTGCTGAAGAAGCCGGTCTGTATACTGCGAAGAAAAAAGACAGCACCGGTGTCTGCTTCATCGGCGAACGTAATTTCCGCGAATTCCTCAGCCAGTACCTGCCGGCACAATCCGGAGATATGGTTGATATTTCCACCGGCGAAATAAAAGGCCGGCATGACGGCCTGATGTACTACACGCTGGGACAACGTCAGGGTCTGGGAATCGGCGGCTCCGGTAACGGTGAACCCTGGTTCGTTGCCGAAAAGGATCTGGAGAAGAATATTCTCTATGTTGTACAGGGGGACAAGCACCATAGCCTGTATTCCAACAGTTTGATTGCCTCCGGCGTGAACTGGATTGACGGCCGGACACTTGCGCCTGGCGATGCACCGCTGAAATGTACCGCCAAGTTCCGCTACCGTCAGCCTGACCAGGGCGTTACGCTTACTGCCCGTGAAGACGGCAGCCTGGATGTCCTGTTCGATGTGCCGCAGAAGGCCATCACACCAGGACAGGCCGTAGTCTTCTACCAGGACGAGCAATGCCTGGGCGGCGGAACCATAGAAGCTGCGCAGAAGGTTGTGCCGCAGCCGCAGGGATAATTCCTCCCCTGGCATTATTGCGGAACATCAGCCAGATATCGGCTAAAGCACAACAATCCCTTTGGCACATGCCAAAGGGATTTTGTTGTTCAGCTTAATATAGATCTTAAATTACGGGTACAGAAATTATTGCGCTGCAATTCCTTTGTCTGCGGACACCGCAAGTTCATTAAGATAGATTCCAGTTCCGTCACCGATAGCATAGTTCAGAACACGGTTGTTAACCGGAACAAGTGCAGCACGGTACAAGGTTGGGAATACAGGAATTTCTTCAACCATCAGCGCTTGCCATTCTTTGTAGATTTCTTTGCGTTTCTCTACATCAAATGCGGCTTCAGATACGCCTTCTTTCATCAGACGGTCGCTCTCTTCACTCGCATAACGCGGGAAGTTATAGATAGCATCGCGGCCGTACAATCCTTGCGGATCCACGTCAATACCCACTGTCCAGGCGCCTTGATAGACGTCAACTGAAGGGTCATCTTCACCGTTGCTGCCTACACGGTCATAGAAAGTATTGAATTCAACCATTTCCAGTGTAACATTCAGACCGATCGCTTTCCATGATTGCACGTAATATTGGGCCAGCGGCTCAGCAATATCCGAACCTGTCATGGAGATGAAATTAATAGTCAGCGGAGTGCCGTCCGGATTGGTACGGAATTCACCGTTCATCTTGAAGCCTGCATCCTCAAGTGTCTGCTTTGCTGCTTCCGGATCATAAGGCATACCAGGATTACTGTCGTCATGGAATTCAGGATGGGATGGCGGAATCAGTGTTGTTGCATTCCAGCGCAGGCCATGGTAGAAGTTTTTGCCGACAGCATCATTATCAACTGCCTGCCACATAGCTTTACGCAGAGCTACATTTCCCATTTTGGCATTTGGATCAGGTACAACTACATTATTAGTTGCATCCCATTTACCGAGCTTGAAGCCGATGTAAGTATAAGCGCGGTCAACTGCGCCAAGATATTCCACGTTAGACAGACCCGAGTTATCAGGGAACTGGTCAATCGGGAAGCTGTCGACCAGATCGATGTTTCCAGCTTTAAGCTCCTGCACAACTGTAGTTGGAGGAACAACCTTCAACACAACCTTATCCAGCTTAGGAGCACCGCGCCAATAGTCTTCATTCTTAACATAGACAACTGATTCACCCGGTACAATGCTTTCCACTTTAAACGGACCGAAGCCGATTGGCTTCTGACGGACCTCAGGGGAAGAAGAGATTTTGGCTACATCCATAGATCCGAAGATATGTTTAGCCAGCGGATAAGACCAGATACTGCCTGTCAGCAGGGAAGGAGTAGCCTTCACATAAGTAATTTGTAACTGCTTCTCGTTAAGGACTTTGATCCCGGAAATTGTCTTAGCCTTACCGGCATGATAATCTTCCATACCGACAATGTTGGTGAAGTCAGAGCCGTAACGCGGACCGTCATAAGCCGGATTACCGATGACTTCATGGGCAAATAGCCAGTCTTCAGCGGTCACAGGCTGGCCGTCATGCCAGTTCACATTGTCCCGGATAGTAAAGGTAAAGGTACGACCGTCTTCGGAGACTTCATAGGTTGCTGCTCCGTCATTGGTGTATACATAGTTCTTATCCCAAGTCAGCAGGCCTTCATCAAACCATTCAAGAACCTTGGAATCCGGATTCCCGGAGTAGAAGTTAAAGTTCAGCGTTCCTTCAAAAGGAGTATCAGATACAAGGCCATAGTTGAGTGTTCCGCCTTCAATCGCTTCACCCTGATTCGTCTTAACATTACTGAAATCTGCGATGTTGTACAGCCCGTCCTCTGATGCAGGTGCAGTTGTAGGAGCGGCAGTAGCAGCAGCATCTGTAGCGGCAGTGGTTGCTGAAGGCTCAGCAGCCTCATTGTTGCCGGAGCCGCAGGCTGTTACTGCGAGCGACAGCACCAGCATCAGGCTGACCAGCATGGTCTTTGCGGTTTTTCTTTTTGTCATACTTGTTTCTTCCTCCCTTATATTTATCCTTTTCTTTGTCTTGCGTCCGTCGCACGCTTCAGCGCCTGACCGACATTATTTATACTCAACATCAACACCAGGATCAGCAGTGATGCAGGTAACCAAATCCACCATCTGGACTGCAGAGTCTGCGGGTTGCGGGCATAGCTGACAAGCGTACCCAGACTCGGTGTACTTTCGGGAAAGCCGAAGCCAAGGAAGGATAAACCTGACTCAAGTCCGATGTTAGCCGCAAGGTTCAGGGTCATTGTTACGATGATGATCGAACTGAGGTTCGGCATCACCTGCTTGAAGATAATCTTTAGATGGGAAGAGCCGAGTGTACGGGAAGCCTGGACATATTCGAGCTCTTTCTCCTGCAATGTCTTGGAACGGATCAGCCTGGCGATCCCCATCCACAGGAATGCTGTCATAATAAGCGAAAAGGTTAATGTGTTATATTTCGGAACGGCTGTTACAAACGCAATGACCATCATCAGCATCGGGAGAATCATGAAAAAGTCGACCAGACGCATAAACAGGTTATCAATAAGGCCGCCGAAGTACCCGGAAACCAGCCCGACTGTTATTCCGATAACCCCGGTCATCAGGGTGACCATAATACCGATGCTCAGTGAGTTGCGTGTGCCGATAATAAGCTGTCCGAATACATCACGGCCGCCGTAATCGGTACCCAGCCAGAACTTGGCGGAAGGCTTTTTGTATAGAGAGAACAGATCAACCTTTACAATCTCCTGCTGATTGAGGAACAGGGCAGTCCCGAACACTCCGAGAAAGACCAGAGCCAGAAAGATCAGGGAAGTCAGTGCCAGCTTATCTCTAAAAATTTCCCGCCAAATAATGCTCCAGCCTGACGGGCTTTTTTCGATATTGTGCGGGAGCGGGAGCTCAGCGCTTGATTTTGCCATTTCGTTTCACCTCAGTATAGGTTCTGATCCTTATTTAATCCGGATGCGCGGATCAACGATGCTTAATATGATGTCAGACAGCAGGGAACCGATGATAGTAGCAATCCCATACAGCAGTACTATCGCCGTCACCACGGTGAAATCGCGGATGACGATCGAGCCCAGGAACAGCTGTCCCATGCCGGGATAACTGAAGATGCTCTCTACAAAGATGGTTCCTCCGATGAGTCCTGTCAGCTCATAACCGAAAAAGGCGGCTATCGGCAGCAGTGAGTTGCGCAGAATGTGGCGGTTATACACCCGCGATTCTGAAGCGCCCTTTGCTCTGGCGGTAAGAATGAAGTCCTTCTGCTTCGTATCGATAATTTCGTTACGCAGATACTGGACAGTGCTTACAGTCGTAATTAAGGCGATGGATAAGGCCGGCAGCAGCAAATGATAGATTTTGTCGATCACATAGCTGAAGGTTCCCGGTACCGCACCAGGCGATACACTCCCCCCGGTCGGGAACCAGGAGAAATAGAAGCCGAACATCCAGAGCATCAGGAGAGCTACAATAAACAATGGAGCAGCGAATCCGATATAGGTATACCCTGTAATCAGGCGGTCGCCCCATGTATCATTGAAGCGTCCGCTGAGGATGCCAAGCGGGATGGCAATCAAATATGTAAGAATCAGTGTAGCAAGCGACAGCCACAGGGTGTTCATCATCCGCTGGCCAATTAGCTCGGTCACCGGCATTTTGAAGTTGAAGGACTGGCCCAGATCGCCTTGGACAGCATTGCTGATCCAGTTCCAGTACTGGATATGCCAGGGATCATTCAGACCCAGCCTTTCCCGCATTGCCTCAATCGCTGCTGGATCAATATTCGGATCAAGCATCCCGGTAAGTGCATCGCCCGGCATAGCTTTGGCCATCAGAAATACGAGAATACTCAACAGAAATACCTGGGGAATCATAATTAACAATCTTCGTACAATAATCTTCCACATACGTCTCAACCTTTCTCGGGCATAGCCACCATATGGGTATCGGAAATGGATCGTAACGGGTAAGCCAGGCCGTCTTGGTCAAAATGGCTCCGGTAGGCGTCTTCGTACTCTTCACTTACGGACCGACGGAAAACATTCCGTTCCTCACGCTGTAAAGGATCAATGTCCGGAATGGCGGCGATGAGACGCTTGGTATAAATATGCCGGGGATTGTCAAAAATATCCTCAGGTGTCCCTTCCTCAACATGACGCCCCTTGTACATAATGCCGATACGGTCGCACATATGCCGGATAATACCTAGATCATGGCTGATGAACAAATACGTCAAATTCAGTTCCTTCTGAATATCCCGCAGGAAGTTCAGCACCTGCGCCTGCACCGATACGTCCAGCGCCGAGACAGGCTCATCGGCAATGATCAGCTTGGGCTTCAGGGCAATCGCTCGGGCAATCCCGATACGCTGGCGCTGGCCGCCGGAAAATTCATGCGGATATTTAAGGACATTATCCGCACTGAGACCAACCTGCTCCAGCAGCTCCTGCACCCTCCGCATTTCCTCCTGCGAGGACAGCTTCTCGAAATTGCGCAGCGGCTCGGCGATAATATCCAGCACACGTTTCTTCGGATTAAGTGAGGAGTACGGATCCTGGAAGATCATTTGTACGTCCCGGCGGACATTGTTCTGCTTACGTGCACCTTTGGAAGCCAAATCGACGCCTTCGAACAGAATGCTGCCGCCTGTAATCTGATTCAGGCCGATAATAGCGCGGCCGGTAGTTGTTTTGCCTGAACCGGATTCGCCGACAAGGCCGTAGGTCTGGCCGGCCTCTATGGTAAGGTTGACACGGTCGACCGCCCTAATCTCGCCAACCTGGCGGCTGAACAGTCCGCCCCTGATCGGAAAGTGAACCTGCAGATCTTTAACTTCAAGCAATGCCATCGGTGCCAGCCTCCTCAACGCTCTCCGGGAAATGAAAATGTCTGTAGCAGGTGCAGCGGACAAAGTGGCCCGGAGCAATTTCGTGAAGCTGCGGATTCTCCTCATGTGCGGAGGCATCAATCCAAGGCGTTCTCGCTGCAAACCGGCAGCCGGTGCGCGGCAGGTTTTTGAGCGAAGGCACAATCCCCTGAATAACGTGCAGCCTTGACTTCACTTCTTTTACAGTAGGAATGGAATTAAACAAGGATCTTGTGTACGGATGCTGCGGATTAGAGGTCAGTGTGTAAATATCGGCAATTTCGACAATTTGGCCTGCATACATAACGGCCACACGATCTGCCATTTCGCTGACAACCCCGAGATCGTGGGTAATCAGAATAATGCCTGCCTGCATGTCATTCTTGAGTTTTCTGAGCAGTTCCAGAATCTGCAGCTGAATCGTCACGTCAAGTGCCGTCGTCGGTTCATCTGCAAGGAGCAGCTGGGGTCCGTTCGCAATGGCAATCGCAATAATAACCCGCTGGCGCATGCCGCCGGATAATTCGTACGGATATTGATGGTATGTATGTTCTGGGCGGGGAATGCCCACTTTTGCCAACAGATCAAGAACTTTTTCTTTTCTTTGTTTTTTGGAGAGGGTCGTATCATGAAGCAGCAGTACTTCTTCGATCTGACTGCCTATAATCATCAGCGGATTTAGTGCAGCTAAAGGATCCTGAAAAATCATCGACATTTCTTTGCCGCGGACCTTATTCAGCATGCCGGGGGACATTTGGACAATATCCTGGCCTTTGTAATTCACTTTACCTTCTATCCTTGCTTTTGTGTGCAGTCCCATAATGGAGAAGGCGAGCGCACTCTTGCCTGAACCTGATTCTCCGACGATAGCCAGAATCTCATTTTTCTTTACGGTGAGCGTCACATCATCAACTGCAGCGTAGTACTGCCCTGCAATTTTGAAGGATGTCGTTAAATTCTCGATTTGCAGTAAGTCTTCACTCAAATTCATCACCCTAACACTAGGATTTTTTAGAAAGGGTACCCGTGTCATATACAGTAACCCTACCAACGAACTAAACTTTAAATTTTAGGATTATTATGGAAGAAATCCCTGAATGTTAGAGTTTATTCTAATTGACTCATGGTAAATTATCAATCGTTTTTCAATAAAAAAAGTTTTTCGTGTCAATTAACATGACAAATACGACACTTTTCGACTATAATCGCCTATTTTTTATTACCTTCTACGTAATATTTCACAATTTCCTCATGTCTGTATATCAAAAAAAGCCGCTGCGTGCAGCAGGAAAATGATCTTCCTGCTGCACGCAGCGGCTCATATTTTTATAGGGAACCCTTACCTTGAGGCTACTATAATCCCCGACGCAGCCCCTGATTATGCCGGATCTTCGCTTCATTGCCCTGCTCGGTTGCCTCATAGAATACCTTGCCGGCAATCTGCTTGGGCAGATATTCCTGCCGCACGTAGTGGCCCGGGTAATTATGCGGGTACTGGTATCCCTCATGCCCCAGCTTCACTGCACCTTTATAATGCGTATCACGCAAATGCAGCGGTACCTCTGCGGACTTCAGCTCTTCGATGGTATTCATGACGTTAGCGATTGCTACAACCACCGCATCGGATTTCGGACTTTCGACGGCGAACAGGATCGCCTGGGTTACATTGAGCCTCGCCTCCGGCCAGCCGTTGTTGCGGTAGGCATCCAGCGCACTGACGGCCTGGACCATGGCCTGCGGGTTGGCCAGGCCGATATCTTCACTGCAGGCGGCGATCAGCCTGCGGATGAAGGTCATCGGGTCCATGCCGAGCTTCTCAACGGCATAAAGGAACCAGAACAGCGCTGCATCGCTGGAGCCGCGGATGCTCTTGTGGAAGGCGGACAGCACATCGTATTGGGTGGACTCGTCCGCCTTGACAATCGGCCGGCGGATCGATTCCTCCGCCACGGCAAGCGTAATATGCACACTGCCGTCCGGCTCAGGCGCTGTAGTCATTGCCGCCAGCTCCAGTGCGTTGAGCGCCCGCCGGATGTCGCCGTTAGCCATCGCCGCAATGTGCAGCAGCGCGGCTTCATCCGCCTGCAGCCGCATGAAGCCAAGCCCGCGCTGCTCATCGGCCAGCGCCCGGCGCATCGCGGCCATGCTGTGTTCGCTGGTCAAGGGTTCCAGCTGGAACAGCGTGGAACGGCTCATGAGGGCCCCGTTCACATAATGGAACGGGTTCTCTGTCGTTGCGCCGATAAAGATAATCGTGCCCTTCTCAACGGCGGGCAGCAGCGCATCCTGCCGGGAGCTGTTGAAACGGTGCACCTCATCCAGAAACAGAATCGTCTTCGTGCCGTACAGCGCCTTGTTGCTCTGTGCCCGGTCAATAACCTCCCGCACATCCTTAACAGAGGCTTCAACCGCATTCAGCCGAACGAATTCGCCCTGAGTATGTTTGGAAATAATATGGGCCAGCGTTGTCTTGCCGCAGCCCGGAGGGCCATACAGCAGAATCGAGGAGACCTGATCCGCCTCGATCGCCCTGCGCAGCAGCTTGCCCGGCCCGACAATATGCTCCTGGCCGATATATTCATCAAGACTCTGCGGACGCATGCGGTCTGCGAGCAGACGGCCGCCTCCGGTATTGTCCCCGAGTGAGAATAAATCCATAAGTCCACTTCCTTGCTCTTAACTTTCAGGCAAAACGCACCTGAATACCTCTCCTTATCATACCACAAAACATAGAAAGAGCATGACCTCGCTATGCTAAGCGGGCGCCATGCTCTTAGTTCAAATTTCAGGCTAGCGGTTCATCGCAAGCCGCATTTTTGAAATAATCTTGCGGATGCTTTCTTCTGAGAGGTGGTATCTCTTCTGCAGCTCGTTCACCGAGCAGCCGCTGCTGTGACTGCAGAAAATCTCCTTGTTGCGGCTGGCAATCTCCTGCCGGGAGCCGCTGTTCTCACCCCATCTTACCCGTTGCTCCGTCTTCTTCGGGATGTAGAGCAATTCACCTTGAATGTATCCCTGAAGCTCTTCGAGCAGGCCCGGGGGGAGCACATCCTTTCCATTTACATAACTCACGTTGTGTTTCCTCCTTCAACAGGTGTGTCCCTTTGCGTCCGTCAATTGCAACATCTAAAGTAATAATCATTGCACCTGCCTCCTTTCTTCAGCTCATATTTGGTAAATACCGTAAGTTCATTATATAAAACCCTATGGTTAGCGTCTACATTCGTTCTCATTTTTTATTTCCATCTCCCCTCTGAGGGGCGGACCTGCTGTCAGGTGTTTGTAAGTAAGGAGGCCTCGCGGCCTCCCCGTAAACAGGATTTCCGTCTTAGACGGAAATCACCTCGTATACTGAAATCATTTCACTCAGCCTCCTTCCAGAAGTAATCTTGCCCGGCCGGACACTTATTATTAAGCCATAGCAGCTACCGGGTTACAAGTTCAAGAACAGTTATAATCGTTCTTCACCAGAACCGGACAAGGTTTTTTGCCGAAACTCCAATTATATGGTCGATTAATGTCGAAAAAGAGACGACTGGCTTCCATGGAGGAGATCACCTCCTTGGCCGCAGCGCTGTCCGGTATGGCCGCAGACATGCAGTAGCATGCGAAACGGTTACGTGTTCAGCGTGCTGAGCCCGGAGCCCTCGTCTAAGTAAAAAAGGACCGCATCTGTAAACTACAGGGCGGTCCTTTTTACTGTATGTTTAATGTTCAGCGGCTTCCGGCCAGCCGGAAACAGTCTCTTCCCCTGCTGTCTTCACATAAGCAGGCAGTTCTCCGCTGTGCAGCAGCCACAATTCGTGCAGCGCACGGGTACAGCCGACATACATGAGCTTGGCATCCCAGGCGGCTGCTCCGTAATGGCTGGTATCAGCATCCGCCAGGATGACTGCGTCAAACTCCAGACCCTTGGACAGATAGACCGGCAGTACCGACAATCCGCCGAGATATTGCGTCATACTGCCGTCAATGAGATGGAGATCCTCGAACCCGGCAGCCAGCGCTGCATACAGCTCCTCCGCTTCACGAAGGCTGCGGGTCAGGACGGCTACTGTCCGGTATTCACGCCCGGAGAGGGACTCCAGCGCCGCTCTGACTGCCTGTAGGCGCTGATCCGCTCCTGCAGCAGCCTCAGCTGCATCGCCGCCGTAAGCGATCAGCCGGACCGGATTGCCGCTGCGGAACACTGGCACGGCCAAGAGCGGGCTCTGAACGCCCGCTGAGAGAATACCGTTGGCGAATTCGATGATCTCCATGGTCGAGCGGTAGCTTCGCGTCAGCGCGTGGTAGGCTGTATGCTCAGGCGCGAACAGGGTCTGCATTTCCGCCCAGTCATGCACGCCTTTATAGGCATGGATACCCTGTGACAGATCCCCCAGGATCGTGAAGGAGTGGCCCTTCACATACAAATCCAGCACCGCGATCTGGAAAGGCGAGAAATCCTGGGCTTCATCGATCACGATATGGTCAAAGCGTTCCGTGCCCTCATTGCCGCTCAGCAGATAATGGATATAGAGCAAGGGAGGTAGATCTTCTTCGCGCAGGATGCCTTTTTTGAGATCCTTAGCCGTTTCCTTCAGCACTCCCTGCGGGATGAGCTCGGGTGCTTCTGCCGGCCAGTCCGCAGGCACCTTGGCTGCGCGGAAGATCTGCTTGTAGATCATCAGCGGATCATACTTCGGCCATTTGCCGCCGTAGGTCTTCTCCTTGGCTGCCGCCTTCTTCTTCCGTTCCTTCAGCGCAGCCGCGGACGGGCTCTTCTTCAGCTCCATTTCAATCCAGCGGTGAATCCGCGCCATGACCCGCTCTTTGCGCTTCAGCGGCGGATAAGGGGCGTATTCCTCGTTGTGCCAGCGCAGAATCATGGAACGCCGCAGCACTGCGCCTTCCCACGGGCTGAAATCCCCTTCGGGAACCGCTCCCGTCTCCAGCAGCCTGACGGCCGACTCAATGACCTCCATCAGCACCGTAGAGCCCTTGAAACGCCCAGGTGTTTCTTCTGTAATGGCCGGCATGCCGCCCTCCGCTTCGAACCAGCGATTCAGCGTCTCCGTGGTATTCTGCTCCGGCAGCTCCAGATCCAGCACATTAGCCGCCCAGTCCGGGAATGTGCTCTGGGCAATGTTACCGACCCCGAGCTCCGGCAGCACATCGGAGATATAATCGAGGAACATCCGGTTCGGAGCAAAAATAATCATTTTCTCCGCCGAGACCTGCTCCTTGTATTGATATAACAGGAAAGCCAGCCTGTGCAGAGCGACCGTCGTCTTCCCGCTCCCCGCTACGCCCTGGATGATCAGCGCCGTATTCTTCACCGCACGGATAATCTTGTCCTGTTCCTCCTGAATCGTCGAGACGATATCGCGGAGCCGGTTATCCTTGTTCTCCCCCAGCCGGTAGACGAGAAATTCGTCCGATACCGCCGGTGCATCGCTGTCCCGGTTGTAGGTATCCGCGACCCGTTCCAGGATCTGCTTACGGATCACCACGTTGCGTTTCAGATACACAAGCCCTTCAATCAGCCCCTCCGGAGCTTCATAAGAGGCCGGTTCCGTCCCTCCGGTAAAAGAATAAAACAGGCTTGCTACCGGTGCACGCCAGTCGATGACCAGCGGACGGTCGCTTACCTGCTCACGGTCTACGCCGATTTTGCCGATGTACAGCGGCTTGGGCTCCGTTTCGCCGCTGCCCTGGAAATCCAGCCGCCCGAAATAGGGCTCCGGCCGGAGCCTGGCCAAATCCTTGCGCCGCTGCTCCCTGGAGTCCTCCAGCACCTGCTCCGTATAATCATGTCCGGTATACACCGGGGTATTGCGCAGTTTAGTCAGAATCGAATCAATTTCGGTAAGTGTGCTGTTCAGCCTGTCTTCTTCCTCTTGATAGGCACTTTGAAAGTTGTCCTCCAATTTCAGTTACCTCCTAAAAGTTTATGTGCATAACGATCTGTGCAAAGCTGATATCACCTACACAAAAAGGATTCTCATCATAGCACAACAGATGTACAAAATCCAGAATTATCTATCGGCTGAACGCCGCACTTCCCGCAGCAATCCTGCGCCGTTATCCCATAAAAGCATGGAGCACAAAATTGGCTACAAACAGCCCGGCAATCCCGTACAGCGCCGGAGGGACATCCTTGCCTTTTCCCATAGCCAGCTTGACAATCGGATAAGTGATAAAGCCGAAAGCCATACCGTCCACAATGCTGTAGGTGAATGGAATCATGACCATAACCAGAAAAGCGGGGAACAGCTCCGTCATGTCGCTGAGATCCATCTCCCGCACACTCTGGACCATCAGGCCGCCGATGACAATCAGGATGGGTGCGATGGCACTGTCCGGCACATAGGCCAGCAAAGGGATAAACAGGAAGGTCGCCCCGAACAGTAGCCCAGTGACAAGCGAGGTCAGGCCGGATTTGCCTCCTGCCGCGATGCCTGCGGTGGATTCTGCAGCCGCAACGACCGGACTGCTGCCGAACAGGCCGGCTGCAATGTTGGCGACTGAGAGCGCCCGCAGGCTGCTCTTGAACCGTTCCGGCCGCCCGGCCATCAGCGCCTGCGAGGAGATCAGCCCGATATTCTCAAATACGACGATCAGAAGCAGCAGGAACACGGCAATCCAGAACACCAGGCTGATCACTCCGCTCCAGTCCATGACGGCAAAAACATCACCATAGCCGGTAAATACATGGCCTGATTCTGTCGTTTCCGGCTTATGGGCTGCTCCCAGCAGATAGGCCAGCCCCGTGCCGGCAAGCATGCTGATCAGCAATCCGCCGCGCGTTCCGCGGATGAACAGCACCAGCGCCAGAATCAGCGTTACACAGGATGTGATAACCGCCGGGTCGCTGAAATGGCCGATAGCCACGAAAGTAGTCCGGTGGGCAATAACGATTCCGCTTTTCTGCAGGCCGATAAAGGTCAGGAACAGCCCGATTCCGACCGTGATGGCATGCTGCAGGTTATGCGGAATCGCTTCGCTGAGAATCCGGTACAGCGATGTGAACGCAACGACTGCGAACAGTACGCCGGTTAACCCAACCACCGCCAGTGCTTCGCGCCAGTCCAGCTTCATGGAATGGACCAGCGTATAGGTGAAGAAGGCATTGATTCCCATGCCCGGCACCACAATAATCGGCGTTTTGCCGCCGAAGGCCATCAGCAGGCAGCCTGTAACCGCAGTCAGCAGTGTAGCGACCATCCCCGCTCTGAGCGGCATGCCTGCATCATGCAGGATAGCCGCATTGACCATCACAATATATACAGAGGCAAAATAAGACAGGATTCCTGCAGCCCATTCCCGTTTCCAGTTATCACCCGGCTCCAGACCCACGCTCTTCCGCCAAAAATTCGAATTCATTGTAAAACCTCCACTGATTGTTTAGTTCCGCCGGCTATTTCCAGGTTTGTACGAATCATAACCGGCAAACCGCAATAAAAGGGCGTGCAGCCGGCTATCCGGCTGCTTACGCCCTTCGTCCACCATTCATTTATTTGTTGCCGCGGCCGGTTTTATACGCTTGCGCCGCCGGCTTTCAGCAGATCATCAACTGCAACACTTACCATAATCAGACCGACAACCGGCGGTACGAACGAATTGCTCGCCGGCGGCTGCTTGGCCTTGCGCCGGTCCGGCGCATCGGCAGGAACAATCTGTTCCGTTACATCCACACGCGGCTTCACCGGAACTTCAGTCGAGAAGACAACCTTAACGCCTTTTTTGATGCCGTCCTTGCGCAGCTTTTGACGGATTACACGGGCAATCGGGTCCATCTCCGTTTTGGAGATGTCGGCCACCTTAAAGCGCGTCGGGTCCATCTTGTTGGCTGCGCCCATGCTGGATACCATCGGGATTCCTCTGGACAGGCATTCCTTGATCAGATGGATTTTGTAAATAATCGTATCGGATGCATCAATGACAAAATCCGGCTTAAGCTTGAACAGCTCCTCATACGTTTCCTCTGTATAGAACATGTTCAGGGCGATCGCTTCGATCTCCGGGTTGATCAGCTTGACGCGCTCCACCATCAGATCAGCCTTTTTCTGGCCGATTGTGGTTGTGAGCGCATGAATCTGGCGGTTGATATTGGTGATATCCACCGCATCCTTGTCGATCAGGATAATCCGGCCGACACCCATGCGGGCCAGCGCTTCAACAGACATCGCTCCGACGCCGCCGATTCCCAGCACCGCTACGGTGCTGTTCTTCAGAATTTCCAGACCCTCCGGCCCGATGGCCAGCTCTGTACGCGAGAACTGATGCAGCATAAGGTTCACGCCTCCTTTATTATGCGGCCTGGGGAGACGTCCATTGAGACGCTCCGCAGGCATGTGGTTTAGTTAGTTTTTCACTTTTTCCGGCTTTGGCGCCAGCTTGATATGGAGCTGTTCCAGCTGTGCCGCATCTACCGGGGACGGTGCATCCATCAGCAGGTCGGTTGCACTTGCCGTTTTCGGGAAGGCAATCGTTTCACGCAGATTCGTGCGTCCGGCCAGCAGCATAACCAGACGGTCAAAGCCGAAGGCAATTCCGCCGTGCGGAGGCGTGCCGTATTCGAAGGCATCCATCAGATAGCCGAACTTCTCATAAGCCACTTCAGGTGTGAAGCCCAGGGCTTCGAACATCTTCTCCTGTACATCGCGTTTGTAGATACGCTGGGAGCCGCCGCCCACTTCATAGCCGTTAAGTACGATATCGTAAGCCTGCGCGCGGATCTTGCCCGGGTCCGTATCGAACAGGTGCAGATCTTCGTCCATTGGACGGGTGAACGGATGATGCTCGGCCACATAACGCTTCTGGTCTTCGTCATAGCTGAGCAGCGGGAATTCGGTAACCCAGGCGAATTTGAACACACTGTCATCAATCAGGCCGAGCTGGCGGCCGATCTTCAGACGCAGGGCACCCAGTACATCAGCAACCACTTTTTTGTTGTCAGCGGAGAAGAGCAGAAGGTCGCCTTCTTCAGCGCCGGTACGTTCTTTTACAGCAGCAATTTCTTCTTCGGTGAAGAATTTGACAATCGGGCCCTTAAATTCTCCGTCCTTCACCTGAATCCAGGCCAGGCCCTTCGCACCGTAACGGGCAGCATAAGGTCCGAGATCGTCGATTTCCTTACGGGTCCATGTACCGCAGCCTTTGGCGTTAAGGCACTTCACTTCTCCGCCTTTTTCGATCACGGAAGCAAATACCTTCACGCCGCTGCTGGCAACGATGTCGTTCATTTCAACAAGCTCAAGACCAAAGCGCAGGTCCGGCTTATCGGAGCCGTATTTGCCGATGGCTTCGGCGTAGGTCAGGCGCTGGAACGGAACGGCAACCTCAACTCCCACCGTTTCTTTCAGCAGGCGCTGCATCAAGGTTTCCATCATGCCGAGCAGCTCATCCTGCGGCAGGAAAGAGGTCTCGATGTCGACCTGGGTGAATTCCGGCTGGCGGTCAGCGCGCAGATCCTCGTCACGGAAGCAGCGGGCGATCTGGTAGTAACGTTCGATGCCGCCGACCATCAGCAGCTGCTTGTAAATCTGCGGCGACTGCGGCAGTGCAAAGAATTCACCTTCATGCACCCGGCTAGGCACCAGATAATCACGTGCGCCCTCAGGCGAGCTTTTGGTCAGGATCGGAGTTTCAACATCAATGAAGCCTTCACCGTCAAGGAAGTCGCGGAAAATCTTCGCCGCTTTCGAGCGCAGCAGCAGCGTCTTGTGCATCTCAGGACGGCGCAGGTCGAGGTAACGGTATTTCATCCGCAGGGACTCATCCACTTCCACACCGTCTTCGATAAAGAATGGAGGGGTTTTGGCGGCATTCAGCACTTCAATTTCTGTAATTTGCACTTCAATCTCGCCTGTAGGCAGGTTGCGGTTAACCGTTTCTTCAGCTCTCTTAACCACTTTACCCGTAACGGAGAGTACGTATTCACTGCGCACCTTATCGGCAATCTGCAGTGCTTCACCGGAATAATCCGGGTTGAACACGATTTGTACAATACCTGTACGGTCGCGCAGGTCAATGAACAGGACGCCTCCAAGGTCACGGCGCGTCTGCACCCAACCGTTCAGTGTTACAGTCTGGCCGATCTGTTCCGGCGTTAATTGTCCGCAATGATGACTTCTACTCATAATTTATCCTACCCTTTCATGGTTAAAATACGTGTTAGCCGGTCTTTAGACCAGCGCCTGCGCCAGCTCTTCCAGCTTGACCGTCTTCTGCTCACCGGTCTCCATTGATTTCAGGGCAATCACCCCGTTGTTCAACTCATCTTCGCCAAGAATCGCCGTATACCGCGCTGACATGCGGTCGGCCGACTTCATCTGCGCCTTCATTTTGCGGCCGAGATAGTCGCGTTCTGCAGAGAAGCCCCGGCTGCGCAGCAGGAACAGCTGCTTCGTAATTTCCTGATCTGCAGCCTCTCCCAGCGCCACGAAATACACATCCAGCGGTTTCACTGCTTCCAGCTCCACGCCCTGGCTTTCAAGAATCAGCAGGATCCGCTCCAGCCCGATTCCGAAGCCGATGCCCGGCTGATCCGGTCCGCCGATCTCCTCTACCAGCCCGTTATAGCGGCCGCCGCCGCCGACGGTATCGATGGAGCCGATACCGGCTGCTTTATACTCAAACGCAGTATGCGTGTAATAATCCAATCCGCGGACCAGACGGGGATTGATGCTGTACTCAACGCCCATGGTATCAAGATGCTGCTTGACCTTTTGGAAATGGGTCGTACATTCTTCATCCAGACTGTCCAGAATGGACGGCGCACCGCCGAACTTATCCTGATCAACCTTGCAGTCGAGCACCCGCAGCGGATTACGTTCCATACGGCGCTGGCAGTCACTGCACAGCGTATCGCGCATCGGTCTCAGGAAATTCAGTAGCTTCTCGCGGTAAGCGGCGCGGCTTGGCGCATTGCCCACGGAGTTCAGCTCAACCCGGACTTCCTTGAGGCCGAGATCTTTGTAGAACTGATATCCCAGCGAGATCACCTCAGCATCAATCGCCGGATCTACTGCACCGAACGCCTCAATGCCAAACTGGTGGAACTGGCGGTATCTTCCCGCCTGCGGACGTTCATAACGGAACATCGGACCGATGTAATACAGCTTGCTGACATCCGGCTCGCCGTACAGCTTGTTCTGCACATAAGCACGCACAACCCCAGCTGTTCCTTCCGGACGGAGCGCCAGGTCACGGTCGCCTTTGTCCTTGAAGGTGTACATTTCGCCCTCCACAATATCCGTTGTTTCACCGACGCCCCGCTCGAACAGCCCGGTGTGCTCAAACATCGGTGTGCGGATCTCCCGGTAATTGAACCGGCGGCAGAGGTCTCTGGCCTTGCCTTCAACGTACTGCCATTTCTCTACGGCACCTGGAAGCACATCCTGCGTACCTGTAGGTTTCTCGAATCTTTCTTTAGCCACAGCCTATCCCTCCTGAAAATAACCCCTCTTGCCTAACCTTGCTTGTACCTTAGCTTGCACAATTTCAAGCAGAAACGGCTTTGCCGTCCTTCAGGGAAGGCGGCAACCGTTTCTGCTTGAAAGATCAGACCTGTATAAGTCCTTAGACTTATACGTTCTGATCTTTCACAAAAAAGCAAAAAATCCCTCGCCTCTGTTTGTAACAAACAGGGACGAGGGATTATCATAAACGATTATTCACCCGTGGTACCACCCACATTCCGGACTCATTCACCTAAACTGAATCCGCTCAAAGCGGTTAACGCCCGCCTACGCGCAGCGGCTACTGACCCCAGGCAGGTAAGCTGCCTCGCGTTCGCCGTGCGTTCTCGGGGAAGTCATTCATCCGGTCATCAACAGAATCCTTACAGCCGTGCCGAACGGATATGGCTCCTAATGAAGGGCAATAGCCGGTTCTGCGGGGATTCCTCTCTGGGGTCATGGATCTCGGATTACTTGGTCCCGTCATCAAAGCATTATAAACATTTCGTATATTGTTAGATTCTACTGAACCACTGCGCTAAAGTCAAGGAAGGAAATGAAATTCCCGTGCAAATATTGCAGATTGGGTGCACATAAAAAAAGTGACCTGCAGATAATTGCTGCAGGTCCATAATCATATATTATAAAAAAGGGGGTCATGCTTCTATTATAAACACCCTATATTAAGGATTCATGAATGCAGTATTACAGTTATATTACAGAAAAGAAAGCGTTTTATTTGCTGGGACATTCTCTGTCCGCCTTAGCACAAACATACTTTACACTACGCTGCCCGAGCTGTCCAGTGAATTTTTGCTCTGCTGCACAAGGCAGCCCCGGCGGGTCCATGAGGACCGGCCGGGGCTGCCTGTAGACTGCGTTCTGGTGAACAGCTAGAGTCATACTAATATTATTCAAAAACCTCTACATAAGCATGCTTGCCGCGCAATGTCTCTACAACCTCATTATAATGCTCCTCTGTAGTTTTCAGGGACATTACAATATGCACATCACTCAAGTCGACATCATCGTTGACATGGGTATCACGCAGAATATCATTGTCTGCGTCAACATCGGCGCGTCTCAGCCCTTCATCATCGTTGTCGACTACCGCCGGAACCACCGCAGCTCCGCTCAAGGCTCCCGCTGTTCCTGCCACGCCCATTGTCCCGCCGGTAATCACTGAATTGTTGTACGGAACTAGCGGCAAAAGAAGATTCGGTCTGCGGTCCCTGCCGGAATCCAGGGGATCTGTCAGCGGAGAAATTTCCAGCGCCTCCACACTATATGGAATCAATGCCGTTTTCGCGCCTTCCGCTTCACTTTCCGTTCTGAAATAAGCCTGAATTCTTCTAGTCATGATTGTTCCCTCCTTCAATATTGGTTGATTACAGGACCTTAAGCAGCTCGCGCACAAAGGCAGGTTCATCCTTCGGCGTGCGCGATGTTATATAATTGCCGTCAACGACGACCTCTTCATCCTTAAACTCCGCTCCGGCGTTAACGACATCATCCTTGAGCGGCGGGTAGGAGGTGATGGTGCGTCCTTGAAGCAGGTCTGCACTGATCAGAATCTGCGGTCCATGGCAGATAGATGCAATTGGAGTACCGGAAGCATCGGCTTCCTTCACAAAAGCAAGAATGTCTTCATCCAGCCGCAGATTTTCGGGTGACGAACCGCCTGGAATCACGATTGCGTCATAGTCACCGGCCTTTACCTCGCTGATTGCTTTATCGGTAGCATAGGAAACGTTTCCCTTTTTGCCCAGAAGCGTTTCATTCTTTTTCAGACCTATAATTTCAGCCTGATGCCCTGCTTGTATAACTTCATCGTAAGGTACTTTCATTTCGGAATCTTCAAAACCGCTGGCGAGCAGAAATGCTACTTTACTCATTGGATAAGTTCTCCTCTCCGCTAATTTGTTCTCGCTTTCTTATTACCCGCATTATCCGGCTTTCTAACGACACAAAGCTGCTCCAGGCCAAAACTTGGCGGATTTTATCCCTGCAGCTTATACGCCATGCAACTCTCAGGTACGCGGCAGCAGCCCCCGGCTTCTGCCCTTAATGAGCGCAGGATCTTCCTGCTGCCCTGCCTCTTTCGCTGCCGCCGCCGCTTCCGCAGCACTGCCTGCCCTGTAGACCGGAACGCTGGTCCATGCCCATGCTTTTGGAGAATATCTCATCTTCGGATTACCTGCCCCTGACAAAATTTCAATCCTCCCTAGTTTATCCTGGACAAGCTGGCTCTATCCCCGTGCAGACGCTGGAGACCGGCCTAGCGTAAGAGCAACCTCCCTGTCCCCGAAGACCTATAAATGTTGCCGTAACAAAAAAAGCCGCAGGCTGCTCCTATACGGAATAACCTGCGGCACTGAATATTTGTATGGTCTGCGGTTTCTAGTCCCGGCTGTCCAGGATGAGCGTGACCGGCCCCCAGTTGGTAAAAGAGACGTCCATCATGGCCCCGAACACGCCGGTCTCCACCTGAAGTCCGCCGGCTCTCAGCTCCTGATTAAAGTAATCATAGAGCTGCTGGGCCTCGGCCGGAGCTGCTGCAGCCATGAAGTTCGGGCGCCGTCCCTTGCGGCAGTCCCCGTATAGCGTAAACTGCGATACGGACAAAATCGCTCCGCCCGTATCCGTAACACTATAGTTCATTTTACCGGCTTCATCCTCGAAGATGCGCAGTCCGGCTATTTTGTCAGCCAGGTATTTGGCATCCTTCTCCGTATCCCCGTGCGTCACACCGATCAGCAGCATCAAGCCTTCCTTAATGGCTCCCGTTACCGACCCTTCGACCGTAACCTTCGCTTCCTTGCAGCGCTGTACGACTGCTCTCATCTTAGTCTTTCAGCTCCTTGCCCTATTGCATAATCCGGTTAACCGTATATACATCCTTCACACGCTTCACCCGGTCGACAACCGACTGCAGATGATCCGTATTGCGGATGAGGATCGTCATATGAATCATCGCCATCTTGTTCTTGTCGGAGCGCCCTGTGACTGCTGAAATGTTCGTCTTGCTCTCGGACACCGCCTGCAGCACTTCATTAAGCAGACCGTTGCGGTCATGGCCTGTAATCTCGATATCAACGCTGTAGTTGGCCTCCATGCTGCCTTCCCACTCCACTTCAATTACCCGTGCTGATTCTTCCCCGTCACCGTCGGTCGGAATATTCGGACAGTCCTCACGGTGCACAGACACGCCGCGCCCGCGGGTTACATATCCGACAATATCGTCGCCCGGTACGGGGTTGCAACATCGTGCGAAGCGGACCAGGAGGTTATCGATGCCTTTGACACGCACACCGTTGGTAGGCTGGTTGCGGTTGCCGCCGCTGGATTTGATCTCCTTCATCTCGGTAGACAATTCCAGATGATTGGCAGCTTCCTCCTGCTCCCTGCGGAGCTTCTCGGTCAGCTTATTCGCGATCTGCGAGGCGGTAATCCCTCCGAATCCGACTGCGGAGAGCATATCTTCAACGTCGCCGAAGGCGAACTTCTTGGCCACATCGTTCAGCTTATCCTCGGTCAGGAAATCGGAAACCTCCATGTTGAGCCGCTTCAGCTCGCGTTCGACAGCTTCCCGGCCTTTTTCGACATTTTCTTCGCGCTTCTCTTTCTTGAACCACTGCTTGATCTTGCTGCGCGCGTGGGAAGATTGGGCAATCTTCAGCCAGTCGCGGCTCGGGCCGTAAGAATTCTTGGAAGTGAGGATCTCTACTATATCTCCGGTCTTCAGCTTATGATCGAGCGGCACAATCCGTCCGTTCACTTTGGAGCCGATGGTCCGGTTACCAACCTCTGTATGAATCCGGAAAGCAAAATCCAGCGGAACCGAACCCGCCGGCAGCTCCACTACTTCGCCTTTTGGCGTAAAAACAAATACAAGGTCAGAGAAAAAATCCATCTTAAGCGATTCCACAAACTCCTCGGCATCCTTGGCTTCATGCTGCAGCTCCAGAATTTCCCGGAAAAACGGCATGCGGTTCTCCGGATTTCCGCTGTTGCTTGTGCCTTCTTTATATGCCCAGTGTGCGGCAATCCCGAATTCCGCCGTCCGGTGCATTTCCCAGGTACGGATCTGCACTTCAGTCGGCTCTCCGCCGGGACCTACCACGGTTGTATGCAGGGACTGGTACATGTTCGCTTTGGGCATGGCGATATAATCCTTGAACCGGCCGGGCATCGGCTTCCAAAGAGTATGAATAATCCCTAAAGTAGCGTAACAGTCCTTAATATTATCAACAATAATCCGGATGGCCAGCAGATCGTAAATCTCATTGAACTGCTTGTTTTTAGTGCTCATTTTGTTATAGACGCTGTATATATGCTTGGGTCGTCCGGACAAATCTCCTTCGATCCCCATTTCATCAAGCTTGGCGCGGATGCGGCCGATAACGCTGTCGATGAACTGCTCACGCTCTGCCCGCTTCTTATGCATCAGGTTCGCAATACGGTAGTATTGCTGAGGGTTCAGGTAACGGAGGGCAATATCCTCCATCTCCCATTTAATCGCCGAAATACCCAAACGGTCGGCTATCGGACAAAAAATCTCCAGCGTCTCATAAGAAATCCGCCGCTGGCTCTCCTCAGACTGATACTTGAGCGTCCGCATATTGTGCAGCCGGTCCGCCAGCTTGATCACAATGACCCGGATATCCTGAGCCATGGCGATAAACATTTTGCGGTAGTTCTCGTTCTGCTGCTCTTCCTTGGAGCGGAAGCGGATGCGTTCCAGCTTGGTCAGACCATCCACGAGCATGGCACAGGTATCGCCGAACTTCTCGCGGATCTGCTCCAGCGACACCGTTGTATCTTCAACGACATCATGCAGAAGTGCTGCAATAATGGAAATAACGTCCATCTGCATATTGACGACAATATCTGCAACCGCCAGCGGATGCAGGATATAGGGCTCCCCCGATTTGCGTACCTGGCCGTGATGAGCCTGGTCGGCAAACTCATACGCTTCACGGATGCGGAGAAGATCTTTTTCTTTTATATAGGCGCCGGCCTTTTCAACTAATTGCTCTATGCCCATTCTCGTCGTATCCGTTTCCTTTCTATAAGAAAACTCCATGACAGGAGTTTCTCGAAAATGTTGTTATATCCATGCGTTTAGATAAATTCCGAATCCTGCATAATAAAATAAACCCGCAAGTGAAACCCAATTTGCAGGCCTTCAGCTCCTTTGAGCTGCACTACACGCAGTTTAAAGTTGTTTATAATTATGACGCTTAGGATGCATTACGTCAACACTTCCCATTGTCTGGCATTCAGCTGTTCCTGCAGGGAATAGAAGAATAATTTATGACAAAAACAAATAAAGTCTTACTTTTTCCAAAAATGTTGTTGTCAAACGGCGTCGTACTATTTAATCTAGTAAAGGCGGTTTTCGCCAGGTTAAGACAATACTACATAGAGAAAGAGAAGTGAACTCCATTGCAACGCGAAATTCAAGTTAACGAGAAACTCCCGTGGGGCCCAGGCTTTCTGCTGAGTCTGCAGCATCTGTTCGCCATGTTCGGCAGCACCGTGCTCGTCCCTAACCTGTTCGGGGTAGATCCCGGCATGATCCTGCTGATGAACGGTATCGGCACATTGCTCTATATTCTGATCTGCCGCGGCAAAATCCCGGCCTACCTTGGGTCAAGCTTCGCTTTTATTTCACCGGTGCTGAGTGTGCTTGGTAAACATGAGGGAGATCATCAGCATGGATATTCGCTTGCACTGGGAGCGTTTATTGTTACCGGTGTTATCTTTATTCTTGTCGCATTAATCGTCCGTTATGCCGGAACCGGCTGGATTGATGTAGTATTCCCTCCCGCTGCCATGGGTGCTATCGTTGCAACGATAGGGCTTGAGCTTGTACCTGTTGCCGCACGCATGTCCGGGCTGATTGCTCCTGAAGGCGTTACGGACTGGACTCCGGACGGTAAAGCCATCACGCTGTCATTAGTCACGCTGGGAGTCACCGTTATTGGTTCCGTTATGTTCCGCGGCTTCCCCAAAATCATTCATATCCTCATCGGTATCGTTACCGGTTATGTGCTGGCCTACATTATGGGACAAGTAAATACCGGAGCTATTGCCGACGCTAATTTCCTATCCCATCCGACAATCACTACTCCGTCCTTTGATTTGCAGGTTATTTTGACCATTATTCCTGTATCGCTGGTTGTTATTGTTGAGCATATCGGCCATCTGCTGGTTACCAGCAACATTGTCGGCAAAGATCTGACCAAGGATCCCGGACTTGACCGTTCCCTCTTCGGTAACGGGATATCCACCGTTCTTTCCGGTTTTGTAGGTTCCACACCTAACACCACTTACGGTGAAAACATCGGCGTTATGGCCTTGACCAAGGTATATTCGGTATTTGTAATCGGCGGAGCGGCTATAATCGCTATTCTGCTCTCGTTCTCCGGTACCTTCTCTTCTATTATTGCGAATATCCCGCAGCCGGTAATGGGCGGTGTATCACTGCTGCTGTTCGGCGTTATTGCCGCATCGGGTCTGCGTATTTTTGTAGAACAAAAGGTGGATTTCTCCAAAGCAAGCAACATGATCCTGGCCACTCTGGTGCTTGTTGTCGGCATCAGCGGTATCTCGCTTAACATCGCAGGCGTACAGCTCAAAGGTATGGCACTGGCTACTATTGTTGGTATCGTGCTGTCCCTGTTCTTCAAGCTGATTGAAGTCCTGGGCTTGTCCAATGAACAGGATTCGGAGAAATCTGCACATTAAGTCCTTGCCTTGGCATAAATGCTAACCATAAGAATAAACAAGAGCTGTCCCTAATGCTGATTACACAGCTGCCGGGGCGGCTCTTGTTGCTTTACAGGGAAGGAATGAGATTATTTAACAGGGATTAACCTTTCATTTGAGTTATTCCGCCTCGCTGTGGCACATTTAATGGGAATTATCCCTTTATTTCAGTCTTTCCACCTCACTGCAGGCACATTTAATGGGAATTATCCCTTTATTTAGATCATTCGGTCTCTCTATTGGCACATTTAATGGGATTTTTCCCTTTATTCCAACTTTATTCACCCATTCGGACTCTATACAGACGCACTAATTGGTTTCTCCTAAGTTCAACCCGATTACACAACTGCTCATCAGCGAACATCCATTTTTCAGCTAATTTATTTTATTTATATTCCCTCCTGTGCGCATTACCTGGTACAGAGCCTGTTATAGATGAACCAGTGAAGACATCCATAAAATAGCAAAAAAGTGGACGGCAGTCGAAATTAGACAACGGTCCACTTTTTATTTCCCGGGAAAAGCTCAACGGGAGTATTTCTCAATTCGTTTAGTCTTCGTAAGTCAGCAGGGATACAACTTCGATGTCCGAAAGCTTGTTGCGGCCGGCCAGCTGTACCAGCTCAATCAGGAATGCTGCTCCGACAACCTTGCCACCGAGCTGTTCCACCAGGCTGACAGAGGTAGCGATAGTTCCGCCAGTTGCCAGCAGGTCATCAGCAATCAGCACATTTTGCCCCGGCTTGATGGCATCGGTGTGAACAGCAAGTGTGTCTTTACCGTATTCCAGGTCATAGCCAACTTCGATCGTTTCGTAAGGGAGCTTGCCGCTTTTACGGATAGGAACAAAGCCGACTCCCAGCGCGTAAGCCAGTGGAGCGCCAACTACAAAGCCGCGCGCTTCCGGTCCGGCAATGACATCAATGTTCAGATGGGATACCAGCGCTTTAAGCTCGTCAATCGCTGCGCGGTAAGCTTCCCCGTCCTTAAGCAAAGTAGTAATATCTTTAAAGCTGATTCCCTGCTGCGGAAAATCTTCAATTACGCGAATATTGTTTTTGAAATCCAATAGTATCATCTCCTGAAAGTTTTGTGAGCATCGGCCCACATTAATTGCTTCGTGCAAAACTTACTTCGGAAGCATCTGCTTAGTTTGTGAGGATTACCTCACCGATTCGCTTCGAACAAACTCGCTTCGGAAGCATCTGCTTAGTTTTGTGAGCATCGGCCCACTTAAATTGCCTCGTGCAAAACTTACTTCGGAAGCTACGACACACCCTGGCGGCGGGCCTGCATCCAGTTCTCCAGCTCGCGGGGGCTGCTTTCCATGAAATACTGCTCCATCTCGGCAGTCTGTCCTAAACGGACAAAATGGCGCGAAGCGGACAGGTTTGTGGCTGCCGGCTGGGACACGAAGGAGATCATTCCCCCGGTACGTTCGATAAAATCAAGCTCCTCGAACACATCCAGCATCCGTCCCAGCATCCTTACACTCAGCGAAGACTGGCGGCTAAGCCGCAGCAGCACCTCATGCTCGGGTACTGCTGTAGCGGCAATAGAAGCCAGCAATTTATATAATACCTTAAAATGATCGCGTGTCGGGACCTGCAGACGGTCACGCCCGTCACGCCGGGCGTGAAGCAGGGCAATATTCTCGGCCTGAGGGAAAGCGGCAAGCAGGGCATCCAGCTGCTCCGGTGTTTCCGGCATGTCTAGCAGACACAGCAGCGACACTTTCCCGTCTCGCTCAGCTTGTCCATGATGAAGGGCGTTAATCCCGCCTGCTTCATCATAGACCCACAGCGACATGCCCTTCAGTTCGCTGAGCGGCGAGAGGCGGCTGTTCTGAAAAACTGCCGCGGCTGTAAAAGGCGTGCTGCCGCTGTACGGCTGCAGCACCTCTTTGAGGCGGGCAGCCTGCCGTACGGCATCAGCTGTTCCCCGCAGATCAAACAGCTGCGCCTCCGGCACGGCAAGATCCTGCAGCATCAGCTGCGGCTTACGGGAGCCGTTCCACTCATTGACCGACAGCTCGGCCAGGACGTCAATCACAGTTCCGCCGGGCAGCAGATCAGCCAATTCGCCTTTGCCGAAGGCTACAGCCTCGATGGTATGCCGGCCCTGCTGCAGGACAAGCTTCAGGTGCTTGCCTTCCTGGCCCATCTTGCGGGTCTCCTTCACAGCCGCTCCGCGCACAATGAATTTGGGCAGCGGATTGGACATGCCGAAGGGCGCCAGCCGGTCCAGTTCAAGCGCAGCCTGCAGCGTCAAATCGGCAATCGGGATTTCCCCGTCTGCAGCGGTTACCGGGATCAGATGCTCCGGTGTAAGCACCGCTGCGGCATATTCATTCAGGCTAGCGGCAAAAGCATCCAGATTGTCGCGGTGCAGGCTCATTCCGGCAGCAGCCGGATGGCCGCCGTAATGGTCCATTAATCCGGCGCAGGAGGTAAGCGCCTCGTAAATATCCAGACCCGGAATTGAGCGGGCTGAGCCCTTACACATGCCGGTCTCTGGGTGAATATCAAGGATAATGACCGGACGGTAAAACCGTTCAAGCAGCTTGGAGGCGACGATCCCGACAACCCCGACATTCCAGCCCTGATCGGCCAGCACGATAATATCCGGCGGCTGTCCGTCTCCGATCTGCCGGATAAGCATATCAGTAGCTTCACCCACAATGCGTTCAACGACCATCTGCCGTTCCTTGTTAAGCAGATCAAGCTCGCTGGCCAGCTGTCCGGCTTCATCGCTATCTGCAGTAGTCAGCAGGGCAACCGCCCTGCCTGCATGATCGAGACGGCCGCTGGCGTTGATCCGCGGAGCTACACCGAATGCTATATTGACTGCACTAACTGTATTCATCGTTATACCGCTGACCTCGAGCAGCGCACGTACTCCGGGAAACGGGGATTTCCGCATGCTGGCAAGCCCTTTGCGGACCAGGCTGCGGTTCTCGCCCAGCAGCGGCATCAGATCCGCCACCGTGCCGATCGCCGCAATTTCACTCCACTCCTCAGGCACCTTTCCGTCAAGCAGCGCTTCAGCAAGCTTGTAAGCCACTCCTACTCCAGCCAGCCCTTTAAACGGATAAGGACAGCCCGGCAGCTTGGGGTTAATCAAAGCAAACGCTTCCGGCAAAAGCTCCGGCGGTTCGTGATGATCCGTCACAATAAAATCAATTCCCAGCTCAGCCGCGTACGCAATCTGATGCACGGCGCTGATACCGGTATCTACTGTAATGACAAGTGAAACACCCTGCTGGACCGCCCAGTCCAGCGCATGATTATGCAGCCCGTAGCCTTCATTGGAGCGGTGCGGGATATAGATGTCAAAGGAAGCGCCCAGATAGCGCAGCAGATAGATCATCAGCGATGTGCTGGATACGCCGTCAGCATCATAATCGCCGTATACCAGAATATGTTCTTCTTCTTGCAGTGCCTTTCTGATCCGCGGCACAGCCTCGGCCATTCCTTTGAGCAGGAATGGATCATGGCTGTCATCCGCCCCACCGTCCATGAACAACAATGCTTCGTCCGGGTCAGTAAACCCTCTGGCCACAAGCAAGGAGGACAGGAGCGGAGAAACAGAAAGGCTCCGGGCCATTTCCCGCACTTTATCGGGATCGGCTGCCGGAGATTGCCATCTTGTTTTTGAATGAAGCAATTGAGCTCACCTTTCTCTCGCCATGCGGCCTACTGTAGCAGCGTCGGAATATCATTGTCCGCAAGCTGGTGATTGGTTTTGTAGGGATAACCCGGATCGTACGGCACAACATCCATATGAACCTCACCGACATGGACAAAACGGTGCTGTAACAGCTTTCTGGCACATTCCGAGATATCCTGGGCTTCCATCACTGTGATCCGCGGATTTACGCTGATTTTGACCTGGAGATTCACATACCGGCCTTGTTCTACCGCCTGAAGATGCTCGACGCGGATGACTCCGTGTACCCGCCCGACGGTTTCAATGAAATTGGCGGCTTCCGCCGAAGGCAGCTCCTGGCTTGTTTTGCCGTAGACCGAAGCGGTAATCATCGTATAGCCTTTACGCAGAATCAGGCAGCTTGTCAGCAGGGCTGCTACCGGGTCCATGTAGAACAGCGGACTCCAGCCGATATATCCCCCGACCATAGACAACGTTATTCCGATTAAAGCAGCTATCGAGCTATACAGGCTGAACCGGTGACTGTCCGCATATGCGGCATGGCTGCCGTCGCCAATTTTTTTGAAGTAACGGTATTGATACTGAAAAATGCCCTCTTTCACTATAATTGAAATAAGAACCGTAACAAGTGCAGCAGGCGGAACTGTCGATAAATGTCCTCTGGTTAAATCCCGGATGGCTGAAAAAGCGATCTGCAGTCCGGCCATCAGAATCAGCGCAGAGAAAAGCATGGTAATAATAGGTTCCTTACTGCTTTTACCGTTCCCTGCCCGGCCGGCGGATTTAGGCTTCTTCGCCTGTTCTGAACGCCATGGGAGAGCTTCTGCCAGCCTTGCTGCCGCGTCCGCTCCGGAATATAAGGCATCGCCCAGCAATGCCTTGCTGCCCGTGAAATAACCGATACTGCCTTTAGCCAGAGCCAGTACAGCATCACTGACGATCCCGTTCCAGGCAACCGTCTCACTTTGCGGTGATTGTTTGTCATTCATAACGAGCCCTCCTTACCTGGTAGCAAGTAATCTCATGTTGCAGCATACGCCTGTCAGCCAGTTCCAAAGATTCCGAAAAGCCGCGTCGTCGTTGACGCGGCTTTTCAGGCAATAGAGCTGTGACTTAGGCCGGATTGTTCTTCACGGCAGGCTTCTGGCGCTTTTTGAGCAGCAGCCAGAGTGGGCTTGCGATAAAGATGGAGGAATAGGCTCCGAAGAGCAGCCCGATAACCATAGCCAGCGAGAACATTTTAATGGATTCGCCGCCCATTACAAGCAGGAAGAACGCGGCAATAAATACCGTAAATGCTGTGTAAAGGGAACGCATAAGCGTCTGGGATATACTCTTGTTGACCAGAGCCTTAAGGTCCTCATAGGTTTTCTGTTTCCCAAAGCGCAGGTTCTCACGGATCCGGTCAAAGATAACGATTGTATCATTAATGGAATAACCGATTATCGTAAGCACCGCGACAATGAAGGTTATGTCCACTTCGAGACGGAAGATAGAGAATACTGCTACCACCATAAAGGCGTCATGGAGCAGTGCGACAATTGCCGCCAGGGCAAAGCGCCATTCAAACCGGATACTTACATAAATAATAATCCCTAAACTGGACAATAGAACGGAGTAGATCGCATTACGCGCAAGCTCCTTCGCCATCTCCGGATCGACCGTATTGATCTCATAGGAAGCCTGATCATCGAGCTTGCTGATTGCAGTCTTCAGCGCTTCACTCTGGGCATTATCAAGTTCTTCGTCATAACGGATATTTACACGCTGGTCACCGATGGTAATGCTTGGCTCATGGGCAATTCCCAGGCTGTCCAAGGCCGGCTTAAGCTCAGCCTGTGTAAGATTCTTGGACAACGATACATCCACGTTAGAACCCGCTCTGAAATCTACGCTGTAGTTCAGTCCCAGAAACCCGAGAAAAACTACCCCCAGTACAGTAAGTACAATAGAGAAAATAAAGAAGTATTTACTCCAATGCACGAAATCCATCTCTTTATTAAAGCGCACGGATGTCACTCTCCTTTACCCCAAATTGCTTAGGTTTCTTCAGGGCGCCGGCTTTGACCAGCACCGAAAGCAGCCAGTGGGCAAAATAGAGGTTGGTCACGATACTGAGTACAATTTCTACAATCAGTATCAAGGCAAAGCCTTTAACCGCACCGGTACCGAATGCAAACATAACGGCCGCTACGATAATGGTCGTCACGTTGGCGTCCATAACAGTCCGGAAGGAGGTTTTGTTACCCGCTTTTACAGAGGACATAATGCTCTTGCCACTGCGCATTTCTTCTCGTATCCGTTCATTAGTTATGATATTGGCATCGACGGCCATCCCTATACCCAGGATAAAAGCTGCGATACCCGGAAGGGTCAGGGTAAAGTCAGCAACGACAAATACCAGAATCAGCAGCCAGGTGTGCAGAATCAGCGCGAAGCTGGCCAGAACACCGGGAAGCCGGTACATAGCAATCATGAAAATCAAAATAATCAGGGAACCCACAAGACCTGCTCTGATCGTCTGATCAAGAGATTGTTTACCAAGGGTTGCGCCGACGCTTTGCGAGTACTTCTCAGTCAGCTTCAGCGGCAGTGCGCCGAGGTTAATGGTATCGGCCAGTTCACGTGCTTCATCTAAAGTATAATTACCGGAGATTGATGCTTTGCCGTCAGTCAACACCGCTCTAACGACCGGCGGGTTGCCCAGCAGCCGATCATCGAGATAGATAGCCAATGGTTGACCTAGCAGCCTCTCAGTGATCTCCGCGAATTTATCCTTGTCCTTAATACTGATGCTGATCTCAGGCTGGTTCAGATTATTACGCTGAACCTCGGCAGCATTCTCAACAAAATCACTGCCCACGAGCTCAATCTTGCTGTATACACCCTCTGCATCACCTTCGGCGGCACTGCGGAATGTCAATACGGCAGGTTCTTTCATCTTCTCGCGGACTTCAGCCTCGTCGGTAACGCCGGCAATCTTAAGACGAATGCGGTCTGTTCCCTCCGTTGTCACTTCCGGCTCGCTTGTGCCGAGTGCGTTAGCGCGTTTCTCCAGGCTCTTTGCGGTTTGCTGCAGCGAAGCTCTGGTCAGTTCACCGCCGGTATCCATCGGCGAAGCCTGATACAGAATCTCAAAGCCGCCTTTCAGGTCAAGACCCAGACGGACCTTGTCCAGCAGACCGGGGGTAGTAAACGCCATGACGCCGGTTAAAACGAGCACGGTAATGATAAAGCTCAACAGTCTCTTCATGCTCTTGCTAGTTCCCCTTTCATTACTTCAATATTCCTATTATAGCTACGTGCGAAATCACCGTCAATTGAGCGCAAAATGACGGGGCTTGGATCACACAAAGAAACGGCGGGCTGTGCTCTGGTCAGCAAGCCTTCCGTTTGGATAGGTAGTACCTGTTTATCCTCTCTTACTTTACTGCTTCCCCAGGCGGTTTGCAAAAGAAATTCATTCCTGCAAGTCAGGTAATTCCCCTGTAGGCCGCGAGCATCAGGTAATTCATATACGTTGTAGCTTTAAGCGAATAAATATCATTTACCAGCTTATACAGCGGAGGTTGGCCCTCCTTGGCATATTTGCTGCTAACGCACCCCCAGATATCCTTGCCAGTTACATATTCATAGCCCAGGAGCCGGAATTCCTCCGCTTTACTAGTGCACATAGCTTCGATTACATCACTAAGCTCCTCGTACTTCCACGGTTCCGATTCCATTGTGTTACACCTCCCAAGGTCTGCGCTGAAGCAGGCTACCGGATATATATTCGACCTTACCGGCCGACTATCCTTCTTCCCGCAAAAAAGATGTCGTAGCCAAAGCTTGTCATGGATGGGCCTGGGTCAAGCATATCAATATACAAGCCCCGCAGCATCAGCGGACCGGCTCACCTGCGTCTCATTTATTTCATTTCAGGAAGAAGGAGTGTCCCTTGAAGAAACAAAGGAAACAGACCTTTATACAGGGAACGATGATTCTGCTGGCTGCAGGCATTATTAACCGGATGCTGGGGTTTATACCCAGAATCGCACTGCCGCGGATTATCGGTGCTGAGGGCGTCGGCTTATACCAGCTCGGATACCCTTTTTTTATCGTGCTGATTACGGTTATTACCGGGGGATTACCGCTTGCTATTGCCAAAATGGTTGCCGAGGCGGAAGGGGACAATCAGCCCGGGCAGTCACGCCGCATTCTGCGGACAGGACTTACTCTCAGCTTGGCGCTCGGCCTGCTGTTTACGCTGATAGCGCTGCTTAGCGCTTCATGGGTTACCCGCTTTATTTTGACGGACAGCCGGGTTTATTATACCTTTGTCAGCATGACACCGATGATTTCGATCGTGGCGGTATCCGCCGTATTCCGCGGATATTTCCAGGGCAGGCAGAACATGATTCCTTCGGCGCTTTCCTCGGTGCTTGAATCAGTAGTCCGGATCTTTTTCATGCTGTGGTTCTCGTATCTGCTTCTGCCCAAGGGAATGGCTTATGCGGCAGCCGGTGCAATGCTGGGAGTAACGGTAGGGGAGATTGTGGGGATGCTGGCGCTGCTGGCCCAATACTATTTCATCGTAAAAAAAGATGAACAGGACAGCTCGGCACCCGGTCCAGCGCCTGAGCCTCAATTAAATAAACATAACCAGACAGTGGAAAAGCCGGGCGGTTCGCTGCTCCGCCGCATGCTCGGCATTGCCGTTCCTGTCACGGCTGGCCGGCTCGTCGGCTCCTTTTCTTATCTGCTGGAGTCGATTATTACTGCCCGCAGTCTGGCGCTTGCCGGAATTGCGGCTGCTGCGGCCACTGCCCAATACGGCTCCCTCCAGGGGATGGTGATTCCGCTGCTGCTGCTGCCGGGAGTCCTTAGCTCTTCCCTGGCGGTTTCACTCGTACCCTCTCTGTCGGAAGCGGCAGCCCGCCGCGATTTGCCGGCAATCCATAAACGGATGCACCAGACTCTCAGGCTTGCTATGGTTACAGGCGCTCCCTTTGCGGCCATTATGTATGTGCTCGCCGTACCGCTGTGTACACTGATGTACGGCAACGCGGACACCGCTCCCATGCTGAAGCTGATGGCCCCCTTCGCCCTTTTTCTGTATGTACAGGCACCGCTGCAGGCCGCCCTTCAGGCTATGGACCGGCCCGGCCGGGCGCTCATTAACACACTGGCCGGAGCAGTGGTTAAAATCCTGCTGATTCTCATGCTGGCCTCCCGGCCGGAGTACGGAATATACGGTGCCATTATCGCCATTATCGTTAATAGTATCCTGGTGACGCTGCTGCATGGGGCCAGTGTCGTAAAGCTGATTCAATTCTCAATCCGGATCACCGATCCGCTAAAAACAGCTACAGCCATGATAATCATGGCTGCCGGGACCTCCTATGTGTATACTTCCGTGCCGCTCTCCGGCACCATGTGGCTGCAGTTCCTGTTCGCCTCCGCAAGCGGTATGGCTCTGTATCTGGGCATCTGCCTGCTGTCCGGCCTAATCTCTGTCCGGGATCTGGATCGGGTACCCTTTTTTAAACGGCGGCGCTAGACATTAGCGGTTGCGCTGCCGGTCTACATAGATTTTGCCGGTATGGTCGATTGAGCATAAAAAGACATCCCTGAAATCGGACACACCCTTCTGGCGGATCTGTGTCCGCAGCCAGAACCGGTTTTTACCGATCATCTCCAGATTATCATCCTGTACCTTTCCGTCCATTATCAGCGGAACCGGCAGGCCCTCATACCTGATTTTGCTCTTGGAGAGATTTACTCCTGTCGAGTTTCCTGACTTCCCGGATTCGCCTGTATTGCCTGAGCCAACGCCCGGGCTCTGTTCCTGATTCTCGGCGGTATCGCTGCTGTTGCCGGACTGGTTGGATGACGAGACATTTTTATTTTTCTCAATGACCGTCAGCTGGCCGCTCGTCTCCAAAATGGCAAATTCCACATCGGCCGGGCTGACAATATTCTGCCCGCGCAGCTGAAGCAGCAGATCATCCATATTGTAGCGCTGTCTGCGCATTTCACTCCGGTTCAGCTTCCCGTTTGAGATCAGCACGCTTGGCCTGCCGTCAATCAGCAGCCGCAGCTTTCTGCTTTTGAGACTGAGCTGTGCGACAATAATCTGGATTAAAACCAGAGTTACCATCGGAACTATACCGTCATAGATGGGACGCTTGATGTCATCAATGACAAAGACGGCAATCTCCGCGATCATAATGGAAATCGTCAGGTCAAATACTGACAGCTTGCCGATCTCCCGTTTCCCCATAACCCGCATACACAGGAAAATGAAGAAATACATCAGCACGGTCAGAAAGACATGACTAGTAATATGCTGGAACATATTCTCTCCGCTCCCCTTTCCGTATCTCACCCTCAGCCGGTGTGCCGGGGTGGATGAATGTAACCCTATTCTGGCCTCACTGCCAAGGGAACATTCGGAAGCTGCCTTATAAATTACTGGTAAATGAACTGCCTTTGCCAAACTTGTACTATTGGGGCAAGCCCTCCCATACAATATGTAATAACTGAACAGCATCCTTTACAGTGTCTATGTATTTTTATACGGAGCAAAATCAATGAAAGTATGCTAAAAAAATTTTAGGAGGTTCTATCATGTATTTAATCCGGCGTCTGTTCTCGTGGAGAATATCCAGTCCTGTGCTTTCGGGGTTATGCCGCTCCTTTATGTGGATGCTGCTGGGGGCCATCGTCCTCTCGCTTTTGCTGTGGGGCAGCGGAATGAAGGAACAGGATCTCGCGATGTACACCTACATAGTCCACGGGATTGCCGCCGCCTTCGGAGGGTTGACCGCAGGACGGAGAGCGTCAAGTAAGGGCTGGTACCAAGGCGCGCTGACAGGGGGATTTTACGGCGTGATTGTATTGCTGGTCGGATTTCTTGCACTGGACAGCTCGCCTGCCGGTATAGACGGCTTATGGGTGCTGGCAGCAGCGGCAATTGGCGCACTCGGCGGTATATTTGGCGTAAATTTACAAAAACCCTAAAAAATATAATTTTGGAGAACCTGAAATCTTTTATTGAAAATATGTTACACTGGGTTCATCTGATTTGTTTTTGCTCGAGGAGGCTTTGACTATTTTGCTTTACCAAACCATGAATCATGTAGTGCTGTTTACGATCGTAATCGTAGTCCTGTTAATCTGGTTCGGATCCAGGCGCAATCCCTTATCAGCATTCTTAGAGCTCGGGAAGGAGCTGCTCCGCTCCTATAAGTTTCTATTAATTGTTGCCGGTATGATCAGCGTTTTAACCTTTAATAAATATGAACTGCAGATTGAGAAAAAAATGCATCTCGGCTCTGACTTCACCTCATTTATCTTCGGGCTTGAGGGGCACTTCGTCCAGCATGTCCAGCAGCTCTTTTATGCACCTTGGCTGACACCGGTTATTGTGTTCTTCTACATTTTTATGCTCCAGTCTGTACTTGGCGCTTCGCTGGGTGTGTATTTGCTGGATAAGAACCGTGTCATGCTCTATGCAACCTGCTATACGATCATGCTGGTCTATGCCGTGGCGATTCCGTTCTATCTCTACTTTCCGGTCAATGAGGTCTGGGCCTATGCCCCGGCTGGCGTCCGGTTTACGATGCTGGATGTGTTTCCGAGATTTGAACAGGAATACCGGCCGCTTTCCGGCCTGAACAACTGCTTCCCGAGCCTGCATACGGCCATTTCTGTTTCTACCGCGATTCTGGCTTACCGCTCCGGCAACCGGCGCTGGATGGCGATTACGACCGTTTCAGCCGCTCTGATTGTATTTGGAATTTTCTATCTCGGCATTCACTGGCTTACCGACATGATTGGAGGCACTATACTGGCCGTGGTCTCCACTTCTGTAGCTGTCCAGCTGGCTAAGCTTACCCTTCGCAGCGGCCAGGAAACCCTTACCGTTCCAAGCCGGGTTACCCATTCATAATCCTTCATCTGCACAATAAAAAAGCGGCGTTCCTCCATAAGAGAGAACGCCGCTTTTATGTACGTAATAAACGGAATTATTCTTTATCTTCCGCAATTGTAACTGCATGGCTGATTGACCCGCGGTCAAAAGTCAGCTTGGTTACATCATTTACCCGCAGAACAACGATATCGTCGGACAGCTCAACAATCGTTCCGTGCAGGCCGCCGATCGTAACGATCTTGTCGCCTTTCTTCAGCGCTTTGAGCATAGCGTTACGTGTCTTGGTCTTCTTCTGCTGCGGACGGATCAGCAGGAAGTAGAATACCACGAACATAAGCACAAACGGGCCTACCAGACCCAGAATACTGCCGCTTCCAGTTGTAGATGCTAATTGAAACATATTTCTCCCCCCTTTCAATATGCATGGAAGCACAATCTAGTTCTCTAGTACGCTTTAATTGCAATGGTAAACATAACTGTCCATGCTGCAATAAGACCATATGGTAAATACACAGTTGTACTAGAAGCCTTTAAGATTATCATACAATCCGTATTGTGCAAAAAACTCATCGCGGAAATCAAGCAGCCGGTCTTCTCTGATGGCTTCACGCACCTTGCGCATCAAATCCAGCAGGAACTGCAGGTTATGATAGGTCGTTAAACGCAGGCCAAAGGTTTCATCGGCTTTGATCAGATGACGTAAGTAAGCACGGGAATAATTCCGGCAGGTATAGCAGTTGCACTCCGGATCAAGCGGCCCGAAATCACGGGCATACTGCGCATTGCGCACAACAAGTCTTCCCTGGCTGGTCATCGTCGTTCCGTTGCGGGCGATACGGGTAGGCAGGACGCAGTCGAACATGTCCACTCCGCGGATTGCCCCCTCAAGCAGCGCATCCGGTGAACCGACGCCCATCAGATATCGCGGTTTATTCTGCGGCAGGAGCGGAACGGTATAATCCAGCACATCATACATAATCTGCTTGGACTCACCGACGCTGAGCCCCCCAATAGCATACCCCGGGAAATCCATGGAAGTCAAATCAGCGGCACTCTGGCGGCGCAGGTCTTCATACATGCCCCCCTGCACGATTGCGAACAAGCCCTGATCCTCCGGGCGGGCGTGAGCCTTGAGGCATCGTTCCGCCCAGCGCGTTGTGCGCTCCAGCGATTTTTTGACGTAATCATATTCCGCCGGGTAAGGCGGACACTCGTCGAACGCCATCATAATATCGGAACCAAGCGCATTCTGCACCTCCATTGCTACTTCCGGCGACAGGAATTTCTTGTCTCCGTTAAGGTGAGAGCGGAAATGAACGCCTTCCTCGGTGATTTTGCGCATGTCGCTGAGCGAGAACACCTGAAAACCGCCGCTGTCCGTCAGAATCGGACGGTCCCAGTTCATGAATTTATGCAGTCCGCCCGCTTCGCGGACAATATCGTGGCCCGGACGCAAAAACAGGTGATAGGTGTTGCTCAGAATAATCTGGGCATCCATCTGCTTGAGCTCTTCAGGGGCCATCGTTTTGACAGTAGCCTGTGTTCCTACCGGCATAAAGGTAGGCGTCTCAATGATTCCGTGCGGTGTGTGGACTCTGCCGAGCCGGGCTCCGGACTGCTTACAGGTCTTAATGTGTTCATACGTAATTGCTGCCATATAGTTAACCCTTTCTCTTGCTTAATAAATAAACATTGCATCACCGAAGCTGAAGAAACGGTAATGCTCTTTGATTGCCTCCTCATAAGCGGCGAGGATATGCTCACGACCTGCTAAAGCACTGACCAGCATAACAAGTGTGGATTTCGGCAGGTGGAAATTCGTAATCAGCGCATTGACCACTGTAAACTGATAGCCGGGATAAATGAAAATATCCGTCCAGCCGCTGCAGGCTGTAAGCGGTCCGCCTTCTGCCTGTCTTCCGACCGTTTCAAGTGTCCGGCAGGAGGTGGTGCCGACAGCAATAATCCGTCCGCCCCTTGATCTTGCTTCATTGAGCAAGTCCGCTGTCTCCTGGGACAGCATATAATACTCGGCATGCATGACATGCTCTTCAACCTTATCTACTGACATCGGCCGGAAGGTGCCCAGTCCAACATGAAGGGTAATATACGCTATATTTACGCCTTTAGCGGCAATCTGCTCCAGCAGTTCCTTCGTAAAATGCAACCCTGCCGTAGGTGCAGCTGCTGATCCCTCGTGGCGGGCATACACCGTCTGATACCGTTCACGGTCATCCAGTGTCTCCTTAATATAAGGAGGCAGCGGCATTGAACCCAGCCTGTCGAGAATTTCCTGAAAAATCCCCTTATAGATGAAGCGGAGTGTCCGTCCGCCCATATCGGCCTCTTCTTCAATAACAGCCCGCAGCTCATCGCTGAATACAATTACAGCACCGTTCTTCAGCTTCTTGCCCGGCTTCACCAGCGCTTCCCAGCGGTCTTCGCCCAGATTCTTCAGGAGCAGCACCTCTGCTTTGGCGCCGGTGTCCTCCTTGACTCCGAACAGTCTGGCCGGAATGACCCGGGTGTCGTTCAATACAAGGGTATCTCCCGGCTGAAACTGCTCCAGTATATCTGTGAAATGCCTGTGCTGAGTCTGCCCGTTCTCCCTGTTCACCATCAGCAGTCTTGAAGCACTGCGGTCAGGCAGCGGAGTCTGGGCAATCAGCTCCTCCGGCAGATGAAAGTCATAGTCTTCTACATTCATAATCTGTCTTCATTCCTTAACTATAGTAACGTTATTAAAATAGTGTTGCAATATTTGCCTATAATCATACCCGTTGTCCGCCATCCCCTTGACGCCCCATTGGGACATGCCGAGTCCATGGCCGTTCCCCCAGCCGATGAAATAAAATCCGCTGGTTCCGGTTACGACTCTTGCAGCTGCAGATGCACCCATGACAACCGTCCCGCTGGTATTGGCAGACACCTTGCCGGTGGCGGATAACACGTCCGCGGTCTGCGAACCGCTGACTGTAACGGTTTTGCCGTCAGCGCCTAATACAGTATAACTGCCGGAAGGTACAATATCAAACAAGGTGCTGGGCAATCCGCCCAAGGCAGACCGGAACAAATCCGGGTATTTCACCTGCAGGATTTCGCCGTTTGCCTTCACCTGCGTTGCTCTGCCCGAAGGCCCGCGCTGGGTTACCTGCAGGCTGATAATCGAAGATGGCAGAGCATTGCTGGTCTTGCCGCTCAGACTCTTAAGCAGCTCAGCTGAAGTATACGGTCCTTTGATCCAGCTGTAGCTGCCATTTTCGTAGACCTGGTCCAGTACAACGGCATTGTCGCCCGGATTCAGCTTGCCTACGGGATTGGCACTGCTCTCAATAACCGGCAGCGGCCGCACATTCACATCCTTGGTTGTTGCCGTCGCAATGCTGAGTCCGGCTGCATTCTTGCTTCCGGTAAGCTTGATATTATCTTCACGGGCATAGCCGGCCACACCGCCAGGCAGCAGGAGATAGTACCATTTCTTCGAGGTCCCCACGGCAGCCGCATCCTCTGCGCTGAGTACGCTGACAAAGGTATTCCCTCCGTTATTCCATACCTCTGAAGGGTCGGCTGTCTTACCGCCGCTATTGGAGGAAAAGACCGCTTCGACCACCTTGCCGCCGCTCATCAGCACCTCGCCGGCAGTATCATCAACAGCCTTGGTGATTACCGGCGCTTCGGCGCCGATTCCGTTATAGACCTGGCTAAGTGTCGTATCGACCACATTCGCTACTTCAAATTTGTTGCCCTGGGCCCGCGCATAGCTTCTTGCGGCCACCGCCTGGGCTTTCAGCGCTTCGGCCGGCCAGCCCGAGGAGACTTCACCGCCGACTACAGCATACAGATACTGCTCCATGGGAACCACATTAATAACAGCCAGTGATCCGGCAAGTCCGCTCAGCTCCAGATCCCCACGGTAGGTCCGTTTGGATCTTTCGGCGATCTGGATTCCGGATGCGTTGCCGGCCGCAGTAAACTTCGCTCCGCTGCCGGAGACCACATAATGAAACGCTTGCCCCTGGCTCGTCCAGTCCATTCCGGCATCCGTGCGAATGATTAAACCCGGTGTGCTCACAGCAGTTGTCCCCCAGGAAAGCTGCGGCAGAGCTGCCGCTGCCTGTACCTGCAGAGCAGCCAGCTCACTGTCGTTCAACGCTTCTCCGGCCCATACCTGGAACCGGGCGCTGCCATCAGCACCTGCCGCCAGCACCTTCCAGGCATCTATTCCAGCATCTGTGATACTCGCAAGCACGGTGTCTGCTTCCTGTGAGGTAGCAAAATCACCGGCCAGCAGATGCTTATTGCCCTTCACGGCTGCAGCCTGTCCGTCCGGAATGGACAGGCCGGCCTTATTGACACGGGCAAGCCCGTCCTTCGCGGCAGCTTCACTGGCATAAGGAGCAGTGTACAACTGGTATACACTGGCGCCGGCGCGTGTTGTCACGAACAGCTGCGGTTTATCGGAAGTGGCCTGCAGCTTCTTCGCGGCATCGGCCGCAGTCTGCCAGGAGGAGGTCTCCATTACTTTAACCTTATAGAGATCCAGACTGGCGCGGATTTTGTTATTGCCGGGAACCGGCAGCAGCGTTGTTCCGCCGGCCATCAGATTGAAAGCTTCTGCAGACTGCAGTGTAACGAACGGGACAGTCGATTTATATTTGCTGCCGATATCGGCATATAGGGCCACCCTGATCGGTGCGGATTCGGCATAAGTGCCGCCTGCAGGAACAAGCAAACTTCCGGCGGTCAGCGCTGCCGCAAGCAGTACCCGGCTTAGCTGCCTGGCAAACTTCATCATGTCATCCCCCTTGGAGTTAGTTGTAGGCTAAAGATTACTGTTCAGGACATATCCTTAATTCGGCTGCGGCGGAAGCGGCAGGCCCAAATGATGATAAGCAGCAGGAGTTACGATTCTGCCTCTTGGCGTCCGCTGCAGAAAGCCGATCTGCAGCAGATACGGCTCATATACATCTTCAATCGTCTGACTCTCTTCACCGATCGTAGCAGCAATCGTATCCAGCCCGACAGGCCCGCCGCGGAACGAGGTGATCATCGCATTCAGCATTTTGTGGTCAATGCTGTCCAGCCCGCGCGGGTCAACCTGCAGCATCTTCAGTGATTCAGCGGCAATCTCCGGGGTAATAATCCCGTCCCCGCGCACCTGCGCGAAGTCACGGACCCGCTTCAGCAGGCGGTTGGCGATACGCGGTGTCCCTCTGGAACGCAGGGCAACCGCCTCTGCGGCATCTCCGACGATCTCAATGCCGAGCATTTCGGCACTGCGCGAGACAATGAAGCTGAGCTCGTCGATGGTGTAGTATTCCAGACGGCTAACCACACCAAAGCGGTCACGCAGCGGCGCAGACAGCAGACCGGCGCGGGTCGTCGCCCCGATCAGCGTAAACGGCGGCAGATCCAGCCGGACGGAACGGGCGCTTGGCCCTTTGCCGATCATAATATCCAGGGCAAAGTCCTCCATAGCCGGATACATGACCTCCTCCACCGTGCGGTGCAGCCGGTGAATCTCGTCGATGAACAGCACATCGCCCTCCTGCAGATTGGTCAGCAGGGCAGCCAGATCGCCGGGCCGTTCAATCGCCGGGCCTGAGGTTGTCCGCAGATTTACGCCGAGCTCGTTGGCGATAATATTCGCCAGCGTCGTTTTGCCGAGTCCCGGCGGCCCGTACAGCAGTACATGATCCAGCGCCTCACTGCGCATCTTGGCGGCTTCAATATATATCTTCAGGTTTTCCTTCACCTGATTCTGTCCGATGTACTCGCCTAAATAACGCGGACGCAGACTGAATTCGACTGCCTGCTCGTCCATCATCAGATTGGCCGAAATAATCCGGTCATCCATTATTTATCACTCCGTTCTTCAACACTGTTTCCATGCTACAAAGCAGCCGCTTACTTGGCAGTGTACAGCAGCCCCAGCGCTTTCTTCATCAGCACATCGACAGTTCCCGTATCCGTGCCTTCCTTCTTCATCGTCAGCCATACACGGTCGAGCTCTGCTTCTGTATAGCCCAGCGCCTTCAGTGCATCCCGCGCTTCTTCCCAAGGCAGGGCGGCAGCTTTCGCCTCCGCTTCAGCCGCTACCGCGAACAATCCGGTCTGGATCGGCACGGAGCTCAGTCCGTCCAGCTTGTCGCGCAGGTCGAGGATCATCCGCTGGGCGGTCTTCTTGCCGATGCCCGGCAGCTTGGTCAGGAAGGTAATATTCTCCTGGTAGATAGCCGAGATCAGCTGATCCGGCGTTCCCCCCGTCAGAATGCCGAGCGCGACCCGCGGTCCGATGCCGGACACCTCGATCAGCTTGCGGAACAGCTTCTGCTCCTCCCGGGTCGGGAACCCGAACAGCAGCGTGGCATCCTCACGGGTCTGATAGTGGATATAAACCATTACCGGACCTTCCGTCTTGGCAAAGGCATACGGATTCGGGCAGAATACCCGGTAGCCTACCCCTTGTATATCAAGCACAATATATTCGGACTCCAGATAGACAACAGGTCCTCTCAAAAAATCTATCATTTTCGCAATACCTCATTTAATTTGGAATTTAGACTCACGGAATGGGCATGGCACACCGCTACCGCCAGGGCATCGGCCACGTCATCCGGCTTCGGGACAGCAGACAGCTTCAACAGCAGCTTCACCATTTCCTGCACCTGCTTCTTCTCGGCCTTGCCGTATCCGACGACCGCCTGCTTCACCATCATTGGCGTATATTCGGAAACAGGGAGCCCCTTCTGTACAGCCGCCAGAATCAGTACACCGCGGGCCTGCGCCACCGGGAGTGCTGTCGTTACGTTCCTGGAAAAAAACAGCTTCTCTATAGCAACCATGTCCGGCTTATAACGGTCAATAAGCTGAACCATGCCCTCATAGACATGCAAAAGCCGCTCTTCCTCCGGCGTATGCGCCTCTGTCTGAATAGAGCCATACTGAACGGGTGTCAGTTTATTTCCTGTCTTATCAATAAAACCGAAGCCGACAATCGCCAGCCCCGGGTCAATTCCCAAAATACGCAAATCCGATCTCTCCTCTGCTACAGGCAGGATATTCCTCATGACGGCCCATTGTCCGCCCCTAAAGCGAACATATGTATTCCTTCTAACCATTATAACAAAAATCCCTCTGGCGGGAGCATAAAATTTGCTGTATCTGCAGATTAAAAGGCAAAAGAGCGGATGCCCGGCTGCCCCGGTGCTGATCCGCTCTTTCAGTAATATAAATATAGTTTCTGTGATCAGTGCGGAATAATATCCTTCAATCCCCCGAGAAAACGGCTGGAGGCATAACAAATCTCCCCGTTAGTCATCCGGATTTCACGGTTCTTCGTATCGACCTCGGCAATATTATCCTTATTGACGACAAAGGAATTGTGACATCGGTAGAACCGCGAGTCCATCTCCAGAATATCCTTCAGCTTGCCGTAGAACTCGACCTGGCGGTTTTTGGCATGCAGGATGATTTTGTGCAGCTGCGGCGAGGTCTCAAAGAATAAAATATCATTATAATCCACGCTGATCATCTTATCGCCGGATTTGGTCTGGAATTTCTTAATATTGTTATACTTGTTCTGCAGATAACGGGTATTGGCGGTATCAATGCACTCAATAACGCGCTGGCGGATATCTGTAAATTTGTCCTTCGTTATATAATCCATTGCTTCCACCTTGTAGGTGAATGTTAAATAGGTCAGCTCCGAGTGAGTGGTCACGAAGACAATGGCTCCCAGGCTGTCATACTGGCGGATCTCTGCGCCCAGTGCAATTCCGCTTTTCTCCTCCTGCAGATCAACATCCAGAAAGTACAGCCCAGTCACCCGGTTATTTTGCAGATAGTCAAGGATATCCTGGGAACGCCCTGTGGAGATGACCAGCTTCATATCCAGATTCTCCATCATAATATAGTTCTCTATGTAACTGTTAAGCCGCTTTCTTTGTTCCGGGTCATCTTCGCATACAAATATCTCCAGCATCCCTATTCCTCCAATCTAATACACTTCAAGTTCCTGAATAAACTGTCCGTCTTTCCTGTATGTATCCAGCGTAACACCGGCGCACTGGGAGACAATCTCCCTCAGATTGCTCAGTCCGAGCCCGCGTCCCATACCTTTGGTGGAGAACCCCTTTTCAAAAATCTGGTGCAGCTCAGGACCGTCCGGCTGGCAGCTGTTCGCAACGGCAATCAGCAGACCTCCGGACCGTTTGACCAGCGCAACCCGCAGGTTGGAGGCTTCGCATTTGACCGCTTCCTCAATGGCATTATCGAGGATAATCCCCAGACACCGGCAGAGCTTGACGGAATCCATGTTGATGGCTTCAATCGGCTCTACTGCCTCTACAACAGCGTCGATATGCAGCTCCTGGGCCCGGATCAGCTTCGAGGACAGAATGCCCTTCAGCTCCTGGACCTTTACATTTTGCAGCGTCCCCAGCTTGTAGTTGTTATTCTGCATCCCCTGGCTGATCGGAAGAATCTTGTGGTCAAAATAGGTACTCAGCCCTTCCATATCCTTCGATCTTATGTATTCGGACATCGACAGCAGTATGTTGATATAATCATGGCGGAATTTCTGCATGTCGGTGTACATCATTTCCAGATTGTCGGTGTACTCCAGGAGACGCTCATACTGCTCCTGCTTGCCCTGCATTACAGCCTCTTTCATAACACTGCGCGTCAGCACCATGAAAACTCCGATTAAGAGAATGAAATAAAATGCAAACAGCAGACTGTTCGCCTGAATATTGGCATTCGTAAATCCCTGCTGCTTCCCGATCAAAATATTGGCATAAAAAATCACTACCGTAATTACACAAAGGATGGCAAACAAAATCCCGTATCTGCGGAACAAAAGATCATATGCCCGGAATCTGGTGAAAAGAAACCGGACGGCAAAAACGAGAAGGATGGCAATCACGAAATAAGTAGGGTAGTAGTACATATTGTTCAAAAATCCGTCGTTGATCTCTTCAGGAGAGGTATTAAAGAGCCTGATATATATACCGCTTGTTATGTAGTCGCTGATGACTGAAATAATTATCGCTATAATCGGAAAAATGATACTGAATACAATTCCCCTGGACTTCCAGTAGCTCGATGCAATACACAAGAGCAGAATAATGGCAATACTGGGGACACCGATCAAGATGTAGAGAGGATATCCGATACAAAGAGCGCCTATGAACATTACAAGACTGAATTTTAGACTGAATCTCCGCTGATTCAAAATGTAAATACTCAAACAAAGTGTAAGCATTTGAGCGCCAACTGCAAGTAGTTCCTTCAAAATCCCTATCCCCCTCGGCAAAAGTTCATTCTGTAATTTTATACAAGATTGGTACTTTAACCCTATCTATTTCATTGTAATTCAAACAAGATAAACTAGTAAAGCTGAATAACCCGAAAAAATCCCCCTATACCGGGGATCTTTTCGGGTTCTATTGATTCCACTGCTACTCTGTATCGCTTGGAGCGCGTAGTTATCTATTGGCTGAGGCCTTCAATAGCTCCATTGGAATTTTAGGTTCATGGAACAGCAGCGAGCAGCATGTTTCCATTGCAATATCTCCGCTCTTGATTGCCGCACTTCTAACGGTTTTGGACATTCCTTCTTTTACCTCGTTAAACATTCTTTGCGTCATAGTTTTCATAATTATTATAGCTCCTTTTCAATAGTTTATAGGATATGGGCAGAATCATCATTACTTGAAGCAGAATTCCCGTGAGCAGTAAAGCCTTGACAGTGGGATTTGGAATCACCAGAGCGGTACATACAATCAGCAGACTAGACCTTGTTGTAGCCCTTCTTAATTTTTCTCTTCTTTCTTTGCCAAGCAGCGGAAATTTATCTGTATCCGCCGGTGCATACCGGTAAAGCAGCAGTGTAGCTAGTAAACCAATGATTCCTACCTGTATGTTGTTGAACCTTATGTATTGTTCGCATAAATACGGTATGCCTATGAACGTTGCAGTACTTGATATACTGCATATCAAGCTGCTGCTTGCATGGAGGCCAAACGCTGTTTTGCGGATTACGAAGTAGGCAGCGTGCATGATTAATGTCTGCCAGAGCAGATGAAACAGGATGGCCGCTCCGTAGACCAGAACCATTTTACTCAGGTTAATCAGCAGCATCTCAAATCCAAGCTTCATTTTCAGATAATCAATGTATTCTCCCTCACGCCCCTTATTTAACTTTTCGGCCATTTTGCAGGCCAGCGATTCGGTAAATCCCATCTTTACTGCTTCTTCAGCTTCCATCTTATTTGGTCACCTCTCTTGTCCTTAATATTAAACTTTTATTGGAGAGATGAATGATTCAGGCGCAGGATGCCGATCAAATGTAGCAACTGCGTGCATAAATGCCGGGGGATGTCCTAAATGTGCCTTTTTTACACGTACCTGTGAAAACGAATACAGCGGCTTAGACAAAAAATACCGCCGCTCAACCGGGAAAGTTCCGGAAGAAGCGGCGGCGGATGAGCAGGCGGTATCATTAAAGGCTTCAAGTGTCGATCAGAACCTTCAGGACATCGCCCACCTCAATCTTTTGCGGGACGACCAGGCTGCAAATCTCCTGATCGTTTTTCATAAAGGAGTAGCCGGTCAGAAATGGGAAGTTTTTGAACCAGACCTTGAACACCTCCGTACCGAACATGATCTCCGGCCTGATTGCGGAAATTTCATAAATGGAGTAATCCGCGAGCAGCCCCATCTTGAACGCCTTCCCCAGCGCTTCCTTGCAGCTGAAGAACATGTAAGCGAAACGGACGGACGAGTCATATCCGGCTATCAGCTCCTTTTCCCCGGTGCTCAGCATTTCTTCAATCGGCACCTCCAGCCGGATGGTCTCCATATCAATGCCTACTATATTATCCTTGGAGTAGACAACGGAAAGCACATAGCGCTTGGAATGGCTGAGACCCACCTCGACCGGCTGGTCCTTGATAATCGGATAACGCAGGCTTCCGTACTCAACCGTAATTCCGCTGAGCTTCCCTTTAAAGGAGGCGGACTGGCTGGCCAGATTTTTTTTGATCGCATAACGCCCGTACAGAAATTCCCTGCGCCGGCTCTCACTGCAGATATTGCAGTACATTATATACTCTGTTGAGCTTAATATTTCACTGGCCTCGAAGGCATGCTGCTCCTTCATATCGATCAGATGCGGACTAATCATGGCCTCATCCCCTTATCGTTCCCCGGCCTTTGACTTGCGGTGCCAATAATGAAACAGCAGCAGATCCGCTACAAATCCGGCATTGATCAACAGTATAAAGCTTAAGTAGATGCTCTCTGTAATGGTATGGATCGGATATTTGAACAGGATGCCCGCTGTTATCAGCAGACTGGCAAGCGCGCTGAGCGGCACTACTCCGGAGCTCCGGTAATGGATTTTGCGGTAAATGCCAAGCATCAGCATCAGAATTCCCGGCAGAATCAGTGTCTCCCGCAGCTTGCTGACATCAGGCATCGCCTCGCCGAAGGCATACACGGGGAACCGGATGCAGAGCACAAGTCCCGAAAGAATCAGCAGGGAATCTATCCATCTGCGGTGTCTGCTCAGGGCAATTGCATACCAGGCCCCGAACACATTCAGATAGGAAAGCGTCACCAGTATCAACGCTGCCGCTATGCTTCCGATGAACCAGTACGTATCCTCCGGGATGAACCGGTCCTTGCCGGTAAAACGCAGGAACAGGAAGAAAAACAGGCCGACCGCCAGCAGCTTCACTCCCCAGTAAGCCCTCATACCTGCACTGAACAGGCTGCGGAAGGCCTTATTTTCCCCGGGGGCACTGAAGCCGTATTTACGGTACAAAAAATCATAGATAGTTCGCTGCATAAGATTCCTCTCCCAGCATACTGGATAATTGCTCGATGGACGGGTGCTCAAAGACATCAAAGAAGCTGATATCGGCATTGAATCTCTGGTTAATCTCACGGGCGATTTCCCACACTGTTACGGAATCGATTCCCTGCTCAAAGATGTTCGTCTGCTCATTCAGGGCCGCGCCGGGCAGGTATTGCTGGAGAATCTGGGCAAGCTTTTTGTTTTTGCTGAGAAAATGCTGTTCATATAACGTCCTTGTATCTGTCTTCCCGTTGGCGGTCAGCGGAATCTCCTGCACATATACAATTCTGGATGGAAGCATGTACATCGGCAGCTGCTGCTTCAATACCTGGCCAAGCTGCTCGGAGCGGGTGGTGATTGCCAGGTAGATCTTTTTCTCGCGGACAAAGGCATGGCAGTTCCGTATGCCCTGGGCACGGACGGTATATTCGATCTCCTGCAGGTCAATCCGGTAGCCGTTGATTTTCACCTGGGTATCCTTCCGTCCCAGATAGACGATTTTGCCCTCTTCGTTCAGCCGGACAAGATCTCCGGTCTTATAGACATCCCGGCCCTGCCACCGGATAAAAGCCTCGTTCGTCTTCTCGGGATTGCCCAGATAACCGATCGCTACCCCTTGGCCCCCGGCATACAGCTCCCCTTCGGCCGCACTCTCCCCGCTTTCATTCACAATGAATGTCTGCGTTCCATGAACCGGCGTACCGATGGCAATCTCCTTCATCACGCTGCCCTGCTCCATAACATCCAGGGTCGTAAACACCGTATTCTCCGTAGGTCCATAGCCGTTGACGACAGTGGTATGCTTCAGCACCTCATTGACATGGGACAGGCTCAGCTGCTCACCGCCGACAATGACCCGGGAGAGGCTGCGGAACATTTCCGGCTTCTTGTCCACCCAGAAGTTAAACAGGGAGCAGGTGATCCACATGACGTCGATTCCCTGGCTGATGCGCTTTTCCACATGATAGATATTCAGAATTTCGGTTTTGGATAACAGTGAAATGGTCATCCCGGACAGCAGCCCGCCCCAGATTTCAATAATGGAAGCATCAAATTCCAGCGGACTGATGTGGGAGATCGTTTTCTCCGGTGAGAGTCCGAGCCGTTCATCGCCCAGCAGGCGGAGGACACCCCGGTCGGGAATGCCGACTGCTTTGGGTGTTGACGTTGTTCCCGAGGTGAACACAATATAGCAGAGCTGCTCTGCAGAACGGGCGGGAAAATCCCACATGTCTTCCAGCAGAGGATCAGGCTGCAGCACTTCATTGATGGTGGCCTTGACCTGAATCGTACTGCGCATCGTCTGCTTGCGGCTGTCCGGATAGTCCTTGTTGATTACGGTATAGGCGGCTCCCGCCTTCAGCACCGCGACCATGGCCGCAATGGCCTCAATACTGCGCTCCAGCTCAATCGCCACCACATCATGAGCCTGGATGCCCTGCTCCTGGAGCTGCCGCAAATAGACATTGGACAGTGTATTGAGTCCGCCGTAAGTGATGGAACGGCTGCTCTCCGTAATAGCCGTCTTATCCCTGAAAGTCTGCATATTGCCCACTAAACTGCTTAATATATTGTTCATTGCCCGTTTCCCCCTTTGAATTGGCTCGTCTGGCCGGCTGTAATGAAGCTGATAATGTGACTGTAGACCTGCTGCTCGAACTCGTAGTAAAAGAAATGTCCGCCCGGATAGGTATGCAAGGAAACCTCCTGCCCGGACAGGTCGCCCCAGTCCTGAACTGCGGTGACCGAACGGTCCTCAAGCCCCTGAAAAACGGCGATCCGGACATCTGCCCCAAACCTGCGGCAGCGGTACTTATTATCCAGGTTATAGCGGTTCACTGCCGTAATATCGCTCCGCAGAGCCGGCAGGAATAGCTGGCGCATCTGCCGGGAGTCGAACTGCCCTTCCTTGATCAGGCCGTAAATCCGGCAGCGCTCAAGCAGCGCATCATCGTCCGGCTCCTCCTCATCGACCGCTTCAATCCGGTGCGGCGGCGTGGCTGCCATGAACAGCAGCCTGCTTACAGGGTAGCCGGAGTCCACCAGTGCATGGGCAAGCTCATATGCAATCAGGGAGCCCATGCTGTAGCCCAGCAGCATCAGCTCCTCCCCGGGCTCCAGAGACTGCCGCAGCGTTGAGAGCAAATCAGCGGTGATCTCCCGGATGGAGCTTAAAGGCCTGCCGGAGAATCTTCTGCCATGTCCCGGATATTCCAGGGACAGGACCGTCAGCTCCGGGTAACCCGCCTGAAGCTGCTTCTGCAGCCCGGCGAACACATTGACATGGGCACCGGCATACGGGAGGAGGATCAGCTTCATCGTCCGGCACCTCCTCCGGACCATGCGCCGGCTTCCTCCAGCTGGAGCAGCAGGCTGTAGCAGTTGCCGTGCATCGAATACAGCACCGACGCGAACAGCCCGAAATCACCGGGACTGCTGCTCCACTGCTCCCCGCCGATAGTCCCGATATAAGCATTCGGCCTGGATATTTCCCGTCCCGGCAGTTTACTGTGCGTGCGGCGGGTATCCAGCAGACGGCAGACACCGGTCAAGCCGTAATAGCCCACGATATAATGGATATCCTCCTTCAGGAAGCCACCCCTCATGTTCCTGTAGGATTTCTGCAGAGCCTTCAGGCAGGAGAACTCTGCCGTATCATCAATCTCATTGCCGCGGCCGTACAGCTCCAGAAAGAGTTCTGCTTCAGGAGATACCCCGGCCTTCTCCAGCGACCGGCTCACCAGCTTCTTCACCGCAGTCCGGTTAACCACCGGATTGCCCATGCTTCCGGCGGAGATATTCCTGATCTCGGCCAGAATAACATCACCGTCCGCCAGGGCCAGCTCCCGCTCCTTCAGCAGGAAGACGGCTCCGCCTTCGGAGAAATAACGTCCCGAAGCCCCTTCTTCAAACGGCTCCGTATAGCGTTCAGCCCCTGTTCCGAACTGGGACAGCTCGTACGGGACCGGGAAGGTAACGGCACTCGCTCCCCCCGTCAGGGCGGTATCGAACTCCCCTTTGCGGATTTTGGCGTAGGCGCTGTACATGGAGCTGATTCCCGAGGTGGAGGCCTCGCTGATCAGCTGGACGGCAGGGGTGCAGCCCGGCTGCAGCAGCTTCAGGTAGCCCAGCGGATCAATAAGCTTCACAGCATGCCGGAAGTCTTCCCCTTCTACGCCCATTAAGGCGTATTTGGACAGGATATCCGTCTGGGCAGTGCCGACGGAGACAAGCAGGCTGTTCTTAGGGCCCAGCTTGTTCCGGTCAACCAGCGTCTGCATCAGGCTGAGTGTAATCCGTTCGCTGGACAGCAGGAATCTGCTGTCCTCCTGCGGCACATGCTCCAGCCTGAAGCGTTCTTCGACAGAGGTATAGAATATACCGTCGAAGCAGGACACCTCTGTCTGCTCCCGGTTATAGCTGCGTGCAAGCTCCTGCATGCGCTGCTCCCAGACTGCGTCTTTGCGCCGGATCAGCTCTTCCGGGCTTCCCTCATCGCGGTTCGGGTAGTCATAGATATAATCGACGATAACGACTCTGCGGTCATCCATTGGCTTCCTCCAGCAGATCTCTGACGTATTGGCTGAGCTGGGTAATGGTCGGATAAATGAACACATCCGCAACTTCGATATCAATCTTGAACTGCTCTGCCACCGGCCCATAGATGCCGAAAGCTTTGAGTGAATCGCCTCCCAGATCCGTGAAGCTCTTGTTGACATCAATCTCGTTGCGGTCCAGCACCGAGGCGAACACAACCGTAATAAATTGCTCCACTTCATCCTGGCTTTCAGTGCCGGTGATCTTTAAAGCGGAATACTCCTTAATCTGAATGCCGGCAGCCTCTTCCGCTGCTGCATCCGCTGCAGGAGCGGGAGCTGCAGTGCCCGCATACTGCTCAGGCAGGCGGATGTATCCGCCCAGGTATTCGGCAGTCTTGGCTTTGTTGAATTCACCGGCGATTACCTTGCCAAACCGCTTGTCCAGCGAGAGCCGGATGTACTCTCTTCCGGCTGCCGACGGGAGCGACTTCATCAGCAGCTGACCGTCTGCTGCAGCCAGATCTCCAAACTGGAGCGCCATTCCGGTCTCTTTCCAGCCGGGCCACTGCACCGTAGTCGTTGCCTCGTCCCGGAAGCCTTCAAGAAAAGCATTGGCGAAGGTGTAGGAGAACTGGCCGGCCGACCCGGCGATGGTCGTCATGGAGGAGCTGGCAATGAAGAACTTCAGGGGCTGCCCGGCCAGATACTTGCGCAGCAGCAGCGTTCCCGTTACCTTGGGGGAGGCTACGGCAAGAAACTCCTGTTCCGATTTCGTGAATAGCATCCCCTCCTCCGGCAAGCCTGCCAGATGAACAACCCCGGAGATGGTCTCTGTACCTGCCAGAGCGCCGATGACCTGCTTAACCTGCTCCTCATCCGCCAGATCACAGCTGTGGAAGGTTACATTGGCTCCTGTACCCAGTATCTGGTTCATGCGGTTCAGCCTGTCAGACTCCTGTTCGGTCAAGGAAGTCTGGGCCTGCAGTACAGACCAGGCATCCCTGCGTCCCAGAACCGCAATGTGCAGCCCCGGCTGGCGCTCCAGCAGAACATCGATATACTCAAGCCCGATACCGCCGTACCCTCCGGTAACAATGACACAGTCTTCCTCACTCAGCTGAAGCCCCGAATCCTCAGGCAGCTTGACAACCTCCGTTAACACTTCCTCATACAGCCGGTTCCCTTCATACAGCAGCTTGAGGCCGTTCAGCTGCTCCTGCCCGGCGATGGTCAGGATGGTTCCCAGGTCGAACACCTTCATGTTCAGCATCTGCGTTTTAAAGCCGGTATTTTCCAGTCCCGGAACCCTCCCGGAGCTCAGCAGGGAGTAGTTCAGCGGATTAAGCGCGGAGTCTGCCTTCAGGGCAAATCCGTTATCTGCAAGGAACACCACCGTTCCGCCGCGCTTGACCAGCGAAGGCACCTGCTTGGCGAAATGGAAGTAATGCAGCATCTCCTCTTCTATGCTGCCGCTGTCAGGCACATCGGCTTCATACCAGGGGGCATAGATAACGATGTCATACTTGCTGTCAGGCTTGAAGGCAGTGATCCCGCTATAGTCGAGCAGCTCCACTCCTTCCCGCTGTTCAGCCGCGGCAAGCTCCAGGGCCTGTCCGTTGCCGATAACCAGAACGGACTTGCCGGCGACAGCTGCGGCTGTCTCAGGCAGGCGGAAAGCGGAAGGGCTCCAGCCCACTTCGTGCAGATGAGGCTTGAAATAGGCATTGGCGAAAGCCTTCATCACATATTTGTCCAGATACGCGATTCTCTCTCCGGCTTCGTTATAGACAGATACGTTGCCCGAGATAACCTCATGGTCCCCTGCAGTATCGTAGAGGAGCTCTGTCCGCGAATAAATACGGCTGGTGAACGGTTTGCCGGTGTAGATAAATTTGCCGTAGGACAGCGGAAGGTAGCTTTTGCCGCGGGCCTGGGCACGCTCATATACCATTGCGCCGAGGATCCCGTCCAGCAGGGAAGGATGCAGATAGAAGGCATTCAGATCGCCTGCATACTGTTCGTGAAGCGTCAGGGACAGCAGGATCTCGGAGCCGGACGGACGGGCCAGACGAAAGTTTTGCTTGGCAAAATCCCAGCGGCCCTTGAAAAAGCTGTTTTCTTCCGAGCCGAAATTCGCAGTCTGCAGCTGCTGCTCGAACATAGTGCTTATCTCCGCAGCCTCTGCCGTCTCCATCCCCGGCTCTGCCGCCTTAATCGTGAAGGAGGCGTGTGTCACATAGTTGTTCATGTCCTGGTTCTCGTAGGAGAAAACCTCAACCTCCAGCTGTCCGGAGGACGGCTTGCCCACCTGGATCTGAAACTCCCGGTGCGTATCCTCAAGCTGGATCAGATTTTTGAAATACAGCTTCTCCAGCTGGAATGCGGGAGTACCGAAGTAAAGCACGGCCAGCTCGGCCGCCAGCTGCGTATAGGTCGTGCCGGAGAAGGTCCGCTGGCCGCCGATCCGGTGATCGTCAACAAACCAGTCGTCCGGCGACAGTTGTACAGAATAGACATCTGAGCGCCCTGTCTTCAGGGTCTGCTTGCGGATCAGTGTTGAGGCAACAGGCAGGCTGGGGCCGGAATTGGTGTAAATATTATGCTTTCTAACATTCGCCCAGAGCACTTCCCGTTTGAACTCATAGGTCGGCAGGGAGAGTGTAATCCCGCCGCGGTACGGATACAGCTCCAGCGCCTGGCTGTAGCCGTCCAGATACAGCTGAATCAGTTCGCTTGTCAGGTACTGGTCGTAGCCGGTTTTGAGGCGGTGCTGCATCAGCTTTCTCATGTCAGCTGTAATCTCGCGGAGCTCTCCCTGGAAGATTCCGTCCGCAGGCTGGCCGCCGGCCAGAACCCGGGCTGCTGTACGCAGCTTGCTGATGAATTCGTCAAAGGTAGCTGCTTCAAAGCCGATTCCATTTTTAAAATGATTCCGTTTATGAACGAGCGTATAAGAGATGTTGTGCAGGCTCAAGCGCTCCAGCCGGCTTGCCTGGCGCACGAATTTATTCAGTACGGCAATGAGCTGGTCATGGGACTGAGCCGTGAAGACGAACGGGTAAGGCTCCTCCGTCTGGAACGTCTCCTGCTGGCGCTCATATTCCTCCAGGACGATATGGGCGTTGGTGCCGCTGAATCCGAAAGAACTGATGCCGCCGCGGCGCGGGTACTTGCCTTTTTCCCATTTGCGGACCTTAGTAGGAATATAAAAGGGGCTGTCAACAAACTTGATATATTCATTCGGAGATTCAAACGTCTGGTTCGGAAAAATCTCCTGATTGCGCAGCGCCAGCGACATCTTGATCAGTCCGCCGACACCTGCTGCACCTACGGTATGTCCGATATTTTCCTTAAGGCTGGTGAGGGCGCAAAAGCCTTTTCTATCCGCATGCTGCCTGTAGGCATCCGTAAGACCTCTGACTTCAATCGGATCGCCGAGCTTGGTGCCGGTGCCGTGGGCGTCAATGTATTCAACAGTCTCAGGCGAAATGGAGCTGCGTTCATAGGTATCCAGCAGCAGGTCCTTCTGGGCATGCGGGTTAGGCGCGGTCAGCCCGTTCGATTTGCCGTCGCTGTTGATCATGCTTCCGCGGATGACGGAATAAATGTTGTCATTGTCAGCAATCGCGTTCTTCAGCCGTTTGAGGATCACAATGCCCACACCTTCGCCGAAGATCGTTCCCTCGGACTCTGCATCAAACACCTTCAGGAAGGAACGGGAGGTTTCTACGTTGCTGTACTGGTCCAGCACGCTGCCCTGGCGGGGGAACAGGCCGAGCGCAATCCCGCCGACAATCGCGGTGTCGATCTCCTTGTCACGCAGCGTCTTGACGGCCAGATGCGCGGCAACCAGCGAGGAGGAGCAGGCTGTATCAATGACAAAGGAGCCGCCGGACATGTTGTAGATATAGTTGAGGCGGCTGGCCAGAATGCCTTCCCAGCAGCCGGAATTCACATAATTGGAATCCTCTTCGATCTCCGAGCGGTAATTGGCGGTAATCGATTTATCCTTCCCGATATAGATGGCGGTCTTGCTGTCCTTCACGGCATCCAGGCGGATGCCTGCATCCTCAAGCGCCAGATAGGAATGCTTCATGACCAGACGGTGTGTCGGGTCGATATATTTGGCTTCCTCCGGGGAGATACCAAAGAACTCCGGATCAAAGGTATCAATATCCTCCAGGTATGCACCCTTTTCCCGGCACAGCCGCTGCAGAAATTCCTCCGGGGTCGTCTTCAGATGGTCGGCGCCCTTCTGCAGGTAATCATGATCCTTCGGAATGTACGGAATCCGGTTCTCCGGAAATTCCTTGAACCCTCTCATACCGTGCTTGACCGCCTGATAGAACTCATAGGTATCCTTTACATTGCTGTATTCACAGGAGATGCCCACGATAGCGATATCATCGGGAATGATCTCCTCCAGCAGGGCTTTGCCTGCTGCTGAGTCCAGATTGCCCCTTTTTACCTGATCAAATATATATTCGCCTGCTCTCATTGCCTTCGCCTCTTTCAAAGTTTATTGAACTGTATTGCTATATCTTCTGAAATCTCAGGAAATCAAGCAGTTCGGCAGCATCAGGCGCTGCAGCTTCAGGCACCGCCTGATGTACCGGTGTCCCTACGGTCTGTTCCATGAATTCTGCCTGTCCTTTAATGGTCGGAATGGAAAACAGGGTGGTTACATCAAAGCTTCCGGGAAACAAGCGGTTGAGTTCATCGCACAGCTGCACAATGGAGATCGAGTCTCCCCCCTGCTCAAAAAAGCTGAGCTCTGTATCATAGTGGTCTTCACCCAGCGTCCGCTTCCACGCTTCGGCTACACCTTGCATGGCCGGAAGGCCTGCTTCGGCCGGCCGGGATGCTGCAGACGGCCTGCTAAAGACATCTGCGGCAGGCTCAGGTCTGCCGAACAGGGAGGAATAATCCTCGGCCGGCGCCTTAAGCTTCAGCATAGAAGCCTGCATTACGCCAGAATGAACGAACCGGTCAATCAGCTTCACTCCCTCCCGGCTGTGGAGCTTCTCAAAGTAATAGTCTGCCTTCCCTGCCGACATCCCGACATCCTCCCAGCCGGTCAGATTCAAAGTCCGGACACGGCCTCCTTCTGCCGCAAGTCCTGACTGGTACGCATTCGCGGCACAATACTCCGTCTGTCCCATGGCTCCGATCAGTCCGGCAACGGAAGCAAAGTGAATGATCTCCCGGGCATGTCCGAAGTATTTGCCGAGCAGATAAGAACCTTGAATTTTGCTGCGGGTCCGTTCGCAGAATTCCGCCTTTGTTTTGTTGACGAACAGCCCCTTTGCCGGCTCCCCGGCAAAATTAAGCACATACTCCACATTTCTGCCTTGTCCTGCGGCAAAGGCCTGGACCTGCTGCTCATCCGTAATATCCAGTGTGAGATAGCGGATATTGGCGGGTGGAGGTCCGCCTTGCCACCCGGGGCTGCGTCCGGCTGCAATGATGTCCGTGTCAGGATAGGCTGAAGCCACATAACGGGCGTATTCTCTGCCGATACCTGAACCGCCGCCGATAATCAGGAGCGTCCGTCCGGCCAGCTTGCCGGATTCGCCTCCCCACAGCTTCAGGCTTTTGAAGCGGAGGGCATGATAATTTCCGTCTCTGAGCACGATCAGCTCCTCGTTGTGATAGCTGTTGCTGACAAGCTCCAGTGACCCGTGCACCGGCTTGGCATCAATCAGCCTGATCCTGAAATTCAGCTCCAGACGCAGGGAGTAGAGGCCCATCGCCACACTGCGGCTGAGCGCATTCATCTCATCCCGGCCGAACAACCCGGTGCCGACGTAATGAAACTCCTTCAGGCAGTTGGAGCGGTTAAGCTCCACCAGCCAGCAGCCGATTTCATAGATCTCTTCTGCTACAGTAGCTTCATCGTAGTAAGGCTTGTCCCATAAAAAAATCCTCTGGGATGTTACTGCAGACGGCAGCAGCTGCTGCAGCTCCGAGATATTCTCGAAGTAATGAACCGGCCCATCCGGTGCAAGTCTTCTCTGCAGGGAGCGGTGCATAATCAGCAGCGGCACCTGCGGCTCTTCCTGCTCCTTGAATACCGTCTCGACATAATACTCCTGCTTGAAATAATCGCTCCGCGGCTCCCCGCCTGTATTCAGAGCATTCTTGACCTTGTAGTTCCTGACTGATATAACCGCTCTGCCTAAGCTGTCATACAGGGTAATATCCAAAGATAATATAATATTGCCTATGTTATCCGAAGTTTTCTCCCGGATTCTTACATCCGAGTAGAACTCGCTGCCGCTTAGCGCACCGGTGCTGAAATCAATTTCGCTCCACAACCAGGGGAACAGAATCTCACCGGGCACTGCCATCCGGTTCAGGGCGTTGAATGCCGGGTCCAGGAGAGAAGGATAGAAGCTGTATAAGCCAAATTCTCGCTCATAGCCGGAAGGCGCCTTCAGCTTGACCAGCGCACGGTCCCGCTCCGCACTGACCCAGAGCCTGTCCACGGTCTCCCATCTCCCTGAGACCTGCAGCCCGCCGCCTTGCCCGTCTCCGACCTGGCTGGTGACCTCAAGCTCCTCCAGCTCCTCCAGCCCCATATCCTGGATAAGCCCGGCTGCAAGTCCTTCAGCCTGGCGGCCGGCTCTGGGCACCAGCTCAAACTGAAGCCAGTTCCGGAACTCTCCCGCCGCGGAGTAAGAAACCGTGCCCCGCAAAGTCAATTTATCAATAACAACGTTAATCTTCAGAGCTTCCTCACAGGTAGAGAACGGTGCAAGAATATGCAGATTGCGGATATTGAACGCTTCCAGGCTGTAAGCGGTGGTGTGCAGGCCCTGGGCAAGAATTTCAAAGATGGCTGTACCTACCATCAGATGACTGCTGCCAAAAACATGCTCTCTGATCTCCCAGCATTGCTGCATGCTAAGCGGAAATTGAACACACAGCGTATGCTCCGTTTCCAGCCGCTGGAGAGGATGGCTGACTGCAAAGGAGTTGCGGTCCAGCGGGAACCAGTAAGGCCGCAGCTGCATTTCCAAAGGCTTGACCTTCCGCTCCCCTGCCCCCTCATAGCCCTCCAGGATGACATGAGCATTCGTTCCTGTCATACCGAAGGAGCTGACGCCGGCAAGCGAACACCGGCGGAGCGGGCTGCTCTTGTCCGGGATAAAGAATACAGATTGCTCGAAATCAATCTCGCCGTTCGGAATCCGGAAATTGGGATGCGGCAGCAGAATACCACGCTCCAGGCTCATCACGGACTTGATCAGCGAGAACAGGCCGGAAGCCACATCCAGATGGCCGAAATTCGACTTGCAGGCCGTGAGCGCCACCGATTGCCTGCTCACGCCATGCTCCAGAAAAAACGGGGTCAGGCTTTCGAACTCGATGCTGTCCCCGACCGCTGTGCCTGTGCCGTGGGACTCAATGAAGGCCAGCCGGTCCAGCTGATCTGCGAACGGGCTCCAGGCTTCCTCAATCAGGCCCTCCTGGGCAAGCGGATTGGGGGAGGACATATTGACGGTATGCCCGTCATTGTTGATCGCATAGCCTTTAATCAGCCCATAAATATAGTTACCGTCCCTCTCGGCATCTCCGCGTCTTTTGAGGACCACCGAGCACACACCTTCCCCGATGGAGGTGCCGGTGCTCCGCTCGTCAAAAGCCTTGGTCGTTGCATCGGCAGCCAGAATATCAACCAGCTTGTCCGCTTTTTCACCGGGCTTGATATACACGTTGGAGCTGACAATCACCGCATAATCGGTGACACCCCGGCGCAGCTCATCCGCAGCCTGGATGACTGATACGAGCGAAGAGGAACAGGCCGTATCTGTCATGACCGCAGGCCCTTTCAGATCAAAGATATAATTGATCCGGCTGGCTATAGTTGAATTCAGCATGCCCAGCAGATCGGGAGTCAGGCCCAGAGCCTGCAGCTGCAGCTGATACTGGTACTGCTGGGTTGTATTGACACTTCCGTAGACGCCGGTCCTTGTCCCCCGGATGGATTCAAGACAGCCGCTGTCATTCAGCGCCCTCGTAGCCGAGAGCAGTGTCAGCCGCTGATTCGGGTCCATGTACTCCGCGCTTTTCTGGGCAATATGATAATATTTATGGTCAAACTGATCGATGGCCGGGAAATAAGAGCCCTCCATATAAAGCTCCCCGTTCCCGGACAGCCCGCTCCGCTTCAGCCGCGGGCCGGGAAACTGCCCTTTGGACACCTGCCCTGCACTTAGAAACCGCCACACCTCCTCCTGATTGCGGCAGCCAGGCATGGACAGATCCAGACCAATAATTGCGATATCATCCTTACTCAAGCTCATCCACCCCATTCCTATAACACATTATCCACGTTGTTATCCGACTTTCCAGGCTAACTGGTTGCAGTATTCTGTAATTTCATCGGCCGGAACCGCCTTGGTGCTCAGGATCAGCTCCAGCAGTGACAGTGTCTCACGGATCTCAGCATCCGAGGCTGTCTTGCCGATCTGTGACTTGATGCGGTTATAGCCGCTTATTACGATATTGTCATAGGCCTCGGCATCCAAGCTGTTATTTTTGGTGGAGACAATGATGCCGAGCGCCCGGGAGAAGATGTCATAGTGCCGGTTGACCTCAATATCATCCTTCAGCTCCGTGCACAGCGCCGCCATGCTTTCTTCATTATGGAAGGCAAAGATGCCTTTGACACTTTTGAGCATTTTGACGAACATTCCGTTAGGGGACAGATCCACGAAGAGCTGCACCCCGCGGCTAAGCGCGTAATCAATGGACGGCTGCCAGCGGACGGGGCTGACAATCTGGGCGGCAATTTCTCCTCTCAGATTCGTGAAGTCATAGGGCCCTGCACTCTTGTTGCTGATGACCTGGGTCTGAACTCTGGGGCTGAAGGACATTCCGTCCAGCTGCGCGTAAACTTCATCCACTGCTTCCTTCATATACGGGGTGTGGAAGGCCCCGTTCACGCCGAGCATAACCCCTTCAAGCCGGTGGTGCTTAACAAATTCCTGTATGGCCTGGCGGGTTCCGGAGATCACGGTCTGCTGCTCCGAGTTGAGGTTGGCCGCATACACGTTATCCCAGCCGGCGGCGAGTGCCTCGACTTCTCCGGGAGCTGCAAACACTGCCATCATCCCCAGGCTCTCCTGCCGCTCAATCGCCGCCTTCATCGCCTTGCCGCGGATATTCACCAGCGCAAGCCCTTCTTCATAGGTGACTGCCCCGGCAATGGTCAGTGCAGTGATTTCACCCAGACTGTGGCCGAGCACGAAGCCGGGATAAAGACCGATTCTCTGCTTGTATAACTGGTACATGCACATGGAGCCGACATAGGTGGCAAGCTGGGCTTTATGGGTGTCCTGGCTTAAATCCGCGGTCAGCCATTCCGAAACCGGCAAGCCCAGCAGATGTTCCGCTGTTTCAATCAGCGCACGCGCCCCGGGCGATTCCAGCCAGAGCTCCTTCACCTGCTCCGTAAACCGTGTCCCCTGTCCGGGCAACAGCAATGCAATATTCATTTAATTAGCCTCCTTTAGATGATCCTTTATTTTGCCGGCCAGCATGCCGGCTGTATGAAAGTTGAAGAAATCCGAAATTTTAAGATTGATATTGAAGGCTTCCCTGATCCTTTTCTTGAGCTTTACAAGCAGGAGCGAGTCCATACCGAGATCGAAAAAGCTAACATCTGCCTGCACATCCGTCTCCCCTAGCAGGGCGGATACGATTTCGGCAATCTTGCTGTAAATCTCTCCGCCCTGTGCCTGCAAGCTGTCTTCTGCACCGCAAGGCTCATCTTCCCTGGAAGCCAGGGACACCAGATCTCCTACACGCAGCCCGCCGCCGGCATTCGCATACAGGCTCCGGAGATTGCTGCGGAACAGCGACTGCAGAGTCTGCAGATCCTCCAGCCCGTATTCACTGGAGATGACACTGATCTCCCAGTCTTCCCCTGTCTTATAGACGGAGAAATGCAGCCCGTATTTTTCATCCTGGTAGCCGGCGGCTTCCTCCAGCTCAATGCCATGGGCTTCATTCAGTTTTTTGGCGATCAGGCTGCCTGACTTGTAATCAAAAATAATGTCCCTGAAAATGTTCATGCTGCTCATAGGCTCGGTACGGATCAGCTCCCCGTAATGGTCACGACCGGCAAAGCCGGAGAATATCCTGGCCTGAATCCCGGCAATGAGCTGATCCGTCGCGGTCTCCAGCTCCTCCTCCAGCTGCACCGCGAACGGGATGAGCTGCACGAAATTGCCAAGCGCCCGGTAATTGCGGGGATCTCTGCCCAGATAAGGATAGGCCAGATAGACCGTTCCGCTGTGCAGCAGGCTCGCCAGGCTGAGGGAGAAGGCGGTCAGCGCTACCGCAAAATCCGAGTGCCGCCTGACATATCCCGGATCCAGCGTGAAGCGGTCGTTCAGGTAATGAACCTCATTGCACTGTCTGGCCAGCAGCCTGGATTTGAACGGTGCATAGCTCCCGAAGCTGATTGGACTTGCCGGCTGCTGGCTATCCGGCCCGTCAACTTCGAGCACAGGCGGGTGCAGCTGTGATTCGGCAGCTTCCCCGGACAGATAAGCTTCAGTCAATTCCTGAAGGAACAGGTTCATACTGAACCCGTCAAGAAGCACATGATGGGCATTGATGAACAGATAATCAGCCGGCTCGTCCAGCACCCTGCAGATCAGAATCCGCACCAGCGCACGGTCCCTGACGGTAATCAGCTGCTCGCTGATCAGACGCTCCTTATCCAGCTGACCGAAGGTTCTGACCTCAATGGTCGGCGCTTCATCTCCGGTTCTTTTGTAAATCTCGGACTGGATCTGGTAGGTGGTCCGGAACAAGTCGAACTGCTCCACATACCGGGTCAGCAGATTATACATTTTGGGGATATTAAGTCCTTCGGCAAACCGGACAAACAGCGGAATATTATAGGCGGTAGGACTGAGCAGGCAGCTGCTCACAATTCTTTTCTCGGTACTGCTAACCGTGGCTGACATTGTCCGCAATCTCTCCTAAAGTTCTGCTGAACAGCATATCAAGGTCCAGCTGATAGCCCTTGCTTCCCAGCTGCCAGATGATTTCCATCGCCTTGATGGAGTCCCCGCCCAGATCCAGAAATGTCTGCTCTGCTGCTATTTCACTTTTCAGCACATTTGTCATCACCTGCATAATTTCATTTCGGTTATTACTGGCCATAGAATTGCCATTAATGATTTCTGAGATATCCGTTTTACCGTTAGTATTCATAGGAATAATATCCACCACCTTCACTGTAGGAACCATATACTCAGGCAGCCTGCTCCGCAAATGTCCGCGCAGCTGCTCCAGATTCACCTGATCCTTCACATAGAGCATCAGCCGCTGTCCGTCGTAGTGAGCCAGACAATCCTTTTGCAGGCCGAAGCTATAGGCACATTTCTCCACTTCCCCCAGCTCAATGCGGTAGCCGGAGATTTTGACCTGCCTGTCCTTGCGCTCCACATAGATAATCTCTTCTTCGGCATCAAGGTACACCGTGTCACCGGTCCGGTAAAAGCGTCTGCCGTCCAGCTCCAGCAGAGCTCTGCTGCTTGCCTCCGCATTCCCGAAATAACCGCGCATGACGCCGGAATCTGCAATCAGCAGCTCTCCCTGCTGCCCTGCAGGAACCGCGAGATTATCCCCGTCTACAATCATGAACGCCCCCTGGTCAAACAGTCTGCCGATCGGCATCTGCAGCTCGGTACCGTCAACCCGGTGGGCAGTCGCAAAGACCGTGGTCTCCGTTGGCCCGTAGACATGAAGGACAGTGCAGTAGCGCGCAGCCTCCTGCAGATGATGTACGGAGCAGCGCTCGCCTCCGGTCAGAACCAGCGACACCTTACGGAACAGCTCAGGGGCTTCATCCACATAGAGATTGAATAGTCTTGTAGTCAGGAATAACGTATCGATTCCGTCAAATCGTGCAGGTACCGTTTCACAATCCAGGCTGTCGTCCTTGCTGATCAGCTTCAGCGTCATTCCGTTCAGCAGCCCGCCAAAAATCTCATAGACAGAAGCATCAAATTCCAGCGGGGCAAGCTGGCCCATTATCTCACCCCGATAGAAGCTTGGTTCATTGACGATCTTACCGATAGACCGATCTTCGATAGCTACCGCTTTCGGCTCTCCGGTGGAGCCTGAGGTGAAAATGATATAGAGAAGGCTGTCGGGCTGTCTTTCCGTTTCCGGCAGCGCGGCTTCCCGTTCGCCACCAGCCCCGGCGATAGTATGCAGACTAACCTTGGCCTGGACCAGTGACTTCATCTTTTCCTTGCGATGGTCCGGATAAGCTTCCGGAATAACACAATAAGCAGCTCCGGCACGGATGGTACCGATCATAAGCACAATGGAATCTGCTCTTTCCGGGCATTCAATGGCTACCACATCCCCTTTACCAACGCCCCGGCTGCGGAGGCCGGCTGCAACACCGCGGGTAAGCTCATCCAGCTGCCGATAGGTTAAAGTGTGGGAGTCATCCAGAATTGCCGTTTTATCATGGTATAAATTAAATATATTGTTAATTTTTTCTGAAAAATTCACAGAAATCCCCCTTTTCCGCCAAATAATCAAGTCTGCTGCCTAAGTCACCTATAATTGCTGCAATCTGGTCATCTGAATACTTGGCCTTGCTGTATTCCACTTCTATGCCGTTCTCCTGCTGGTAATGGTAGACCCTGATGTATAATTCAAACTTGCACATCCGGTCCGCCGGTATGTAGCGGAAATGCCGGAACATGTCCTCCTCATAGGAGTACACGATCGGATATTCAATCATTCCGTGGGAGTCATTGCCGGTGTCTCTGAAGCTCTGAAGATTGCTGCTGTGAATATTCCGGATTCTCGACTCCACATCCTCTTCCGCTTGTATCTGCTTAGGCATCATCCGCACATAGCAGCCCGCTTCAGTGAAATTCCCGATTCTCATCCGCCAGTTGCCGATTGTGCCGTAGGTATCACCGCTGCACATACGGCCCAGTAACTCCTCAAGCAGCCCCTGAAAAACGGCGTTCTTCGTGACCTTCAGCCGTAAGGCCAGCTGCTGGACCGCTTCCTGGCGGGCGGCTGTAAGCCTGACGGCAAGCCTTCCGGCACCGGGAGCAGGCCCCGGCTGCAGCGCCGGCAGCCTCAGCAGCCTGTCCTTCACCTCTGCCGCAGCGATGCTATGCCGCTGGAGCTCACAGATTGCACGGTAGCCGGATAACGGAAGGGAAGTCTGTGGTATAATCTCCTGCCCTTCCAGCAGCCTGCCGATGAAATCCTGTTCAAAGCGGCGGATTCCCAAGCCATCCACGGCGATATGATGGAACTCGACATACAGGTACCGCTTATCCAGCCATTCCAGAAAGGTCAGGCGCCAGGGATAATGTGCAGCCAGATCAATCCCGGAGCTGCAGCCCCTGATATATTCTTCAGGCGCTTCATGAATTCCCAGTGGTTCCACACTGAAATCCTCCGGCTGCAAAGGGGTATACCGCTGGTAGAACTTCCGCAGCTGAGGTTCATATTCATATTTTACCTGGAGCGTCTTATGCGCCTTAATAACGGTGTACAACGCTGCTCTTACAGCCCCGTAACTGGTATCCGCATCCAGCGGATACAACAGCGGCAGCCGGTACAGCGGCAGTTTATTGCAGATGTACATTTTGCGCTGGATGGCGGTCAGCTCGCTGATCTCCTCCTGCTCCCCGGGCTCGGGGGAATATGCATATTCAGGCATGATCGGCTTCACCTGCCTTTACAGCAAGCTCCTGAAGGGCTGACCGCACATCCTGGACAATCCGTGCTTCTTCCTCCAGCGTGTAAACCAGATCGTCAATATACAAGCTGATCCGGCACTCCCGGGCAGACAGCTGGAAATTCACCAGCAGCTGAAATTTCGACACGCCCGGGAACTCCAGGACCTGGTCAAACAATGCTCCTTCACTGCTGCTGGCAACCAGAGTCTGAAATACAATTGCCGGGAAATCCAGTGTGAAGCCGGCTCCGTTCAGATCATAAATCGATGCCGCCTGATACCGGTGTGCAGTAGTAAGACTCTCCCGGAGGACATTGTCATCGTCAGTGTCGAAGAAGACAGGCAGTACCCTGGCGAAGGACTGGACAACATGGATTGCGCCGGGGATTACCCTTCCGTGGTACACCGCGCCCACATAACCCTGTGTATGATTGAAAGCCGGTGCCAAACGGCTCGTCAGGGAAGAAAGCAGCCTGTGTTCCTGCTCTGGATACGGCACTTCTTCCGCCTGACAGGTAAACTCATACAAATGATAGCTTCCCTTGGCCCGAACCGGCTTGCCCAGACTTGGATAGGCGTTGTAACGGAGAAGCGGCCGCCAGCCCTGCACATCACCGGCAATAGCTGCCTTATAGCTGCCGGCTATTTGCGCATACTGGGCAAATTGTACAGGCTGGCCGTTGAAGCTGTCCTCGATCTGGCTGAGCAGAATACCGAGTCCTATCTGGTCAATAAGCATATGGTGCATATTGAGATACAGGTAGGTGTTTCCGGTGGAGAGCAGTGTAACCAGCCTGATATCCCATAGCCGTCCACCGCCCTGCAGGCGGAACCCGCTGCTGAGCTCCTGCAGCTGACCGGCATCAGCCAGTGTGATATGCTCAATTTCCACATGCCTGTTCTGTCCGATCTTCCCGTGTACCTCGCCATCGGCGTAGATATACTCTGTGAAGAAGACATCGTTGCATGCAATAACATGCTCAATCGCAGCCTGCAGCGCATTCAATTCAACCGTGCCCTGCTCTGAAATCCGGTAAGCATACTTCACATCGTACATATTGGATTCCGCCAGGCGGAAGCTGTCGATGAACAACACCTTCATAAAGTTCGGGCATTCGTATCCGTCCGGCTCTGCAGCATCCCGTTGCGGGAAGGCGGCATGGCCGGCCCGCTCCAGAATCAGCCGCTTCAGCTCGCGGAGCGTGCCCGAAGTATAAATATCCTGATAGCTGAGCTGCACACCCAGATGCTCGTAAATGTCCGTAATCATTCTTGCTATATCCATTGAAGAGATCGAGGAGTGGAACAGGTCGTCATCCTCACCGATATCAGGCAACCACCTGCTGCTTCTCTCTTCCCGCGCAGCGGGTCCGGCAGATGCAGCTGCAGTCTCCATGACAGCCGCCTGAGGTACATGCGTATCACCGGCAGGCTGGGACAGCTCCAGCCGGTCCAGCATAAGCAGCATCTCCTCCAGTCCGGAGAACAGGTGCTGGATCATGGGCTGGTCGCAGCAGTATTCATACTCCAGATGATCGCCGTATTCATTGAACTGCAGATGGTTATTGTACTTGTGGAGATAACCGCCCAGCGTAAGCCGGGAGAATACCTTCGATCTCTGTTCCAGCTCCGGCATTCCGGTATAAGACAATACGTAGTCATAACCGTGGTACCCCAGCAGCTCCATATATTCCTCATAAGAAAGGAGGGCGGAGCCGCTAATGGACTGGAACAGCTCTTTGAATATGCTGCGAGCATTGCCATCATAACTTAGGCTGTCGTCTATCTTCAGAAGAACAGGTGCAACATCCGTGAAATTCCCGATTACACCAGCCTGCTGCATTTGATCCCTGCGGGACACCACTACTCCAATCAGGTTCCTCCGCTGCGGCGACAGCAGGGCCAGTGCAAGCAGGATAACGCCGAACCGGGTGACCTTCAGTTTGCCTGACAGCGATACCGCCGCTCTGAAAGCCCCGTCTGTCAGCCGGCCGCGGCCGTATACCGACTCGGCGTACGGGCGGCCGGTCTGATCCGGACGCTGGAATTGCCTGATTCTGTCCGCATACCCGTCCATTCCCGGCAATGCCTTGGCCCGGCCACTCGGCTTCCGGAAATAACTGCCTTCATCAAGCGCAGGGGCGCTCTTATTAAGCAGTTCCTGCTCCAGGCTGTCCAGGAACAGATACAGGGAATCACCGTCCATAATCAGATGGTGCATCAGAAACTCGATGCAGTGCTCATCCTCCCTGAGATAGTAAGCGGCCAGGCGTCCGCCCCCGAAGACAGCCAGTCTCTGGCCGCCGAGCGGTACGCTGCTCCGGTAATCCTTGAAGCCGCTGTCCACCGCAAACATGTACTGTGAATCCTGTCTGATAATTCTGCCGCTGAAGGCTTCAACTGCGTTCATTACCTTCCTGACAGCCTGATCTATTTCACCCCTGCTCCACCGGTCATCATAAGTAACGGTGAAATAAATACCGTAATCCTTACCGTGCTTTTCGGCATATAATATTTTCTGCTGCAAGGGCTCCAGCTCGTAATGCCGTATGCCGGTCTCGGGACTGTTAAGCATCATGCTCTTCTCCTCCTTTCAGCACAGCCTGTGGCCTGCCCTAGATATCCTGAGTTTTTACCCGGGTGAGCAGGAGAAAGATGAGCGCCGCACAGCCCAGCAGGCTGACAAAATGAACCGTAACCGCGCTGCCGCTTCCCGTGAACCCGCTGAACAATTCTGTGTTCAGCTCCGTAATCCACCGGGTCGGCAGAATCCGGGCGAAGCGCTGCATGCCTTCGGGCATGATGGAGCTGGGCCAGAGTGTACCGCCGAGCATCGCCAGCGGCAGGGAGACAACGGTGACCAGCAGCCGTCCGGTGGACTGTTTCGTAGTGCGGCTGACCAGCAGCAGGCCGATGCCCGCAGCAATGACATTAAGCAGACCGTAAGCCAGCACCAGCAGCAGCAGATGGAAAGCGGACAGCTCCAGGTCGATTCCGAAGGCCCCGCTCATCAGGGCAATCATAAGCAGGAACTGGACGATACCGATCGCTGCGAATACACTGACCGTCTGTAAATAGTAGCTGAGCTTGTTTTTTGCCGTCAGCAGCACCCGTTCAGTCGTGGAATGAACCTTGTCACCCAGGAACAGCAGGGTGTTGGTCATGGTCAGGAAGAGCATGATAAATACAATCATGTTAAACGTGCTGGTCAGGACGACCGCATTCGGATTGCCCAGAATGCTAGGTTCGATTGTGACCGGTGCCGGAGAATCCGCCATCAGCTTCATGCTCTCCTGAAAAGCTCCGGCATCGGGTGCATTGCTTGCCAGCGTCTGCAGTGAGGAGAAGATGCTGTTCAGCTTGACCTCAAGTGATTTGGAGTTGAAATTAACCTCCTTGGCATAGCTCTCGATCTTCACCGCACCCGGATTGTCAAAAAGCTCCCCGGCAGTACTGGTAAAGACTATTCCCAGATTCGCGCTTGTCTGGATGGCGCTGTCTGCATCCTTTGCATGAATCAGGGTTACATCCTGCTTCTCCAGCATGGCGGAGACGTAGGAATCAACTGCGGGGTCAGGTACATACATGGCCAGGGTTACCTTGGTCGCATCGTTATACTGCGTAACCACCATGAAGGTGAACAGAACGGGCAGCAGTACCATGAAAATAAGCGTCAGCCTTCTTTTCACTATCCGCTTCAAATAAAGTCCAAAGATTCTCATGTTATCTGACCCCCTTCCGGGTTAATGAAAAGACGGAAATCAATACAAACCCTAGCGACAGGACCAGTGCATTGTAGACAGGCATCAGGTCGATTACTCCTTGCTGGATATAGTTGAACAGCGGCTGCTGGAACACCTCATTAATGCTCAGCCTGCTGAGCGAACCGAAATCCAGCTTGATAAAGCCGCCGCCGATAAACGTCATGACCGGAATCAGCAGGGAGACAATGCTGTCCAGTGCCTTCATACGCCGTCCAAGCACGCCCAGGAACAGACCCAGCGCGTTAAAGAAAATGGCGCCGACAATAATGATGAACAGGACCACCAGATTGTTATTGCCGTAAGAGACATTGAAGAACAGCTTGGCACAGGCCACGATGACCAGCCCCTGAAGAATGGAGATCGAGCAGCCGGTCAGCCATTGGCTTACTACCAGCGACATTTTGGATACCGGCGAGATCAGATAGCGGTCACCCAGCGCTTCATTGTACTCTTCCTGAATGAAATTCATCGTATTGGCCAGTCCGTAAAAGAGGATAAGAACCAGCATCGTCACGCCATAGTAGCTCAGACCCGACATACCGCCTGCTTCACCCTTCTCTCCGGCAGCACCTCCCGCCGTCAGCAGATTGCTGTAGGCATGCTGATAAACAAGCGGCTGATTATCCCGTCCGGATACGCCCATAGCCTGGTACCCGTCGCCGAAGGCGGAGAGGGTCAAGGCGGTGATATCCACCTTATCAATGTTCTGATCCTTGCCGTAAACCGTAACCGTACTTTCCCGGTTTGCTGTAACGCCTTCGGTCAAGCCGGCGGGCAGATAAATGAACTGGTCATATTCATCGGCCTCCAGGGCTTTGCGTGCCTCCTCTGCACTTGCAGCAACCGTGACCTCATACAGCTCACTGTTCTCAGCGCTGGTCAAAAAGGCTACGATATCTTTTCCGAACTGGCCGCTGTCCTCATTAACCACGACCGTACGGGTCTGTGTAATATTGACCGCTGCAGCTGTCTCCTTGGATTCCGGCTGGAACATGGTTGATAGGGCGTTGCCCAGAATCACAATCAGCAGCAGCGGCAGCAGAATGTAATTGACAAAGACGACAGGGCTTTTGATCTTCCGCTTCATGCTTGTTATATAGATCGTCCACATGGCTAATCCCTCAAATTCTTCTTAGTCAGTTTGAAAAACACCTGTTCAAGATTTGGCGAGATGTACTGGAAGCTCTTGAGCTCATCGCCGAGCCTGTCCTTGATTTCGCTGATTACGCCGACGTTGTTCTTTGGAACCGCCAGCTCTATTTTGTTATCCTCAATAGCTACTACCGTGTAATCCGCCAGCCGTGCGGTGTAAGCGGAGCTCTTCTGCTGAAGCTCCAGCTTCAGAATGGCCTGATCCGTATATGCCTCCAGGATGTCGCTCAGTCTGCCTTCACAGAGCAGCGTGCCGTTGTCAATAATGCCGACATGCGAGCAGATTTTTTCGACCTCCTCCATGTAATGGGAGATGTAGACGATGGTTGTACCCAGCTGGTTCAGCTCCAGGATGGCATCCAGAATCCGGTTTCGCGACTGGGGGTCAACCCCTACGGTCGGCTCATCAAGGATGATAACATCGGGATTGTGTACAATCCCGCAGGCAATATTCAGCCGCCGCTTCATCCCGCCCGAGAATTTCTTGGGCTTCTGCTTGCGCTCTTCCCATAGCCCTACAAATTCCAGAGCATAACGCACCTGCTTCTTCAGCTTTTCACCCTTGAGGTTATACAGCTTGCCGAAGAATTCCACATTCTCATAGGCCGACAGATCGTAGATCAGCGCCAGATCCTGCGGCACATAGCCCACCCGGCTCTTCGTGCTCTGGTTAGGGTATTCATTGAACCACTGCAGCTTGCCCTTTTGCGGGTTTTCCAGACCAAGCATGACTTTGGTCAATGTTGATTTGCCTGCCCCGTTGGGACCAAGCAGCCCGTAAATTTGTCTGTCCGTAATAGAGATGCTAAGACCGTCCAGTACCGGTTCCTTTTTGTTGTAACTGAAGTCTATAGCCTCGCCAGAAAAGATTGTCCGCATTGCTGTACCTCCTAAATGTTTTATAGCAACCGCCTTAAGGGCCTGCTTATGAATAGACTGCCCTGGAAGCATCTGCCACCTTATTTCCTACAATCACAGTTTAGCATCGGAGCGTGCAGATATACTTTTATGTCATAACAGGCGTAATTTAGATAATAACTGCGAACTTATTCGCATCAGGCAGCACCCAAATGACCGGTCAAAGCCATATCAGGCGCTGCGGACATAGGGCTTACAAGCAACCGGAACTGCCTTTTTTGGATATAAAAATAACCCCGCAAAGCGGGGCTTTTTACATTACATCGATGTTGCCTCAGGTACTTTGAGGGCCCCTTTTTTAACAAAAAAAACGGCCACGCTGCCCATATTGGGCGCATAGCCGTTAAGTACCGTATCTATTCAGCCTGCATAACCTGCTCTGCCGAATCCCGTGCATAGTCACTGAAGGTCGAAAGCACACTGTTATACTCCTCAATATCCTGTACGCGTATGCCTTCATGCAGCTGCTTCCACACCTCTTCAGGAAGTGAGGATTTCATCGAGCCCATATCCATCTGAAAAAAGGTCTTCAGCACCTCTTCCCCTTCCGGCCGTCCCTTGAACAGGCTCAGATTCCCCTCTTCATCGACGCCGATATAGGCATTCTGCTTGGTCAGCGGCGACAGGTCATTCACCCGCTTCTCGAGCCACAGATCGCCTTCCCCGCTGATCCACCCGCTCCAGCCCGGACGGTCTTTGATCAGCGCTTTTAGCTGCCCTGGACTTTTCAGGCCGGGCAACGTCTGGATCTCCTCACCGGTGACGTAGACCGTCTTCAGATGCACCACCCGGCTGATCCCCTCACTGCTTACCGTCTCCAGTAATTTGGCACGCTCCAGCGTGATGCTTCCGTCTTCCCCGGTGTCTCCGGCATTATGATGAACAGCTGCCAGAGCCGCTACACTGTTATCCGGATCTCCGCCCTGCAGCGGATCATAAAACGTTCCTGCCGTTTCCGGCATATTCCATTCAGCTGTGCTGAGCAGTCCGCTCAGCTGCTGCGGAACCTGCATGCCCCGCCAGCCGAGTACCGTTAATGCTATACAGGCCGCTCCAACCCAAGGGGCATTTTTCCACCGTCTCCACCGCCGCCACAGTTGTTTTTTCAAGCGAAAAGCGTTCACTGTAATCCCTTCATTCTGCTTTTTTGGCTATTGTGGCCTGCTGGGGAAGGGATTATGCGCGTCCGGGGGAAAATGTTGATATTCAACGGAGGGAATACAACGTTCCGAATTCCCCTTCGCTACACTTAGTTGGATTTTAGTTACGGCTGTTGATTAACCTATTTCTGGAACTTTAAGTTACTCGAAAGAAACACCCTCCATTCGACCGGTAAAGATTGTAAGCAAAAACCGATCAAATTCGGCAAATGTTAGTTTGACGGTGGTATGTACTGCAGCATTCCCTTGGTCAAACAGATACTTGAGCAGAACATACACCAGTAAAGCGGTGTATAGCTGGCCGTATACCGCATTTGGCGTGGTTCCAAATAACCTTGGAATATTTAGTTTTTGCTTAATCCAGCGAAAGAAGACCTCGATTTGCCAGCGTTTTCGGTAAATCTCGGCGATTTTCTCAGGTGAATGCCAGTGCAAGTTCGTCGCTAAGATGACGGGGTTTCCTTTCGGATCTCGCAAAATGACGACTCGAAAACGACGCTCCGAGAGCGCTTTGTT
>NZ_JARXXP010000022.1 GCF_029893965.1 Paenibacillus sp. PastM-3
TTTTAGTTGTGGCTGTGGTAACTACAACTTTAGGGGGAACCGATTTGTTTGTGAAGGGCTATTTTTTCATGTCAGGTTCGGTGCAAGTGTATTGCATCCAAGCCCCGGCTAAGCGGAAAAATCCCCTTAACTGAGCCCAAACCGAGCATTCAAGCCGGGAATAAAGGGAAAAATCCCATTAACTGAGCCCAAACCAAGCACTCAAGCCCGGAATAAAGGGAAAAATCCCATTAACTGAGCCCAAACCAAGCACTCAAGCCCGGAATAAAGGGAAAAATCCCATTAACTGAGCCCAAACCAAGCACTCAAGCCGGGAATAAAGAGAAAAATCCCATTAACTGAGCCCAAACCAAGCACTCAAGCCGGGAATAAAGGGAAAAATCCCTTTAACTGAGCCCAAACCGAGCACTCAAGCCGGGAATAAAGGGAAAAATCCCCTTAACTGAGCCCGATCCAACCACTCAGGTGGCTTGGCGCGAGCCCATCCTCGAGATAATTCCATCCCGAAGCTATCCCAACCCGTTTAAACCCCATCTACACCAAATCACAAGCCTCGGCAGGCATCCAGTGCGCATCCTGGCCGTCCCATTTGACGTTGCAGCCGATCGGATTGGTCAGCGGGGTGGTAATGGCTTGTCCGGCGAGTAGCTGGGACAATGCGTTGTCCAGGTCGTTCACCGTCATTTTGGCGGTTTCACGCGGGTTATCGACGCCGCGGCCGGTGTAGACCAGCTTGCGGTCCTGATCAAAAACAAAGAAATGCGGCGTGCGCAGCGCACCGTAAGCCCGTGCGGTTTCCTGCGTGTCATCGCGGAGATAGAGCCACGGGAACTTCTGCTCCTCCATCCGCTTCACCATATGCTCGTAGGAATCGTCCGGATGGGTCGTCTCACTGTTGGCGTTAATTCCCGCAAAAGCTACTCCCAGCTCACGGTACTTTTCGGCGGTCTGGCGCGTGACCTCATCAGACCCGACGACGAACGGGCAATGATTGCAGGTGAAGAAGATAACCAATGCTTTTGCTGTAGCAAAGCTGTCCAGCGAATACGTCTGACCGTCTGTTGCTTTTAAAGAAAAATCGGGAGCTGAAGCGCCCAGTTCCAGGGTAAAGCTCATGTTAATGCACCTCCGTAAATAGTATGAAACCATTGAGAGAAGCGTCAGCAGGCCCAAACGGTCTGCTGCTTAAGCAGTAACAATCCCTGTCATTATACTTTATTTGCCTCTGTGCTTCCAAATATTCCAACTCATCAGAGCATCAGAATCTCGCGGATATCCTGCTCGGTTAGGGCGGAGAGCGCCTCTGCCCCAGGCTGGATGACCTCCTCGATCAGGTTCTTTTTCTTCTGCTGCAGCTCGTACATTTTGTCCTCGACAGTGCCCTGGGCTACGAGACGGATTACCTGCACTACCTTCTTCTGCCCGATCCGGTGGGCCCGGTCGGCAGCCTGCTGCTCGACAGCCGGGTTCCACCACAGATCATACAGGATCACCGTGTCCGCTCCGGTCAGATTAAGGCCGGTGCCTCCGGCTTTTAACGAGATGAGGAACAGGTCGCGTTCCCCCTCATTGAACCGGCTGCACAGCTCTACCCGCTGGTCGGCCGGCGTCTTGCCGTCCAGATAAAAATGCCGGACGCCCTGCAGAGCAAGCTCCCGGCCGATCATCCCGAGCATCTCCGTGAACTGGGAGAAGATCAGCATCCGTTTGCCGGAGCTGCGGCATTCCTCGATGATCTCCAGCAGCTGGTCGAACTTGGCCGAGCCGCCGCCGTAGCCCTCGACGAACAGGGCAGGGTGGCAGCAGAGCTGCCGCAGCCGGGTGATGCCGGCCAGCACCTTGATCCGGCCGTGGCCGAAGCTCTCATTGTCGAGATGCTTCAGCGCTTCCTTACGCAGTCTGGCGAGATAAGCCATGTACAGCTTTTTCTGTTCAGGCAGCAGCTCCGAGGCATGCAGGGATTCGATTTTGTCCGGCAGCTCCTTGAGCACATCGCTTTTCAGCCGGCGCAGCAGGAACGGGCGGGTCCGCTTGGCGACCGTTTCGCGCGGCAGATCATGGAACGCTTTTTTGCCGGGGAACAGGCCGGGGAAAACAACACTGTAGATCGACCACAAATCCTCCAGCGCATTTTCCACCGGCGTTCCTGTGAGGGCGAAGCGGTAGCGGGCCTGCAGTATTTTTACCGCCTGCGCAGTCTGGGTGGCATGGTTCTTGATCATTTGGGCTTCATCCAGAATCAGGGTATGGAAGGACAGCCGGGCATACAGCTCAATGTCCCGCCGCAGCAGCGGATAGGAGGTGATAATCACGTCAGCACCCGAACTCTTGCGAACCGCCTTGGTACGCTCATTCAGGTTGCCGTCAGCAATGACGGCCTTGATGTCCGGGGCAAACCGCTTCAGCTCATTCTGCCAGTTGTAGAGCAGGGAGGCTGGAGCGACGATCAGCGCCGGCTTGCCGCCTTCACGGATACCGGTAAGCTCCGAGAGCAGAAAAGCAATGCTCTGCAGTGTTTTGCCAAGTCCCATATCATCAGCCAGAATCCCGCCGAACCGGTAGTGAGCCAGCGTCTTCATCCACTGGAACCCGAACTGCTGATAGTCGCGGAGCACAGGGGCGAGGCTGTCAGGCAGCGGAAAATCGAGATTTTCGGGACTGGCCATATTAGCCATTAACCGCCGGAAGGAGCGCCCGATTGTAACAGCATCGCCATGCCGGGATTCCGGATCCAGCTGCAGACCCTGGACCAGCGGCAGCGAGAATTGTGGTTTGTTAAAAGGAACACTGTGTACCCCGAGCTCATTCATGAACTTGATAATCTCCAGAAACTCCGCACTTTCCAGCGGCAGCAGCGCACCATCCGGGAGGCGGTAATATCTGCGTTTTTCCTGCAGCGCCTCAAGAATCTGCACAATGTCAGTCTCAGCGATGCCCTGCACGGCGAATTTGAATTCCAGCCAGTCGGTTTTTTCGTTCCAAGTCAATACAGCCTTGGGCGTGTAGGTATCAGCGGCAATACGGCCTTTGACGGCAGTCGTGGCATACACCTGAAGCAGCGGCTCCAGGAGCGGAATCGTGTGGTAGAGAAAATCGTACTCCGCTTCCTCATCGCTTATAATAAAGCCGCCTTCCGTCCGCACCAAAGACTCATGCGCCATCAGCCCGAGAATCCGCCGCTCGGCTTCCCCGTCCCGCATCAGAATCACCTCGCTTCCCCGGCTGCCGCTGTCTTCCTCCAGCGGATTAATAACGATGCTGCCATACTGGAATTCAAGGCCGGCCAGCAGCCGGTCCCGCACCCGGTCCAGGTACAACCGCGCCTGCAGCTGAGTCTGCACAATCCGGTCAGCGATGGCCTCGGCGATGTGCACATGGCCCAGCTTTTTCAGCCCGGGAATGACCTGCTCCATAAAAGGCTCCATTTGCTCAGGCGCAATCGCAATCCCGTCCTTGCGGGCGGCGGCCAGCATCCGCTTCAGCTCGGCGAGCCTGCGGCATTCATCAATGCCCAGCTTCAGCAGCCTGCCCCCGGCCAGCACCAGCCCGTAATCCTCCAGCACCATAACCTGTGCCATGCCTTCAATATCCAGATGGTAGCCGTCTTCTGCAGACTGGTCGAACCGGAAGCTTAAGGGCGGGGATTCGGCGGCCAGCTGCAGCTTCTCCAGGATCAGGTCGCCCTGCTGCAGCAAAGCGGAGGGGGCAGCAAGCAGTGCCGGAAGCAGGCCTTCCCAGAACAAGGGTGGAACCGCCAGCAGCCGCTCGCCGCCCATCCCGCCTGATTGTGCAGCATAGGGATTGACGCCGGCACGGTACAGCTTTTCATTCGATGAGATGTCAATCAGCTTCAGCAGAACATCATTGTCTTCCTTGTTGAATGAGTGCAGCGCAGGATCGTAGCTGAATTGCCTGGTGAACTCAAAAGGCTCGCCGCGCCGGACATGCTCCAGAAAGGTTCTGATTTTTTGTACAATATAGAGGCGCTTGGGCCCGACCTTTAATTCGACGCTGAGCATTTGCGTACTGTAGCTGACCGTGACCGGCTTGATAATGAACTCGACCTGCAGCGGTGTCCGGAGATCGGAATAGCTGCCAGTAACGCTCGGACGGGTACGGCTTAAACCTGCGAACACCTCCAGCATACCGTTCACCAGCTGACGGTCTCCGGTGTGTGCAGCTGTACCCCTAGTGCCGTTCTGTACATTGCGCGGGGTAAGAACGCCGGACTCTGCCGGCAGCCGGTCTGATTCCTCATGAGACGGGCTGCCAATCTCGTCGTCCGCATCGTCCTCCTCCAGACGGAGAATAGTGAACAGGCTGGCCGCGATATGCCGGCAAAAGGCCCCCCCGTGGTAATAGGCAGGACAGGTGCATTCCGCATTTACATCCCCGTCACTGTCGATGGCCAGTGCTACATCATAGCTCTCCAGCCCCTGAACCGCCGTGCGGTATTTGGAATATTCAAGCCTGTCGTCATTCTCTCTATAATTCAGCCGGACCCTCCCGGCATCGTGGTCTGCACGGCCTTTATCCAAGGCATCACTGCCGCACAGCAGCCGGATTACCCGCTCGGGAACATAATAACCCATGTTTCATTCACTTCCTCACACCTGTCCGGATTTTCCGGTTATTCAATAGTATTTATCTTAGCAGAACACGCGTACGCATAAAAGTCCGGGACAGGCTGCGGGAGATATGAGGGGCAATTTACCAACTTTATATAGAAAAAAAGCCACTGCGAAGGTTTGCCTTCTGCGGTAGCTCTGTTCTTTCTATCGCGCCAAAATGCAGCCAGACTTCACTGCTCACGCAGCGCCGGCCCGCCGATCCCGTGCAGCATGAAGCTGATCAGCAGACTGATCTCCTCCTCATCGTCCCAGTCCTTCTCCGGCATAAGCAGCAGGCGGGCCAGCAGATAACCGATCACCGAGGAGATAGTGAACCTTATTATAGCCGGGGTAGGCGCATCAATAACCTCACCTTCAGCCTGGAAATGCTCTGTAATCGCGGTTACCCGCTCAAGCACCTGCGCCAGGACGTTCTCGGCAAACTGCTCGCGGAGTGCCGGCTGGAATGGGATTTCCTGAACGAGTATCCGGATGATTTTGAAATTTTTACGGGCAAAGTCCAGCCGGTTCACAATAAACGCCCGCAAAAAGGCCTCATAGCTCTCAAACGGCATATCCAGCACCCCGTTAAAATTACGCATCACGAACGGGGCGATCATCCGGCTCATGGTCGGCCCGACGATGGATAGCAGCAGATCTTTTTTGGTCTTGTAGTAGCGGAAAATCGTCCCCTCAGCCACGCCCGCCTTCTGGGCGATCTCACTGGTGGATGCCGCCGAGAAGCCTTTATCGGAAAATATCTCTATGGCCGCCTCCAGGATGGAGATTTGCTTAGGCGTCATCTGCCCGTCTTCCTTGACGGCGAGCAGCTCCTCGATCCATTGCTCCTTATCGTGCTGCCCGGAACTTTCTTTAGTCATATCATGGCCCTCCAAAAATGTTGCTGTCCCTCTATAGTATCACGGCTGCGGACGAAGTTACACCGGGCTACATTCTGCGGTGTTTGCGCAGCGCCAGCACGTTAAGAACCATGAACAGCAGCGAAAAACCGACCAGCACATAGGCATTCGGGGCTATAGCGCTCCAGCCTTTGCCGCGGATCATAACATCCATCAGCGCCTGGGCGCCATAATAGATTGGAGTCGCCAGGCTGACCCGCTGCAGCCACAGCGGCAGCGTATCCATCGGGAACAGGCCGCTCAAAAAAATCTGCGGCACAATCACCAGCGGAATGAACTGGATCATCTGCAGCTCATTGCCGGCAAAGGCCGAGAGCAGTGTGCCGAGCGTGAGCGCCGTAATCGCCAGGAGCAGTGTAATGAGCAGCACATAGCCGAAGCTGCCGGCCATCATGATGCCGAGCACCTGAATGGAGAACCAGGAGATCAGCAGCGCCTGAACCACTGTGAAAATGCCGAAGCCGCAGACATAGCCGATGACAATCTCCCAGCGCTTCAGCGGCGTAGAGAGCAGACGCTCCAGTGTGCCTGTCGTCCGTTCGCGCAGGAAGGACACTCCGGCAATCAGGAACACGAAAAAGAAAACGAAGACCCCGATCATAATCGGTCCGAAGCGGTCGATCGTGGTCATATCCTCGGCACCGTACAAGTAGCTGATGGCTGGCCGGATCTGCTCCTGAGCGGAGCCGCCCGGGTGGAGCTGCAGAGCAGCTTCCTGCAGGGCGAGCAGAACTGCGCGGTTAGCGGCCGGGTTACTGCCTTCCAGCATTACGGCGGGTACGGTTCCGTCGAGCGTAATCAGGCCATCTATGTCGCCGTCCCTAAGCGCAGCTTCTCCCTGTTCAGCCGCAGGGAAGTCTGTAACGGCAGCATCCTGCGCTTCCAGCGCAGAGGAGAAGACAGTGGCCCCGCCGGTTACACCGATATTCGGCTTATAGGCATCCCCATTAAAAACAAGACTCATCAGGCTCAGGACGAGCAGGGGAGCGATGAACATCAGCGCCATCGTCCGTTTATCATGAATGAACTGCCGCAGAATGCGTAAGGTTATGGCACGAATTTTCATTTGCGGGCACCCCCATAGGTTAAAAAGGCTTCCTCGATCGTTGCGGAGGCGGTAGCTTGTATCAGTCCCGCAGGAGTATCTACGGCCAGCAGCTGGCCGTCCCGGATCATGCCCAGCCGGTCGCATTTTTCAGCTTCATCCATGACATGAGTCGTCAGAACGATGGTCGTTCCCTGGCGGTTCAGCGAGCGCAGCTCCCGCCAGATGGACTGGCGCAGCAGCGGATCGATCCCCACGGTCGGCTCATCGAGAATGAGCAGCGGCGGCTCGTGCAGAAGAGCGATGGCCAGCGACAATCGGCGCTTCATGCCGCCGGAGTACTGGTCCACACGCTTGCGCAGGTGCTCCTGCAGGTTCACGAGCTCCATTACGTCAGCGATCCGCCGCGTGCGGTTTCCCCCTTTAAGGCCGTAGAGCGCAGCAAAAAACTCCAGATTCTCCTTTGCGCTCAGCTCCGTGTACAGGGCATCCGACTGGGCCATATAACCGATTTGCTGCAGCATATCCAGCTTGGGCATCTTGACGCCCATGACCTGCACTTCCCCGGAGCTGACCTCGTCGATGCCGGTCAACAGCTTCACCAGTGTCGTTTTGCCGGAACCGGACGGGCCCAGCAGCCCGAAGGTTTCCGCCCGGTTCACCTGCAGACTGATATCCTTGAGCACCGTTTTGCTGCCAAAAGCCTTGCTGACATGGCTGACCGAAATAACCGGAGTATCCTGATCCATGACTATCTCCTCGATTCCTTTTATGGATGCTTATGTTTATGAGTGATTCATGAGTGAGTACTCACTCATTATTGTAGTGCGTTCTTTGCGCATTGTAAATCTTTATTTGGCAAAAATGCCCTTGATTCCGCCCCGAGCAGGCGGAACGGTACAATTAAACTTTAAATTTTAATAAGTCCTTTGGACTGTTTTTGGACAAACCGTTTTTCGTATGACTAATACGTTTAAATAAATATATATGTCCACTTAACCCTAAACATAGTTAGTCTCAGCAGGTTACTATTTAGTTAGTGTCAGCAGGTTACTTTCCTAAGGTTACTTTCCGCAGGTTACTTTCAACAGTCTACTATTTATTGCCATATTACAATTTTAAATTGCAACACCTATTGCCCTATACGCACCCACATTCCAGGTACCAGCCACTGTCCTAACACCACACACTAATCTCTGTTTTGATCATAAAGAGGAGGTTTCTGCTAATGTCTGACAGGAAGCCAATATTGACCCTGCTGGTTCTGCTGGCCGCAAGTCTAAGCTTGGGTGCATGCAGCAGGCCGGAGACAGCCGCAACGGACTCCCGTAATTTCCATACCCTGGCTGAGGAGAGAATCAGTGAGCCGCAGTATTTACCCCGTGATTTGCCGATTCCGGAAGGGGCGGGCATTACGTTTACGGAAGGCGAGTTTGCGGGCGGCAAGAAATCATCCATGCTGATCTACGAGACGGATGAAACGATGGCCGAGCTTGGCACTACATACCTCAAATATGTGAAAGAAAAAGCACTCGAGAGCGGTACGCAGATTTTGGATAAGGACAACTTGCTGATCAGCGGAAAAGCGCCGGGCAGCTATTCCTATTCGATCATCGGCAGCAGCTCGGAGGCGAAGCCGGGCGGTACCGAAATCATTGTAACGTGGGTTGAAAATTAAAAGTTTCATGCTTAATTGCAGGGCCTATCGAATTTTTTGCCGGAGATTTTACATAGCGTTAACTTTCAGGCTATCCTCAGGGTATTTGGGGGCTGGCCTTTTTGTGCACTTAATATTTCCAAAACATTCCTCTCGAACAGAATTCACACTGATAGCAGAAAATAGCATTAGCAGTTACCTATATGAAAAGGGTGAATCTAATTGAGAAATAGTAAATGGTTCAGCGCGGCTTTGGCTTCTGCACTTCTTGTAACAGGGGGCGCAGGCACGATTGTGGGGGCAAGCAGCGTGAGCGCCGCGGCCGTGGCAAGTACAGTTAAAACGGGTACAGCCACATGGACTGTAAACAGCAATCCGGCCCAGTTCAGCACAATTGACAGCAGCGGCTACAAACTGTATTCGCTTAGCCAGGTAGCCGGTGAGCTTGGTGCCAAGCTGATTCTCACAAACAGCGGTTTTGAGCTGAATGACAGCAAGGGGCTACATACGGTACAGCTTCAAGCAGGCTCCAAAAGCTATGTGGTGGATGGTGCACCCCAGCAATTTACGGTAGCGCCTATCGTATATAACGGAAAAGTTTACGTTGAGCTGACCAAGCTCGTAACCGCTCTGGGCGGGGAGCTTTCGGCGGATGACCTGGCAATTTTGAGCTTCGCCCGTCCGGAAGGCCAGTTTGATACCCTGCACTGGACAGCAGACGGCAGCATCATTGCGAACAAGAGTGACTCCGAAACAGCCCAGCTGCTGAAGTTCAGCGCATATCCGGGCGACTATGAAGTGTTTTCTTCCAATGAAAGTGCGCTTGATTTCTCCGTCTCCGCCGACCAGAAGTGGGGTGCGTTCACAGATGAGACAGGCCAGCTGAAGCTGATCAACCTGTCGAGCGGCGCCATTTCTTCCCTGGGCACCGACACCAGCGTGAAGACAGATCTGGTATGGTCGCAGGATGGCAAAACCATCTATTTCATCCAGGGAGACAAGCAGGAGAAGATCGCCCAGATCGCGGTTGATACCGGAACAGTAAAGACCGTGCTCGAAGATAAAGTGGAAAATAAATCCGAGCTGCGCCTCTCCGCTGATGCGAAAAGCGTGGTGTATATCGTCAACGTAACCGGCGTAGCCAAAAACGATGCCGACAGCACTGAAGATTCCCTGACTGTAGACTACAGCAAAGCCGGAGAGCAGCTCTATAAGCTGGATCTTGCAACCAAGGATGCCAAGCCAAAAGCACTGACTACCGAGCTCGACAACAAGCTGTACCCTGAGATCCTGGCTAACGGCGGCGTGGTCTATCTGAGTGCAGACGCTGAAGGGAATGCGGCTAACACCCTGAAATCGGTCAGTGCAGACGGAGCCACCATTACTAACATTGCACTGGATACGGAAGCAACCTGGTCTGCCGGTGTAGCTACGGGTCTGATTGTATCCGGAGTGGCTGCTGACGGAAGCACTACAATCTATTCCATCGATGCAAGCGGCAATAAAACCGTGCTGTTCCAGACGGCTGAAGATGTATCCGAAGTTGCAGTTTCCCATGACGGCAGCAAGCTGGCAGTAGTAAGCGATGGCAAAGTTCTGTTGATCCAGGGCGGCAAAGCACTGCAGCTGACTAAATAAGACACGTCCCTCATAGCCCACACAATATAACGGCATAGCGCCGGGAGGAGAATTCAGATCATGAAGCTTTTCAAAAAATTTACGGTAACGGCACTGACAGCAGTAATCGCGGTGACCGCATCATTCGCAGGTATTGCGGCAGCAGCCGACACGCTCAAAGGTAAAATCACTATTAACGGTTCTACGGCACTGCTTCCGCTGACCCTGCAGGCAGCCAAAGAATTCCAGAAGCTGCACCCTAAGGTGAAAATCGCCGCTTCCGGTAAAGGTTCCGTAACAGGTCCTCAGGCTGTAAAAAAAGGCATCGCTGATATCGGCGCCTGCGACTGGGATGCAAGCATCGACGTTCCAGGGTTCAAGGCTTTTGACGGACAGGTAGCGAACAAGGTAGCGGTTATTCCTTTTGCAACGATCGTTAACAAAAATGTCGGCGTAGATAACCTGACTACTGAGCAGCTGGCCGGTATTTTCTCCGGTAAAATCACCAACTGGAAAGAAGTCGGCGGTTCGGACGCCAATATCGTAGTTATCACACGTTCCTTCGGTTCCGGTACACGCGTTAACTACCAGGCTAAAGCGCTGGGCGGCGGAGACATCGTGAAGAAAGAAAAGAACTATAAGGAAACAGGCTCCAGCGGTGATATGAAGACTGCCGTAGCCACTACTCCTAACTCCATCGGTTACATCGACCTTGTATACGTAAGCGGCAGCGACATCAAAGCCGTGAAGCACAACGGTGTTGCAGCTACTACAGATAACGTAATCAACGGATCGTACAAGATCTGGGCATACGGATACTACATGACCAAAGGCCAGCCGACCGGTGCTACTAAAGAATTCATCGAGTACGTACAGAGCAAGAAGTTCCAGAACGGCTCGCTCAAAAAGCTTAAATTCATCCCGATCGCAGCAATGAAAGGCTAAGGAAAAGCTTCATTATATTGAACGGTAACAGCGGCCAGCTCCGGAATATTCGGGGGTGGCCGCTTACAGGAGGGAAAGTATGGGGGCACCCGTCCAAAGCCTGGCATCCCAATCGCCAAATAAGGCTGAGCATAGCAACATTAACGACAAACGCCACAGAAGACATCTGCTTGGCAACCGGTTGTCGCGTTATTATTTCTTTTGTAGCATCCTGGCATTGTGCTTCGTGCTTGGACTTGTCATTGTATTCATCGGAAAAACGGCGCTGCTGCTGTTCGGAGATGTCTCTCCGGCCGAGTTCTTTCTGTCCTTTAACTGGACACCGGAGGAGGAGGCTTTTGGTGCGGCGGCCTTTATTGTAAATACACTTACCCTGACTGCACTAACGCTGCTGATTGCAGTGCCGGTTTCTGTGGGGATGGCTGTGCTCTGCGCGGAGATTGCCCCGAAATGGATGAAGAGCTTCATCCGTCCCGTGCTCGACCTGCTTGTCGGCATTCCTTCTATAGTATACGGCTATCTGGGTCTCACTGTAATGCTTCCTTTCCTGCGCAGAATCAGCGGTGAAGGACTGGGCGACGGCGTTCTGGCTGCTGCGCTTGTCCTGGCTCTGATGGTGCTGCCTACGATCTGCCGGATCAGCGATGATGCCATTATTGCTGTGCCGCGCAAATTCCGTGATGCAGCCTATGCCCTTGGCTCTACCCGTCTGCAGGTGATCATACGGGTTGTGCTGCCGGCGGCCAAGCGGGGGATTATCTCGGCTATTATTCTCGGTATGACCCGTGCTGTCGGTGAGACGATGGCTGTAGTTATGGTAATCGGGAATACGCCGCAGCTGGCCAAAAGCCTGTTCACCCCGTCTTCCGTACTGACCAGTAACATTGTAATGCAGATTTCGAACGTGGAATTTGACTCGACCTGGAACTATGCGCTGCATATGATGGCCTTCCTGCTGCTGCTCATTTCCTTTGTGCTGATTCTTATCATCCGCGTAATCGGCCGGAAAAGGGAGGATGCGTAATGAACTTTACCCGTAATCCTCATACTGCACGCTCCCGCCGCAACAACCAGATCGCCACCTTCGGATTCTACGCGCTCGGTGCGCTGGTCATGCTGCTGATCTTCTGGCTGCTCTTTACGATTCTCAGCAAGGGACTGCCGCAGCTCAGACCCGAGTTCCTCGTCAAGCTGCCGGAGGAGATTGATCCGGGCGGCGGCATCGGGCCGGTGCTGTTCAACTCCTTCTATATCCTGTTTATTTCCCTGCTGATTTCGATACCGATCGGGGTAGGCGCAGGGATCTATATGGCGGAGTATGCTCCGGACAACCGCTTTACCGGCGCACTGCGCATCTGTGTAGAATCCCTGTCCTCTGTACCTTCGATTGTATTCGGTCTCCTGGGCTTGGCTATTTTTGCCGAATACTTCGGGATCGGCCTGACCATCCTCGGCGGCGGGGTCTCACTGGCCCTGCTCAATCTGCCGATGCTGGCCCGTGTAACCGAAGAAGCGGTCCGCGCGGTTCCCGCCGACATCCGTGAAGCCGGCTATGCACTGGGGATGACCAAATTCCACGTCATCCGCAAGGTTGTCCTGCCGGTGGCCCTGCCGGCCATCGTTACCGGCATCTGCCTGGTGGCGGGCCGCGCCTTCGGGGAGTCGGCAGTTATAATCCTGACCGCCGGCCTCAGCACCTCCGGCGAGATGTGGGACTTCAACCTGTTCTCACCGGGTGAGACCCTCGCGGTGCATCTCTGGTATGTGCAGTCCGAGGCGATTGTCGAAGACGCACGGCAGATCGCCGACAAGTCGGCGGCGGTGCTGGTCTTCGTCGTGCTGCTGATCAACTTCATTTTCCGGTTCCCGCTATGGCTGGGCAACCGCAAAAAAGGACACTAAAACAAGCTTTCCGGCTGTCCGGGGTGGAAGTTGCACACCGGACAGCTTTTTTGTATGGGGGCAGAGTTCCGCTGTTTAGTGATTGCTAATAAAAATTAATAATACTACAATGAAAGCAATTACACAGACAGTGCCATTTTTCGACAAACGGGCACATACCAGGGAGGTACAGCACGATGCCAGAACGCATGAGTGAGCAGGAGCTGAACAAGCTGATCAACATGCTGGAGCTTTCCGAGCAATGGGATGAGGATGAGCTGGATCAGGCTTTTATAGATCATGAAGCTGAAAGTGATCTCGGAGGGCGCGTGCTCGTCCGGGCAGGTAAAATCTTCGTCCAGGACCCGCTGCCCGGCGGCAGTCCGGCAGTCATCTCGGCTGCTGCGCCGGTTGTAGTCCGCGTTAACGGGCAGCCGATCACCGGTCCGACCGAGGTAACCTCAACAGATAAGATAGAATGGTCGATTACGGAACCTCCGCTGTACACAATTCATGTATCGGAGGATCATTTGCAGGCTTTTTTCACCCTGTATTCAACGCGGCGGTATCAGTGGAAGCTGAATGACTATTATTCTTCCAGTATGGTTGAAGTAGAAGCGGCGATGGACACGGATACGGTAATCGGGCTGCTGGGGCTCAATGAAATCATCGCCGATTTCGAGCAGCAGGGCATTAGGCAGAACCTGAACATTGCCGCCATTCACGCCGAGCTGCAAAACCCCACGTACCAGCCGATTACAGCGGCCAAGGGGCGGGCGGCGGTTCCGGGGGAGAATGCAACGCTTGAGCTGTTTTTTTCGGAAACCATTGAGAATGAATTCAGCGAAATAGAGGGACAGATAGACTTCCGCAGCCATCTCCGGATTCCGTCTGTGGTCAGAGGCCAGGTGATTGCCCGCAAAATCCCTTACATTGAAGGGATCCCCGGCTGTGACGTGTACGGGGCAATTCTGTATCCGCCCCTCCCGGGCGATATTACGATCGTTGCCAAGAATAACACGGTGATGCTGATCAACAATGAGATCCGTGCGCTGCGGGAAGGCCGTCCCCGTGTTACCGGGGAGAAGGTCAAATATTTTGACATTACGACTACTTATACAGTTCCGGGCAACGTCAGCATCAAAACGGGGAATATTATCTTTTCCGGCGATGTACTGGTACGGGGGAATGTCGAAGACAATATGATTATTGAATCGCTCGGTAATGTCTACGTGGAAGGCAGCATTTACAACTCCACCATTACAGCAACCGGCAGTATCGTCGTCAAGGGGAATGTTATCAACAGCAACCTGTATTCCGGCTATTTCGGCGTGATGTATAACCGGATTTTTAACTGCTCGAAGCTGCTGATTGAGGAGGCTGTCCTGCTCAAAAAAGCGGTCCGCCTGCTGATCCAGGCCGTCCAGTCCCGCAAGCAGAGCGTAAAATACGGCCAGGCGGTGCTGCTGCTGATGGAGAGCAAATTTCAAAAGATTCCCCGGCTGATCAAGGAGCTGCTCTCCTTGCTGGAGATGGTCCAGGGGTCCTATCACGAGGATCTGGACCAGACGCTGCATTTCCTGAATCTGATGCTGAAGCCGGTGCAGCTGGTTGACTTCTTGAACGAGGCTTCGCTGAACGGTGTAATCGGCATAATCGAAGAGCTGCATGCAGGCGTGGCCCGGATGCAGGAGAACAAGGTGGAGGTCAACATCGGCAGATGCCAGAACAGCACTGTTAAGTCTAACGGCGACATCAACATCCACAGGGACGGGATCGTGCAGAGTGAGCTGTTCTCCTCCGGCAATATCATCTTCCGCAAGATGTTCGCGGTGTGCCGGGGCTCAAAGCTGGAGGCGGGCGGCAGAATCAGTGCGTACTATGTCGGCAGCGAGAGCGGGGCGCAGTCCTACCTGAAGGCCAAGCACAGCATAACTGTACGCAAAATCTACACCGGCCGCATCACCATCGACAAATACACCACTGACATTACTGCTCCGCTGGAAAATATGACGTTTGACCTTGAGAACATCCGTACGGTCAAGCTGCAGATGGATTCGGAGTAACGCCGTGTTATTAGGAGCTTGTGCAGAGTGGTATGGCTAATGCGACCCGTGAGTATTGTATAGAGTAGTCTGCAAAAGCATCCGGTGAGCTTTGCAGGCGGGGAGTCGGGCTGGTGCTTGTGCGCTAAATGCCTCAAGTTGTTTTGGCCGGACGGACTCAGCAGTCCGGTCCGAACCTACGCCCGATGTCTAACGGACTCAGGAGACGCTACTAGTTTGTTTTAATGCGTCTCCACCGTTTAACGGACCCAGCTGCCGTTATTGATGCGACCGGGCAGCGAATGGCGCCTTTTGGAGCAGAATAACGGCTGTGGAGTCCGTTAGAGTTGGATTAAGCGGAAAATCAGCCAAATAGTGTCATCTGTGTCCGTTAAAAGTTACAGTGGTATTGTTCTGGTTGAGCTCAGACATATAGTGACATGTTCCGTCGTTCCATATTCCGCTATTATCGCTGTAACAAGCATCGCCGGCTCCTGGAGCTTCGAGTAGTCTCGCCTCCGGACAATGGCGCGCATCCCCCTGTAACGCAAAAACAGCCTTCCCGAAGGGAGGCTGTAATGCTTGTTACGTCCCGGAAGGGATGCAGCCCTGCAGGCTGATTGCGAAGCAGGTGCTAACGAAGCGGATGCTCCAACGTCCCCCAGACTGGGGTTCTCATCCCGCCGGAACGCAAAAACAGCCTTCCCGAAGGAAGGCTGTAATGCTTGTTACGTCCCGGAAGGGATGCAGCCCATCCGGGCTGATTGCGAAGCAGGTGCTAACGAAGTGTATGCTCCAACGTCCCCCAGACTGGGGTTCTCATCCCGCCGGAACGCAAAAACAGCCTTCCCGAAGGAAGGCTGTAATGCTTGTTACGTCCCGGAAGGGATTCGAACCCCCGACCGTGCGCTTAGAAGGCGCATGCTCTATCCGGCTGAGCTACCGGGACACGGACACTCAAAAGCAAGCAAAAATTATGTTATCATAGATGAATAATTTTTTCAACTTGTTTTTTTGAATGCGTGGCAGGATATGCTATAATCTACAATTGATCATGGATCGGATAAAAAGGAGGTGCCCTCATTAATCAATTCAATTCCCCTGCCAAAGAGAATGTCGTGCTGTTTCCGAAGACACTGGATTATTACCAGATCCAGCTTACGGTAATGCTGGAGAGTGAACGCTACGGGGAAGCGATGGAACTGCTGCGGTTTCTGCTGCAATGCCAGGGACAGGAAGAGCGGCACTACGAGGAATGGCAGTCATTGCTGGACTGGCTGGAGGCGGCGTTTCCATATGATGCGGGAAGCACAGAGGCGGACCGTGCCGCTTCGAGCGAGGAGCAGGATCTGAAAGAAGAGGATATGGCCCGTATTTTGGCAAAAGCCAAGCTTGAAGAGGATGCGGGTTACCCGGACAAGCTGCTGCGCAAGGTGATGAATGAGCCGCTGTCGGAGGGAACCATTCTGGCGCTGGAGCATCTCTCGTATCTGGAGGGCGGCAGTGTGGATGAGACGCTGACAACCTGGCTGCAAAAGACCCCCGTGCATCCGCTCCTGCAGTTCCGGGCGCTGCAGACACTTAAGAAGCGCGGCGTACAGGGAGTCATCCGGCTGGCACGCGGCAGCGAGCTGGCGCAGATCGAGATTGAAGCGGTCCCGCTGCAGAATGAGGATTTCCCGCCGCAGGTTGCCCAGGTTATGGAACGGGTAGCCGAGCAGGCGGAGGTGCATGAGCCTACACTGTATTATTTTGCACAGGAGCTCTGGGGACAGTTTATTATGTCGATTTATGGATCAGGCGAATATCGTAAATTGCTGGATGGCGGGGATGAGCTGCTTGATATCTGGGCGGGTGCGCTGCATCAGCTGGTATCAGAGAGTCTGAACGGAACCCTGCAGGAGGAGGAGGCCCGGGCCATGTACGGCATTACCGGAGGCATGCGCTTTCAATTCGAAGGGGCATACCGTTCTCTGAAAGGATTTGTTAAGAGTTCCATACTTGATAAATAAGGCGATGTTGTATATAATATAATGGTTATTCTGTGCGTGAAGATCGTAATAATCTAAGTTAACATGCAACCTATTTTTGGAGGGAAAAGTATATTATGAAAGCAACCTGGGAAAAAATAGAGAAGAACCTTGGAGTTCTTGAAGTCGAAGTAGAAGCAGAGCGCGTAGCTGCTGCCCTCGACAAAGCTTTTAATAAAGTGGTTAAGAAAGCAAACGTACCTGGCTTCCGTAAAGGTAAAGTGCCGCGGCCGATCTTTGAATCCCGTTTTGGCGTAGAGAGCCTCTACCAGGATGCAATCGACATCCTTCTTCCTGAAGTATACGGCGAAGCTGTTGAGCAGGCTGACATCTTCCCTGTTGACCGTCCTGAAGTGGACATCGAGCAATTCGCGAAAGGCCAAGCCTTCATCTTCAAAGCGAAGATCACGGTTAAGCCGGAAGTGAAGCTGGGCCAGTACAAAGGCCTGGAAGTTCCTGCCCAGAAGGCTGAAGTTACTGAAGACGAACTGAACGCTGAACTGAAACGCCTGCAGGAGCGTCACGCTGAGCTGGTTGTTGTTGAAGAAGACGCGGCAGTTAACGGCGACATCGCGGTAATCGACTTTGACGGTTCTGTTGACGGCGTTCCTTTCGAAGGCGGTTCGGCTGAGCGTCATTCCCTGGAGCTTGGCAGCAACTCCTTCATCCCTGGCTTTGAAGAGCAGGTTGTTGGTATGGCTACTGGCGATTTCAAGGATGTTGAAGTTACCTTCCCTGAGAACTACCATGCAGAGAACCTTGCCGGCAAGGCTGCAGTATTCAAAGTGAAGCTGCACGAAATCAAGCGCAAACAGCTTCCTGAGCTGGATGACGAGTTCGCTAAGGATGTAAGTGAATTCGACACACTGGAAGAATACAAAGCAGACCTGAAGGCAACGCTTGAATCCCGCAAGCAGGATGAACTCAAAGGCGTACGCGAAAATGCGGTAGTTGACGCAGCAGCAGCCAACGCTGAAGTTGAAATTCCTGAAGCGATGATCAATAGCGAAGTAGCGAACATGGTTCGTGATTTCGACAACCGTCTTCGTCAGCAGGGCATGAACATGGACATGTTCCTCAGCTTCTCCGGCCAGACCCGTGAAGATCTTGAAAACCAGATGAAGGGCGATGCCGAGAAGCGCGTCCGCAACAACCTGGTTCTTGAAGTGATCGCGAAGGAAGAGAACATCGAGGTTACCGAAGAAGAAGTAACCCAGGAGCTTGCTAATATGGCTGAATCCTTCAAGCGTACACCTGAAGAGATCCGCAGCATTCTGGCAGCCAACGGTTCCCTGAGCAGCCTGAACGAAGAAATCTCCCTGCGCAAAACCATCGACCTGCTTGTATCAAGCAGCGTTGAAGTTGAAGCACCTGCAGCTGAAGAAGCACCGGCTGAAGAAGCAAGCGCTGAGTAAGTTCTGCTGTAAACTCCATTTTACCTAGAGCGGCCAGGCAAGCCGGCCTCCATAATAGCAGTCAATAAGGCGCGTAAGTTCTGTTACGTGCCTTATTTTTATCGGTGGAGGGGCGTTTGTGTGTACATAACCCGAAGGCGGATTGGCATTCTGCCATGAAGTACGCTATAATGGCAGGCACGCGGTATCATGCTTTTTTTGCCGATAGTGAAAAAATGACATCCCGCCGCGAACGTGTTAAAATATTTCTGAAACGGTAAGACTAATCTGTATTGAGAAAAGAGGTTGGTGGCATGAGTCTGGTACCTATGGTTGTGGAATCAACTAATCGTGGCGAACGCTCATACGATATTTATTCCAGATTGCTTAAGGACCGCATTATCTTCCTGAGCAATGCGATTGACGATGATGTTGCCAATCTGGTCATTGCCCAGCTGCTGTTCCTGGCCGCGGATGACCCGGAAAAAGACATACACTTGTACATCAACTCGCCCGGTGGTTCTGTAACAGCCGGCATGGGTATATATGATACGATGCAATATATCAAACCGGACGTTTCAACCATTTGCGTCGGAATGGCAGCCAGCATGGGATCACTATTGCTCACAGCTGGAGCGCCAGGCAAGCGTTATGCGCTGACCAACAGCGAGGTTATGATTCATCAGCCGCTCGGCGGTGTTCAGGGGCAGGCGTCCGATATTTGGATTCATACAGACTGGATTCTCAAGACGAGACAGAAGTTGAATCAGATTTATGTGGAGCGCACAGGTCAACCCCTTGAAAAAATCGAACGGGATACGGACCGCGACAACTTCATGAGCGCGGAAGAAGCGAAGGAATACGGGCTTATTGACCAGGTACTCTCTTCACCGATCATATCTTAAAGGGGTGGTTAGATGTTTAAATTTAATGATGAAAAAGGGCAGCTGAAATGCTCCTTTTGCGGTAAGTCACAGGAGCAGGTCCGCAAGCTTGTAGCTGGACCAGGCGTTTATATATGCGACGAATGTATCGAGCTGTGCACGGAAATCGTGGAAGAGGAGCTCGGTCATGAGGAAGAGCTGGATCTTAAGGATATTCCGAAGCCGAAAGAGATCCGTGACATTCTTGACCAGTACGTAATCGGCCAGGAGCAGGCGAAGAAATCGCTCTCCGTTGCCGTATACAATCACTACAAGCGTGTCAATAGCCAGAGCAAGATTGAGGATGTTGAGCTGACCAAGAGTAATATTCTGCTGCTCGGTCCGACCGGTTCCGGTAAGACCCTGCTGGCCCAGACGATGGCCAAGATCATCAACGTTCCTTTTGCCATTGCAGACGCTACTTCCCTTACTGAAGCCGGCTATGTCGGTGAAGATGTGGAGAACATTCTGCTCAAGCTGATCCAGGCTGCAGATTACGATGTTGAGAAGGCCGAACGCGGCATTATCTATATTGACGAAATTGATAAAGTAGCCCGTAAATCCGAGAACCCGTCGATTACCCGCGACGTTTCCGGTGAAGGCGTGCAGCAGGCGCTGCTGAAGATTCTGGAAGGTACCGTCGCTTCCGTTCCTCCGCAAGGCGGACGCAAGCACCCTCACCAGGAGTTCATTCAGATCGACACGACGAACATCCTGTTCATCGTCGGCGGTGCATTTGACGGGCTGGAGCAGATGATCAAACGCCGTATCGGCAAAAAAGTCATCGGCTTCAATGCTGCAGTTGAAGGCCAGAAGGATCTGAAAGCCGGTGAATACCTGTCTATGGTATTGCCTGAAGACTTGCTGAAATTCGGACTCATCCCTGAGTTTGTAGGCCGTCTGCCGGTCATTTCCACGCTGGAGCCGCTTGACGAAACAACCTTGGTACGCATTCTCTCTGAACCTAAGAATGCATTGACCAAGCAGTACATCAAGCTGCTGGAGATGGACAATGTGGCGCTGAAGTTTGAACCGCAGGCCCTTGAAGCTATTGCCAAGGAAGCGATCAAACGCAACACAGGTGCCCGCGGTCTGCGTGCCATCATTGAGAGCATCATGCTCGATGTGATGTACGAGGTTCCGTCACGCGACGATATCAAGGATTGCGTGATTACGGAGCAGGTTGTCCAGGAGAAAGCACTGCCTGAGCTGGGCATCAAGAAAGACAAAAAGAAAGAGGAAAGCGCCTAAGAGCCGCTAGCCTTACAATAAACCACATCACAGCCTCCACCGTTCTCCCGCTTATCCCGCTTCACGGCGGAGCGGGAGGGGTGGAGCTTTGACCGTTATGGGGGAGAGAGAAACCATGTTCTTGAGACACCAGACCCGGCCCGTCAATGTCGGCGGCGTAATTATCGGGGGTAACAACGAGGTTGCTATTCAAAGCATGTGTACGACCAAGACCGCTGACGTAGAAGCTACAGTGGCTGAAATTCTGCGTCTGGAAGAAGCAGGCTGCCAGATCGTGCGCGTAACCGTCAACAATGAAGAAGCGGCTGCAGCGATCAAAGAGATCAAGAAGCGGATTCATATTCCGCTTGTTGCGGATATTCATTTTAACTATAAGCTGGCGCTGCTGGCGATTGAGAACGGTATCGATAAGGTACGGATCAATCCCGGCAATATCGGCCGCCGTGACAAGGTGGAAGCGGTAGTCAAAGCTTGCAAGGACAAAGGCATTCCCATCCGGATCGGGGTTAATGCAGGTTCCCTGGAGACACATCTCCTGGAGAAATACGGTTATCCGACACCGGAAGCAATGGTAGAAAGTGCTTTGTATCATATCGGTATTCTGGAAGAGCTTGATTTCCATGATATTATCGTCTCGCTGAAGGCTTCGGATGTTCCTATGGCCATTGAAGCTTACCGCAAGGCGGCAGAGGTCATCCCTTATCCGCTGCATCTCGGGATTACCGAGTCTGGCACATTGTTTGCCGGAACGGTGAAGAGCTCGGCGGGGATCGGTGCGTTGCTCTCGATGGGCATCGGCAGCACCGTCCGTATCTCGCTTAGTGCTGACCCGGTAGAAGAGGTTAAGGTGGCGCGTGAGCTGCTCAAGACCTTTGGCCTGATCTCCAATGCGGCTACGCTAATCTCCTGCCCGACCTGCGGACGTCTGGATATTGACCTCTTTTCCATCGCGAATGAAGTGGAAGAGTACATTTCCAAGCTGAAGGTGCCGATCAAGGTGTCGGTGCTGGGCTGTGCCGTTAACGGTCCCGGAGAAGCGCGTGAAGCAGACATCGGCATTGCCGGTGCCCGCGGTGAAGGACTGCTGTTCCGTTACGGCCAGATGATCCGCAAGGTGCCTGAAGCCGAGCTGGTATCCGAGCTGAAGAAGGAAATTGACGTCATCGTTGAGCATTTTGAACGGACAGGCGAAATTCCGGGGCGTAAGCATGCCAATCTGGCGCCGGCTGTGCAGCCGGTAAGCCCGGAAGCTTAATTGAACTTATTATACCTTAAAGAAGTGACGGAGAACGTTCCTTTCACCCCGGTTGACCGGTGGTGAACGGGGCGTTTTTTTTTGTTGTTTTACAGAGAATCAGTCTATGGAGGATGGGAAGATGAATTTGAATTATAAGCAAGCACATGGGGAGTTTATGCAGCTTCATCTGGAGTGCAGATCCGGGGAACGCAGGGGAAGGCTCGAGCGGGGACACCGGCATGCAGAAGAATTGTTTTTACGTAATGTATGGTGGCCGCTTCGCGGTGGTTTCGCAGATCTTCATCCGGAGTACGAAGTGCTTGATTGGCGTGGACGTTCGTACTTTGCTGATTTTGCTTTTTTGCCGGGTCATTTCAAGCTCCTCTTGGAGATCAAGGGATATGGCGCTCATGTAAAGGATATGGATCGGCAGAAGTACAGCAACGAGCTGAATCGTGAAACTTTTTTGTGTGCGATGGGTTACCAGGTGATTTCCTTTGCTTACAACGATGTGGAGCAGCGTCCTGATTTGTGTATGACATTAATGCGCATGGTGCTCGGCAGATATATGACGGCAGCTGTGCCGGAAGGAAAAACGCTGCTGGCAGAAAGAGAAGTCATCCGATTCGTCATACGTCAGGCCGGACCGGTACGTCCACAGGACATCGCTAAATATTTCGGGCTTGATCCCAAAACGGCCAGGCAAATGTTATACAAATTATGCGATAAAGGCTGGCTTAGTCCGGTAAAACGTGGTGATGGCATCCGTAAAGTAAGGTATGAGCTGGCGCGTGATGTGCTAAATTATTGGGAATGAGGCTTTACTGGGGCTGTGGACAGAGTGAAAAGATATAGCGGGAAATAGTCGCTTTAATCTTGTTGCAATTCTGTTTAAATTACGGATAGCGGGAAATTCTCCCGGTAATTTCATGAGAAAGTTCAAATACAGCCATTTGTTCAACATTATAGGGCGAAACTCCCTCTAATTAAGCTATGGGTCGCTATATGGGCAAATTAGAGGGTGTTATTCCCGCTAGAGTGCGAAGAATGGCCAAACTTTCATAAATACGGCCTTACGGCGTTTACTAATTTCTGAAACGGCTATACTACCTAGTAGCAGCCAATTGGGCCGAACAGATAGACATGAATGAAACAGGAGGGTGACCTATGGAATTAGGTATATTGCTGATGATCGTGCAGCTCTTTTTCGCGCTGGTTATCGGCGTTTATTTTTGGAATCTGCTGCGTGGACAAAAGACCAACAAAACCGCGGTGGACCGGGAGTCACGCAAGGAGCTGGATAAGCTGCGGAAAATGCGGATGATCTCCCTGACCAAGCCGCTCTCGGAGAAGACGCGTCCGGCCTCAATCGGAGATATTGTCGGGCAGAAGGACGGTCTGCGCGCGCTCAAAGCGGCGCTCTGCAGCGCGAATCCCCAGCACGTGATCATTTACGGGCCGCCGGGAGTCGGCAAGACTGCGGCAGCCCGGGTGGTCATGGAAGAGGCGAAGAAGAACGCGCTCTCTCCCTTTAAGCATGATGCGAAGTTTACAGAGATTGATGCGACTACGGCGCGTTTTGACGAGCGGGGGATTGCCGATCCGCTGATCGGTTCTGTGCATGACCCGATTTATCAGGGTGCCGGAGCGATGGGGATTGCCGGAGTGCCGCAGCCCAAGCCGGGAGCAGTGACGAAGGCACACGGGGGCATCCTGTTCCTCGATGAGATCGGCGAGCTGCATCCCATTCAGATGAACAAGCTGCTCAAGGTGCTGGAGGACCGCAAGGTGCTGCTGGAGAGTGCCTACTATAACTCGGAGGACAGCAACACGCCGGCTTATATTCATGACATTTTCCAGAATGGCCTGCCCGCCGATTTCCGGCTGGTTGGAGCGACTACACGCTCACCGGATGAAATTTCGCCTGCCTTACGCTCACGCTGCATGGAGATTTATTTCCGGCCGCTGCTGCCGGAGGAGATTGAGGTCATTGCCAGGGATGCCATCCAGAAGATCGGCCTGAAGCCGAGTCCGGAAGCGGTGGCTGTAGTCCAGCAGTACGCGACTAACGGCCGTGAAGCCGTGAACATGATCCAGCTGGCGGCCGGCCTTGCGCTGACCGAGCAGCGGGATACGCTGAGCGCGGCGGAAGTGGAGTGGGTAGCAGGCAGCAGCCAGCTGCCGCTGCGCACCGAGCGCAAAATCCCGACCTCCCCGCAGATCGGGCTGGTCAACGGGCTCGCCGTCTATGGGCCCGGCATGGGCACACTGCTGGAGATTGAGGTATCTGCCGCACTGGCGAAGAGCGGGCAGGGTCGGCTGAACATCACCGGCGTAGTCGATGAAGAAGAGATTGGCGGCGGCTCCCGGACGATCCGCCGCAAGAGTATGGCCAAGGGCTCTGTCGAGAACGTGCTCACCGTGCTGCGCATGATGAACCTGGAGCCGGACCGGTATGACCTGCATGTGAACTTTCCCGGCGGCACGCCGATTGACGGCCCGTCTGCCGGTGTAGCGATGGCTGTTGCCATCGTCTCCGCCATCCGCCAGCTGCCGGTAGATAATACCGTCGCCATCACCGGCGAGATTGGCATCCATGGCCGCGTGAAGCCGGTCGGCGGCGTCATCGCCAAGGTCGAAGCCGCCTTCCAGGCCGGCGCGACCACTGTCTTTATCCCGAAGGATAACTGGCAGTCCTTGTTCGCCGATGTTGCACCGCTTCAGGTCATCCCCGTCGATACCGTCGACGAGGTCTTCCGTCACCTGTTCGGCTCCGGCACCGCTGACATCCGCCTGCCGGCAGTATCGGGCGAGACGTTCTCCTCGGCTTCGCTGCTCAAGGCGGATGCTGCGGGGGAAGGTGCGCAGGCGTAAGCTCGAAGGGATATGGAGGCTGTCTCTCAGAGGCAGCCTTATTTGTATGTAGCAACAAATCTCACTTACATAATTGGTAATTTTCAGGTATTATATTAAGATGTTGTGAAATTACTGAATAGGAGTCCGCAATGCTGAACAAGCCGTTACATAGAAAGTATATTATAGCTCTCCTGATTATCCTGCTGTTTCTTTTTTCTTTCCTGCTGCCGGTTAAGGCGAATATTCTTGGATAGTTCGCTTAATCCCTCATAGAATTGGTTAATAATCAATACTAACAATTCAGCAAAGGGGGATGCTCATGCTACACGAATGGAGACGCAAGTGGAATGACTTTCTGGCCGGGTACTATGAAACTCTTTATGCCGATTGCCTCGTTCCCGCCAAAAGAGAAGAGCTGCTGTTGAAAGCCCGCGAGCATTCATACAGATCCTATAGATTGAGCCGGACGCCGTGAGGCGTCTTTTTTAATCTTGGGAACTTGGACATATTCTATAATAAAAGCACTAATAATACATAACGAATGTCCTGTACAAAAAAAGGACTGCTGCTTAACGTGCTGCCAGTTGGTGTTTTCAACCTGCTTTTGTTAAAATGATCTATATGACATAACTTGAGAACCATGGGAGGTGCGAAAGCGATGATGCCGAACAAATCCAAAGGTCGTCGTTTTCCTTTATTACCGCTTAGAGGTCTTCTTGTGTACCCTAGCATGGTTCTGCACCTTGATGTAGGGCGCGAGAAGTCCGTTCGTGCACTGGAAAAAGCTATGGTTGAAGATAACCTGATTCTCCTCTGCTCCCAGTCAGAAGTGAATATTGAGGAGCCTGGACAAGAAGATATTTTTCGGGTCGGTACTGTCGCCAATGTGCGGCAGATGCTGAAGCTTCCGAACGGCACGATCCGTGTGCTGGTTGAAGGAGTGGAACGGGCCGAAATTATTCATTATACGGATAATGAGGAGTTTTATGAGGTTATGGCGCGCGAGCTGCCGGAGCAGGAGGATGTCGATCAGGAGAGCGACGCCTTGATGCGCACGGTGCTTAGCCAATTCGAGCATTATATTACGTTGTCCAAGAAGGTCACTCCAGAGACCCTTGCGGCTGTCTCCGATATTGAAGAACCGGGACGTCTGGCTGATGTCATTACAAGCCACCTGGCGCTGAAGATCAAGGATAAGCAGGAGATTCTGGAGACCATCGATGTCAGCAAACGTCTGGAGAAGCTGCTCGATATTCTTAATAATGAGCGTGAAGTGCTGGAGCTTGAGCGTAAGATCAACCAGCGTGTGAAGAAGCAGATGGAGAAGACCCAGAAGGAATATTACCTCCGCGAACAGATGAAAGCGATCCAGAAGGAGCTCGGTGAGAAGGAAGGCCGGGCCGGTGAAGCCGAAGAGCTGCGCTCGCAAATGCAGGAGAAGAACCTGCCGGAGCGGGTGCAGGAGAAGATCGAGAAGGAAATCGACCGTCTGGAGAAAATGCCTGCAAGCTCAGCCGAAGGCAGCGTTATCCGCAACTACGTGGATTGGCTGCTTGGTCTGCCTTGGAGCGAAGAGACGGAAGACGATCTGGATATTCAAAAAGCGGAACAGGTGCTCGATGCGGATCACTACGGTCTGGAGAAACCTAAGGAACGTGTCCTGGAATATCTGGCCGTGCAGAAGCTGGTTAAGGAGCTGAAAGGACCGATTCTCTGTCTGGTAGGGCCTCCTGGCGTTGGTAAAACCTCATTGGCACGCTCCATCGCCCGTTCGCTGAACCGCAAGTTCGTCCGCATTTCGCTGGGCGGTGTGCGTGACGAAGCCGAGATCCGCGGCCACCGCCGTACTTATGTCGGCGCCATGCCGGGCCGGATCATTCAGGGGATGAAGACAGCAGGAAGCCTTAATCCGGTCTTCCTGCTCGATGAAATCGACAAGATGGCTTCTGACTTCCGCGGAGATCCTTCCGCAGCCTTGCTGGAAGTACTCGATCCGGAACAGAACAATACGTTCAGCGACCACTTTGTAGAGCTGCCGTTTGATCTTTCGAAGGTTATGTTCGTAACCACAGCGAATGTGGTACACAACATTCCCCGCCCGCTGCTCGACCGGATGGAGATGCTGTATATTCCCGGCTACACGGAGCTTGAGAAGCTGCAGATTGCCAGCCGCTACCTGCTGCCGAAGCAGCGTAAGAATCACGGTCTTGAGGACGCACAGCTCGTAATTGAGGACGACACGTTGCTGAAGATTGTCCGCGAATACACGCGGGAATCCGGCGTGCGTAATCTGGAGCAGCAGATTGCCGCACTCTGCCGTAAGGCGGCGAAGCAGATTGTATCCAGTGAGCAGGAGCAGGTTACGATCCTTCCTGGGGAAGTTAAAGAATATCTGGGTGAATCCAAATACCGCTATGGAATGGCTGAACTGGAGGATCAGATTGGTACAGTAACCGGACTGGCGTGGACTGAAGTCGGCGGCGATACACTGCTGATTGAAGTAACAGTGGTTCAGGGTACCGGCAAGCTCACGCTTACCGGTAAATTGGGCGATGTCATGAAGGAATCCGCTCAGGCTGCCTTCAGCTACACCCGTTCCAAAGCAGAGGAGCTGGGACTCGCCCCGGACTTCCACGAGAAGAATGATATTCACATTCATATACCTGAAGGTGCCATACCGAAGGATGGCCCGTCAGCCGGCATTACGATTGCTACCGCGCTCATCTCAGCACTCACCAGACGTTATGTCTCCAAGGATGTAGCGATGACAGGTGAAATTACGCTCCGCGGACGTGTCCTGCCGATCGGCGGACTCAAAGAGAAATCACTGGCTGCCCACCGGGCCGGCTACACAAAAATTCTGCTGCCTAAAGACAACGAACGCGACCTCAAGGATATTCCTGAGAGCGTACGTAATGACGTGGAGTTTATACCAGTGTCCCATATGGATCAGGTACTCCAGCATGCGCTCGTAGACCAGCAGGCAGATGTCAGCAGTAAAGCGCCGAGTAGTGTGCATTAGAAAGGAAGTTCCATTTGAAAGTTAACAACGCCGAATTTATCATCAGCGCCGTAGGCCCTGATCAATACCCAACGGACGCCTTGCCGGAGATTGCTCTGGCAGGGCGCTCCAACGTCGGGAAGTCTTCTCTGATCAACCGTATGATCAACCGCAAGAATTTGGCCCGTACCAGTTCTACGCCGGGTAAGACACAGCATATGAACTATTACCGGGTTAATCAGGATATGTATTTTGTCGATTTTCCGGGATACGGTTATGCCAAGGTATCCAAGACACAGCGGGCCTCATGGGGCAAAATGGTTGAGAAATACATGGAGGAGCGTGAGACGCTGAAGCTTATCCTGCTTGTAGTGGATCTGCGCCATCCGCCCACAAGTAATGATAAAATGATGTTTGACTGGCTCAAGCATTACGATCTGCCGCTCTGTGTGGTAGCAACCAAGGCAGACAAGATTCCCAAGACACGCTGGCCGAAGCATATTAAGATCATGAAGCAGGAGCTCGGCGTGCTGCCTGGAGATCATTTCATTCCGTTCTCATCCGAGCTGGGACTTGGCCGTGAGGAGCTGTGGGCTCTAATTGAGGATTACAGCAGATTTAATGAAGCAGATCAGCAGCCAGAAGAAGCAGTGGAACAGGAGGAGCTATCACAAGAATAGAGGGATGGTTATGGCTCAGCGATTGGCAACAGAATATGTAAATGCGACTTTGCAGATGACAGAATTTCAGATGAACCAGTTTCTGCTCACAGCCGATACCTGCTATATCAGCCACCGGGTCAAGGTCGCCGGGGGCGGGGAGCAGGTCATTGTTCTTGAGGAAGCCGGGGGTGAGGAAGTACGCCTCACAGTTGAGAATAAGCGGGGGATCTACATCTGTTCGCTATCCTGCCGTGTGGTCAATTCGCATCTCAATAATGCTGTCCGCAAGCTGTTCGTCACCTATAAAGGGACCGGGACTGTGAATAGAATCTATAAAGGTTTTACTATGGTCTATTATTATGAGCGCGGCTCCGTGCGCCGGATTTCGGAATTGACGGATTCGGGGAGTAAACTAATCTATCAGCACAAGCATTCCCTTTCAGAAATAATAAATGTATATAAATCAGATGCTGTAGAGCGGGAGATTGCGGAGCTGCGCCGCAAGGCTGACAGATTGCTGGATTTACGCAATGATGCACAGTCTGCCAAGGAATGCAGTGAGATTGATAAAGAGCTTGCGGCGATAGCCAAAGTCATGTTTTTCCTGGAAGCTTAAGCTTGAACAAAGTGCATTTTTAACAATCATTTCCTAGTGAAATGGTTGTATTTTTTTGACGAATCTATTCAAATCAACTGGAAAAGGGCCGATAAATAGTATATGATAGATATCCATAGCCACATTTTGCCTTTTATGGATGACGGTGCTGCCGACTGGGAAGCGGCCCTCTCCATGGCACAGGATGCCGTACAGGATGGCATTTCTACTGTTGTTGCCACGCCGCATCATGCTAACGGAGTATATATGAATCCCGCCCCGGCCATTGGACAAGCGGTAGAACTGCTGAATGATAGAATCAAGCAGGCTGAACTTCCGCTGCTTGTACTTCCCGGTCAGGAGATCCGTGTCTACGGGGATCTGCTGAATGATCTGGAGCAGGGTGAACTGCTGACGCTGGCAAATACGAGATACATTCTGCTGGAAATGCCTTCTTCACGTGTGCCGCGCACTATGGAGGAGACCTGCCACGAGCTGGTGATTCAGGGCTTCGTTCCGGTTATCGCCCATCCGGAGCGCAACGCTGAGATTGCCAGTAACCCCGTCAAGCTTGAGAGATTGATAGAGCTGGGGGCAGTGGGTCAGGTGACCGCCCAGAGTCTGGCCGGAACATTTGGAAGCAAGCTGCAGAAGCTGTCTATCGATCTGTGCCGCAGGAACGCGATTCATGTTATCGCATCGGATGCACACGATAACAGTCATCGTCCGTTCGGACTGAGTGAAGCTTTCAAAGTTTTGGAGAAGGAACTTGGCAATGTGGCTAGCGACAATTTACGCCAAAATTCGCAGAAAATCATCGACAATGAGGAGTTAATTCGGACTATTTATAGTAATTCGGGCAAGAAGCTTCATAAAATGTTCGGATTTTTTTCTCGTAAAGGGTGACCTGACTGTAGAATGATGGTAGAATTGTTTTTACTGGGTTATTGTTACAATTATTTTGATGAGTCAGGGCGCAACTTATCTAGCATTACCGCAGTATAAGATTGTATAACTACATAAGAAGAGGTGGATGACAAGTGAGTTTGAAGAAGAAACTGGCAGTATCAACTCTAGCAGTAAGCATGGCCGCAGCATCCGTTGCAGGATTTCCATTCAGCAGTGAAGGATTGGCCAAGCACTTGAACGGTGTGGCATCAGCAGCTTCCGTATCCCACGATACTGTGAAGAACAAGATCAAGGCGATCTACTCCAACCTGACTGTAACAGAAGCAACTTACCTGAAAGCCTATTCTACTGAAGTAGCAGGCCTGAGCCAGGATAAGTTCGATGAAATTTTCGCTCCGGTTCTTGGTAAGCTTGAACTGAACAATGAGGAGAAGGCAACTTCCCTGAAATTGTTCAAGAGCGTATCCAGCGTAGTTTACAACGTATATGCCGATGATTTCGATGCGCTGAAAGAAATTCGTTACGATGTTGACAACGTTAAGCTGTTCAACAGCATTGCAGCCAAAGCCCAGGTAGAAGGTCTTACCTTCGATGATATTCTTGATTTCTTCTTCGCCACTAATGGTGTAGAAGCAGAGCTTCGCACTTTGCTGGGAAGCAAGAGCAATGCTGATCTGATTAACATCATTGCTAATCCTGAATCCCAGAAGACACTGGTTAAGGATGCTGTATATAAGGTGCTCCAGCACAAGACTGGTGCCGATGGATTGACAGTAAGTCAGGCTGTTTACAATCTGGGAATTACTGCTGATGACATCGTTAAGACATTTAATAACGTGAACACTGAGATTAAGTCTGCTAAGCAGGCAGCTCAGGCACTTGCTCTTGGTTACATCCGTGCATATCCGCTCACTACAGACGGTAATAACGGCGGCGGCGGTGGCGGCGGCGGAGTTGTTACTACACCGGTAACTTCAACTCCAGGTGTGTATGATGTTTCCAGGCTAGTAACAGTTGTTGGCAACAAAGCGACTCTTAATCTCGTAGACGCTGATGTCCTCAAAGCATTTGATGCTCTTGTAGCTGCTAACGCTGGGAAGACGGGCCTTACGCTTACCCTGGACCTTGGTACAGTGAACGCTGCGACTGTGGAAGTTCCGCTGTCCAAGGCTATTATTGAAGCTGCTAAAGCTAAAGGTATTGCTAACATTGCTATAAGCTTCAATGGTCTGACAGTAACCATTCCGGTAACCCAATTCGCTGAAGCAGTAACTTTGACAGTTACTACTGAAGCTGATACTACAGTAACTTCTATCACTACCCTGAAGCTTGCTTCCAAGGTATACTCCTTCGACTTGACAGTAGGCGGAGTAGCAACAACAACCTTCAAGCAACCATTGACAATTAAGCTTCCACTGGTTAATACAACAGGACTCGATAAAGAACTGCTGTCGGTAGCGAAGATTGTATATGGTCAACTGCAATACCACGGTGGTGTGGTGGACGGTGATTACATCGTTGAACCGCGTGATACCTTCTCTTCCTACGCAGTGGTTGAGAACAAGGTAACCTTCAGTGATATCGCAACTGTACAGGCTTGGGCTGGCAGACAGATTCAGGTTGTTGCTGCTAAGGGCGCAATTGAAGGTATCGGTTCCGGCAAGTTCGCTCCTAAGAGCAATGTAACCCGTGCTGAATTCGCGAAGATGCTGATCCGTGCACTGAACCTTGAGAACAGCACAGCCACTGAAAGCTTCAGCGATGTAGCTTCCACAGCATGGTATGCTCCATATGTTGCAGTAGCAGCTGAGAAGGGAATCATCACTGGACGTAGCGCTTCGACCTTTGATCCAAATGCAACAATCACCCGTGCTGAGATGGCGACCATGATCTCCCGTGCAGTTAAATCGCTTAACCCTGCTGCATCCACAGATGCTTCCGCACTGAGCAAGTTCTCTGATGCTGCGAAGATCAGCGCTTCCTTGAAAGACGGCGTAGCATTTGCAGCAAGCAACAACCTTGTAATCGGTAATGCAGGTAAGTTTAACCCTAACGATACAGCTACTCGTGCAGAAGCTGCAGTTATCATCTACCGTACAATTAACTTCAAGTAAGCAATAATTAAGCAAGTGGAGAGCCTCCTCTCGTCAGTATGAGAGGAGGCACTTTTTTAGCACGGATTATATCATTTTAGAAACCGCTTGGAGGGAAATTCACTTGTCAGCTCAAGAATTGGATCTGCGCGATTATTTTCAGATTGTTAAGAAGAGACTGTGGATGATTGTCAGTATTGTGGTCGTCGTATGTCTTCTTGCCGGGGTGTACAGCCTGTACATTAAGAATCCGGTATATGAAGCTTCAACCAAGATTATTGTTAATCAGACCCAACAAGTACAGACTGCAGCATCGCAGCTGGATTTGAACCAGATTAATACCAATATTCAATTGATTAACACGTATAAAGAAATTATCAAGACACCGGCTATTCTGGATGTTGTAGCCAAGAATTACCCGGAGTTTGATACTACTGCCGAAGAGTTGCTTAAGAAGGTTAATGTGAGCTCCGTCAATAATACGCAGGTGATGACACTTGTCGTTCGAGATAATTCATACCAGAGAGCAGCAGAAATTGTAAATGCGATTTCGCTAGTGTTCAAACAGGAGATCCCTTCCTTGTTCAATGTACAGAATGTATCGATCCTGAATGAGGCCAAGCTCAATCCGCCTGTCGCACCAGGGCCGGTTGAACCCAACGTCGTGATGAACATGGCTATTGCCTTTATCGTGTCGCTAATGATCGGACTTGGTATTGCCTTTCTGCTGGAGTATCTGGATGATACATTGAAGACGGAAGAGGATATCGAGAAGTACCTGGGTCTGCCGACGATTGCCATGATTACCAGACTCGGCCAGGAAGAAACGAAGACAACGGCAACACAGGCACAGACGTTATCCAGAAAGGCGGGCGAACTCGAACATGTCTCAGCAGCCAAATAAACAACGCCACCTGATTACCGTAACCAACCCGCGCTCTCCGGTATCGGAAGCGTTCCGGGCGCTGCGTACGAATATTGATTTCTCCTCTGTAGATGAACGGATTCAGATTATTATGGTTACCTCCTCCGGTCCGGAAGAAGGAAAGTCTACAGTTACAGCCAATCTTGCAGCCGCCTATGCTCAGGCTGATAAGAAAGTTCTGCTCATTGACGGTGACCTGCGGAAGCCTACGGCTCACAAGACATTCTCGCTCAGCAACCGCTATGGATTATCATCCTTGTTATCCCAGCAGTCTGAATTAAAGGATGTCATACAGGAATCAGGAGTTCCGAACCTGTCCATTATGACCTCGGGGCCGATTCCTCCGAACCCGGCCGAGATGATGGCTTCTAACCGGATGAGTATGGTTCTGCAGGAGCTTCGTCAAGAGTTCGATGTAATCATGTTCGATACTCCTCCGCTGCTGGCTGTAACGGACGCGCAGATCGTTGCCTCCAAGAGTGATGGTGTTATTATGGTTGTCAGCTACGGTAAAGTAAAACGGGATATTGCAGCGAAGGCCAAAGCAAACCTGGACAGAGTGGGCGCGAAGATGCTGGGTGTTGTTCTGAATAATGTTAAACGCAAAGCCAGCGAAGGCTACTATTATTACTACTATGGAAATTGACATTGTTCTATAGATCAAATTGTTATTTTTGGAGGCACTAAAAATGACAGCGAAAACCAGAGTGTTCGTGTTGTTCTTCATTGATCTTGCCATCATATGGTTCAGCATCGTGACATCTTACCTGTTCCGTTTCTATAGTGATATTCCTGAGGAATATATAGTGCAGATGCTGTTTTACGGAATAATCTGTACTCTTTCTTTTGGCGGCAGTCTGATTTACTTCGGGCTGTACCGCAGATTGTGGCAGTATGCCAGTATCGGTGAGATTGTATCGGTCATGAAGGCTATTGTAGTAGGGGCAGTAATCTCATACGCAGTAGCTTTTGTTATGCTTCCGTCACGTGTCCCTTTCAGTATAGAGGTGCGCTCTGTTGAGACTATTCTTCTGCTGGTGGGTGGCGTACGTCTATTCTGGAGAGTCTTCGGCAGAGGAAGATTTAACAATGTAGATACTGAGGTGCATACCTTAATTGTCGGAGCAGGGGATTGCGGAATGCTGATTGCCAGAGAGCTGATGGGCGCGTCCTTCGCCAATACTCGTCTGATTGGTTTTGTTGACGACAGTGTTGATAAACTTCATTTGAAGATCCTTGGCGTTCCGGTACTTGGAAACCGCTATGATATTCCAAGAATTGTAAAAGATCGGGGCGTTCACGAGGTTATTATCGCCATGCCATCGGTATCACGAAGTGAAATTTCCGAGATTGTCAGTCTGTCCAAAGCAACCGGAGTGAAACTTAAGATTATTCCTGCACTTAGTGATTTGATTACCGGAAAGGTATCCATCAAGAAGTTGCGCGATGTTAGTGTAGAGGACCTGCTTGGGCGTGAGCCTATCGTGGCTGACATGAACAGTATCCTTGGTTATGTACACAATAAGACGGTATTAGTTACGGGTGCCGGAGGTTCTATCGGGTCCGAACTTTGCCGCCAGATTTCACCTTTTGCACCGGACAAGCTGCTGATCCTCGGTCATGGCGAGAACAGTATTTACACAATAGAGATGGAACTCCGCAAGAGCTTCCCGGAGCTTTCGATTGTGACTGTCATTGCCGATGTACAGGATCGGACACGGATGATGGAGGTCTTCGAGAGTCATAAGCCGCAGGTTGTCTTTCACGCGGCAGCGCATAAACACGTGCCACTGATGGAGCGTAATCCTTCCGAGGCCATCAAGAATAATGTGTTCGGCACACGCAATGTGGCCGATTGCGCGGACAAGTACGGAGCCGAGCGTTTTGTACTAATTTCCTCTGACAAGGCGGTTAATCCGACCAGTGTTATGGGAGCTACGAAACGGATTGCTGAAATGTATGTACAGAGTCTCAATACAACAAGCAATACGAAGTTCTCGGCAGTACGCTTTGGTAATGTGCTGGGCAGCCGCGGCAGTGTTATCCCTGCCTTTAAGCAACAGATTGCTGCAGGCGGACCGGTAACCGTTACTCATCCGGAAATGGTGCGTTATTTCATGACGATTCCGGAAGCTGTACAGTTAGTCATTCAGTCTGGTTCATTTGCCAAAGGTGGCGAGGTGTTCGTACTGGATATGGGTGAGCCTGTAAAGATCCTGACACTTGCGGAAGACCTGATTACCCTGTCTGGCTATGAGCCTTACAAGGATATCAATATCGTCTTCTCGGGTATTCGTGAGGGTGAGAAGCTGTACGAAGAACTGCTTACAGATGAAGAAAATCTCGGTTCCACTCAGCATGACCGTATCTTTATAGGTAAACCAAATGTGATCAGTCAGAATCAGCTGGAACTGGAATTCAAGCGATTGGAGCGCGTCTTGTCTGAAGAGCCCGATGCGATCCGTGAGGTCATTAACCAGATTGTGCCAATGCAGCCGGTAGCCCAGGCGGCAATCAGCTAACTATTGTATGTGGAGGTACATGAAGTGAAAAGATGGAAGAAAGTTTTAATCTGGACATTGTCGGTAATAGTGGTGCTTGGCGTCGGCGGTTTGTTTGCGGCAAATTATGCCGTGGATAAGCTAATGAATTCCATGGCGGGCGGTTTTGAGGTGGAGGATACTGCAGATAATGCAGCACAAGGTGAGGTTGTTGAGCCTGTTGTGGCGGCAGGAGATGCAGGGGCAGAACCAACAGCAACAGATACTCCAACCAATAGTGCTGCTCCAACCAGTGGTGCTGATCCTGCGGAAAGTACAGATAAACCTGTCACCGGTGGCGATTCTGTGAATGATACAACCGGACCCACTAGTGTTCCGGCTACATGGAAGCCTACCGCTGCTCCTAATGGTTACACTGCTCAAGTATCCACAGACAAAGCCAAGGATATTCAAGATAACGTAACGGTTAAAGATAAAGCGGATGTGGCTTCTATCGTTATGAGTCAATTAAGCATATCTGATATTAAACGCCTTCAAGAGTTGGCTAAAGGCGGATTAACGATTGAAGAGAAGCGTGAAGCCCGCAGTATTATTCTTGGCAAGGTATCTGAGGATCAATATAATGAATTGTCACAGATTGCTAAGAAATATGGTGTAAGCCAAGGTAAGACCCAGCAACAAATCATTGCGGAAGAAGAGCAGCTTAAAGCACAAGAAAAGGGGAGTGAATAAGTTGGCCAGAATGAAATTCCCGGCAGCTGCATTATTGCTGTTTGTACTTATAGGTTCTGCGCCTTTAACAGCTTCAGCGCCTTTGTCAGCATCTGCAGCTGCTGTAGCCGTTACGGACTCTATCAAGGTTCAGAGTATGGATGTGAAAATGGTTTTTGACGGGGTGAGCATACAGCCTCCAACAGGTCAACATGTCTTCATATACAACAATTCAACATATGTTCCAATCAGATTCGTCTCCTATGCCTTGCAGAAGAGCGTTAGCTGGGATGCCAAAAACCTGAAAGTTACAATTGCTGAACCTAGCAGTTCCGAGCTGGTTGTTATTAAGGAATATCTTATGAATGCTGGAAGTGCAAATCCTTCAGCGACAGGAGCAAAGAATATTGTTCTTAGTAAAGTGAAGGCAAGCTATGTATTCAATGGATCAGCCAAGGCAGTGCCAGCAGGCCAGTCCAGCTTTATATTAAACGGTTCCTTATATGTTCCACTTCGTTTTCTTTCTGAATCAGTAGGTAATAAGATCTCATGGGATCAAAAGACGAAGACCATTACAGCTACTTCTGCCGGTTATCAGGAGCAGAACAACGGTTCAACTGGCGGTGGCACAACCGGGGGGGCGAGTCCTTCAGCAACAACGACTCCGGCTCCAACAAGTACGCCATCAGCTGGCGGCGGATCTGGGGGCACAGGGACAGTAACATATGAGCAAATTACAAGTGCGACAGAGGCTAAGCTTACTGCATTACGTAATCAGAGCAGTTCTGCTCTAATGAGTCTTGCTCTCCAATACGTACAGGCAACGGACGAAACAACTAAAGCCAACCTGTTGGCTCAGGGTAAACAACAGCTGGCTTCATCTACTGCTACTTTTAATAGTATAGTGGCTGATGCTGAGAAGCAGTTAACTGCCAATGGCTATAGTACAGATATTATTAATCAGTACAGAGCAACCTTTGAGGCTGAATTGCAACAAGGTATGGCATTGGCTGAGGGTATGGGAAATTAACAAGGTTTTTATTTATTTTATCTGCACAACCTCTATCTATATTACTGTAGATGAGGTTGTGCATACTATGAAATACTAGTTCTAAAAGGATCAGGTGAACTTACTTATGAAGCCTTATACCATTGTAAAACCAATCATTGATTTTCTACTGGCTCTAATCGGAATTCTCCTGTTATGGCCTTTTTTCTTGATTATTGCAGCCTTCATTAAGCTGGGCTCAAAAGGACCGGTATTATTCAAGCAGAAAAGAATAGGAAAACATAAAAAAGAGTTTTACATTCTTAAATTTAGAACGATGCGTACAGATACTCCTGCAGAGATGCCTACGCATTTATTACAAGATCCGGACTTCTTTATTACTAAAGCAGGTAAATTCCTGAGGAGGACAAGCCTGGATGAGCTACCTCAGATTATTAATATACTAAAGGGTGATATGAGTATTATTGGTCCACGACCGGCTCTATGGAATCAGTATGATTTGATTGCAGAACGGGATAAATATAGAGCTAATGACATAAGGCCAGGGTTGACCGGATGGGCACAGGTTAATGGCAGAGATGAGCTTCCTATTGAGATAAAGGCAAGATTTGATGGTGAGTATACTGCGAAGTTTACATTTATGTTGGATCTGAAGGTTTTCTTTATGACCGTATCAAGTGTGCTGAAATCTGAGGGTGTGAGAGAAGGCGCTAATGATGAAGAAGTAGTATCGAACACCAAAGGAGCCGCTTTGTAGATGGAAAAGAGAAAAATACTGATTACCGGAAAAGGGAGTTATGTTGGAACAAGCCTTATAGAATGGTTACACCAGTGGCCTGATCAGTATGAGGTTGAAGAACTGTCTGTCAGAGGCAACACATGGAGAGAATATGATTTTTCCAAGTATGATGTTGTTTTACATGTAGCTGGAATAGCACATGTGTCCAGTGATCCGAAAATGGAGGAGCATTATTATAAAGTAAATCGAGACTTAGCAATCGAGGTAGCTAAAAAAGCAAAACAAGAGAATGTAAAACAATTCATTTTTATGAGCAGTATGATTATTTATGGTGCTGACAGTAAGATTGGTGAGAAGAAAGTAATTACTAAAGATACATTGCCGGACCCAAGTGACTTTTATGGTAGAAGTAAGTTAGAAGCTGACTTGGAAATAGGAAAAATGAACAATGAATTCTATAAAACGGTTTGTGTAAGAACACCTATGGTTTACGGGCCAAAATGTAAAGGTAACTTTCCTAGACTAAAGCAATTAGCTGGTAAGACTCCTGTATTTCCAAATATTATGAATCAACGAAGTATGATTTTTATAGATAATTTATGTGAGTTTCTTAGGAAAATCATTGATAATTCATTGGCGGGTATCTTTTTTCCACAGAATAAAGATTATGTGAGTACAACGGAGATCATCAGGATAATGGGTTCACAAATGGAAAGGAAAATAGTGTTTGTCAAAGGCTTTAATCCTTTGCTTAGAGTGCTTTCAAATAGAGTGAAGATGATTAACAAAATTTTCGGCAATAAAATATATGATCATGCGAGCTCCCCATCATTTGAATACTGTGTAGTGGATTTTGAAGAATCTATAAAAATAAGTATGTAATAAGGTGTGGAAAAATTGAAAAAGAAAAAGGTTTTATTATTAGGAAATCATGGTTTCGTAATTTATAATTTCCGAAAAGAATTAATACAAAAGCTATTAGCCGAAGGTTATGAAGTATATATTTCACTTCCCAATGATGAAAAGGTAGAAATTATGGTTGGTTGGGGCTGCAAGTTTGTAGAAACAAAAATAGATAGAAGAGGGACTAATCCAGTTTCTGATTCTAAGCTTATCCTACACTACTTGCGTATACTCAAAGAAATTAAACCGGACGTAGTGCTTACCTATACAATTAAACCCAATCTTTATGGAGGATTGGCTTGCAGATTGTTGAAAATTCCATGCGTTAATAATATTACAGGGTTGGGAAGCGGATTTAATCAAAATTCTGCATTGAAAAAATTCTTATCTATTCTCTATAAGGTTAGTTTGAAGAAGTCTTACTGTGTATTTTTTCAGAATACCGAGGATAGAAACACCTTGTTAGAAAGTAAGACGATTACAAGCAATCATGAATTAATTCCCGGATCTGGGGTTAATCTAGATGATTTTAAGCTTAAACCGTTCCCGTTAAAAGAACAGGCAGTTTCCTTTATTTTTATAGGAAGAATTATGAAAGACAAGGGGATTGATCAATATCTGGAAGCCTCTAAGATCATAAAAGAGAAGTATCCCGAGACAATTTTTAATGTTATAGGTTTCATTGAGACAACTCACCCACACTATAATGAAATGATTGGGGAATACAATAAAAAAGGATACATACGCTACTTGGGATATCAATCGGATGTTAAGCCTTTTATAGAACAATCTCATTGTATTATTCAAGCGTCTCATGGCGGGGAAGGTCTATCAAATGTTTTGTTGGAGACAGCTGCCACAGGCCGCGTATTAATTGCCTCCAATATTCCTGGTTGCAGAGAAACTATTGATGTGGGAAGTAATGGATTCACTTTTGAAGCGAGAAATACAGCTGACTTAGTTGACAAAATAGAGTCCTTCATCCAAATGAGTTATGAGGATATGGAAAAAATGGGGATCAACGCCCGATTAAAAGTAGAAAAAGAATTTGATAGAGCGATTGTCATAAAAGCATACATGGATAAAATTGAGCGAATCTGTAATTATCAATAATGATATGGAGTGTATGAAATGTCCAAAATTGCTGTAGTAGGAACAGGATATGTAGGACTAGTATCAGGAGCCATTCTTTCTGATTTTGGTCATACGATAACATGCGTTGATATTGATGACACAAAGATAAATAGTTTAAAACAAGGGATTATTCCTATCTATGAGCCTGGTCTTGAGAATATAGTTAAGAAGAATTATGAAAATCAACGTCTTAGTTTTACTACAAATATAAAAGAAGCAGTTGAAAATAATGATGTAATATTTATAGCAGTCGGTACACCGCCAGCGGATGACGGCAGCGCAGATCTTCAATATGTCTTAGCTGTTGCAAAAAGTATAGCTGAGTACATGAATGGATATAAAGTTGTTGTAGACAAGTCCACAGTCCCTATCGGAACTGGACAAAAAGTTAAGGCAATGATTCAAGAAACTCTTATCGGCAGGGGATTGGAATATGCTTTTGATGTTGTTTCAAATCCTGAATTCCTAAGAGAAGGATCGGCGGTACAAGATTTTACTCACCCGGACCGTGTAGTAATCGGAGCTGAAAGTGATCGGGCGTTTGAAGTGATGAAAGAAGTATACAGGGTTCTATATATTAATGAGACGCCCTTTGTTGAAACAAATATTGAGACTGCAGAAATGATTAAATACGCATCTAATGCGTTTCTGGCAATGAAAATTACCTTTATCAATGAAGTTGCAAATGTATGTGAACAAGTGGGAGCAGATGTTCAAAAAGTTGCCAAGGCAATGGGGCAGGACGGACGTATTTCTCCTAAGTTTCTACATGCTGGACCCGGCTATGGTGGAAGCTGTTTCCCTAAAGACACTATGGCATTAGCGCGGATTGCCCAAGATGTGGGTGAACCCATTTCTCTTATTGAAACTACCGTCCAGGCAAATGAAAGACAAAAGAAGAGAATGGTAGATAAGATTGTAAATGCTATGGGTGATGTTAATGGTAAGGCTATTGCCGTACTTGGAATAACTTTCAAACCTAATACTGATGATATGAGAGATGCTCCTGCATTAATTATTTTACCTGAGCTTGTTAGCCAAGGGGCAAAGTTAAAGATCTATGATCCTGAAGGTAAAAAGGAAGGAACATGGAGGCTTAAGGGAATAGAAGAGGATATCGAGTGGTCTGAAAATGCCTACGATGCAATAAAAGATACAGATGCAACTGTTCTGCTCACAGAGTGGAATGAATTCAGAAATCTGGATTTTGATAAACTAAGAGATATAAACGGTGGAGATTACTTCTTTGACTTGAGAAATATTTACAATAAAACAACAATGCTCGAAAAAGGCTTTAAATACTATGGAGTAGGGGTTTAACTATGCACTTAAAACCTGTAGATCATACAAAAACATATTTAATAACAGGGGCAGCTGGATTTATTGGTATGCACCTATCATTGAAATTATTACAATTTGGCTGCAAGGTGATAGGATTTGATAATATCAATGATTATTACGATGTTAATCTTAAAAATGAGCGTCTAAATTTGTTGCAAAAGTATGATAATTTTGTTTTTCACAAAGCTGATCTAGTTGATAAAGAGTACTTAAATCAAATGTTTACCGATACCCGGATAGATATCGTAATTAACTTGGCTGCACAAGCTGGAGTAAGATACAGTCTGGAAAACCCAGACACATATATTCAATCTAACATAGTGGGTTTTTTGAATATACTTGAAATGTGCAGACATCATAATGTAGATCATCTGGTGTATGCATCGTCCAGTTCTGTTTATGGAGCTAATGAGAAAATTCCCTTTTCGACTGATGATATGGTAGATCGCCCAGTTAGCCTATATGCTGCTACCAAAAAATCCAGTGAATTGATGGCCCATACATATAGTCATTTATTTTGTATTCCTACTACAGGACTACGCTTTTTCACGGTATACGGACCTTATGGTCGTCCTGACATGGCATATTTTTCTTTTACAAAAGCCATAGTTGAAGGGAAACCAATCAAGATTTTTAATAATGGCGATATGTATCGTGACTTTACTTATATTGATGACATTGTTGATGGAATCATTCGCTTAATTCCTAACTCTCCAGCTCTTAACAATGTGCCTCCTTACAAGATTTATAACATTGGCAACAATCAGCCGGAGAAACTTATGGATTTTATACAGGCTATTGAGTCTGCTGTTGGGAAAGAAGCGATTAAGGAGTATTATCCAATGCAGCCTGGAGATGTTTATCGTACTTACGCAGATGTAGATGATCTAATAAGGGATGTAGGATTTAAACCGGAAACATCAATATTTTTAGGGATTTCAAAATTTGTAAATTGGTATAACAAATATCGCAGTGTGAAATAATGTGAGAATGTACTTCCCTGCTGTAGTGGACATCTAATGTCTGTTTAATTGAGGAGTTGTCAATGCCGCCTAGTAAAAAAAATATTAGGTGGTAATGACGATGCGGATCTCAAAAAGAGAAAAAAGATAATACAGTTCCTAAAATACTTTAGGTCGCTTTAGAGCTTGAAGAACCATGAGGTTTGACACATATTAAATAACCCATCAAGTAGAGCGAAGATCTAAATCTTTTATTGATAAAAAAATGAAAACTATTTAGGAGAGAAAAGTGTTTGAAAATACTACATATAATTAATAATCTGGGTTCTGGTGGAGCTGAAAAACTTATTGAAGAAACTATACCGCTATTAAACAACAATTCTGGATTGTTAGTAGAGTTATTATTACTAACAGATAAAGATAACGTATTTGAAAAAGCATTGAAAAGTGCACATATTAAAATTGGCATAATTCCTCTCAAAAAAATGAGAAGTCCGTTGAATATATTCTACATACGTAATTATATAATTCAAGGTGCCTATGATATTGTACATGTGCATCTATTTCCAGCGCAATACTGGACGGCGATGGCATGCATGTTGATTTTTAAAAATAAGCCCAGGCTAATTACTACAGAACATAATACAACTAATAGAAGACGTAAAAAAAAGTATTTTAGGTATATTGATCAGTTTATTTATTCGAAAATTGATAAAATAGTTTCTATAAGTGACGCTACTAAAAGATCGATCGACTCATGGTTAAACCTGACTTCAAAAAATGCTATGAAATCAGTAGTTATTGAGAATGGTATAAATTTAGGAAAGTTTAAAAGTGCAGAAGAATATTATAAACATGATATAAATGTTGAATTTTCAAATGAAACTAAACTTCTGTGCATGGTCGGAAGATTCACAACTCAAAAGGATCATCAAACTTTAATTAAAGCATTAGCACGACTTCCTGAATATATACACTTACTTCTTGTAGGTGAAGGGGAACAAAAGGATGTATACGAGAGTTTAGCGTTAAAATTGGAAGTTGATGATAGAGTTCACTTTCTAGGGTTTAGAAATGATATTGAAAGAATATTAAAAACGGTAGATATGGTGATATTATCATCTAAGTGGGAAGGTTTTGGATTAGCAGCACTTGAGGGAATGAGTTCAGGGAAATTGGTCCTTGGAACTAATGTTGAAGGATTAGCTGAAGTAATAGGGGACGAAGACTTATTATTTGAAGTAGGGAATGATAGGGAACTGGCTGAAAAAATAATGATGTATTTAAATGATACTCAACTTTATTTGAAAAAAACAAATGCTGGTCTCATTAGAAGTAGCAAATACAGTATTTCTAATATGACAGCTCGTTATATAGAGCTTTATCAAAAAGTTTAAAATGATTTTGCACAAGGAGATAATATGCGCTTAAATAAAGTGTTTACAATCTTTTTAGTTTCATTTCAATTGTGGTTTTTGTATGCAACTCCTATTTCAAGTATTTCAGTTGCTGATGCCATATTGATACTAATGTATCCTGTACTCTTATTTAAATTGATAAAAGAGAAAAAAATGTATTTAAGTAAGAATAATCTTCCACTGGTACTGTTTTTAGTTTATATTTTTTTTCAATTTATATTAGTATTCAGTATTAACGATATTTCCTTTGTAAATGAAGCGGCGTTAAGAACAGGTCGGTATGTGTTATATTTAATAACTGTGATTTTTATTGCACCAAATTTTTTCGAAGTTAAACTAGGAATAAAAGTATTAAAATATATATGTATAGCCTCTACCATATTTCTTTTTTTTCAAATACTAATGGTTCGTTTTGCAGGTGTATATATACCAGGAACAATACCTGGCCTACCGCTAATACGCCTTGATTTATTAGAGTTCAATCAAAATATAATGAATGCTGGATATTTAATTAGACCAAGGTCATTCTTTTCAGAACCTGCACACTATGCTACTTATGTATTGCTGTATTTAGGTATAGGACTTTTCTCAGAAAAGAAAAAAATCATTGATTATTTTCCTGAAATAATAATTACATTTGGTTTATTAGTATCAAATTCCGCCACAGGATTTATTGCATGTGCTATAGTATGGGGTGTTTGGGCTTTTAAAAAGCTTTTATTAAATGAAAAAAAAACCAAATTTATTATAGCTACATTATTATTAACACCATTTTTATTATTTTTAATCGTGAATACAGAGTATTATCAAACTTTTGTATTTAGAGTCTTTGGCGAAGGATCAGGAGGATTAGGTACAGCAGCAGCTAGTCGAATGGAGAATTATGATTTGGCATTCTCTACAGATGGCCTATCAACCATAGAAATACTCTTTGGACATGGTATGGTGGATACAGCTTATTATATGCCATCAATACCTACTATTTTCTTTTATTTCGGAATAATAGGGATGCTAGTATTTTTTATTTTTTCATTAATGATAATGCATAATGGTAATGAAAAGCAAAAAATTATTATTATTCTAACTATTGTATTATCAATAGGTGGAGATGCAATATTTGGACCGAATTGCTTATATTTTTATTTATTCCTATTAAGTCCGAAAACTACAAAAAAGTTGGAATGAATTTATCTGTGAATTGGTAAGACTTAATTATTAATTTGAGTTGTAATTTCTTACTCGAAAGGAAGGGAAAATGAGATTAAATGTAGCTTACGCAACTGGCGAAGTTTATGCAAAACACGCCGGAATATCAATGATTTCATTATTTGATAATAATAAAAATTTCGAGGAAATTTATGTATATATTATTGATAATGGAATTTCACAAAATACAAAAAAAAAATTATTAGAAATTTCTTTTGAATATAATCGAAAGATTATTTTCATAGAATTCAATGATATATGTGATATAAGACTATTTAAGGACGTAGGTAATTACTCGAAAATTATTTTTTCGAAAATGTATTTGCATAAAATTGAAGAAATTGAAAAGATAATATATATTGATTGTGACATGATTGTAAAAGATTCTTTTTACGAACTGTGGGAAATGAGTATGGAAAAATATTTAGTGGCTGGTGTAAGAATGCCAACACCGATCCAATATATTCAGAAATTTTCATCTGGAAATAATGATAAATATATAAACGGTGGTTTTATTCTCTTTAACTTAGAAAATTGGCGTAGTTTTAACGTAGAAGAAAAAATAAAAGAATTTATGGTACGACATAAAAATGATATTTATATCGAAGAAAATATAATTTGTAATATTTGTAAAGATTCGATATTAGTTTTGCATCCAAAGTATAACTTAAATGGATTAATGATTGCGTTTAATAGTTTTCAGATAAAAAAAATATCTGACGAAAAAAATTATTATTCTCAAAAACTTATAGAAGAAGCTAAAAATTTCCCGACTATAATTCATTTCTCAAGCGAGATTTATAATCGTCCGTGGTTTCGAAATTGCAATCATCCCTATAAGGATGAGTACCTCAAATACTTAAAAGTTTCTCCCTGGAGTTCAATGAAGTTGGAAAAAGATAATGTTCAATTGAAAATTAGAATAAGAAATGCGTTGAGAATATATTTGCCATTTAATATTTATTTAATAATAAGAAAATTGCTGAAATCAGCTTAGGGAATGGAGTGTTAGAATGCAATTAAATGTAGCCTATGCTTGTGGGGAAGAATATGCAAGACATGCTGGAGTTTCTATGATCTCCCTTTTTGAAAATAATAAATCATTTGAAAAAATAGTAGTTTATCTTATTGATAATGGTATTACTGAAATAACAAAAAGAATACTAGAAAAAATTTCTGAACAGTATAATCGTGATGTGATATTTATTTCTTGTGAGAAATTATGCAGTAAAATAAAGGTGAATACAGAAAGATATCCAGTATCTACTTATTCTAAAATATTTTTTGGTCAATTTACTGAAATAGATAAAATAATATATTTAGATTGTGATATTTCTATCACAGGTTCATTAAAAGAACTTTGGGAAAAAGATATTTCGGAGTACTATGTTGCAGGAGTTTGGGATGATGCAGCACCTCGGCTCAAACAAGCTGTTGGAGTACACGGTAACGATCCTTATATAAACTGTGGGTTAGTATTAATGAATTTAACAAATTGGAGAAAATATGATCTTGAAAAAAAATCAATAGAATTTATACAAAAATTTAATGGAGATGTTCCATTTTTAGATCAAGGAGTGGTCAATGGTATATGTAAAAATAAAATATTATTATTAGATCCTAAATATAATGTAATGAGTTACATGATGATGTATAGAGCAAAAGAAATTCAATTGTTATGTGAGTTGGATGAAATGTATAGCCAAGAGCAAATAGATGAGGGGATAGAGAAGCCTATTGTAATACACTGGGTAACTGGTTGTTACAATAGACCTTGGAGTATAAATTGCACACATCCTTTAAAAACTGAATATTATAAATATTTAGAGATTTCTCCATGGAAAGGTGAGTATACAAATACTAAATTACCTAAAAATGCAAAGAGAATATATATACTATATAAAATATTACCGTTTAGTATATTCAAATGGCTGAGAAAAAAAAGCGATAGAAGAAAAAGAGTACTCTATTATGGCAAATGATAGATTAAGAAAAGTTTTAAATAACCTTTCGTATTCTTTATTTGTCAACATGTTTTCTCTTGTAGTTTCATTATTGACGGTTCTGATTTTTCCTAAATTAATGGGTATTACAGACTATTCATATTGGCAATTATATCTCTTTTATTCATCGTATATTGTTTTTATGAGTATTGGTTGGTGTGATGGAATTTATTTAAGATATGGTGGTTATGAATACAGGAATTTACCAAAGGATATATTTACTTCTCAGTTTTGGTCTATGACAATATATTTATTTATTGTAACGCTTAGTGGTATATTAATTATTGGAATTTCAGATATTGGATATGAAAAGAAATTTATATTAATAGCAACTTTTATATGTGGATTATTTTATATATGTCGAATTCATTTTCAGTTTATTTTACAGACTACAAATCGTATAAAAGAATATTCGAGACTACTTTTAATTGATAGAATAATGTTTTGTGGGGTACTTATATTGTTCATCTTCTACGGTTCTATTGGTTACAAAGGTCTAATCGTTTTAGATTTGTTGATTAAGTTTGGTACGTTGATATATATTATGATTAAGTGCAAAGACATTACTTTCAATAAGTTCGTTGCATTTAGCATTAATCTTAAAGAAACAATAAATAATATTAATGTCGGTATTAAACTAACTGTCTCCAACTTAGCTGGTATTTTAATTATTGGTATTGTTAGGTTTGGTATTGAACGAAATTGGAGTCTTGAGACGTTTGGAAAAGTATCGTTTACCCTTAGTATAAATAATATGATCCTGGTTTGTATTAATGCTATGGGTCTCGTGGTTTTTCCTATTTTATGTAGAGCACCTGTGGAGACTCTACCAAAAATTTATAGGAGTATTCAAAATATGTTATCCGCACCGCTCCTTGGTATTATTATTTGTTTTTACCCTGTTAAAGTATTACTTTCCTCATGGCTACCTAGTTATACTGATGCATTAGATTATATGGTTTTATTATTCCCTATTTGTTTTTTTGAAAGTAAAATGTCTCTGATTCTAAATCCATATTTGAAAGCTTTGCGGAAAGAAAGTGGTCTTCTTAAAATAAATGTAGTAACAGTGATTTTAAGTGTAATAACAACTATAATTACAATCTTTTTTGTGGATAATTTGTTTATCACGGTAATATCAATTACCTTCCTCTTAGGATTCAGATATTTTATTGCTCAAAAATTCTTATCAAATTTATTGGGAGTAAATTTGAAAGGGGATATGTTTTACGAGTTTTTCATGTGTGTTATTTTTGTTGCTTTAAATTGGTTTATTAATTCTTGGTTATCAGTGTTAATCTATTTGCTAATATATTTGGTTTATATTTTCCTTAATAAAAACAGTATTCTAAGTACAGTATTAACCATTAAAAAATTTATTAGATCCAATTAATTGGGATATACCTATTAAATTACTTATGATAAAAGGAGAAATCATCATGAAAGTTGTTATACTTGCAGGTGGGTTTGGTACACGGATAAGTGAGGAATCACATTTAAAGCCAAAACCAATGATAGAAATTGGTGGTATGCCTATACTATGGCATATCATGAAAACATACTCATATTATGGATATAATGATTTTGTTATCTGCTGTGGCTATAAAGGGTACGTAATAAAAGAGTACTTTGCCAATTACTATTTGCACAGATCTGATATAACTTTTGATTTTACTAATGCAAATAAAATGACAATACATAATAATATAGCTGAGCCATGGAAGGTAACGCTTATAGAAACTGGATTGAATACAATGACCGGTGGACGTGTTAAACGAGTTAGTGATTATGTAGGTAATGAACCATTTATGCTAACTTATGGTGATGGCGTTTGTGACATAGAGATTGATAAGCTTGTAGATTACCATAAATCACATGGGAAAATTGCTACTATCACTGCTATCCAACCGGGAGGTAGATTTGGAGTTCTTGGAATTGATAATGATAATAGAATTTCTAATTTTAAAGAAAAGTCTAAACAAGATGGTGGTTGGATTAATGGTGGATTTATGGTCCTGAATCCAGAAATTATGGATTATATTGATAATGATAGTACTGTCCTGGAAAATTACCCTTTAGAGAAGCTAGCTGAATTGGGTGAAATTAAAGCATATAAACATGACGGTTTTTGGCAATGTATGGATACTCTTAGAGACAAAATTCTGCTTGAGGAACTTTTAGAAAAAGGACAAGCACCATGGAGAGTGTGGTAATTATGAATTTGACATTTTATAAAAATAAGCGAGTATTTATTACGGGGCATACTGGTTTTAAGGGAAGTTGGATGTGTAAGGTTTTGACTATGTATGGTGCTAATGTAATGGGCTACGCTCTAAATCCTAGTACCACACCGAATTTATTTGAAGTAGCTGATATTGAGTCAAACATTTCTCATACTGTAGGAAATATTTCAGACTTAGAACATCTCAAGCGAGTTATAATGGACTTTAAACCAGAAATAGTTATTCATATGGCGGCACAGCCACTTGTACGTGAATCGTATGTTGATCCTGTGTACACCTACCAAACAAATGTTATGGGAACGGTAAATATTTGTGAGGCAGTACGGCTTTGTGATAGTGTGAAATCATTTATAAATGTTACTACAGATAAGGTTTACGAAAATAAAGAATGGAGCTGGGGGTATCGTGAAAACGATAACTTAAACGGCTATGATCCTTATTCAAACTCTAAGTCATGTAGTGAGCTTGTGACAAGTAGTTATATTAATTCATATTTTTCAAACAATAAAAATTTAGCGGTTTCTACATGTAGAGCCGGCAATGTAATTGGTGGAGGAGACTTTTCAAAAGATAGAATTATTCCCGATTGTATTCAGGCTGCTATAAAAAATGAGGATATTATTGTAAGAAATCCTTTTTCGGTTAGACCGTATCAACATGTATTGGAACCTGTTTATGCATATTTATATATTGCAATGATGATGTATCAAGATGCATCGTATTCTGGTACTTACAATATTGGGCCTAACGAGAGTGATTGTATTGAAACGGGGGCACTAACAACGTTATTTTGCGATATTTGGGGAGAGAACCAAAAGTGGATAAATTTAAGCGAAGCTAACTCTGTTCATGAGGCTAATTATTTGAAACTTGATACATCTAAGGTGAAAAGTACTTTTGGGATCAAACCTCGGTGGGATATTTCAACTGCAATAGAAAAAACTGTTGAATGGACTAAGGTATACAACAAAGGTGATAATATCAGCGATGTAATGTGTAAACAAGTTATTTCGTATATGGAGGACTTATAGCAATGAAGCGGGTTATTGTAACTGGTGCCAATGGTTTTATTGGAAGTTCAATGGTAAACTATCTTGCTAGTTTGAATATAGAAGTTTTTGCTATTGTAAGAAATGAGGACTCAAACGCTGATAGACTAAATAAAAATAACAAAAATGTAAAGATAGTTTATTGTGATTTAAATCAAATAAGCAAGCTAGCAGATTTTTTTAACGGTATAGAAATTAATACTTTTTATCATTTTGGTTGGGCTGGTGTTTCTAATAGTGATAGAAATAATTATAACTCTCAATTAAATAATATCCAGTGGAGTTGTGATTGCGTTAAGTTGTGTGAAACATTAAATGTTAAACGTTTTATATTTGCCTCAAGTATATGGGAATATGAGTGTTGTAAATCAATGAATGAGACAAATGATGTCAAATTATCATCACTTTATTCAACAGCGAAAATTGCAGCAAATTTTATGAGTCGTACATTATGTAATGATTTTGGGATAACATTTGTTGCAGGTGTTATTACAAATATTTATGGAGTAGGCGAGTTATCTCCACGGCTCATCAATTCTACTATTAGAAAATTGATAAATGGTGAAGAAACAGCCTTTACTTCCTCGACACAAATGTATGACTTTATCTATATAGATGATGCAGTTAGAGCCTTCTATTATATGGATTTATATGGAGTTAATAATAAATCATATTATATCGGGTCTCATGAACCAAAGCCTCTTAAAGAGTTCTTATATTTACTTAGAAATTGTGTTAATAAAGATGCGGAGCTAGGCATTGGAAAAATTCTGCAAAGTGGAATTCACCTAGACTACAATCATTTTAATATTTTTGAGTTGAAAGATGATACTGGTTTCGAAAATGAAGTTTCCTTTGAAGAAGGTATAATAAAAACTTCTGAATGGATAAAATCTTTAAAAGGAGTTTTTTTACATGAATAAATACGAGTTTTTTGAAACAGGAATAGAAGGATTAACGCTTATTAATCCATTTCATTTGATGGATGAAAGAGGTTTGATGAAAAAGACTTTTGAGATAAATATTTTCGAGCAAAATAATATTAATTTTCACCCTATTGAGGAGATGGAAACAACTTCAAAAAAGGGTGTTTTAAGAGGGCTGCACTTTCAGACATCAAACTCACAAGCAAAATTAGTTAGATGTTCTAAAGGAGCCATTCTAGATGTTGCAGTAGACTTGAGGAAAGGGTCAGAAACGTTTGGGAAAAGCTTTTCAGTTCTGCTTTCGTCTGAGAATAAAAAAATGCTATATATTCCTCGGGGATTTGCTCATGGGTGCCTCACTGTAATTGAAGATTCTACCTTTTATTATTTGAGTGATAATAAATATTATCCTGAGTATGACTCCGGTATACGTTGGGATGATAAAGATTTAAATATTAATTGGGAGATGGATGGGAGCATTGAAGTGATTTTATCAGAAAAAGATAAACACTTAGGGAGCTTTCAAAATTTTATAACAACACATGGTGCGATAGAAATTTTATAGTAAAATCGTTTGAGAGATGCTTTTTTCTCTTCAGGTAGGGTCACGTTTATTTTTAACTATCTTTATAAAAACTCAGTTTATAAACTACCCCATACTGCTCTGCTACAATGCAAAGTGGTGGTGAAACCGTACAGCAGCGGAACAACATTTAACGAGTATATTAAAATGATCGGCAACGCCTTCGGCTATAATGGGCCCGAGGCCAAGGAGTCCTTGCAGGAAATCAAGCGCTGGTTTCACTGATTTTGACAAAAAAACATAAAACATTTCACATTTCCACGGACAGCTTCTGACAAACAAATTAGTTATCCCGGTCTATAATTAGTTTCAAATCTAGTTATTTTCCGGGAGAGAAGTCCTATGCCAAATTATTATTTCAAGGAAATCTGGACACCGCTGAAGTGGGTGAAGATACGGTTCTTCCGGGATGATGATGACCGGGTCTGGGTGAAGTTCGGATGGCGGAGACGGCAGCTGCTGAATCGGCAGGAAGTGGAGAGCAAAACGGAGGCCTAAGGGCCTCCGTTTTTCATCTCTATCCAATATTTTAATTACACCCTAAACCGCCCCAGCGCCCCCTTCAGCTCCTCCGAAGTCTCCACCAGCCCCGCCGCAGAGCGGCTAATCTCGTCGATTCCCTCAAGCTGCACTGCAGTAGCGGCTGCGACCTGGTGCGAGTTCGTGCTGGTGGTGCGGGCGATTTCGGTGATGCTGGTGACGGAGGCGGTGATCTGCTGGATGCCGGCGGACATCTGCTCGGAGGCTGCGGCCATTTCTTCGATCTGGGCGGTGATCTGGCCGTTGGTCACGAGGATCTCCCGGAAGTTGTTGTCGGTATCATGCGCGATCTGCAGGCCGGACTGAACCTCACTGATCATTTGAGCGATAGCCTGCACAGACTGATGCATGCCGTTCTCCATCTGATGAACCAGCTCAGCGATACGGGCAGAGGATTCCCCGGACTGTTCCGCCAGCTTGCGGACTTCGGTGGCTACGACGCCGAAGCCCCGGCCATGCTCGCCTGCCCGTGCGGCTTCAATCGAAGCGTTCAGGGCGAGGAGGTTGGTCTGACCGGCAATCTGCTGAATGACAGCGAGAATGGCCGAGATCTCCCGGGACTGTTCGTCCAGCTGGCGGATGACTCCGTCTGTCTCCTTTGCGGAGCGGCTGATCTGGTTCATCTGCTGGACAGTGCTGTTAACGAACCCGGCTCCGGCTTCCGCCTGCAGCCTGGAATGATGGGCAGACGCGGAAATGTCGGCGGCGCTTTCGGCCATCTTTTGGATTCCGATAGAGACCTCTTCCATAGCCAGCAGATTTTCGTTGCTGCTCTGGGTCTGCATCTCTGCACCCTGTGCAACCTCCCCGATGGCCAGGGCAATCTGCTTGGACTCGGCGGCCGTCTGCGTCGTAGCCTCTTTAATCGTGCCGGTTGCGTTACCCACCTTGGTTGCTGTCTCGAGGCCGTGAATGATCAGGGTCTGGAGACTATTTTTCATCTGATTATAGCTTGTGACCAGGTCACCGATTTCATCGCGGGTAGTATCTTGAATCGAGACGGTGAAATCACCGCCGCCAGCATGCTGCAGTGCAGACGAGATTCTTCTGATCCGGGTTGTCATGCGGCGGATGAACAGCACCATAACCAGCACAGACAGAACCATTGCAATGATCATCATCCACACAAAATGCTGCATAAAGGAAGAGATAATCACATCAATCAGGCTTTGGGATGCACCTACATAGAAGATACCAATGATCTCATTCTGCCCGTTCACGAGCGGCATGTAGGCAGTCTGGTAGGTCTGTCCCACCACATTGGCTTCCCCGTAATATTCTTCCCCTTTGATGAGCACCGCTTCATGAACAGCTTCCGAGACAGCAGTGCCGACCGCCCTCTGACCATCGTTCATTACATTGGTGGTTACCCGCTGATTCCCCTGAAAAAGAGTCACCGTATCGCCAGTCAGCTCGCCGATTTCATCAACCAGCCCATGGTTCTCATTGATCCGCAGATCGCCCTTATAGAGCTGACCGTCCTTGATCTGCCAAGCTCCGGGGTATTTATATTCAAGGAACCGTTCAGCCAGCTTCAGATCGCTTCGCGCTTTCTCCCCGGCAAAGGAGGTAATTCCATTCTTCATCTCATTAATGACGACAACCATCACAGCAGCCGAAAAGACCAGCAGCACGCCTATCAAAATCATGCTGATCTTGGTTCCGATACTTCGCCTATTCATCCTTTTCCTGCTTCCCCCAGTCAGTCATATCCGGTATGTAAGTTAAGCCGCAGCTCTACTATATTTATCGGCACAAAATAGTTATTCGTTAAAAATTAAACAATTTATATTTTAGATAATGACCGCTTAAGACAGTAATAGACAATATTTTCAAAAGTAGTTATGATGGAGCTTGTAGTTAAATTTTGAGAAAATATTACTAGGGGAGGGGCGTTGCAGTTACGCTAGAGGGTTGACAGACGATTTTTCAATCATTCACTGGGGAGTAGGAGATTAGGTATGTATTCAAAGAGATTGCGCATGACTGTGTCGCTGATATTAGTATTTGTGTTGTCCTGCATGAATGTGCTGGGAGCATCCGCTGCTTCTTTAAAAGCCGGTTTAGCTTCCAATGAACAGGCTCAGGACGGCACTCAATTCATTACAGTGAACAGTGTAGTAGATGTTACCTATTACGATCTTAAAGTTCTGCAGGATGTCCGGTTCATTCTTAGTAAGGATGGGACTGAAATCGCACGTGCTGTGAAGCCTAAGCAAGAGGCCAAGCTCACTGTGATGGACGCTGTATATACTTCCCTGGAATATAACCGTATTCCGTTTGCAGGCCTGGAAGCCGGCGGGGAATATACACTCCGGGCAGAATATGAAGGGGCAGGGGGCACGATTGTCACTCCGTCTGAGACTGTAAGGGTTCCATCATCGACCGGAATTGACATTACCATTGAACGGATGGCTAAGGATTCCGACACTTATGTAAATGCCGGCAATGCGGAAGTCCGCAGCGACGATAAGAGCATTAGAATTACAGTACTAAGCAACGGGGTTCCTGCAGCCGGGGAATCTATCGCCATTTGGAATTCTTATTCCTCTACTTATTATACGGCAGATGACAAGGGCCAAATTCTGCTGCAGAATAACGCCGGTGGTCTGGCTTTCCGCTCCGCAGTGTCCTTTATCCTGCTAAGACAAGGCAGCGAGCAATATGATGCTAAACCGTTCTATGTGACGGATCTGGAACAGCCGGGGACTTATACCGCTGCTATCCGTTATCTTGATGCAGACGGCAAGCTGCTGTCTAAGCACAGTGAAAGCTCCATGGTGCCGAACGGCTACGTTGAGCGCTTCAGTGTACCGGGAATAGATGTCCTTGTACTGAGAACCGGCGAGGTTTCAGGAAGTGCGTTAACCCGCTTCACGACCAGCAATGAGACCTATCTGTTTCAGATCGGGCAGACCACCTTGTATTCATCCGTCAGCGGGGTACATAAGGAAATTATTGAAGATGGCCGCAGTTACAGCCGGCTTAGTTTCAATTACACATGGGACAATAAGCCGGTAAAGCTGGAGTCCATTAGTTTGATAGACAACAACCAGTACAAACAGATTAATACCGGATACAATGCAATAAGCCTTACAACCCTTACAACCCCTGTGCTTCATGTAAAAAAAGATAGGGAATATGAATTTACCGCAATAGGTACGGTTCAGGGAGTGGACGGCAAAGTGGTGCTGCGCAAAAAAATTCAACCGACTGAAGTGGCAGAAGAGGTTACATATGCTGCCCATCCGGCTGATTTCAGCGCACTTACTCTTCAAGTTCCGGTCATCTATACCGGAGCTGGACAGGTACATCTGTCCTATCTTAACAGCAAGTATAATTACAGCCAGATCAGCACTGCAATTCCTGCCGGTAACGGCAAGCTGTATGTCCAAAAAAATGAAGAGATTCACCGCCTGACAGCAAGTCCGGTTACTGAGTCCAGTCAATACAGCTATAACGCGGACCGGATTCTGCTGAAAGCCTTCTTCACTCCTTCCGAGAGCGTGTATTCTCTGAAGGCCGGCAGCAGCTATACGGCGCAGATTGATACGATTGTTACTGATCCTAACTACAATGGGGAGCCCGAAGCACGAAATGAGCTTGTACTGGGTGAAAATGTAATTAACCGTGTAGTAATGAAGGATGAATACGGTAATCTCCTTGATCTGCGTAGTTACAGGCTGGTCGTTGTAGACGGCAAGGGGGTTACCATTGCGGATGACTCGCTCAACTGGACAACCATGGAGCAGGACGGCAATCTTGAGCGGATCAACCAGCGTGACTGGAAGCCGGCAGCAGCAGGTGACTATAAAGTTCAGCTGTATTCGTCAGACTACATCAATGGACAACTTGTAAAAGGGCCTTTGCTTGCAGAAACGCAGCTCAAGGTTCTGCCCAAGAATGAACTGGATGTTGAAATCAGAGACAAGGACGGCAAGCTGGTTGATCTGGTGGACAAGCCGTACTTGACCGTTGACCAGGCTAATCAGATTACAATTACTGTACGGCAGCATGTGACCGGCGGACAGGGAGCGCTGCAATCCGGCGTTAAGGTATACCGCTATGGCCAGCTTCTGGGAGAGACAGATGCACAGGGGCAGTTCACTATCCCTGAGGATCAAGGCGTTTATCTCGGTGAGCTTCTGTTCAAGAAGCCCGCTTTCATGTTCAAGAAGGTGAACGTGGCGGTCATTAATCCCGAGAATCAGGCGGTAGTAAGAGTACGGGGCCTGGACAAGGCTGAAGGCAACAGCTATGCCGGCGGTGTACCGCTGGATTATGCAAGTATTCAGGCCGTGGTCAAGAATCCGAACGGCTCCCATATCAACCAATCAACCTTCATTGATACTTCCGGAACGCAGGCCCTTCTGATTGTGGATTCCCCTTCTGTGGTAGACATTGACTTCATACGCTACAACCGGAGCTACACAGGGATTGAATCTAAATATGGGTACTATATGTACGGTTCGGTCCGCACGGAGCCGGGCAAAGAGTATTCACTTGTGCTGGATGCCAGACAAGAACAGCAGGAAGTCAGCAAAGTAATTCTGGACAGACCTGCTGAAGATCTTTCGGTTATAAGAAAAGACCTGGCTGGTGTGGAAAATGTACCTTATGTGGTTGACAGCAATGCAGTGAATGAGAATTACTTCTATGCTACGCAAGGGACGTACAGTATGCTGGCCCAGACAACGTGGGGAACCTTTATCTACCGTGATAACGTGGTGGTCGGTACAGGGGACAATACGCTGGTGCTCGATGATTCTGCGGCTGGCTTGGCTACTGTAGTCGCACCGGAAACGGCGGCGATTTACAGAGTCGAATATACGACACCTAATCAATCGAAGCTGAGCAGCTATGTGCATAATATCAATCAGATTCAATTGACGCCTGGTGATGTAACCATCCAAATGGATCAATCCATTGGAGCTACAGAATATCAGTTTAATATTCATTTTGCACCAGGTTCATTGAAGGCCGGAACGCTTACCGAGCTTACAACGCAGACGCTGCAGGGGCTTGATATTGTGGGGCTGCAGGACGGTAAGGTGAAGATAGCGCCAGGGGCAGGCTACATGCAGATTGGACTGGTTGATACTGCAGGTAATCAGATCGGACAGATCAAGAAGCCGCAGATTCTGGTTACTAACGGAGGCTGGTCTAACGGATACAAATACCTTTCCCCGGAGGCAGCTTCCTACGAAATACAGGATGAGTCCGGTAAAACCCTGATTTCAGATGTATCCGGAGGTTATCCTTTATACGTTTCTACGTACACTTTTGACGCTTATAATGGTTATCATGAGCTTCCTACGGGTACGTATGTAATCAAAGCTTCGGTGACAATTGACGGACAGCAGTATACCCTGAATAAGAAGGTTATGCTAGAAACAACAACAGGTACAGTTACCAATCCTGGACAGGAAACTCCGGGCACCGATAACGGAAACAACAACGGAAACAATGGCAACAACAATGGCAATAACGGCAATAACAGCGGACCCGGACCGGGTGCTGGTCCGGTTGCACCGGCCCCGACTTCAGCTCCAGCAGCTGGCAATTCCGAGAACGTACAGAAGCAGAATGACAAGCTGCAGGACTTGCTGACCAGTACCACAGGTTCGGCAGCAGATAAAGCGGCAGCAGCACAAACGGCCATCAGCAGTATTGCGGATTCGTTCAAAGCTGCGTCAACCGCAGCAGAAGCTGAGCAGAGCAGCAAGAGTCTCTCGCAGGCGATGAATACAGCATCAGACTTGCTGGCAACCATTCAGGATCCTGCAGCCAAGCAAAAGATTGTTGACTCGATTGCAGAGCTTGTTGGAAGTGCGCCTTATCTGCTGAGCAAAATGGACAGCTCCGACAAAGCGGTTACACTGGCGAATACGCTAATTGACAATGCAGCGGCAGTACTGAACAATGCGCAGGGAGTATCGGCAGACGAGATACAGAAGCTGAAAGCTAATGTCATCACCTCAAGCCAGTCAGCGCTTAACAAAGCGGGAGAGGTTACGATTGCCAAAGCTAATGTAACGGTTGAAGGCAATGCGGTTTCTTCACAGCTTGATGAATCGCTGATCAGTGCACAGATCCAATCTGCGAAGCAGGCCCTGTCGGATCTCTCCAAGAATCTGACCAGTAAGCTGGGAGCAGGAAGTGCCGCTGAGCTGAAGGCAGGTATTACTGTTAAGGTGCCGGCAGTTGAAGAAGGGATTCATAAGCTGAACACCTCACTTCCGTCGGATATCCTTACACTGATTAAAGACAATGATATTTCCGGTTTGAAAATCGAGATGGACCAGACAGCCTTCACTATTGAAGCAGATACCTTCGGTCCGCTTGCGGCAGGACAGACTATTAAACTGGCGGCAGAGGTTGTTGAAAATGCTGTCGTTACCAAACCAAGTCAGGCTGATCCGCTGGCAAGTATTCCGGTAATGGAATTCAGTGCGTTTATAGGAGCTGAGCAGGTGAAGAGCTTCAACAAACCAATTGATGTAACCTTTGATGTGTCGGCAATAGATACATCCAAATACTCTGAAGCGAACCTGGAGAATCTGACAGTGTATTTACTAAATGAGGAGAGTCTTACATGGGAGGCTGTCGGAGGAAAATATGACCCGGTTACCCGGACAGTGACAGCACCAAGAGGACACTTCAGTAAGTATACGGTAATGCTGGCTAAGGCTGCATTCACAGATGTAGCGGCAAGCCACTGGGCTGTGCAGGAAATTAACTATCTGCTTAATAAGGGAATCCTGGATCAGACTGCACAGTTCCGTCCGGCAAGCGCAATTACGCGCCAGGAATTTGCAGCCATGATTGCCCGGGCTTATGGTCTTAGCGGTGAAGGTCTGACGTTGCCGTTCAAGGATGTTGCCTCAGCTAATCCTTATTATCATGATATTGCTGCTGCTTATGCTGCAGGCATTATTACCGGCAAATCAGCCAGTGTCTTTGAACCTCAGGCAACCATTACCCGTGAGGAGATTGCAACGATGCTTGCCCGGGCGCTTACCGGCTTTAACGGCCAGCAAGCCGTATCCCAGCCTGCATCTGTAAATGCCGTCTTTACAGATGCAGCCAAGATATCCAAATGGGCAGCGGCAAGCGTAGCTTTGACCAAGAATATCCGGCTGATTGAAGGCTTCGAGGATCAGAGCTTCCGTCCGGCGCAGACAGCGAGCAAAGCGGAGGCGGCTGTGTTAATCTACCGTCTGTATCAATTGAAATAGCAGGATACAATAAAACTGGCAGGGCAGCAGTAATCCTACTCGGGATCATTGCTGTCCTGTTTTTTGTGGCTTATTATGGTAAAGTATTTCATTATTAAGTAAATGATCTTTTATAGGAGCGGAAGCATGGAACAAGCTAAAAAAGCCCTGCTGAGGAACCTTGCCGTGTTCTCCTTAATCCTGAGCATCGGGTACAGTCTTATCATAACCAATAGGAGTAACTCATTATTGTCTACACCGTATGTCAGCGGCCCGGGAGATGCTGTTGTATTTGTGCTGTTTTTTCTGATCTTGTACATGTGTCATATTGTGCTCAGTCTGTTGCATTACCTTATATTTAGGAACGGAGCATGGAAGCTTTCCGTAAAAATGATCATTTTTAACGGTACAGTAGCCGCTATGATTGTCATCTTGTACTCGTCATGGAATGAGCCTGTTGTGTTGTTACTACTCATTACTCCGCTGGTCTTCTCTCTTAGGTTATCGTAAACGAAGGAATCGTTGAATGGGAGTGCCGGACTTGCGAGGATTATTACGGTTCCGATTACGCTAGTTATTAATTTGCTGCTTATTGCTTTTGGACATCCGTTAAGCCTGAGACTAAAGAGGCTGTCTTACAAGGTTTTACTGAGGGCATTTATCATGATCATCACGCTGGCAGTTACGCTATACATGTATCCGCAGGAAAGCGGGCCGGCTGTTGTTGATGTACTGTGGGACAAGCTGGCTGGAAAGTGAGATCAGGAGAGGAGGAGAGAAGCGTATGAATAAGTCATTTAAAAAAATATGGATTATCTCCATCTATATGAATATCGTTTCTATTGTCTTCTTCTTTATGCTGGTTAATCGATTCTTTATAGATGGAATGATTATGGATTTGGTGAGTACAGCTATTCTATTGTTTTTCGGAGGTCCTTCAGCTCTCTTAATTATAGTCTCAACTACAATATTCACCGCAGGCTGGAAACCACGCAGTAAAGCGGGATATGTAGCGGCGTCCTTCATTATTGCTGCCCTCCTGGGACTTGCCGGATATCTCTTTTCATACGTAAAGTACCTCTGGTAAAAGAAAAAGCCCGCCCCGGCACCCGTTATCATTTAACGGATACCCTCAGGCGGGCTTTCTTCTAAACCAATATACAGTCTAATGCCCGCCATCCGTCTCCACAATCCATACCTCCGGCAGGTTGCGGTACTGCTCGGCGTAGTCGAGGCCGTAGCCGACGACGAATTCGTCGGGGATGTCGATGCCGCTGTAGTCGATAGGGATATCGGCCAGGCGGCGGGAGGGCTTGCTGAGGATGGTGCAGATGCGGACGCTGGCGGCTTCGCGGAGGGCGAAGAGCTGCTTGAGGTGCTGCAGGGTGAGGCCGGTGTCGATCAGGTCCTCGACGAGCAGGACATGCTTGCCGCGGATGTCGGTGTCGATGTCCTGCTTGATGGTGATGACACCTGAGGTGGTAGCGCTGCTGCCATAGCTGGATACAGACATATAGTCAACGGCGACAGGGAAGGTGATCTCCCGCATCAGATCGGACATGAATACGGCGGCCCCCTTCAGGATGCCGATGAGGACAAGCTCTTTGCCTTCATAATCGCGTGAGATGACGGCGCCCAGCTCCCGTACCTTGCTCTCAAGCTCTGCCTTGCTTACCAGTACCTTGCGTAATTCGTTCATAACCACTGCTCCTTGTGCATCGATATTATCTGTCAGGATGTACGGTCCTTCTCCTTTAGCATAACATCATGTGCCCCGCCTTCGTAAATCGTTGTGGCGGAGACAAGGGTGATTTTGGCATGCTGCTGCAGCTCAGGGATGGTCAGGGCGCCGCAGTTGCACATGGTTGATTTGATTTTGCTGATGCTGAGATCCAGGTTATCCTTAAGCCGGCCGGCATAGGGGATGAAGGAATCAACCCCCTCTTCGAACTCCAGCTTGCTCTCCTTGCCTGGATTGCCGAAGTCGTAGCGCTGCCAGTTGCGGGCCCGGCTGGAGCCTTCGCCCCAGTATTCCTTGACGAAGTTCCCGCCTACGAGCAGCTTGCGGCCCGGGCTCTCGTCAAAACGGGCAAAGTAACGGCCGAGCATAACGAAGTCTGCGCCCATCGCCAGGGCAAGCACGATATGGTAGTCATGAACGATCCCGCCGTCAGAGCAGATGGGTACATAAATTCCGGTCTGCTCGTAATATTCCTGGCGGGCTGCAGCCACTTCGATGACAGCGGAAGCCTGGCCGCGGCCGATACCCTTCTGCTCCCGGGTGATGCAGATGGAGCCGCCGCCGATCCCGACCTTGATGAAATCCGCCCCCGCCTCCACCAGATACAGAAAACCTTCCTTATCTACAACATTACCAGCCCCAACCTTTACAGCTTCCCCGAACGTTTCCTTGATATACCGGATCGTCTCCGCCTGCCATTCGGAATAGCCGTCAGAGGAATCGATGCAGAGCACATCTGCTCCTGCTTCCACCAGTGCGGGAACCCGCTCCTTGTAGTCACGGGAGTTAATGCCTGCACCGACGATCAGCTGCTTGTTGCTGTCATGCAGCTCCAGCGGATATTCCTGATGGCTGTCATAATCTTTGCGGAAGACCAGGTACATGAGATGGCCTTCACTGTTCACAATCGGCAGGCAGTTCAGCTTGTGATCCCAGATCATATCGTTGGCTTCGGTAAGGGTAATGCCTTCCTGGGCGTAGATCAAGGAGGAGAGCGGAGTCATAAACTCCGTAATCGGGCATTCCCGCGGCAGCCGGTTCTCGCGGTAGTCCCGGCTGGTGACGATGCCCATCAGCTTGCCGGTCGGCTCCCCGTTATCGGTAATGGCGATGGTGGAGTGGCCGGTGCGGGCTTTGAGAGACAGCACATCCTGCAGGGTGTCCTCCGGACGGAGGTTGGCGTCGCTTACGACGAAGCCGGCTTTGAATTTTTTGACCCGGCGGACCATCTCGACCTGCTGCTCGATGGACTGGGAGCCGTAGATGAAGGAGATGCCGCCGCTTTTGGCCAGGGCAATCGCCATATTGTGATCGGAGACCGCCTGCATAACGGCAGAGGTAACCGGAAGGTTCATGGTCAGCGCCGGAGTCTCACCGCGCTTGAATTTGGTTACGGGGGTGCGGAGATCCACATTGCCCGGGATGCATGCTTTGGTCGTCAGATTCGGAACGAGCAGAAATTCGCTGAACGTTCTGGACGGCTGCTCATAATAGTAAGCCATTGTCTTCACTCCTTGAATGTATGGTTAGCGTTATACCGCTGACAGCACCCGCACTGGAATTCCGTAGTCTGCTTCCAGCTGTCTGTAATGCTCGCCTTTGGCCAGAATGCCCTGTACCCCGACAAGCTCGATGCCCATGATCTTCATTTGATCAGCGATACAGCGGATCGTTGCGCCCGAGCTGATGACATCATCGAGAATAAGCACCCGGTCCCCGGCCGTGAAGCCGTCAAAATAAATGTAATTCTCGTTATACGCTGTCTCGCGCTTGATGCATACCTCATAATTGTCGTACAGCTCGGTGCTGAGCCGCAGAATGTTCATCGGTTTGTTCAGCTTATAGGCCGCGAGCATCCCCCAGGTGTGACCGCCCGGCTCAGGCGATACGATATAATCAAAGGCCGGGAACTGTTCAGTAATGCTGCTGGCCAGATTAGCGGTAATTTCACTGATCAGCTCCGGATGAATATAGGTGCCCCGCTCACCAAAAGGGTACAGCTTGAAATCATAGGCGGTATCCTTGTTTTTGTAGATTCTCACGTTCTTGGCGCTGCTGATGGATTCACTGAGCCGTGCATACGATGCGCTCATGGCCTTTCACTCCCTTTGTCTGAATATGCAAAAAACCCCGGAATACAAGAGACGCCTGCAGAGCAAATGTCGCTAAAAGCGGGCGGTCACAGTAACTTCTGCGGCAGCACGGATTCAAGCTTCTTCGTTCTTGAGGAGTCTCTTGTAGCCTGGGGCAATTTACGGTTGCCTGTAGAAACGCTCAAACCAGATTAATGAGCTTATACAAGAGTTATGATGTTGTAATTTTCATGTCAGATATTATAACTTTGATTATTTTTATATATGCTATCATTGTGGATTATATGTGTCAATCCTTGATTTGGTGTCAGTTAATATGACATTTATTCTTTGTTGCAGGTGATTCTGACTGGAAAGAAGGGATTTGCTTTGTTTTGTGAAATATTTAGGAAGACGAACTGCATCAATGGAGGATGATAAGAAATGCGTTTAAAAATGTACCGTGACTATTTTTGGTATATAGCAATGCTGAAAAAGAAGGAAACCTTTATAATTTTGGTGGATTTCGGAATTTTTTTAGCGACAGTATATGCTTTTATCGGACAAATGAAGCTTGAATTCAGCAATAGCACTATTACCTTCAGTATCGGGATTCTGCTTGTCCTTAGCATAGTAAAGTTCGTATGGGACTGCTATAAGATGTATTCGGACTATGCTTCCTATAAAGGTGAGGGGAAGTACACTACCGAGCAGACAGAACAGATTTTAAATGAGAAGGGGATTTACAAGCTCGCTGATCTACGGCCAAGCAGTGATGAGGAGGGCAGGGGCTTTCAGGTGCATTCTGTTCCAAACAGTACGGAGCATATGAATCAAAAGAAAAATCCGTTGGAGTACGTACTTTACTCGGATGATATCGACCATTATCTGCGGACCACTGAAATAAGGCTTACTCTTCATACCAGAAAGTATGCACAGGTTAGAAAGCGGATCAAGAAAGAGGGGGATGCTCTGCTCTCGTTCCTGAGATACAATTTTTATAGATCCCTGAATAAAGGCCAGCATTTTTATAACGAGCAGAAGCTTTGCTTGTCCACTGATATTTCTTTAAATAACAATGAAGTAGAATGTCATAAAGGAAGTTATTTTGATACATATCTCACCAACATTATCTCGATGCAGAAACTAATTGAAGCAGAAAATCCTGAACGTGCCGTTTTTGACGGACGCAGAGGTTATCCTTACAGCCTCAGTGCCGGAATCCTCAAGCTGTGCAGTATTAAAGATGCATGTGTTAATAATGAGATCGGGGTTTCCACTCTTGCTTTTACTAAGGATGGATATTTGGTCCTGTGGAATCAGAATGCATTGGCTCAATCAAGCGGAGCTATGCTCGTCCCGTCGGGAAGCGGGTCTGCGGATTGGGAGGACATTGAGGGGGCAAGCTTTACCAAATCAATTCAAAAAGGAATGAGCCGCGAGTTAAAAGAGGAAAGTACGTTAAACAGGTTATCCGCTGACGATATCGGTGAAACACGCATTGTCGGATTCTTCCGCTGGGTTCGCAAGGCGGGTAAACCAGAGTTTGTGGGCATCACTAAGATGAAGGTCGACTGGCTGGATATTAATCCTGAGACAACAGAGGTAGCGCGTATAAGTCATGCAGATAATAAAACGATTACATCTCTGGAGCAATTGAGTACAACCTTGGCAGAGATCAAAAACAGTCCCAATATATCCGTTCCGCTATATATGAATATAAATGCTTTGGAGCGGTATATCGCACGTGATCCTGCAGGAGTAATCGCTTTTTTGGAGCTGGAGTCCTAATAACGAAAGGATTGAAAAGATATGGACAGCATGAACCGCCGGACAGTAGAAAAATATACGCTGCAAGGAGACGGGCAATGGAATGAGGATGCGCTGATCGTCAATGAACCTGCGGATATTTACGGAGTCGTGGACGGGGCCACCTCGCTATCACCTTACCGCAACAAGGAGGGGATGACCGGGGGGTATCTGGCTGCGCAGCTGGCTGCTACCTTTTTCGGGGAGGCGGACGGGCAGGCGCTGGAAAAGATAGCGGTTCAAGCCAACGCGCGTTTACGCGAAGTAATGGAAGCTGAAGGTGTGGATGTGCTGGATGCTTCTGCGCTATGGTCAGCTGCCTATGTCATTGTCAAAGTAAATCCGCATTCTATCGACTATATACAGTCAGGAGACTGTATGCTGTTGTGTAAATACAGGGATGGGGCGGTAAGGGCACTCACGCACACCCAGGTGGCCCATGTTGACCGGCTGACGCTGAACAGGATGGAGGAGCTGCGGGCGTCGGGAGTTGAAGATCCGGCTGAGCTTCGCAGGCTGCTGCTCCCGCTGCTGCAGGATAACCGCAGAAAGGCAAATACGCTGGAGGGCTATGGAGTGATGAACGGCAGTACGGAGTTCCCGCTTTTTCTGGAGAAGGGTACATTTAACAGGGCTAATGTGGAGAGCCTGTATCTGATCACGGATGGCCTGTATTCGGGCGTGGAGAGCTGGGAAAGTCTGCTGGACAGTATGGATGCAAAAGGGCTGAAGGGCTATACGGATGAGCTGTACGCAAGAGAGCAGGAGGATGCCATGCTGCTGGCTGTTCCCCGGCTCAAGGGTTCGGATGACAAAACAGGAATGGTGCTGCGCTTCGCCTGATTAATAAATAAATTATAAATAACCCATCATAAACCATAGTACTTTTATGGTTTTTTATTTATAATAATTATTATCTGGATGTCATAAAGAGTTCAAAGGTTTTGTAAAAAGCCTTATATTGATGTGATATACTTAACACACGTGATTTGAGAAAATGTGAAAGACAGTGCCTGCACCACTGAATAGAGACTAGGATGGTGAACAAGCGATGCACATTGTCGTCGTTGGCCTGAATTACCGTACGGCTCCCGTTGAGGTGAGAGAACAGTTCGCTTTTGCAGAGAAGGATCTTCCCGAAGCGCTTCATCAGCTGATGAAGACCAAAAGCGTGCTGGAAGGTGTCGTTGTTGCCACCTGTAACCGGACGGAAATTTATGTGGTCGTAGACCGCCTTCATATGTGCGGATATTTCATCCGCAGTTTTATGGAGCAGTGGTTCAATGTAAAAAGTGAGCAATTTACGCAGCATATGTATATATACGAGGATGAGCAGGCCATTGCCCATCTGTTCCGCGTAACCTGCGGTCTGGATTCCATGGTGATTGGTGAGACGCAGATTCTGGGTCAGGTGCGCAATTCTTTTTTGACTGCCCAGAGCGAGGGAGTGACCGGTACCTGGTTCAACCAGCTGTTCAAGCAGGCGGTGACGCTCGGCAAACGTGCGCATAATGAGACCTCAATCGGGGAGAGCGCCGTTTCGGTAAGCTATGCGGCTGTGGAGCTGGGTAAGCGGATCTTCGGCATGTTCACCGGTAAAAGAGTGCTGATTCTCGGCGCCGGCAAAATGAGCGAGCTGACCGTCAAGCACCTGTACAGCAGCGGCGCGGCTGAAGTTATTGTCGCGAACCGTACGCTTTCGCGGGCGGTAGAGCTGGCGGAGAAGTTCTCCGGCAGACCGAGCACGATTGATGATGCGCTGCAGCATCTGGATGAGGTCGATATTGTAATCAGCTCCACAGGGGCTGAAGGCTATGTGCTGACTGCGGACCAGGTATCCGCCGGCATGAAGCGCCGCCCGTCGCGGCCGCTGTTCATGATCGACATCGCCGTGCCGCGTGATATTGATCCGGAAGCTGCGAAGGTGCAGGGAGTATTCCTGTATGATATTGATGATCTGGAAGGCATCGTGGAGAGCAATCTGGAGATGCGCCGCAGCGAAGCCGCCAAGATTGAAGTGATGATAGCCGAAGAGATGGACGAGTTCCAGGTCTGGCTGAAGACGCTTGGCGTCAGACCGGTCATCCGCGCGCTGCAGGACAAATCGAATGCCATCTATGAAGATACGATGGACAGCCTGTTCAACAAGCTGCCGGAGCTGGATGAGCATCAGCGCAAGGTGATCCGCCGCCTGACCAAGAGCATCGTGAACCAGATGATGCATGATCCGATCAATGTGATCAAGGAAATGTCCGGCGGCGACCAGGGAACCGAAGCGCTTGCGTATTTCACGCAGATCTTTGCCCTGCAGGAGCAGCTTGAAGCCGGCGGCGGAAGCGGAAGCAGACCGGCTCCTGTGCAGAAGAAAGAGGATGAACGTGTATCCGCTGCTGAATTCCTTGTGCCTAAGACCGTTTTTGCTCCGGCAGGCCTGCTGGGCGGGTGAGCAGCATGAAACTGCTGAACGGAATATATGATGCCGCTCTGCTGCTATATGCCCTGAGCCTGCTGTTTATTTTCTCGGATTGCCTAAGGCGTAATCCGGGCGGAAAGCGGCTGGGCACAGGGCTTCTTGCTGTTGTGGGCCTGCTGCAGATGGCGGGACTTGCGGTCCGTTTCTCCCAGGAGGGCGGGCTGCCGATTTTTACCCCTTATGATTTCCTGTTCTGGTTCTCCTTCATTATCGTCATTACGTCGCTGGCCATTGCCTATACACGCGGCGGGGAATTTACCATTCTGCTGCTCAGCGGTGCCGGCTTCAGTGTGTTTCTGCTTAACCGGTTCTGGCTGACGGCGGCAGATCATGGACTGGAGAGCTGGAGGGCGGTGCACGGCTGGCTGGCGATGCATATTATTTTGGCCAACCTGAGCTTTGGCGCACTGACACTGGGGACGGTTTTTGCGATAATGTACCTGTTCCTGCATATGAAGCTGAAGAATAAAAAGTGGGATGACCGCATCCGGCGGCTGCCGAGCCTGGAGACGATGGATAAATATTCGTATACGGCGATTCTGGCCGGTGTTCCGCTGCTGGTGGTGTCCCTGCTCCTGGCGGGGATGTCGATTATTGCCGAAGGACGGACGCCGCTGTTTCAGGATTCCAAGGTACTGACCACAATGGTCGGGCTGGGGGTATATATAACGTATATTCTGCTGAAAAGATCCGGCCGCAAAAGCGGTACGGTGATGGCCCGCTGGGCGATTTCGGGGTATGCATTTATTATTCTCAATTTCCTGCTGAACTCGCTTTCTGACTTTCACGGCTGGAGCGGGAGGTGAGCGGGATGGCGGGGTATTTGCCGGTTATGCTGGATGTCAGCGGGCAAAGGATTGTGGTGATCGGCGGCGGGGCTGTTGCGGAGCGCAAGGTACTGTCCCTCCTTGAAGCGGAGGCGGCGGTAGTGATAATCAGCCCTGAGCTTACTGCTGTACTCTCCGGGCTGGCCGGGGAAGGCAGAATACAGTGGGTTAACCGCGGTTATGAAGCCGGGGATGTCCGGGGCGCTTTTCTGGTGTATGCTGCCAGCAGCGATCCGGCGGTGAACGAAGCGGCGGCTGCCGAAGCGAAGGCGCTCGGTCTGCCGGTAAATGTAGCCAGTCATGCGGAAGCGGGAAATTTCATTACACCGGGGGTTCTGCGCCGGGGGAGGCTGACAGTGGCCGTCTCCACATCAGGTGCAGGACCCTCTGCTGCGGCTGAGATTACCGCGCAGCTGGCGGAGGTTTTGGGTGAGGAGTATGAGCCTTATCTGGATTTTCTGCACATGATGAGGTCCGAGATTAAGCGGCAGGAAGCTTCCGCTGAAGTCCGCAGACGGCTGCTGCGCCAGCTCGGTCAGCTGGATGTGTTGAATCAGCTGCGGCAGGGCACCTTTATAGAATGGACGCCGGAGGCAGTCCTGGCGTGGATTGCTGCGAACCGGGAGGAATAGCGGCGGAGGGAAGCCGCCGGACCCCTGAATCATTGAAGTGATTGTACTTTGTGCAACAGAATCCTTGCTGAACGGCCAAGGGCAGCCATTCTGTTGCATTATGTACAATTGATCTCAGGGAAATGAGGCTAAAACGCCTGAAACGTGAGAATCTGCTGTACGAAATACAATAGATCCGCTGCTCAGGCTGATTTTAAAATGATCTGTTGTACAAAGTACAATAGATGGGTTAGCGCGGGAGAAGAAGCGATACCGGGAGGAAGATGAGAATGCGCAAAATTATTGTAGGCAGCAGACAAAGCGCGCTGGCGCTGACCCAGACTGGGCATGTCATTGACGATCTGACGCGGCTGAGTGAGAAGCATGGCTTCGGGTTCACCTTTGAGGTGCACAAAATCATTACCAAGGGCGACCGGATTCTCGATGTCACCTTATCCAAGGTCGGCGGCAAAGGGCTGTTCGTAAAAGAAATTGAACAGGCCATGCTCGATAAAGTCATTGATATGGCCGTACATAGTATGAAGGATATGCCATCTGAGCTGCCGGAGGGGCTGATTAACGGGGCTGTGCCGAAGCGGGTCGACCCGCGCGACTGTCTGATTGCTACGGATGCGGCAAGCCTTGAGGAGCTGCCGGGGGGTGCGCGCGTAGGCACAAGCAGCCTGCGCCGCTCCAGCCAGCTGGCCGCGCTGCGTCCTGACCTGGTGATTGAGCCGGTACGCGGCAACATTGATTCCCGGCTGAAGAAGCTGGAGAACGGCGAATACGACGCGATTCTCCTGGCCGCAGCGGGCCTGACCCGGATGGGCTGGCAGGACCGGGTAACCTCTTATCTGGAGCCGGAGGTATGTCTGCCGGCAGTCGGCCAGGGTGCGCTTGGCATAGAATGCCGCGAGGACGACAGCGAGCTGCGCAAGCTTCTGGCGCTGTACAATGATGAGCAGACAGCGCTTACGGTAGCTGCAGAACGGACGTTTCTTGGTGCGCTGAACGGCGGCTGCCAGGTACCCATCGGCGCATTTGCGGTACTTGGGGCAGAGGAAGCAGAGAGCGGGGCTGGGCGTGAAGGGACGACTGCGGAGCAATCTGCGAATGATGAAAAAGCTGCAGAAGAAGCCTCGGGTGTACTGGGAGCGTCAACTAATCCTGCAGGACGGGTAATTACTTTGACAGGGATGGTCGGAACACCGGACGGCTCGCTGATTCTCAAAGAGACGCTTACGGGGACTGACCCGGTACAGCTTGGTGAAGAAGTGGCCCGCAAGCTGATTGCCCGCGGTGCGGAGAAGATTCTGGCGGATACAAGGGGATGATGGAGATGGCGGAGAAGACGGGGAAAGTATATCTGGTTGGTGCCGGTCCGGGAGATGCGAAGCTGATTACAGTAAAAGGGCTAGAGTGTATCCGTAAAGCGGATGTGCTGGTCTATGACCGGCTTGCCAGTCCTAGGCTGCTCAAGCAGATGAAGTCCGGCGGGGAGAAAATCTATGTCGGCAAGCTGCCCGACCGCCACACCATGAAGCAGGAGGAGATCAACCAGCTGCTGGTTGACCTGGCGCTGGAAGGCAAAACGGTGGTGCGGCTTAAGGGCGGGGACCCGACGATCTTTGGCCGGGTGGGCGAAGAAGCGGAGCTGCTGCGCCGGAACGGCATCTATTACGAGATTGTGCCGGGCATTACCTCGGCCATCAGCGTGCCGGCGTATGCCGGCATCCCGGTCACCCACCGGGACTATGCATCCTCCCTGTCGATTATTACCGGGCATGAAAGCCCGGACAAGCTGGACCATTCCATCCATTGGGACAAGGTAACGAATGCTACGGGAACGCTGGTCTTCCTGATGGGCGTAGCCAAGATTGGCTACATCAGCGGCCAGCTGATCAAGCACGGCCGTCCGCCGGAGACGCCGGTGGCGCTGGTGCGCTGGGGTACGCGTGCGGAGCAGGAGACGCTGACCGGTACGCTCGCCGACATCGAGGCGAAGGTAACAGCGGCCGGCTTCCAGCCGCCGGCGGTCATTGTCGTCGGCGAAGTGGTGCGCCAGCGCCCGCAGCTGATGTGGGCCGAGGCGCTGCCGTTGTTCGGCAAGCGCATCGTGGTCACCCGCGCCCGCAGCCAGGCAAGCGAGCTGGTGGACCGCATTGAGGAGCTCGGCGGCGAGCCGTACGAGTTCCCGGTCATTGAGACGGTCATGCCGGAGGATGCCGGGAAGAAAGCCGCCATAGCTTCCGCGCTGGGGGCGCTGGAAGCCTATGACTGGGTTTTCTTCACGAGCCCGAACGGCGTGGAGTTCTTTTGGCGCCACCTGGCGGAGCTGAAGGTGGACATCCGCGGTTTGCACCGCGCGCGCATCGGCGCGGTGGGACCGGCCACAGCCGCCGCGCTGGCGGAGCGGGGGCTGGTGGCCGAGGAGCTGCCCGCCCGCTTCCAGGCGGAAGGGCTGCTGGAGGCATTTGGCCCGCGGCTTGAGGCGGGCCAGAAGGTGCTGCTCCCGCGCGGGGACCTCGCGCGGGAGTGGCTTCCGGCCAAGCTGCGCGAGCTTGGGCTGGAAGTGACCGAGATCGACACCTACGAGACGGTGGTGACGGGCGAGGATGATATCGAGCTGCTGCGCCTGCTCGAGGAGAAACGCATCCATGCGGTTACCTTCACCAGCTCTTCGACCGTGCGCAATTTCATCGGCATCCTGAAGCGCATGGGCCTGGAAGACCCGGTGGCCGCGCTGGCCGGCGTGAAGATCGCCTGCATCGGCCCGGTGACCGAGGAAACGGCCGTTGCCGCCGGCCTGACCCCCGGCCTGCTGCCGGACGAGGCCACGATCGAAGGCCTGGTGCAGGAGCTGTGCCGCTGGAACGAGTCAACGAGAGTAAGATAGATAGGGGCTTCATCCCCCGCTGGCGAAGCGGGTTAAGGATAGTTACTTACACTCTCCTGATGCGGGGTTAACTGCACTTTATGCAACTAAACTCGGTCATATTCGGCTGCTGCGCGGAATAGCTGCACTCTATACAACTAACTCTGCCTAAAACGGCTAAAATCCGCTTTTTCCGCCAAAATAGCTGCAGAAAGTACAACTAATCTGGTTACTCAGGGGAAAACTGGAGGAATAGTTGTACAGCGTGCAGTTAAAGTTAGTTTGTGACAGGGGGAATCCTCCCGACGAACATCAAAGGTACTCCGGACATGCGCTGGCATTGCTCAGTGCTGCCGGACTTTTTTTACATATTAACTACACAGGAGGATACATCAATGAGCTTTCCAATTACCCGGCACCGCCGTCTGCGCGGTACAGCCGGAATTCGCGGGATGGTACGGGAGACTGTACTGAATACGCTGGATCTGATCCAGCCGATTTTTGTGACATATGGAACAGGGGTGAAGATGGAGATTGGCTCAATGCCGGGCGTGTACCATTTTTCGCTCGATATGCTGAAGGCTGAGGTGGACGAAATTGCGGCGCTGGGGATTCCGGCGGTTCTGCTGTTCGGGATTCCGGAGACGAAGGATGAGGTGGGTTCTTCCGGTTTTGCTGATGACGGGATTGTGCAGGAGGCGACCCGCCTGATCAAAAAGTGGTACCCTGAGCTGCTCGTTGTAGCTGATACCTGTCTGTGTGAGTTCACGGATCACGGCCATTGCGGCATGGTTCATACCCATGTGGTTGACGGTGTTGTCCACGGTGATGTCATCAACGATGCTTCGCTTACGCTCCTGACCCGTACGGCGGTATCGCAAGCCAAGGCCGGGGCGGATATTATCGCGCCTTCGAACATGATGGACGGTTTTGTGCAGGCGATTCGCGCCGGACTGGATGAGAATGGTTTTGAGCATGTGCCTATTATGTCCTATTCGGTAAAATACGCTTCCGCCTTTTACGGCCCGTTCCGCGAGGCTGCTGATTCTGCGCCGCAGTTCGGCAACCGCAAAACATACCAGATGGACCCGGCCAACCTGCGGGAAGCAATCCGCGAAGCGGACTCCGATGTCCTGGAAGGTGCCGATATGCTGATGGTAAAACCGGCGCTGGCTTATCTCGATGTGATCCGGACGATCCGCGACCAGTTTGATCTGCCTTTGGTGGCTTACAATGTGAGCGGGGAGTATTCGATGGTCAAAGCGGCAGCGCTGCAGGGCTGGATCGATGAACAAGCCATCGTAATGGAAATGCTGACCGGCATGAAGCGGGCTGGCGCGGACATTATTATCACTTATTTTGCCAAGGATGCGGCCCGCTGGCTGCGCGGCTAAATTAACGAACAGAACAGGAGTGAACAATATGGGCAATGTGCCATTGTCGCGCCGGGAAGAAGCTTCCCGGAACGCTTTTGAAGAGGCCAAGCAGTATATTCCCGGCGGGGTGAACAGCCCGGTGCGGGCGTTCAAATCGGTAGGCCTGACACCGGTGTATGTGGATCACGGGATCGGCTCGCGTATTTATGATATCGACGGCAACAGCTTTATCGACTATGTCTGCTCCTGGGGTCCGCTCATTATGGGACATGCCCATCCGGAGGTGGTCAAAGCGCTGCAGGAGACTGCGGTAAAAGGGACCAGCTTCGGCGCGCCGACGCTGCTGGAGACGGAGATGGCCAAACTGGTCGTCGAACGTGTGCCGTCTGTGGATATTGTGCGGATGGTCAACTCCGGTACGGAAGCTACCATGAGCGCCATCCGTCTGGCCCGCGGCTATACCGGACGCAGCAAAATCCTTAAATTTGAAGGCTCGTACCACGGTCATGCGGACAGCCTGCTGATCAAAGCCGGATCGGGCGTCGCAACCTTGGGTCTGCCGGACAGCCCGGGAGTGCCGGAAGGGGTAGCAGTTAATACAATTACTGTACCTTACAACGACCTGGAAGGTGTCAAAATCGCCTTCGAGCGCTACGGCAACGAAATTGCCGCGATCATCGTCGAGCCGATTGCCGGCAATATGGGCGTTGTCCCGCCGCAGCCGGGCTTCCTGGAGGGCTTACGTAAGGTGACTACGGGTTATGGGGCGCTGCTGATTTTTGATGAGGTAATGACCGGGTTCCGGGTAGACCGCAGCTGTGCGCAGGGCCTGTTCGGGATTGAACCGGATCTGACCTGCTTCGGCAAGGTCATCGGCGGCGGTCTTCCGGTCGGCGCTTACGGCGGCCGCAGGGAGATTATGGAGCAGATGGCTCCGGCAGGGCCGATCTACCAGGCCGGTACGCTCAGCGGCAATCCGCTGGCGATGGCTGCCGGCTACAGCACGCTGAAGCTGCTGACTCCGGAGGTGTACGACCGGCTGGAAACGCTGGGCGCTCGTCTGGAAGCAGGGCTGAAGCGCAACAGCGTTGACACCGGCATCCCGCTGACGATTAACCGGATCGGATCGATGGTCTGCCCGTTCTTTACGGAAGGGCCTGTCCATAACTTTGAAACGGCCAAGACAAGTAATCTTGAGCAATTCCGCAGTTATTTCGGCCAAATGCTCGACCAGGGCATCAGCTTGCCGCCTTCCCAATTCGAGGGCATGTTCGTATCGGGTGTGCACAGCGAGCAGGATATTGACGATACGCTTGAAGCCCACTACCGGGCGCTGAAGTCGCTGTGACGGCTGGCGGAGGGGATAAGCCGAGAAGCGGCGGCTGGGACAAGACGGTAACTGGCCGCTGGGATAAGCCTGCAAGAGGCGGCGAGAATACGGCAGTAAAGGGCAGCTGGGATAAAGCGGTTCAGGGTAGCGGGAATAAGGCTGCAAAGGGCGTCGGTGACAAGGCGGTAATTGGCGGTTGGGATAAGGCAGCAAAAGGTAGCGAGAAAAAGGCAGTAAAGGGCGCCAAGGATAAAGCGGTAAGAGGCAGTTGGGATATGACCGCAAAAGGCAGCGAGAACAAGACGGTAAAGGGCAGCTGGGATAAAGCGGTCCAGGGTAGCGGGAATAAGGCTGCAAAGGGCGTCGGTGACAAGGCGGCAATTGGCGGTTGGGATATGACCGCAAAAGGTAGCGAGAACAAGACGGTAAAGGGCAGCTGGGATAAAGCGGTCCAGGGTAGCGGGAATAAGGCTGCAAAGGGCGTCGGTGACAAGGCGGCAAAAGGTAGCGAGAATAAAGCTGTAAACAGCGCCGAGGACAAAACGGTAGAAACTGCCGGGAGCAAGCCGGTTCCAGGCGGAGGCGCCTGGAAACGCCGCGGGGAATGGCTTGAGGCCATGCCCGGCCGGGCCGTTACCGGAGCGGCCGATAAGGAGGCCGCGATTGACCGCTGGCTGCTGGAGACTGCCGGGATGCCGGCGAAGCTCCATGCCCGGCTGCGCCGCGAAGGCGGCATCCAGTGGCGGGGCGACCGGCTGCGGCTGGCGCTTTGGCCGGAGCGGGAGGCCGGCATAGAGTCGGTATGGCAGGAGGCCCGGGTGCTGTATGAGGACGACTTTTGCCTCGTCGTCCATAAGCCTGCGGGCATGGCGGTCCACCCGGACGGCAGCGGATCGGATGCTACGCTGGACCATCTGGTAGCCGGTCATTACGCCGCTTCCGGCGGCGGCATTGCCGTGCGCCATATCCACCGTCTGGACAAGGATACGACCGGTCCGGTGCTCTATGCGAAGAATGAGTACGCTCAGCTTGTACTCGATGAGGATATGCGCAGCAAGGACATTTCGCGCCGCTATGCAGCCATCACTGAGGGCACTGTGCCTGCCCAGCTTACCGTCATCGACGCGCCGATCGGCCGCGACCGGCATCATGCGGCGCGGCGGCGGGTGTCGCCCGGCGGCCAGCCGGCGGTGACGCGGATTACCGGGCGTGAGGTGCTGCGCGGGGCAACCGCCCTGCAGGTCGAGCTCGAAACCGGGCGGACGCATCAAATCCGCGTTCACCTCAGCCATGCCGGTCATCCTCTCATCGGGGATGAGCTGTACGGCGGGCCGCGCTGGGGACTGGCTGAACGCGGCCGCCAGGCACTGCATGGCGAAGCGTTAGCGTTTCGCCACCCCTGGACCCGGGAGCTGACCGTAGTGGCCGATCCTTGGCCGGAGGACATGCTCCGGCTGCGCGAGTCACTGGGCGGCGCGCCTCTGTAACAAGGCGTGCGAAACAAGAAAGCAAAATTTCCAGCTCGCCCATATGTTTGTACATAAAACCCGCGTGTCCCGCCAGGTTATTGGCGGTTCCCGCGGGTTTTGTGCAGGTGCATGGAGCTGTTTCTTAAGCGAGCCTGAAGCTTAGACTTAATATGTTACTCCGCGGGTAGTGCTAATGAATTAAGTGGAAAAATGCTACCTATTTCTCGCCAAAATAGCTTAACGCGGAATTTACGTGGAAAAAGGTTACTTAATTTCACTGTTTTTGCTTTAAAAGGAGGTTATAGCTTGAATTAAGTGGCATTTTTCCACTTAAATATGGAAAAGATGGAGAACCAGAGAAATTAGTTGACGAAAATCCAACTAAATACATGGAGCCCCATACAATACATGAAGCCCCATACAATACATGAAGCCCACACAACACATGCAGCTGACACTGGATTTTTACCGGAAGCCGACTCCAGTCAGAATGTTACACGTGTCCATCTGAATCCCTGCCGATTACCTCAATTTCCCAGCAGTCGCACCCTGCCGATTTTGGGTATAACACTATTAAGCGTTAGTAAACGTTAATTAGGTTTTGCTGTTTTCGCAAGACTCCGGAATATCCGGACTGTTACGGAAACAATAATCCATTAATGTAAACAGACTGGGGGATGGGCCATGAAGTGGCAGGGAAGAAGAGGCAGCTCGAATGTGGAGGACCGCAGAGGCGGCGGCGGCGGTGGCGGGAAGCTGGTCGGCGGCGGGATCGGAGGCATTATTCTGGTGGTTGTAGTCACACTGCTGAGCGGCGGGAATGTCGGGGATATCCTGGGCAATCTGACTTCAGGCGGAACCACCACCTCAAATGCCCCTTACCAGGAGACTGCCGAGGAGCAGGAGCTGGCACAGTTTGTCTCGGTGGTGCTGGCGGATACGGAGGATGTGTGGAGCGAGCTTTTTGCCCAGCAGGGAATGACTTATACCGATCCTACGCTGGTGCTCTATAGCGGCAGTGTGAATTCGGCCTGCGGGACCGCAAGCTCGGCGGTCGGACCGTTTTATTGTCCGGGGGACAGCAAGCTGTATATCGACCTGAGCTTCTATGACGAGCTGCAGCAGCGCTTTAAGGCGCCGGGTGATTTTGCAATGGCCTATGTCATCGCCCATGAGGTTGGGCATCACGTGCAGACTCTGCTTGGAACGACCAAACAGCTGGATTCCCTCCGCCGCAGCTTGAGCGAGACGGAATACAACAAATATCAGGTGCGCTTTGAGCTGCAGGCGGACTATCTGGCCGGCGTCTGGGCGAACCATGCCCAGGGGATGAATCTGCTGGAGGAGGGCGATCTGGAGGAAGCGCTGACGGCGGCGAGTGCTGTCGGCGATGATACGATCCAGAAGCAGGCCCAGGGCTATGCGGTACCCGACAGCTTCACCCACGGGACGTCGGAGCAGCGGAAACGCTGGTTCTACAAAGGCTTCAACAACGGTACGATCACCGGTGGAGACACTTTTAACGCTGCCGAGCTGTAGAGAACCGCGCCTTTTATGGAGCCGGTGATGTCCGTACTTTCTATTGAACTGCACGAACACAGCAGGTATTACCGAGTGAATACCGTATCAGCTTGTGCCACTCTGCAGACACAACAAGAGCCGTTCCAACCGGGCAACCGGTGGAACGGCTCTTTTATCATAACGGATTAGTCAGCCAGTGCATTGTGCGCCGAGAGCCGGTTGCGGCCGAGTTTTTTGGATTCCAGCAGGAGCTGGTCGGCGCGGACGTACCCTTTTTCCATGGATATGCTCTGATCCGCTCTAAAGTAGTAGAGGCCGAAGGAAGCCGAATAGCTGACCTTGATCTGCTGATCCTCATAATCTGCCGCAGCTGAACTTCCTTCTATATCGAGCAGCATTTCCTGAATGATCAGACGGCATTCCCGGAAAGACTTGCCCCTCAGAAACAATGTGAATTCCTCTCCGCCGCTGCGGAACAGGATGTCCTCCTCCTGCAGGTGGGCTTTGAGAGTATCTGCGAAATGAATAATGACCCTGTCCCCTACAGCATGATTGTAGGTATCGTTGATTTTTTTGAACCGGTCGATGTCTGCTACAACAATACCTATATATTCGCTGCTGTGGTCGAGCTCGTTCATCATTTTGTCCATGTGTGCCCGGTTAAAGGTTCCGGTCAGGAAATCCTGATAAGCCATCTGCTCGAACTTGTCCCGCTCGAATTTGTGCTGGGCACTCTGGGATTTGGAGAAAAAGGAGAGGCTGACAATGTAGTTCAGCAGGAACAGCGCAATCAGCATCTCCCATTTCTCCATCTGCAGCAGACGCAGCAGCAGGGCGTTGGTCAGCGCTACTTTGCTGAAATCCAGCAGGTTTCTGCTCTTGAACAGCAGATCAAGCGCTTCTTTGCGTGTTGTAATGTCCCCGGAGAGGGCGAAGGTTATGACCAGAAACCCCGAGGACAACAGGGTTGTCACACAGACCACCAGCAGGAACAGCAGCCAGTAACCGGCGGGAACATGTGCGGCAGCCGGATAGAGCAGCGTGTACAGGTAATAGGCGGCGGTCCCGCCAAGCGTGAAAGAGCCGATATTATAAAAAGCGTCCAGGAATTCTCCCGGATCGGCGGTCTTTGTTTTCTTTTTATAGAGGTACACTGTAGTCCGGTAGAAAATCTCATAAATCAGCGTGCCGAGCGGTCCGGCAAAAATACCGAAGGAAGAAGTATAGCTGATCGCATAGTCGATCGTGGAATTCCCTTTCCGGGTAACAAGGCGCAGCTGAAAGTAAAAGCTCGCGAATACCCAGTAGAGCAGCATGGCCTTTATATATGTATCATCCAGTACTACTGAAGGGTGCGTTAGAAGCGCCAGGACCACAGCAGCCGCGAACAAGGAGAGGTCGAATAATCTTGCTTTAGACATATCGGTAACATCCTTTCGAGCGTTATACCGATTATACCCGAAATATGTAAACATGATGAAAATAGTTTTGCAAAAATTCACACTTTACTCCGCTGATAGAATTGAGACTCCCAACCATACCGGAAAACCGGCGCCGGACATATAATACTATGTTAATGCATATGCCGGCTGTTTCTATTTCTGCAGTGAAATTTATAACCGGAGGAGAGGGATTCATGAGAATCTGAAGGAGTATGAGGCCAAGGCTGTAATGCCATCTCCGCTGAAGCGGCGTCAAGGTAAGAAGCTCATCATGCATGCAAGTCGCCTTGAATACATTAAGGGAGTTCACATCCTGATCCGTGCGCTGGGCGGGCAAAAGCGCATGTGTCCAAATTAGTCATGCCTTCCTGATTGGAGCATATACATGAGTGGAGTAACATTTTGGGCTTATACTCTGGGCTTGTCTCAGGGTTAGATTATGCCAAGAAGGAGGAAATTTCCCGTGTTTGACCAGTCCCACGGCTTGCGGTTTGATATTTATGAACGCATCCACCTGCCTGCAGAACTTCCGGGAATCGCTGAGCTGGAAGAGGTGGAGCTCATTCCGGAAATTCAGGTGATTCAGCGGGAAGACCGGGCCGAGCTCTACGGCCAGCTGCTGCTCACCGGACTTTACCGGGGAGAAAATGACCGGACGGAGCGCCTGGAGCATGCGATCCCCGTTGAAATCACAGTCCCGCTGACCCGGGTCAGCTCACTTGAAGACATAGGGGTAGAGATCGAGAACTTCGATATCGACCTGCTTACGATGCGTACTGTCAACATAACCGGCGTGCTTTCACTGAGGGGAGTAGGCGGAGCGGAGACAGGGAAGGCCTGGCAGCAGGAGGAGTATACAGTAGCCTACTCTCCCGAGCAGGAAGACCGGGCAGTTGCTGCTCCGGCCGAGGGCAGGGAACAGGACGGCGAAGCCCTGTACGAGAATTCACTGTGGACCTACGGCGAGGGGGCGGCGGAAATTCCTGCAGACCAGCAGGAGTATACCTCCTTTATTCCCGATGCGGCAGCGGTCAATCCGCTGGTTCTGGAGAGCTCCGTCTATACGCAGGCGGCCGGACCTGCTGCCCAGCCGCATAAGGAAAAAGAAGCAAAGCTGCGCACGCACAGCCTGGAGGACCAGACGGGATTCACCGGCGGAGCGGCTGCGGAAGCCTGGCAGAAGGGGAAGGCACCGGCGGAGCCGGTATCCGGGCATTTTTTCGGCACGCGCGAGAAGGAACCGGCAGTGAAACCGGCCGCTTCTGCTGCTGATATTACGCAGGCCGGATCCGGTGATGCTGCAGAGGAGATTGTTCCGGCAGCTGCGCAGGCGTTTGATTTCGCGGACATCGCCTCCGGGCAGCTCTATGCCGAGAGACTGGAGGAGCCGGTTGCTGCGGTTGAGCCCGAGAATACTCCTGCAGAGATCCAGGAAGAAGCGGAACTGCCCGAAGCGGAGGACACCAAGGAGCCGGAAGCGGAGGACACCAAGGAGAATGATGCGCTTCTCTCACCGGAAACACTGCCTGTCCAGGAAGAAAAGGCAGATCTCAAGGTTGCGCTCGGCAGCAAGAAGGAAGAGGCAAGCTCCGCCAAGGAGCATCTCACCTTCTCCTCCCTGCTCAGCTCAAGCCGGGCCCATAAGGAGCAGGAAAGCGCAGTGACTGCTGCTGCGGCTCCGCAGCCGGAGGTTAAGGAACCGGGGAATGACAGCGACTGGAAGAGCCGCTTTATCAGCAGAGCCGGCGGTGTGGAGCTGTTCCGCAAGGTCCGGATGTGCATTGTGCAGCGGGAGGATACGCTGGATACGATTGCCGAGAAGTATCAGCTCAGCGCAAGGGAGCTGGTAATGTACAACCGGCTGGCAGGCCAGAATGTGGAAGAGGGGCAGGTTTTATATATTCCTTAGGTTATGGTTATGGGACTGAGCAGCGGCTTCCTGATTACGGGGAGCGCTGCTCAGTTTTTTGTTAAGGAGAGGCAGGGTTGTGGAAAGCCGGCAGTTTAGATGCCGGTAGACGCCTTTAGCCGCTAACGGACCTAAGCGACCTTGTTTTCCCGGAAATTAGTATTTTGTCCGGCTAACGGACCGTGCTGCACTTATTTCCCTCCATACGGCCATTATTGTTCCGAATATCTGCATTTAAGGTTATTGATGTCCGTTAGCATGCCGAGAAATGACTTTATGCGAAAGGAAGTGCATCGGAGTCCGTTAGAGCAGGCGGTATTCTGTCTGCCGGGGCTGTGGCCGGGAAGCGGGAATTTGGATGCACATCCGGGAGAGGATTCTTTTACCTTAGCGGCATAGAATAAATTCAATAGTATAAGACCGGCTGTTTGTGTGTATGCTGGTTGACTAGGAATAGTACTAAATGTATTATGGGAATAAGTAAAACTTAGCTAAAGACTGGGAACGGGAAGAGTAGGTCGTCAGCCCTTCAGAGAGCGGAATTGTAATTGCTGTGAATTTCCGCAGGATGCATGCCACCGAAGTCGCCCCGGAGTCGCCCTTCCGAAGGTTAAGCCGTTATAGGCTGATCAGTGTAGGATGTGGCCGGACGCAGCCGTTATCTGCATGAGTGTCGCGCTAAGCTTCGGGGAGTGCAGGTTTTCCCGGGCACAGGGTTATTTTGCATTAGTGCGAAACAAAGGTGGTACCGCGAAAGAATGGCCTTTCGTCCTTTGAGACGAAAGGCCTTTTTGTATTTTCACAAGATAAGAAATTAATGGAGGTTCAGGACATGGCTGATGACATCAAAGCGGCAGAGATGCTGCCGGACACGCAGGAAGCGGCAGCGCAGGCTGCGGCTGACAATAGCGCTAAGAACGACATGCCGACAACGTACGATCCGAAAGCGGCAGAGCACAAGTGGTACACCTACTGGATGGAGAACGAATTCTTTAAGGCCGGCCAGCGGCCGGACGCAGAGCCTTACAGCATCGTAATCCCGCCGCCGAACGTAACGGGAATGCTGCATATCGGGCATGCGCTCGACTTCACCCTGCAGGATATTCTGATCCGCACGAAGCGGATGCAGGGCTTCGACACGCTCTGGCTGCCGGGGACAGACCATGCGGGTATTGCTACCCAGACCAAGGTGGAGCAGAAGCTGCGCCAGCAGGGGATTTCCCGCCATGACCTCGGCCGCGAGAAGTTCCTGGAGCAGGTATGGGCCTGGAAGGACCAGTATGCCGAAACGATCCACGGACAGTGGGCGAAGATGGGCCTGTCCCTGGACTATTCCCGCGAACGCTTCACGCTGGATGAGGGCTTGACCAAAGGGGTACGCCAGGTTTTTGTTGAGCTGTACCGCAAAGGCCTGATCTACCGCGGCAAGCGCATTATTAACTGGGACCCGGCTGCACGTACGGCCCTGTCGGATATTGAAGTGGAGTACAAAGAGGTTAACGGACACCTGTATCACCTGCGTTATCCGCTGAAGGACGGCAGCGGCCACATTACTGTAGCCACAACACGTCCGGAGACGATGCTCGGCGATACCGCGGTAGCGGTTCATCCGAAGGATGAGCGCTACAAGGATCTGATCGGCAAAACGCTGATCCTGCCGATTATCGGCCGGGAAATTCCGATTATTGCCGATGATTATGTAGAGAAGGAATTCGGCAGCGGCGCGGTTAAGATTACTCCGGCCCATGACCCGAATGACTTTGAGGTAGGCCAGCGCCACAATCTGCCGCAGATCAACGTGATGGACGAAGGCGGCGTAATGAATGAGGAAGCCGGACCGTATAACGGCCAGGACCGCAGCGAATGCCGCAAGAATATCGTTGCTGATCTGAAGGAGCAGGGCGTCCTGATTTCGATCGAGGATCACGTACACCAGGTAGGACACAGCGAGCGCTCCGGTGCCGTAGTTGAGCCATATCTGTCCACCCAATGGTTCGTTAAAATGCAGCCGCTGGCTGAGGTTGCCATCAATGCGCAGAAGGAAGGCAACGGCGTTAACTTTGTTCCTGAGCGTTTTGAGAAGACCTATCTGAACTGGATCGAAAATGTACGCGACTGGTGTATCTCCCGCCAGCTGTGGTGGGGACACCGCATTCCGGCCTGGTACTCTGAGTCTACAGGCGAGGTGTTTGTAGCCTACAGTGAAGAAGAAGCCCGCGAAATGAGCGGTCTTGATGATCTGAAGCAGGATGAGGACGTGCTGGATACCTGGTTCAGCTCAAACCTGTGGCCGTTTGCCACAATGGGCTGGCCTGACGAGAGCAGCAGCGACTACCAGCGTTACTATCCTAATAACGTGCTCGTTACAGGATACGACATCATCTATTTCTGGGTAGCGCGCATGATCTTCTCCGCCTTTGAATTTACCGGCCAGAAGCCGTTCGCCGATGTATTCATGCATGGTCTTGTGCGTGATGCCGAAGGCCGCAAAATGTCCAAATCGCTCGGCAACGGGATTGATCCGCTGGATGTTATTGAACAGTACGGCGCGGATGCTATGCGCTATATGATTTCTACCGGTATTACTGCCGGGCAGGATCTGCGTTTCCGGATGGAAAAGGTAGAGCAGGCCCGCAATTTTGCCAACAAGATCTGGAACGCATCGCGCTTTGCGCTGATGAATCTGGAGGGTGTTAATTTTGCAGATATTGACATTACAGGTGAGCTTACGACGGCTGACCGCTGGATTTTGCACCGCCTGAACGAAACTTCCCGCGATATTACGCGTCTAATTGACGCGTACGAGTACGGCGAGACCGGCCGTCTGCTGTACAACTTCATCTGGGATGATCTGTGCGACTGGTATATCGAGTTCGCGAAGCTGTCGCTGTACGGCAGCGATGCGGCTGCCAAAGCCAAAACCCAATCGGTGCTTGCCTACGTGCTCGACCGCACGCTGCGCCTGATTCATCCGTTCATGCCGTTCATTACCGAGGAGATCTGGCAGCATCTGCCGCACGAGGGTGCAACGATTACGCTGGCAGAGTGGCCTAAGTACGACGCAGCGCTGGAAAGCCCTGAGGCTGTGGCTGAAATGAACCTGCTGATGGACATCATCCGCGCGGTACGCAACATCCGTGCAGAGGTTAATGTACCGATGAGCAAAAAGGTCGAGCTGATCATCAAGGCAGGCAGTGCAGAAACACTCAGCATCATCAGCCGTAACGACAACTACATCAGCCGTTTCTGCAACACGTCTTCCTTTGAAGCGGGCCTTGATCCGCAGACTCCTGACAAAGTCATGTCTGCAGTTGTTACCGGAGCAGAGCTGCTGCTGCCGCTGTCTGGGCTGATCGATATTGAGCAGGAGATTATCCGTCTCGAAAAAGAAGTGCAGACGCTGAACAGTGAAGTGGAACGCGTTGAGAAAAAGCTTGGCAATCAGGGCTTTGTTGCCAAGGCTCCGGCTAAAGTCATCGAAGAGGAACGGGCGAAGCAGGCGGATTATTCCGCTAAGCGCGAGAAAGTGCTGGCCCGCATCGCAGAGCTGAGAGGATAAGGGATATGGAAGAGATGATCGGGAGCGGTAAGGCCGCTCCTTTGGGTTCTTATACAGAAGCAGTGGACTGGATTAACGGGCTGATTCCATTCGGCATCCGTCCGGGGCTGGAGCGGACCCGGCTCCTCATGGAGAAACTCGGCAACCCGCACCGCAGGCTGAAGTTTATTCATGTGGCGGGAACGAACGGCAAAGGTTCGACCTGTGCCTTTCTGACAAGTGTGCTGCTGAAAAGCGGCTACAGTGTAGGGACGTTTACGTCCCCCTACATTACGAAGTTCACCAACCGGTTTCAGTATAACGGTACGGATATTCCCGAAGATACGCTCACTGCGCTTGCGGAGAAGCTTCGTCCCCTCGTAGAAGAGATCGCCGCCGGCGAGCTTGGTTCACCGACGATGTTCGAGGTCGCGACAGCACTGGCTATCCTCTACTATGCCGAATGCTGTTTCCCTGATGTAGTCGTATGGGAGACAGGGCTTGGGGGAAGGCTGGATGTAACGAACATCGTCATGCCGGTTGTTTCCGTAATTACCAATGTCGGGCATGATCATACTGATGTGCTGGGCGATACGCTGGAGAAGATTGCTTTTGAGAAGGCCGGGATTATTAAGCCCGGTGTTCCTGTGGTCAGCTGTGTCAGCCAGCCTGAAGTGATTGCCGTTCTGAAGGCGCGGGCGGAAGCCTGCCGTTCAAAGCTCTATCTGGCCGGGGAAGATTTCAGCTATGAGCTTACAGGAATCGAGGCAGGCGTACAGAGCTTTACCTTCAAGGGACCGTTCCGTGAGCTTCAGGTCGGCATCGCCATGAAAGGCGAGCATCAGCTGAGCAACGCAGCCGGAGCGATGATGGTTGTTGAGGTGCTGCGCCAGTATATGGCGTTCATGCTGGAGGATGAGGATGTGCTGGAAGGCTTCAAGGATACCTTTTGGGCCGGACGCCTGGAGGAAGTAAGCCGGCATCCGCGGATTGTACTCGACGGTGCACATAATCCTGAAGGGGCGGAGAGCCTGGCCAGAAGCCTGCCGCAGTTTTATCAGTACGGTAAATTAAATTTACTCATGGGGATGCTGGCTAATAAGCATCATGAGTCATACTTCAAGCATATACTGCCTATAGTGGATACGCTCATCCTGACCGAACCGGATTTCCGGAAGAAAATGGACGCGGAAGAACTGCAGGCCATCGCAGAAAGTCTGCGGGAGAAATATGCCAGGAACCATTTGGAAATCATAGTAGAACGTAATTGGGGCAAGGCGCTGCAGCTGCTGCAGTCGATCACGTCGGAGAAGGATCTTGCGGTCGTGTCCGGCACACTGTATCTGATTTCCGATGTACGCAGTACGCTTTTGCGGCAACCCGATTCTGAAAAAGGCTGGTGACGAACTGTTGGATACTACTGAACGTGTGCATTTTATAGGGATCGGCGGCTACGGTATGAGCGCGATTGCCCGGGTAATGCTGGAAATGGGATACACGGTTACGGGCTCCGATGTGGCTGCCCAGGAATTAACCGAGAAACTGATCGCCAAAGGCGCCAAGATCTATATCGGGCATACGGCCGAGCAGGTTAAGGGTGCCGATCTTGTTGTCTATTCAACCGCGCTTACAAGCGACAATGTGGAGTGGGTGGAGGCCGAGCGTCTTAACATTCCGGTGCTGCACCGCTCCCAGATGCTGGCGCGTCTGCTGAATGAACGCAAGGGCGTTGCCGTTGCAGGGGCGCACGGCAAAACCACCACCTCCTCCATGATTGCATTGATCATGGAAGACTGCGGTGTGGACCCGACGTATATTATCGGCGGGGAGATTATGAATGTCGGTACAAATGCCAAGGCAGGACAAGGAGAATACGTTGTAGCTGAAGCAGACGAGAGCGACGGCTCCTTCCTCCAGTACCACCCTTGGCTGGCGATTGTCACCAATATTGAAGCGGACCATCTGGAAAATTACGGCGGGGATTTCGGCAAGCTGAAGGCTGCTTACGTCCAGTTTATGAATCAGCTGCGTGAAGACGGCACGGCGATTGTATGTGCTGATGATGAGACAGCCAGCTCTCTTTTGTCTGAAGTGAAGGGCAATATTATCACTTACGGCATTGATTCTCCGGATGCGGACTACACTGCTGCTGATATCGTGCTGGGGGACAGACAGGTCTCCTATACAATGAACCATCAGGGGCGCGTGCTGGGCAAGATTGAGCTGTCCATCCCGGGCAAATACAATCTTTACAACTCAATGGCTGCGGTAATCGCCTGTCTGAAGTCAGGCGTTGCCTTTGATGCCATTGCTGCCGCCATTGTGAAATTCCATGGCGCCAAGCGCCGCTTCCAGGTGCTCGGCGAGGTTAATGACATTCTGGTCATTGATGATTACGCCCACCATCCGACGGAAATCCAGGCTACGATCAGCGCTGCCAAGGCTACCGGTAAAAAGATTATCGCCGTATTCCAGCCGCAGCGCTATACGCGTACCTTCTTCCTGCTGGATGCGTTCAGCCGGGCTTTCAGTGAAGCGGATGAGGTCATTATTACGGACATCTACTCGCCGGCAGGTGAGAAGCAGATTGAAGGGGTAACCTCTGCGAAGCTGGTGGAGCTGATTGTCCAGAACAGCAATTCGAGCGCAAGGCATCTGCCGACCAAGGAAGATGTGCTTGCCGATCTGCAGGGCCGTATCGCTCCGGGCGACCTGGTGCTCACCATGGGTGCAGGCGACATCTGGAAGGTAGGCTACAAGCTGGCCGAAGGCTTAAAGGAACAAGGGAACAAGGAATAAATTAGCGCCGCTGCGTCGCTTGAAGCAGTGATCCGCTATTCTAAGGCGTATTTTCTCTGAACACAGAGAGAATACGCCTTATTTATAAGTTTTTCGGAGTTCCCGCAAAATGCCTGAGTCCGCATTCGCGAGACTGCCTTCTCTGAAGGACGGCATAGCCGTTTCTACTTGTGCACGTCAATTCTTGGGGGGGGTCTGCCGATAATAGATTTGATAGACTGCAGTTTGCGGTCACGATATTGATTTCCGGACAGTTGGTGGTGTGATTATGGAGTTTCAGCTTGACATCAGAACCTTAGTGTACCTTTTCATCTTAGGGAATTTATTTACTGGGCTGCTGATCACCTTTTACCGGTTCCATTCCCCTAAGGATATGGCTTCAGCCCTGTTCATCGGCGGCAAATGGGTGCAGGTGCTCTTTTGGAGCTCGATCCTCCTGTGGGATTATCTGCCGCATAAGCTGATGATTCCGCTGAGCAACGTCCTGATTCTGATCGGAGGGATACTGGAAATTACAGCACTTATGATGATGATGGATATCTTCGGTCGTTCGGCCAGACTGTATTATGGGCTGCTGACAGCATTAAGTGTTACGAGCTTCTGCGTGATTGCGCTGTTCTTCAATCAGGCCAACCTGCGGGTAGCTTCAGCTTCACTGTCGGTGCTGCTGTATGTCCTCTATCCGGCAGTCCGGCTGTCCGCAGGTAAGCAGAAGCCACCCCTGCACAGATTAACCGGACTTATCTTTTATGGGATTGCCTTTGTCATGCTGGGACGGTTTATTGCTGCGCTGTTTATTGACCCGGAGATGGGCGCATTATCGGCTAATATGGCGCAGTATCTGTATTATATGGGCATGTTTTTTATGCTCGTGTCGGGAACCGCAGCGTTTATCCTTCTCTCCAATGGGCATTCCTACGAAAGATTGAAAAGAATCGCTACCTACGATTCCCTCACGGGTATCCTGAGCCGCAGGGCATTTCTGCTCGAGGCGGAGCTGAAGCTTGCGCTTGCTGTTAAAAAAGGCCGGCCCTATTCCCTGCTGCTCCTGGACCTTGATCATTTCAAGAGGATTAATGATACCTACGGGCATGATAAGGGGGACGGCGTACTGCAGGAATTTGCCCTTACCGTGCAAAATAATCTTGGCAACGGCGCTTTGTTCGGGAGGGTCGGCGGAGAGGAGTTTGCTGCCGTTCTATACGGTCTGGGTGAAGCGGAGAGCAGTCGTAAGACGGAGCAGCTGCGCATGGCGGTAGCGGAAACCTCCAGGATCACAGGCACAGCCGGGTACACGGTCAGCATTGGCGTCATGACAGTCATTCCCGATCCGCACACCTCGGTCAATATGCTGTTCAAGCTGTGTGACCGGGCACTGTACCAGGCCAAGCAGGAGGGAAGAAACCGTGTCGTCCGTTACAGCAGCCAGTAGGGCGGGAAAGAGCGGAAAAATACATGGTAGGATTCAAGAATAATTCAGGCGGGGAAGGTGAACCACATAACGGCAGCGGTCAGTTTGGATTTTGAAACAATCCTGGTATGCCTGTTTATTGTCAACTTCTTTACAGTGCTGTTCATGCTGTCGCACCGTTCGCGTTATACAAAAGGCAGCGGCCTCAGGCCGTACATCATAGCCAAGCTGATTCAGCTGCTGGCATGGATGCTGCTGCTGCTGGATACCGCTGTCGACCTGCGCGGCGTGCAGCTGACAGTTATGCTGATATGCCTGGCCGGGGGAATGATGGAAGCTTTTTCCCTTCTAAAGCTGCTGGGAGTATACAATGCCGGACTCCGGCGGTCATATTACAGGCTGGCTGGCATATCAGGGGCCGGGGTGCTGCTGCTGGCGGGGCTGTACCCTTCAGCAGTGCAGGCTGGCGCCCTGACTGCGGCGGCAGGTGCGGGCATGATGGCCTATCCTGTCTATTTACTCTGCATGAAGCTGGGTGAAACTCCGCTGCAAAAGCTGATCGGGCTGCTGTACGGCCTCGCGATCATTGCGCTGCTCGGCCAGGCGGTCCACCTGCTGTACGCGCAGTCCTTGGCAGGCACGGCGGCGTCCGGCTGGCTGCAGGAAATCTTTTACATTGGCCTGTATCTGCTGATGTTTCTGGGTACGGCCGGATATATGCTGCTCTCGCGGGAGCGTACTTATGCTGAATTGGAGCGCGTGGCCACCTATGATGAGCTTACGGGAATCCTGAACCGCAGGGCTTTTGTAGTGAGGGCCCGTCCCCTGATTGCTGCAGCGGCCAGAGAGGATGTGCCCTTTTCTTTTCTGCTCCTCGATGTGGATCACTTCAAGCAAATCAATGATACATTCGGACATGAGACCGGAGATAAGGTGCTGTGGGATTTTTCGCGCAAAATCGAGGCTCAGCTCAGCAGCAACGACCTGTTCGGAAGATTTGGCGGCGAGGAATTTGCGGTACTGCTGCACAGGGCGGATGAGACCGCCAGTACCGGCATTGCTGAGCGGCTTAGGCGGTGCGTTCTGGGTGCGGTCATTGATGACACCTTGCTCCCGTATACAGTGAGCATTGGAGTAGTGACCATCTGCCCGGAGAAACGGGTACCGCTGGACAGATTATACAAGCTGACCGATTTAGCCCTGTATGAGGCCAAGCAAACAGGCAGAAACCGCGTCGTCAGAACCTATGAACACAGCAGTTTGCTGGACGAAAAAGTACCATCCTCTTAACAGGTTAAATGAGGAGGGTGCTTTTTTTTGTTTTGACTGAAAGGATAGATTTATATAAAAGAAATAATTTAGAAGTTTTTAAAATATTTTACCAGTTCATAGTAGGGAAAAGGTATTTATCCGGGTAATATATGCTAGACATCAGCGCAATACACATACATACACACATATAGATTGCAGGAGATGGGACGATGAAAAAGGAGAAAATACTGTTCATTTCCGCTGAGAATCCTTTTCCGCAGGACAGCGGCGGTAAGCTGAGGACTGGAAATATTCTAAAGCTTCTTTTGGCAAAATACGATGTGGATCTGCTGACCTACAGGAATCAGAGGCCGGACAACCGGCATGGGCATGTCCCGGGTCTTGCTGTACATGAGGTGGAACGTACAATGAGCTACCGTAAAGCCATGCTCCGCTCGCTCTATAAGTGGCGCAACTGCTCATACTTGAGTCATGCGGATAAAGACATGAATGGCCGGATTGCCGTGCTCAGCAAGGAGAACCGCTATGATCAGGTCTTCATTTCACACAGCCTGCTCGGCTCCTGTATTGATATTGTACGCAGCGTGCTGCCGGAGGCAGTCATTATTACAGATGCCCACAATTTCGAGAGCAGTCTGTCCGCACAGCTGGCCAAGAAAAAGCAGGGGGTAGCTCGGCTATACTTCAGGCTTAATGCAATGTGGACGAGGGAGGATGAACGGAAGCTGATGGATAAGACGAGTCTGCTGCTGGCGACCTCTGAGCAGGATGGCTTGTCATTCAAAGCCCTTTCTTTTCACAATTCGCACAAGGTGCATGTCATCCCCAACTTTATCCGGATCAGCGACTATTCTCCCAAGCCGGATTCAGGCAAGGAACAATGGATCATACTCCCAGGTAACATGAACTATTTTCCGAATATCAATGCCGCCTCCTATTTCAGCCGGGAAATCTATCCGCTCATCAAAGCAAAGCTTCCGGATATTAAATGGTATATCGTGGGCCGGGATGTGCATCCGGAGGTGGCTGCGCTGGCTGAAAGGGATCCGTCGATCGTCATTACCGGCTACGTCGACAGCGTGGCTGACTATGTGCGGAGGGCCGGTGTCGTGATTGTACCGCTGCTGGAGGGCAGCGGTACCCGGCTGAAGATTCTGGAGGCCTGGGCGCTGAAAACGCCTGTAGTTTCAAGTACCATAGGGGCAGAAGGCCTGCTCTATGAGCATAGCAAAAATATTTTGATTGCCGATAGCCCGGTTGCCTTTGCCGATAGTGTTCTGCAGCTGCTTGCTAACCGGGAGCAGGGAAGAAAACTCGCGGATAATGCATACCAGACGCTGCTGGCCCATTATGAGGCGGAGAGTGTGAAGCAGAAGCTGCTGAGCCTTGTCTGAAGAATGTCATATTTAGAAATAAAAAAAGTTTTCTCCCATGAATCGACATTCTTTCACGGTGAACTGCGCTACTATTGATCTACAACTAAAGTTTCAGGTTTAACTAGAATCAAGGAGTCGTAAGAGATGAGAGAGAGAATGCTGTATCTGTCCGCCCGGAACCGGGGTCCGGAGGAAGAGATTGAGGAAGAAACGCGTACGGAAGGGATGATCGGCATCCTGCTGGAGAAATTCGATATCGATCTGCTGGAATACTGCAGTTACGGTCGGAAAACTCACTTGAGGCCTGATCCCGCATTGAGAATACATGCAGTTACGCCTGCACCGAGGCCGCATACCATCCTGAGGAATTCACTGAATAAGCTGCGCGGCAGCTCGTACCATACCGATACGCATAAAGATTTGCAGAATGAGATCAGGCACCTGTGCAAAACCAATGACTATAGTCACGTGTACATTACCCGGGGAGTGCCGGGCAGCTGCGTTGAACTTATTTCATCCCTGCTGCCGGAAGCCTGTATTATCACAGACGCGCTGTATCTGGAGAGCCGGCATTCTGAGGGAAAGGCTGCCGGCAAGCGGGGTCTGAGCAAACGTTATCACATGCTTAATGCAGCACTTTCCCGGCGGGATGAGCGCAGGCTGATGAACAAAACCGGACTGCTCCTGACTGCTTCGGAGTGGGAGGCGCTGTCCTTTAAGGCCTTGTCCTTTGCAGATGCAGGGAAGGTCCATGTGGTGCCGCAATTTATAGATCTGGACGAATACCGGTTCAGCGAGCCAGCCGTCAAGGAGGATGCGGTCCTGCTGCACTGGAATATGCAGACCAGCCAGGGCAAGAACACTGCGTTGACCTTCCTTAAGAAGGTGTTTCCGCTGATCAAGCAGGAAGTGCCGGGCTGCAAATGTTATATTGTCGGTCCGGAGATCCATCCGGAAGTGGCAGCACTCGCCAATCTGGATTCCTCAGTACAGATTATAGAAGAAGGCAGTGCCGTCCAGGAATACATACGGCGCTCCAGAGCAGTTGTGGCCTCCCTGCGCGAAGGCTGCGGCGGCCAGCTGCGGATCCTGGAGGCGTGGGCGCTGCGGACGCCGGTAGTTACCGGCCAGAAGAGTGCGGAAGGATTACACTGTGAACAGGGCCGCAACATTCTGCTGGCCGGAACGACCGGGGAAATGGCCGACCAGGTGCTGAGGCTGCTGCAGACGCCGGAGCTGGGACCCATTATCGCCGATCAGGCATACCGGACACTGCAGAAGTATTATGAAGCAGGCAATGTCCGGGCTAAAGTGCTCAGTCTGGTGTAAAGATATTATGTTCTCAAAATAGCATATCCCTCTCTTCTCTATCATATATTCTCTTAAAGAATTGAAGATAGCGAGGTGTGGGATTTGAATAACGGAAAGATGACGTTCCGCTTTGATACAGGCAATGGCAGGGATAAGTCCGGACAAGCAGGAAGTATAAAGGATTCGGATTCCGGGCGGGGATATCTTGGTACAGCCCGGGATTACGGCACCGTTAAGGAATCCGGCACAGTTGAGGGATACGGTAACGTTAAGAGTTACGAGGCGGCTAAGGATTATGACATAGTCAAGGATTACCATATACCGCTGCATCGTGCCGATGTTTCCGAAGAAGTCCAGACATACAATACAGCTGGCGATTCTGGCTTTCGGGAGCAGCACAGACACAATGGGGACCGTATTTCCGAAGCCGAACCGGTAACGGTGCACTATGAAGATCCGGATGACCGTGGCCACCGGTCTGAACGGCCGGCTCCAACCTTCTTCCGCGCGGAGCCGGTGACTGACCTGTGGGAAAGAACACCGCCGCGGCGGACTCCGGAGGTTAATCAAGAGAACGGGTACGGACACAGGGACCGGTCTCCTGAGACTGTATTGGAAGATGATCCGGGGGCGTTCGGGGACATCTCCTACTCCGGGCTCAATTACACTGGCGGAGGCTCTTATCAGACCCGCCGGCCGACCCATTGGTGGAAATTCGCCCTGTCCATCGCGGGCGCACTTGGTACAGGGCTGCTGCTGGGATATGCTGCGCTAAATTTCATCAGCGGCGTGAACGACGGCAGCAGCGGGTCTGCTCCGGATGCTGTGCAGGCTGCCAACGCAGGCGCTAACGGCCAGCAGGCAGGTGGCGGTGCTGCATTGCCGTCCGCGGACAGCATCGCCGGCCGCATACCGGTTTCGGTTGCTGCGCAGAGCTATTACCTGCTGCAGTACGGCGTGTTCAGCACGCCTGCCGGAGCAGAGCAGGCGCAGCAGGAGCTGCTCACCGCAGGACTGGCCGCCGGAGCTGATCCTGACGGCGGCAACCGTGTCTATGCCGGAGTGTCGCCTGACCGGGAGCAGGCCAAGCTGCTGAGCAGCGGCCTCAAGCACCAGGGGATCGAGCTTTACGTCAGGGAGGTTAAGCTGCCTGCCTTGGAACAGGCTGCTTTTTCCGGAGAGGGTGCGGCGGTGGACAGCTATTTCGCAGCCAGCACAGAGCTGCTGAATGAGCTGAGTAGCCTGTCGGCCTCCTTGCTAAGCGGCGCTTCCGGGTTGCCAGATGCTACTGCCGTCAGTAATCTTCATATGCAGTGGACCGAAGCCGTCAAAGCGCTGGAGCCTGGCCTGAGCGCGGAAGGGCAAAGCCTGTGCGCAAGTCTGCAGAAAGCAATGAGCCAGGGTATTGCCGCCGTGAATGAATACAACAAAAACCAGGCGCAGGGCCTGCTCTGGGAGGTGCAGGAATCCATGCTGAGCTTCCTTACAGGTCAGAAGGCCCTGCTCTCCCTGCTTGAATAGTGTGAAACAAGCATCCCCCGGCTGCGGTAGTCCGCAATGCCGGGGGATGCTTGTTATTCAGTTTATGAGGAGGAGTAACAGGGGGGATTCAGCAAGAATTTAAGTGGAAATTCGCCACCTAATTCTTGCTATATCACCGGAAAGGGGGAGATTAGTTGGAAAAATGACACTTAGTTTGACGGAATCCGCTTCGATTTGGCGTTTTGGTCTGATTTAAGTGACAAATTTCCACCTAATACTAAGAAACGCCGGGAATTGGGAAGATTAAGTGACAAAAATCCAACTAAATTTGCAGAACCCCTCGCCGGTGGAAATCTTTTTGGCAACTACGAACCGCCAAGCCCGAAGCTCCCAAGCTCCCAAGCCCCCAAGCCCCCAAGCCCCCAAGCTCCCAAGCTCCCAAGCTCCCAAGCTCCCAAGCCCCCAAGCCCCCAAGCTCCCAAGCTCCCAAGCTCCCAAGCCCCCAAGCCCCCAAGCCCCCAACGGATACCTATCCCCTATGACGTCCCATGGGACATGTATCCCGCCCTACCCGTAAGCGCCTGATGCGTGTCCGGTGGTAATCATTTCCGCTGAGGATTTTGAGTTTGTATTGAGCCAAGTTTCACCGTATAATAATTAGGGTGTCAAAAAATGGCGAGGGAAGACGTGGATGAAGAAGAAAAATGTAGGAACATTGCTGTTATTTCTTATTCTGGGCTGGCTCGCCGGTGCGTGGATCGCAAAGCTGCTGGAGCCTGTAAAAGCCCTGTCTTTGCTTACAGCTTCGACTGTCTTGTCATGGTCGCCGCAAGCCGATTTGGACATCATAACCTACGACATCACCATTCATTTGAAATTGTGCCTGCTCAGTCTTGCCGGTATGATTACAGCCGTGTGGCTGTACCGCAGGCTGTAGCTTTCAAGCTGCTGACTTTAGAAGGGACGTTTATACAGTGGAGCATGACAACTCACGAATCATTATCCTTGCTTCAGGCTCACCCCGCCGCCGGGAGCTGTTATCCAATCTTGGCCTGCCTTTCGAGGTGCTGGTCAGCGATGCGGATGAGAGTACGCCCGCAGATTATACACCGGAGATGGTCGTGCATACCCTGGCTTTGCGCAAGGCGGAAGCCGTTTTGCCTGCTGCCCGGGATCGGAATGCAGTGATTGTCGGCAGCGACACTATTGTCGTACTGGACGGTAAAGTACTGGGCAAGCCTAAGGATGCGCAGGACAGCCATGCTATGCTGAGCATGCTTCAGGGCCGTACACATAAAGTGTATACCGGAGTAGCCTGCATCGGGCTGCCGGACGGCAGGTCTGAAGTAGCGCACCGGGTAACCTCAGTAACCATGAGAGCACTTGGCGAAGAGGAAATCTCCGCCTATATAGCGACTGGAGAGCCTGCTGACAAAGCCGGCTCCTATGCGATACAAGGGTTTGGTGCCACGCTGGTCGAAGAGATTCAGGGCTGTTATTTTAACGTGGTCGGACTACCGCTGTCGCTGCTTGGCGGCATGCTGCCCCGGTTTGGCATATCTGTGCTGGGCCGGCAAGGATAGTACAGGAGAGAGGGATAGGGATGGAGTCGCACACCTTTATGCTGCGGGACCTCCCCCATGAAGAACGACCACGAGAGCGCATGATGCATTATGGGGCGGAATCACTCAGCCAGGCGGAGCTGCTGGCGATACTACTGCGCACGGGAACGCGCCGGGAATCAGCCATTCACATTGCCCAGCAGCTGCTGGGCCATTCAGGCGGACTCCGCGGGCTCGCGGACCTGAGCATTGAAGAACTTACGAATATCAAAGGCATCGGCCCTGCCAAGGCGGTGCAACTGAAAGCTGGCATAGAGCTGGGCAGGCGGATGGCGAACTCCAGGCTTACCGAGCCGGTCATCATCCGCAGCCCGCAGGACGCAGCTGAGATTCTGACAGAGCAGCTGCGTTATTTACAGAAGGAGCATTTTGTCTGTCTGTTTCTGAATACGAAGAATCATGTAATTGCACAGGAAACCTTGTCGATGGGCAGCCTTAACGCATCAATCGTGCATCCGCGGGAGGTGTTCCGGGCTGCCATGAAATGCAGCAGTGCAGCGATTATCTGTGCGCATAATCATCCTAGCGGCGATCCTGCGCCGAGTCCCGAGGATATTTCCCTGACCTCCAGACTGGTTCAGGCGGGCGAAATTGTCGGGATTGACGTATTGGATCACCTGATTATCGGCGACAGCCGGTTTGTAAGTTTGAAAGAAAAAGGGTACATGTAATATAATTGTGCAGATTCACTAGGAAAAGGAGAATACAAGCATGTTAGGTGGTTTTACGAAAGATTTAGGAATTGACCTGGGGACAGCGAATACGCTCGTCTATGTACGCGGTAAGGGGATTGTAGTGAGAGAGCCTTCCGTGGTGGCCATTAATACTGATACTAAGACAATTGAAGCGGTAGGCGAATCTGCCAAAAAAATGATCGGCCGCACGCCGGGCAACATCCGTGCCATCCGTCCGATGAAAGACGGCGTTATCGCTGATTTTGATACGACGGCGACGATGATCAAATACTTCATCCGTCAGGCGCAGAAGCAGCGCTCCATGTTCCAGCGTCACCCGAACGTGATGGTGTGTGTACCTTCCGGCATCACTGCAGTTGAGCAGCGTGCCGTTGAGGATGCGACCAAGCAGGCAGGCGCGCGCGAAGCTTACATTATCGAAGAACCGTTTGCTGCGGCAATCGGTGCCGATCTTCCGGTATGGGAGCCAACAGGCAGCATGGTGGTGGATATCGGCGGCGGAACGACTGAAGTTGCTGTTATTTCGCTTGGCGGTATCGTTACCAGCCGTTCTGTACGTGTAGCCGGCGATGAAGCGGATGAGTCCATTATCCAGTACATCAAACGCCAGTATAACCTGATGATCGGTGAACGTACTTCCGAGCAGCTCAAGATGGATGTGGGTTCAGCTCTGCCGCTGGAGAAGGCTGAAACGATGGAAATCCGCGGCCGTGACCTGGTAACCGGGCTGCCGAAGACGCTGACCATTACTTCAGATGAGATTTGTGAAGCGTTGTCGGACACGGTAAATGCGATTGTCGAAGCTGTAAAAGTAACGCTCGAGAAATGTCCGCCGGAGCTGGCAGCCGACATTATGGACCGGGGCATTGTACTGACCGGCGGCGGCGCACTGCTGCGCAACCTGGACAAGCTGCTTGCCCGTGAAACGGGGATGCCGGTTATTGTAGCCGAGAATCCGCTGGACTGCGTCGTTATCGGTACAGGCAAGGCGCTGGATAACATTCATCTGTTCAAGAGCCGCAACAATACAGGACTTCGTCAGAAACGTTAGGCTACTGCTATTTGTGCACATCAACCCCTGATATGGGTGGAATACGGTTGTTAGAGGGTGTTGAAACTGTTTAAACTGTTTAACAATAAACGTCTGTTCATCCTGCTGATTACACTGGTGATGTTCATCGTGGTCATGGGCTTCAGCCTGGGGACAAGGAAGTCCTTGTCCTGGCCGGAGAATTTCCTCAGGGATACGACCGGATTCGTGCAAAATTTGTTCTACAAGCCCGCTGGATATGTAGCGGGCTTCTTCCAAGATATCGCGAATCTGCATGATCTGGCCGAAGAGAACGAACGGCTCAAAATTTTGGCTGCCCAGTACGCGCGGGATAAGGCAATCTATAATTTTACTAAAGCGGATAATGACAGGTATAAGGGACTGCTGGAATTCAAAGAAGCTCAAAAAGTGCTGTATGATTATGAGCTGCACATCGCCCAGGTAATCAGCCTGACGACAGAGCCAAACAACAGCTCTGTTGTTATTGATCTTGGCTTAAAGGATGGGATTAAACCCAACATGTCCGTCATTTCTCCGGAAGGCATGGTTGGTGTGATTAGTCAGGTAAGCAATTTCACCTCGACAGTGAAGCTGATGACAATGATGGATATCAACGATCCCAACTCCCAGCCGCCGATTGCCGGAACTGCACTGAACAAAGAGCAGGACAGCTTCGGCATGATCGAAAGCTATGATCCGCAGACGGGAATGCTGGAGATGAATAAAATTCCGGTCGGTGATCCGATTGCCGTAGGTGATACCATTATTTCCAAGGGAAGCGGCGGCGTGTACCCGCGCGGTCTGACCATTGGAACCGTCAAGAGTGTTCAAGAGGGGGCCTACGGATATACATCGACTGCCCTGATCGAACCAAGCGCCAATTTCCAAGACTGGAAGGATCTGTTCGTGGTGTTCACGGAGGAGCGTGTTGAATAGTGAGGATGCGCAGATCAGTTCTTATCCTGTTGTTATTTCTTCTGTTTATTGTTCAGGGAACCATTGTGCCCTGGCTGCTTCCGGATGTCTGGGAAATGAGAGTCATCCCTAATCTTGTCTTTATCGTAATTTTGTTTGTTACTGTTTATCATCACCGGCATACAGCACTTATTCTGGGCTTATCCTTTGGCATGCTGCATGATGTGGTTTTCTACGGAAGAATTCTTGGGGCCCATTCCTTTGCAATGGGCTTATCCGCCTATCTGATCGGTCTGGTGTTTCAGCTTCCCCGGGCTCCTCTGCCTCTGATGATGACGGTTGTCCTGCTCGGCAGCCTGCTGGAGGACAGCATCCTGTTTGGTATCTACAGTGTATTCAACCTGAACAGGGAACCTTACAATTGGTCACTTCTGAATCATATGCTGCCGACCATGCTGTTCCATTTCGCTGTCGGGCTGCTTCTGTACATTCCGGTAAGGCGCCAGCTGGAGCTGCTGAAGAAAGAGACGCAGAAGGAAGAATCTGCATAGCAGGGCTCTGCATTTTCTTTGAGACAAAGCAGGAATTTACCTGATCCGGAACGAATGAATGAGGATGGGGGGACAGGCATATGACAGTAAAATCCAAGCACGTGAGGATTAAGGGCATCAAGGACGGCCTGGTATTCCTGCTAGACGACAAGTGTCCCTTTGAAGATCTCTTAAGCGAACTGCGTTACAAGCTGGAGCACAGCCATCAGAATATTCTAACCGGACCGATTGTGCATGTGGACGTTAAACTGGGCAGCCGTCCCGTTACTGAGGAAGACAAGGAAGCTGTGCTGGAGATTCTGAAAGGACAGGGCAACCTGCTGATCCGGTCCATAGATGCGGTTGTTGAATCCGCCCAAACCGATCAGGACGTCCTGTTCATTATGAGCGGAATCATCCGTTCCGGCCAGGTGGTTCATCATGTTGGTAACCTGCTATATCTTGGTGATGTTAATCCGGGAGGGACGGTTACCTGCACAGGTGATATCTATGTTCTCGGAGCGCTCAGGGGCGTCGCTCATGCCGGTGTGGACGGTAATCAGGAGGCGATAATCGCCGCTTCTTTATTAACCCCGACCCAACTGCGGATTGCCGATTGTATAAGCCGGCCTCCGGATGAATGGGGAGCCAGGGAGAGCAGTATGGAATTTGCCTATTTGTCCAGTGGTGCTATGCAAATCGATAAAATTCATAATATAGTCAAAGTACGTCAGGGTTTAAATGTGTTTAAAGGGGTGTAGCCTCCATGGGAGAAGCGATTGTCGTAACCTCGGGCAAAGGCGGTGTTGGCAAAACAACCACAACGGCCAATATTGGAACCGCGCTTGCACTGCAGGGCAAAAAAGTATGTCTGGTTGATACGGATATCGGACTGCGGAATCTGGATGTGGTTATGGGGCTGGAAAACCGGATCATCTATGATCTTGTTGATGTGGCGGAAGGGCGTTGCCGCCTGAATCAGGCGCTGGTCAAGGACAAACGTTTTGATGAGCTGTACATGCTTCCGGCTGCCCAGACAAAGGATAAGACGTCCGTTACTCCGGAGCAGGTCAAGGACATCATTCTGGAGCTTAAAAAGGAGTACGAATACGTATTGATCGATTGTCCGGCCGGGATTGAGCACGGGTTCCGCAATGCTATAGCCGGTGCCGACAAAGCTATTGTGGTCACAACTCCGGAACATGCGGCTGTGAGAGATGCAGACCGGATCATCGGGCTGCTGGAGCAATCGAGTGTGGAGTCACCGAAGCTAGTAGTTAACCGCATCCGCCCCGGGCTGGTCAAAACCGGGGACATGCTTGATATTGAAGATATTTTACAGGTGCTTAATATTGACCTGATCGGAATCGTTCCGGACGATGAGCTGGTCATTAAGGCAGCCAATAACGGTGAGCCAACAGTCATGAATCCAGACTCGTCTGCCGCCATTGCCTACCGCAATATTGCCCGCCGCATTCTCGGCGATGCCGTGCCGCTGATGCAGCTGGACCGGAAGATGGGCGCTTTCAAGAAGTTCAAGAAATTTTTCGGCATGGGCTAATCCTTATTCAGCAATCATACAAAGACATACAATCCCGCCGCAGGGCATCTGCGGCGGGATTTTTGCGGTGCGGGGAGAAGTAGCGGCCCTTGTACCCGTAGCGGTATCCTAACTGTCTTCCCTTTTCCGGTATTGTGTATGCTGCCGTGGAGGGCTTGTTCTAAACAGGCTCCGGGCTCTCATAAACTAGCAATAAAACAAGCCCGCCGGAGGGATCAATATGGAACAGGGATCAGGGATCAAAGGACGGCGCAAGGAGCGCATCCGCAGTCTGCTGGATGACCAGCGGGAAGGCGCACCGCTTCCGCTGTATACGCTGGAGGAGGATGCACCCAGCTTCAAGGAATGGGGCAAGCACCAAGGCGGGAGGGAGCCCGGCTATGAGCCGGACCCCGAGGTCCTGTGGAAGCAGAACCGCGGAGGGTGGATGGACGAAGGGGGCGACGGCGGCAGGCCGCGCTTCACCGCCGGGCTTATCCGCAGAACTGTAGCGAGTGTACTTGTGTTCGGGGCAGTATGGGGCATTTTCCTCGCCAGGGAGCCTTGGGCCGTCAAAGCGCAGGCATTTATTACAGATGCGCTGAGCAACGATATGGATTTTGCAGCTGTCCAGGTATGGTACGAAACGCATTTTAACGGTGCGCCATCGTTTATTCCGATCTTTGGAGAGGATGAGGTTCCGGCTGAAAAGGTAAGTACCGCGCATACCCTGAGTGCCCCGCTAACGGGCAGTATCCTGCGTTCTTTTGCCGACACCCTGTACGGTGTGGAAATTATGCCTGAGTCCGATTCAAGCGGCAATGTCACGGTGAAAAGTGTAGATACGGGACGGGTTCTATCCGTGTCCAAAGAGGCGCAGGGGGGCATCCGGATCGTTATCCGCCACACAGGCGGCCTGACGGCGGAATACGGGCATTTAAGCGGAACCAGACTGTCGGCGGATGACTGGGTGGAGAGCGGGGATACCGTCGGCTGGATGCAGGAGACGGAGAGCGGGGCGCCTCTGCTTTTTTTCGCGGTTATGAAAGACAAGACTTATATTGATCCCGCTGAAGTGGTATCGTTTGATTAGGATATTTGGAATCCAGCTGTCGCTGCATCCGCTGTTTGTGCTGGTTATGCTTCTTTCAGTTATCACCGGACAGTTCCTGGAACTGCTGACGTTATTTGTGATCGTATTTATTCACGAGATGGGACATGTGTGTGCCGCTCTGCTGAACGGGGTTACGGTGAAGTCAGTCCAGCTGCTGCCCTTCGGCGGGGTGGCTGTCATTGAGGATCATGGACGGCTGAATGCCGGCCGCGAGATTGCCATAGCGCTTGCCGGACCGCTGCAGAACGGGATCATGATTCTGATCGCGCTCCTGCTTCAGCAGCTGGGGGGCGGCAGCAGCGCCTTTCTTGCCTACTTTATCCAGGCCAACGCTATAATTGCGCTGTTCAACCTTCTGCCGGTTCTGCCGCTGGACGGGGGCAAAATCGTACAAGCAGCGCTCAGTACGCTCCTGCCCTATTACTATACCCTGCTCTGGAGCGGAAGAGTGAGCATTGCAGCAAGCGGGCTTGTCATCGGTTATGCGCTGCAGCCCCTGACTGCAGGGGGCGGACTGCGGCTTAATCTGCTCATGATCGGAGCGTTTCTGCTCTATTCCAATATTACGGACCAGCGTAATCTGCCTTACCGCTTTCTGGCTTTTCTGATGAACAGGGAGGCTGCCTATGAGCGGTATTTAAGCCTCGGCAGTGCGGCTCGTCCGATTGTTGCTTTTTCCGCGAAACCTTTAGATGATATATTGCGTCTATTTAAACGTAACCAGTATCATTTTATCTATGTGATGAATGAGGATAACAATGTGGTAGCCGTTGTACCGGAGCAGCGCCTGATCTCCTCCTATTTCGGGAGGTAGAGCATGGCTTAGCGCTGCACAGCGGATGGCGACGAATGAAGATCTAGACCAGAGGTGAAGCCATGAAACAAATGATCGTTCACTGCACGCAGCATATTACCCGGATGGCTCTTCTGGAAAACGGACGGCTCGTGGAGTATGCGGCTGAACGCGATCAGCAGCAAGGGCTGGTCGGCAGTTATTACAAGGGCCGGGTTATGAATGTTCTGCCAGGCATGCAGGCTGCTTTTGTCGATATCGGACAGAAGAAAAATGCCTTTTTATATGTAGATGATGTCCTCCATCCCCACCTAGAGAAGCAGCCGCAGGTGAAGCCCTCTATTGATACCCTGCTGCAGCCCGGCCAGGAGATCATCGTCCAGGTCCGCAAAGAGCCGCGGGGGGGCAAGGGGGCGCGGGTAACTACCCATTATACACTGCCGGGACGCTGGATGGTGTACATGCCCTTTGCCGAATATGTCGGAGTATCCAAAAAAATCAGCCGCGAATCAGAGCGCAACCGGCTGAAATCGATCGGTGAACGGCTGCGGCGGCGGGAAGAGGGCCTGATCATGCGTACCGTATCGGAGGATGAGCAGGCGGATGCGGTCGAAGGGGATCTGTCCTTTCTGCGCGCGCAGTGGGAGATGATTGTCCGCCGGGCTGAGGAAGCGGCTGCACCTGCCCTTTTGCACTCGGATCTCAGCATTGTGCAGAGGTTCATCCGCGATGCCTTTAACCCGCAGCGGGATGAGCTAATGATTGACTCGCCCAAGGCCGTGCGGGAAGCGGAGGCTTTTCTCGCAGATATGGCCCCTGATGGGTATAAGCCGGTCGGCCTATACCGCGGGCAGGAGTCGATCTTCACTGCCTACGGCGTTCAGGAGCAGCTGCTGAAGAGCTTCAGCCGCAAAATCATCCTTGAAGGCGGAGGCACGCTGATCTGGGATGAAACCGAAGCGCTGACTGTTATTGATGTTAATACGGCACAGTACACAGGCGGGTCAACACTGGAAGAGACGGTGACGCAGACAAATCTGCTTGCGGCAGAGGAGATCGGCAGGCTAATCCGGCTGCGTGATACCGGTGGCATCATCATCGTTGACTTTATAGATATGGAACTGGATGAGCACCGCCGTCAGGTGCTGGAACGGCTGGAGCGGGTGATCTGCAATGACCGCACGAAGACACATATTCTGGGCTGGACGCATCTTGGCCTGCTGGAAATGACCCGCAAAAAGGCGAGGCACGATGCAGCAAGCTTTGCGCCTGTCATCTGCCAGTGCTGCGGCGGGACAGGCAAGGTTGGCGCCTGGCTGGAATAAAGGAAATTCAGCTTGTGTTGTTGACTCTATTAATTATGTATGATAATATCTTCAAGTATGTGTTTGGTTATCTTATTCCTGCACATGCTGTAACCGCTCCGATCGGGTACATAAGCGCGGTTCCTCCGGGAATCTGCCACCTAGACTAGGCGAGTCTGAGACATGAGGAGGTGCAAGTACAATGTATGCAATTATCGAAACTGGCGGTAAACAATACAGAGTCCAAGAGGGCGATGTTCTGTTCATCGAGAAGCTGGAAGCTGAAGACGGCGCAAGCGTAACGTTTGACCGTGTATTGGCTGTTTCCAACGAAGGCGGTCTGACTGCAGGAACTCCGCTCGTAAGCGGCGCGTCTGTAACAGCTAAGGTCGAGAAACACGGTAAGGGTCAGAAGGTTGTAGTTTACAAATACAAACCGAAGAAGAACTACCACAAGAAACAAGGCCATCGTCAACCGTACACTAAAGTAACTATCGAGAAGATTCAGGCGTAAGAAGGTGCGTTAATGATTAACGTGCGGATTACACGGGCTTCAGACATGGGTACTGTTATCGGTTTTGAGGTGGAAGGGCATGCAGGTTATGCCAAACGCGGTGAAGATATTGTGTGCGCCGGAGTATCTGCTGTTACAGTAGGTACGGTGAACTCAATTGAGAGCCTGACCGGAATTTCCATGGATACGTCCATGAAGAACGGCTTTTTAAGCGGAACCCTGGGTTCTGTTGAAGATGCTGAAACCTCCGCGAAAGTTCAACTGCTGCTGGAATCCATGGTCTTAATGCTCAGTGATATCGCAGAATCATACGGGAAGTATATTAAGATACAGCAAGTTATCATTTAAAGAAGGAGGTTGACCAACATGTTGAAATTGGATCTTCAGTTATTCGCATCCAAAAAAGGGGTAGGTTCCACAAAGAACGGACGTGACTCCCACTCCAAGCGTCTTGGCGTGAAACGTGCTGACGGTCAGGCAGTTACCGGTGGTAACATTCTGGTTCGTCAACGCGGAACCAAGATTCATCCGGGCACTAACGTAGGCATCGGTAAAGATGATACGCTGTTCGCTCTGGTTGATGGCGTAGTGAAGTTCGAACGTTGGGGACGCGATCGCAAAAAAGTGAGCGTGTACCCGGTTGATGTCGCTCCGGTAGCAGCGGCAGTGGAAGCGTAAGCTTTTCGAACCATATTTGCATGAGAAGCCTCCGGCATGAGTGCCGGGGGTTTTTTTGATAAGTGAGACGGCGGATCAGAGGGTTCCCTGAAACTGTCTGAATGCTGGTGATTGCACCGGATGCGTGTGTTATACTGGAAAATGGTAAAAGCGCCTTAGGGCTGGCTAGACTAAATTTGGCATGAATTTTGCGAACTGAGGGACGGGGAGAAAGAATGAAATCCTGGAAAGGTATTGTCTGGGCAGTCATGTTATCCGTAACGCTTCCTTTGGGCCTTCTGTATTGGCACACCACCCTTTTCACATGCCTGCTGCTCGCGGTATGGGTAGCTGCAGTGCTTGCTTTCAGCTTTTTTTACAACCGGCGTCATTTTGAAGAGGAACTGCGTATACAGGAGAAGACTCTGCAGCAGGCGGCGAACCGGACACTGAATCATCATCGTCATGACTGGATGAATGATCTGCAAGTGCTGTATGGATATATTCAGCTGAACAAGCCTGATAAATCCGTACAATGTGTGGAAAGAATAAAGGAACGAATCGCACTCGACAGCCGGATCGCCAAGCTTGGCATTCCGTCACTGGTATTCTATCTGCAGTCGTTCCGCACCTTCAGCAGCAATCTGGTGCTGGAGGTACAGGTGGAGGAAGGCTTACAGCTGGAGGACAAGCTGACTCCCGGCCAGGGTGACGAGCTGACATCTGTGGTGATGCAGACGGTAAGGGCTTACCAGTACAGCGGGCTTACGTCCCAGGGCGATACGCGGATACTCCGCCTCAGCTTTATACAAGACAAGGGAGATATTCTTATCTCATTCGAAAGCAAGGGGGAGCATGGTAACCCTGAGCTGCTGCAGGAGCAAATTTATAATATAGTGCAAGGCAAAATCATGAAGGCGGAGCAGTGGAAGCCAAGCGAGGCTTACGTAGAGCTGCGGGTGCCGCTGGAGATGTAAGGAAGGTGAATATTCATGTTCGTAGATAAGGCTAAGATTTATGTTAAAGGCGGCGACGGCGGCGACGGTCTCGTGGCCTTCCGCCGTGAGAAGTACGTACCGGAAGGCGGGCCGGCCGGCGGTGACGGCGGCCGCGGCGGCGATGTGATTTTCCGTGTGGATGAAGGGCTGCGGACACTGATGGATTTCCGTTATCAGCGCCATTTTAAAGCTGACCGCGGTGTAAAGGGCCGTAACAAGAGCCAGCACGGGGCAAATGCTGAGCATATGATCGTGCGTATTCCTCCGGGAACTATACTGATTGATGATGATACCCAGGAAATCATTGCCGACATGACCCGTCATGGACAGCAGGTGGTAGTAGCGAAGGGCGGACGGGGCGGACGCGGGAATGTCCGGTTTGCCACTGCAAATAATCCTGCGCCTGAACTTGCCGAGAACGGGGAAGAAGGCCAGGAACGTTATATTGTAATGGAACTGAAGGTTATGGCGGATGTGGGCCTGGTAGGCTTTCCAAGCGTAGGCAAATCCACTCTGCTGTCGGTAGTCTCTGCAGCGCAGCCAAAGATTGGTGCGTATCACTTCACTACGATTACCCCGAACCTGGGTGTGGTTGCAGCCGGCGATGGCCGCAGCTTCGTTATGGCGGATCTGCCCGGTCTGATTGAAGGAGCCAGCGAAGGTGTAGGCCTTGGACATGAGTTCCTGCGCCACGTTGAACGTACGCGGATCATTATTCATGTAGTGGATATGTCCGGCTCCGAAGGGCGCGATCCGTTCGAGGACTGGGTGCTGATCAATGATGAGCTGAAGCAGTATAATGCCAATCTGCTCGACCGTCCGCAGATCGTGGCGGCGAACAAGATGGATATGCCGGAATCGGAGGAGAATCTGATTTCCTTCCGGGAACGGATTGCTGAAATTCGTCCTGACCTCGAGATTATGCCGATCTCCTCGCTTACCCGCCAGGGGATTCAGGAGCTGCTCTACCGTGCAGCAGATCTTCTGGACAGCATTCCGGTTGCTCCGGTGGTCGAAGAGGTTGCCGAAACAGTGGAACGCAAGGTGTACAAGCTGGAAGCCGAAGCGGATGACAGCTTCACCATTACGCGTGATAACGAGGCCTTCGTCGTCAACAGCCCGCGTATTGAGAAGATGCTCAAACGCATGCAGCTGAGCACGCATGATGCGATTCTGAAGCTGGCCCGTACGCTCCGTCACATGGGAGTCGATGCCGAGCTGCGTAAGCGCGGAGCTGTGGAAGGAACGATCGTCCGCATCGGCGATTTCGAATTCGAATTTGTTGAGAACAGCAGCTACTACTAAGAAATGCTTCTGCCCGCGGGCAGGCAGTCATAGAACGCCGGCAGTGCCTTCTCCTAGCGGAGAGCACTGCCGGCGTTTTTTATCATGCAGGGCACATCCAAACAGGCATTTGATCGTATACAATGGGAGATGGAAGGCGCAATTTCCGATATAAGCCGGATGACTGGAATTTAAGTCAGGGCAGAAGAAGGGCCGGTTAAAGGAGGACATTATGCAAAAGAACAGGAGCTATACGGGAAACATTAGTCTAATCTATGCAGCAGCGGTAATTCTGACAGTCGCCTTCTTCATCATCCTCGGGCTGCCCGGACTGCAGCTCCGCTCTTTCGTAAGCATGCTGGCTGTGCTGGCTGCGGAAAGTGCGGTCTGCGGCTATACCGTATGCCGGCTACGCTCGGCCATGAGTAACCGGAATCCATCTCCGGTGCTGACTGGCGTCGCCTGGATTACTGCCGCTTACGCGGGCGCTGTTTTGATTGCGGCGGCTCTGCTCGACTGGGGCCTGCAGCTCCAGGCTCCCGCTTATGCGGCAGTGCAGCTGACGCTGCTGCTGGTTAGTGCTGCCCTGCTGGCGGTTACAGGCATATACAGCCGCAATGCCGTTGCAGGGGAACAGCGCACTGACGCCGCCGCCAGCGCTCACATACAGCACCAGGCCGAGTTGAAGGACATCCGGGAGCTGGCCGGAAGCTGGAGACATCCCGGGGCGCAGTGGCTTGTGGAGCTTGTCGCCGGGCTGGAGGAGCAGTTCCGGTATAGCGACCCGCACTCCAGGCCGGACCTGTATGATACCGAGGAAATGCTTACCCGGCAGATTTCTTTGCTGCATGATCAGGTGGCGCTATTGCTGACGCTCAGGGACCCGGGCAGCGGCTGGGAAGGGGCAGCCAGTGAACTGGCGGACAGTATAGCCGGTACGCTCCTGCTAAGGAACAGGGAGCTTGCGGCGTTTAAGTAGGAGACAGCGTAAAAATGTTATAATGCAGGAAATACCGAAAGGCCAACACTCGGGTTGAGCGGCGGGAAAGCGGTTAAAAACCGTGGCCTGACTGCACCGCCAAGTGTTGTGATAGCCGCATGTTATCTTTTTATACAGGCCGATTTTGCATTTGAACGGGGATGGCCCGGCTGCACCCGGTGAAAATCTATTGCTTTTTTCAGAGCTTTTCAAGTATAATGTCCACTATGAAAACACAAAAGTCTTTGGGGTGAGGACGTTCGTGAAAGAGCGCTATTATTTGGTCCGCGAGGACATTTTGCCTGACGCAGTGCTGAAGACCATGCAGGTCAAACAGCTGCTGGAAGCAGGAGACGCCAAGACGGTGCATGAGGGTGTGGAGCAGGTTGGGCTTAGCCGCAGCGCTTTTTATAAATACAAAGATGGCATACATCTGATTCACCAGCTGGAGCGGGAACGGATCGTAACCATTTCACTCGATCTGGAGCATGAATCGGGGATGCTGTCCAAGGTTCTCGGCTGTGTGGCGGTTCACGGGGCAAATGTGCTCACGATCAATCAGAGTATTCCGCTGCAGGGACGGGCGAACGTCGTCATCTCTGTAGAGATTTCGCATATGAATCAGGAGCTGGGTGACATGCTGGACGGTCTGAAGGAAATATCCGGTGTAAAACGGGCTTTGATCATAGGCCAGGGGTAGCAGTATAGCTTCATAAAACTAAGCGGATGCTTACGAAGCAAGTTTTATTACGTAGACATTCAGAGTAGTATAGCTTCATAAAACTTTTAGGAGGAACCACATGAAGCCGGTTAAAGTTGGATTATTGGGCCTTGGTACGGTCGGTGCAGGTGTTGTCCGTATCGTGGAAGGAAATCAGGAGGACCTGAGCAGTCAGGTGGGTTCCCCGATCGTTATTGAACGTATAGCTGTAAAAAATGTCGATAAGCCGCGGGACATCGAAGTGGATGCAGCGCTGATTACTACAGATCCGTGGGAGGTTATCCGCGACCCGGAAATTGATGTCATTGTTGAAGTAATGGGCGGCATCGCCGGCACGAAGGAATATATCCTGGAGGCGCTGGAGCTCGGCAAGCACATCGTCACCGCCAATAAAGACCTGATGGCACTGCATGGGTCCGAAATTCTGGCCAAGGCGCAGGAGAAGCAGTGTGACGTATTTTATGAGGCCAGCGTGGCCGGCGGGATTCCGATTATCCGTACGCTGATCGAGGGGTTTTCCTCTGACAAAATCAAAAAAATCATGGGGATCGTAAACGGTACAACCAATTACATACTGAGCAAAATGAGCCAGGAAGGCGCCTCGTATCACGATGTGCTGAAAGAAGCGCAGGGACTTGGCTATGCAGAGTCCGACCCGACCTCTGATGTGGAGGGCCTGGATGCAGCACGCAAAATGGCCATTCTGGGCACGCTCGGCTTCCGCACCAATGTGGAGCTGAATGATGTCAGCGTCAGCGGGATTTCCGGCGTTAGCAAGGAGGACATCGCTTTTGCCAAACGGCTTGGCTATGATATGAAGCTGCTGGGAATCGCCGAATGCGAGGACGAGGAATTCAGCATCAGTGTCCAGCCGACGATGATTCGTACCGGCCACCCGCTTGCCTCGGTGAACGGTGTGTTTAATGCAGTTTATGTCTACGGGCAGGCGGTTGGAGAGACAATGTTCTACGGCGCAGGTGCAGGCGCAATGCCTACAGCGACTTCAATCGTTGCGGATCTGGTGGCGGTAATCAAGAACCTGAAGCTGGGCGTGAACGGCCTGAAGCAGATTGTGCCTTATAAGCAGAAGAAGCTGAAGAGCGATGAAGATATTTTTTACAAAAACTTTCTGCTGCTGCATGTCGATGACAAAGCGGGTGTACTGGCCAAAATTACCCAGGTGTTTGCCGAGTATGAGGTCAGTCTCGATTCCGTGGTGCAGCAGGCCAACGCGAACAATCCGGATGCGGAAATTATTATTGTAACTCATAATGCCAGCAAGGCGAGTATGAATAAGGTGCTGCGCCATCTGGAGGAGCTTCCGGTTATTCACCGGGTCAAGAGCCATTACCGTGTAGAGGGATAGTACTCGCAAAAAAGACGAAGGAGATTTCACCCGCTATGAGTATGTATGGAAGGTCTAGAGTAAAAGTACCCGCCAGTACCGCCAATCTGGGACCCGGCTTTGATACGCTTGGGATGGCTTTATCGCTGTATGCCTGGATTGAGATGGAAGAAGCCGAAGAGACGGTGTTTCACTTTTACGGCGACCAGATGAACGGGCTTCCCTGTGATAAAAGCAATCTGCTCTACCAGGTGGCCCAGATGGTATTTGCCGAAGCGGGCGTCTCTGTTCCGGAGCTGTCGATTTCGATGTATTCGGATATTCCGCTTACCCGGGGGCTTGGCAGCAGCGCATCGGCGATTGTCGGCGCGCTGGCTGCGGCCAATACGATGATCGGCTCTCCGCTGGATAACGCCAAGCTGTTCGATATGGCCTGCTCCCTCGAAAAGCATCCCGACAACGTTGGTGCCTCCCTGTTCGGAGGAATGATTACGGCTGTCTGGGACGGCACACATGCCGACTATATCCGGATTGAGCCGCCCCGGGATATGGAGGTGCTCGTTGTAATTCCAGAGTTTGAGCTTGCTACGACCAAGGCACGGGGTGTAATTCCTGCCGAAATTACCGTCAGCGATGCCGTGTATAATATTAGCCGTACCTCATTGCTTACAGCAGCCTTTGCTGCTGGCAGGCTTGATCTGATCGGCCGGGCGATGCTGGACCGTCTGCATCAGCCGTACCGTGCTCCGCTTGTCCCCGGAATGGAGAAGCTGCTCGCTGAAGCCCCGCAGCACGGGGCGCTGGGAATTGCGCTTAGCGGAGCAGGCCCGACCCTGCTCTGTCTGGTGGACGCTGGCAGCAGTCAGAAGCAGGAGCTGGAGCTGTTCCTGAAGGAGACGATGGCGGAGCACGGGATTCCGGCACAGACCCGCTGGCTGCCTCCGTGTACGGACGGCGTGACGGCAGAGCTGCTGCAAAGAAACGGGATGCAAAACGGCTCATTTTTGGATATGATAAAAGGAGAAATACAGTCATGAAATCAATAGCGGTATTGCCGCAGGGTACGGTATCCCACGAAGCGCTGCTGCATTTATTTGGTGATAAGCCGGTCAGCATTGTGCATCACAAGCTGATTTCCGATGTTTTTCTCTCGACGGCAGGCGGTACTACAGATTACAGTGTGATCCCGATTGAGAATACGATCGACGGTTCGGTAAGCCTGCATATTGACTGGCTCATCAATGAAGTCAATTTGCCTATGCAGGCGGAGTGGATTTTTCCGTCTATTCAGAATCTGATCGGTCATCCCGGAGAATTCAAGAATAGCAGCGGGGAAAAGGACTATTCCGCAATGGTGAAGATCCTCTCCCATCCTGTCGCTATGGCGCAGTGCCTGCAGTTTATCCGCGAGCATGCGCCGTGGGCTGAGCTAGAGTCGGTGGGAAGCACCTCCGAGGCTGTGGAGATTGTGAAGAACAATCCCGGCCGGGGCTGGGCGGCCATCGGTACGGCGCTTGGAGCCGCGACACATGGCCTGGAGATTGTCGAGCGCAAGATTACGGATCACCATAATAACTACACGCGTTTTGTTCTGGTAGGACCGCAGAAGCTGAGCCTTCCGAAGAAGAGCTCTGGTGACAAGACGAGTATTCTTGTGACCCTGCCGGAGGATTTTCCGGGAGCCCTGCATCAGGTGCTGGCCGCATTTGCCTGGCGGCGGCTGAATTTATCACGCATTGAATCACGGCCGACGAAGAAGAAGTTGGGTACTTATTATTTTTACATTGATGTGCTGGAACCGATAGAATCAGTCCTGCTGCCGGCGGCGATCGAAGAGATCAAGGCCTTGGGCTGCCAGGTGCGGATTCTGGGCTCGTATCCCACATACACCTATGAGGAAGAGAAAGCGGAGGTGCAGTAAGTTCATGGCTGAGCAATGGATCTATCTGGATGGACAACACGTAACAAAGGAAAATGCAAAGGTATCCGTATTTGATCACGGTTTTCTTTACGGGGACGGTATTTTCGAAGGCATCCGTATTTATAACGGCAATATTTTTAAATGCAAAGAGCATCTGGACAGGCTGTATGATTCGGCCAAATCTATCATGCTGGACATTCCGCTGACTTATGATGAAATGCTGGAAGCGATGGCAGAGACGATCCGCCTGAATGAAATGCGCAACGGCTATATCCGTCTGATTGTATCGCGCGGCCCCGGCAACCTCGGACTTGATCCGCGCCGCTGTCCTAAGGCCAGTGTAATCATCATTGTGGAGCAGCTCGCGATCTATCCGGAGCAGGCTTACTTGAACGGCTTGCGTGCCGTCTCTGTATCCCAGCGCCGCAACCTTCCGGATGCGCTCAATCCGAAGATCAAGTCGCTTAACTATCTGAACAACATCCTCGTCAAAATCCAGTCCAATCTGGCGGAAGCCGACGAAGCCATCATGATGAATGCACAGGGCTATGTAACTGAGGGCTCCGGTGACAACATCTTTATCGTCAAAAGAGGAGTTGTCTACACGCCGCCTTGCTATCTTGGCGCGCTGGAAGGCATCACCCGCCTGGCGATCATTGAGCTGTGCGCGAAGCTGGGTCTGCCTTTGAAGGAAGAGCCATTCACTATGCACGACGTGTATATTGCCGACGAGGTTTTCTTCACCGGAACAGCAGCCGAAGTTATCGCCGCCCGCGAAATCGACGGCCGGATCATCGGCGAGGGACATGCTGGTCCGATCACGCTGCAGCTGCTTGAAGAATTCCGTAATGCCGTGGATAAGGACGGCTATAAAGTCTGGGAGTAAGGTTTAGGCGGAAGCTGAGCCACTTTTAATTAGAAATTTGAATCCCTTCATGCAAGCGGGATGGACCTTTGTTAATAAGACAATGGCCGGTCCCGTCTGAGCATGAGGGGATTTTTTTTGTTTGAGGGATGTCAATCGCCCATGGGCTGCATAAGATGTAGTAACGAAGGAGGCAGCTGTAACGCATATAACGATGCTCAGGGAGCGGTACCCGGGAGTGGGGACGGATGCTTCTATGAGCCGGAATTTGCAGCCGGATTACAGAGGACATGGCTGTAAAGCTTGCAACGCGCTCCAACCATTACGCATTTTTTAGGAGGTTAATGCTGCGTGAAAATACACATTGTCAAGCAAGGCGATTCGCTCTATGCATTATCGCAAAAGTACGGAGTACCGCTGCAAAAAATCATTGAGGCTAATCCGCAGATCAGTAATCCGGATGTGCTGAACGTAGGGGATAAAGTCAAGATTCCTTCAGCACCGGCCAATGTGCCGGAAACCAGTGAGCTTTTTTATAAACATACAGTCAAACAAGGAGATACCTTGTGGAAATTATCCAAAGCCTGGGGAATTACGCTCAAGGAAATGATCGATGCCAATCCGCAGCTTAAAAATCCGAATGCGCTTTTGACGGGCGAGATTGTGAACATCCCTAAGAAATCCAATGGAGCGGCCATCCAGCCGCAATCGATCCAGGGGAATGCCACACCGGTTCCGGCCAACGCCACATCTCCGGCAGTTGTAGATAAAACAAAGGTCGGCGGAAAAACCTACACTGGACCTATAGCAGAACCCGCTAAGGAACCGGAGACGGCCCCGGTAGCAGAAACGGTACCTGAGCCTGTAATCAATAAAGCGCCGGAAGTGAAAACTGCTCCGGAAGTGAATACTGCTCCGGAAGTGAACGTAGCTCCGGAAGTAAATATAGCTCCAGTAGTGATCAAAGCGCCTGAGCCTGCGCCTGTCCAGATGGTCCATGAATCGCAAAGCCTGTACGTGCAGATTTCCGTTCCCGCCCAGGAAGCCGTGGTCTATGAGCCTAAGGAAAAGGGGAAAACAGCAGTTGAACCGGCAGCCTGGGTTCCGGCAACTAAGGAAACACATTGTGATCCGGCAGCAGGCTACCCGGGGTTAAATGAAAATCCTTATGCCTATGATTACCCGCCGGTTTCTCCGAATTATGAGCAGGCTCTGCCGGTAACGGGCATCAATCCGGCGCAGAATATGATCGAGCCGGCCATGTATATGCCAGATTGCATGATCCCCTACGGCGTGCCGTATGTCTATCCTGGCAATGTATATCCGGCAGCTGAAGCACAGGGGGCCTGGTATCCGAATATGGCGCCTAATTATCCGGCTGCACCGTTTACCGGTGTAAGTCCTGCAGCCGATTATCCGCCTTATGGAGTCCCGCAGTACGGGGGCCAGCCGGTGAATCTGCCATGGCCATCCTGCGGCTGCGGAGGCGGACCAGTGATCCAGCCGTACAGCTATGACCATCCGGTATACGGGGGCGGCTATCCTGTATTCACGCCTCAGCCAGACGGAATATCGCCATATGGATTTATGACAGAGTCTATGCCTAATGCCGGCATTAACGATGCAGCAACGTTAGGTGCATACACTAGTCCGGCGATAAGCGGTATTCCGGCTTATCCGGTGTACCCCGGTATGGAGAACGCTGTGCATAACCGGGTGCCGGAGATTCTGGAACCGGAGCCTGCCGTGCAGGATATTCCTCAAGCATCCGCCGAACTGAAAGAGACAGCAGCGAAGGGGAAGGCACGGAGTGGTAAGACGGGAGAGGCGAAAGTGAAAGTATCAGGCCATACTGAAGGAAAAGCGGCGAAGGCAGCTTCCAGGCAGGGAGGCAGCCGGAGCAGCAAAAAAAGCAAAAATCCATGGATTTCGAATTAACCGGGTTTAGTTTATACAGAAGCATGCGGGCTGTAGGCCTGCATGCTTTTTTGATAGAATATAAAAGCCTTGGGAGAATAGCTCTTTTGGACTAATGCAATGAATTTATAATTGGGAAATATTGTGGGTTGTCTTTACGTGACAGACCATGGTATATTATAAATCCAGTCGCGAACAGCAAGGTATTGTTGGTGATTGGGACATGCTCTGATGATGAGACTGCAAAACACTTCAGAAAAAAAGTGTTGCGTTAAATCGAAAGATATGATATATTATAAAAGTTGCTGCTGACGAAACATGAAGAGCGACAACGAGCTTGATCTTTGAAAACTGAACAACGAGTGAGTATCGGAATTCACTTCGGTGATTCCAAATTAGAGAATGTAAATTCTCGTCAGATGTTTCAAAATGAGCGAATCGCTCTAACAATAGTTTTCGGATGGTTATTTCCTTGGAGTGATTCGGGTGAAGTAACCGCTCGGAAAAACCTTATTGGAGAGTTTGATCCTGGCTCAGGACGAACGCTGGCGGCGTGCCTAATACATGCA
>NZ_JARXXP010000023.1 GCF_029893965.1 Paenibacillus sp. PastM-3
TAAGTGAATAAGCGATTCCAAATCCATTTTAAAAATTGGTTGTAGCTGGGGTAGAATTCGTGCGGCCTTTTTAGGTAGAAGGGTAATGAACTACTTCTGGTTTTCTCTGATTGATCTGATGTTAGATTCTTTGCAAGTGTACTGGCTTGGATGGCTGAGTTAAGCCTGACTTCGCATAAAAAGAGGGACTTTCCAGCCGGAAGCTGGAGAAGTCCCTCTTTATTATTATATTGTTAGCTAAAGAAACCTGTAACTAGACGATGGTCTGACCGACACTTGCGTATCCTGCCACGGTAGTAGCTACGTCAAGGCCTGCTGTAACACCGGCCGAGAAGACCATCAGCAGCCGTTCGCTGCGGTAACCGGGATACTGAGCCCGGAGGTAAGCCCGCTGCTAATGGTGCCTATAGCGACGACACCAGTCAGTGGCGGCGCTAAGGTAACCAGTGCATCCGGTACAGCGGTAAACGTATTGTTAGGCGTTGTCGAACGGAATAATTGAGCTGTTATAGTTACTGTAGAGCCTACCTGAGCCACTGAAGCCGTGGTGCTAAAGTATGCGGCCAATGAAGTAATTGTACCCGTACGCGGCACGGAGAAGGCAAAGTTGAGCAGCGTAACTGCAGCACCTGTGAGGTCAATGACACCGCCAGTGATGGTAACTCCAGTAGCACTGTTGCCAAAACCGACCAAGCTGGATGTATTAAGTAGACCTCCCAGTACAGTGGTCAGTGCAGCCGGAAGACCCGATGCATACGGAATGATCGTTCCCGTCACTCCCGTCACCCCGGTCGCTCCCGCCAACCCAGTCGCTCCCGTAACCCCGGTCGCTCCCGCCAATCCAGTCACTCCCGTCACCCCGGTCGCTCCAGCTAACCCCGCCGCTCCCGTCACCCCGGTCGCACCAGTGACCCCGATCACCTCGTCCAGCAGCTCAGCTGAAATAAGACGGTGGGCGGTTACGAGTTGACCTGTACTGTCTTTCCCCCATAAAGAGCTTTGGATGGGGTCATCCGGCGGACTCGTAGGCGTAATGAACAAGAATTCAAAACCATCCAAATCCGCATAGTAGGTAGTCGTTATCACCAGGTTGGGACCCACATTCAGAGCCTCGCTGACATACAGGTTTCTAACACCACCAAACAGGTAAAAACCCTGAACAGATACGGTAGATGCCGTACTGCTGCTGCGGTTATCTACACGGAGCGTTACTTGAGTAGTGGTCTTGTGCCGGCAACCATATTATTTTCAATCGGTCCGGTAGATAATAAACTCATCTGCGCAGCTCTTCTTTTCTATGAAATTTGTAATTAATCCATGACTTCATGAGAGACTTCACAGTGGGCTTCCACCAGTTGACTGCCAGCCTGCTTGCCCCACACGGAAATGCCCAGATCAGCCTCCATAATCTCTCCGGTTGTAAAGACAAACTCATAGCCATCCATATCTGCAAAATACTCCCGGACACAGGATTATTTTCGATCGGTCCAGCTGATAATATCGCCATCCTGTTGTATTCCTACCTTCCATTTCTCCCATCAATGAAATTAACCTTTGATTCTAGCGGCCCTTCTAATGAACCGCACAATATATTAATATTCCTGTACAGGCTGCATTCACCAAAATCTTCAAATCCGCATACGCTGTTCCATGGAGAGAATGCCTTTCGTGCTGCTGCTTTACTGAACGATCGAGATGGAAGAAGGGAGACCTATGGCCCCTCCTGGCAAAGGAAAAAAGACTAGTGTCAAGAAACAGCCGGCAAACCCAAAAGCCCAAAGCCCGAAGGGTCTCGAGTTCGCGGTTGCAGCGCTTTTGCTGACCGGCAAGCTTAGGGTGGATTCGATTCAGATGTTTACTGATGCATCCCTGGTGGTCGGCCTGGTCGGCAAATATAAAACATTAAGTAATCTAAGCCAGAATAACGTGGATAAGCTGGTCAGCTTTCTGGACGATAACAGCAGCCTGACTTTGAACGAAATCATGACCGCCCTGAAACAAAAAGCGGATAACACATAAGGAATACTGCCAGGTAAGGGGGGAACTTCGCTAATGGGAAAAGCAGATTTTGACGGGGAGGAATTCGCCGGCGGGCTTTTGCTCGTCATTGTGATTGCACTGCTGATCTACGGCTCCACAGACATTAAAACCCTCACCGCAGCACCTGCCTCGGATTAAACTTTTTCCTAAAAAACCAGCCGTTCTCCCTCCCGCCTCTTGCTTTCTTCCGGAAATTCGCTATACTTGAAAAAAATCATACGAAATCGATGAACGGGACAGTAGTGTGTTGGACCCTAGTCTCAGCGAGCCGGGAATGGTGGAAACCGGTACAGAGCCAATGCATGAAGCGCACCCGGGAGATGGACTTCTGAACGAACAGTAGGAAGCCCCGGCTGAAGACCGTTAACTTGTGAGTGGCTGAACCCATGGTTCAGCAACGAGAGTGGTACCGCGAGCGCTAATCAAGCCTTCGTCTCTTTTAGGAGATGAGGGCTTTTTCTTATGCAAAAAGGTTACCCTTCATCGATGCTGAAGCCACTCTGCCAATATAGGAGGTCAAATTCATGTTAAGCCAACTTATCAAAAACAGCCTGGAGCAAAGCGTCCGGCAGGTGTTCACAGCTCTGGGTGCAGCAGTTACGGAGCTTCCCTCTGTTGTCCTCGAGCAGCCTGCCAATCCCGATTTCGGGGACTATTCCAGTAATATTGCCATGCAGCTGGCCAAAGTACTGCATAAGGCACCTATGGCTATCGCAGAGCTGATAACAACAGAAATAAGTCAATCAGGCGGTTTAAACGGACTTTTTCGCAAAATCGATATTGCCGCGCCAGGCTTCATTAATCTATATATCGACTGGCAGGAGTGGGCCGGACGCAGCTTTGAACTGCCGGGGGCCGCAGGGGAAAAAGTGATCATCGAGCATACCAGTGTCAATCCAAATAAGTCCATGCATATTGGCCATCTGAGAAACTCCTGTATCGGGGATGCACTGGTGCGTATTTTGCGGAAAACCGGGTACAGCGTTGAGGTGCATAACTATGTGGATGATCTCGGCAATCAGCTGGCAGATACGGTGGTCGGGCTGCTGAATGTGCCCCTGGCGGGTGATCATGTCCGTTTTGGCGATTACTGCTGGGACATTTATGCCGGTGTGAACAAAGAATATGCGCTGCATCCGGAGAGTGTGCACAAGCGGACGGATATCCTTCATGCGCTGGAAGAAGGCCACGGCAATACCGCCTGGCTGGGCAGCCTTGTCGCCGAACGGATTGTGCGGGAGCATGTCGCGGAGATGAAGGGTTTTGGCATCGGCTATGACCTGCTGGTCTGGGAGAGCAGCATTCTGAAGGAAGGCTTCTGGGCATCGGCTTTTGCGCTGCTGAAGCAGACAGAGGTGTTCGTGCAGGAAACAGAGGGCAAGCTGGCGGGCTGCTGGATTCTCAAACAGGCTGCGGAGGAGCCGTCAGGGGCAGATGCCGATGAGCATCACAAGGATAAGGTGCTGGTACGCTCGAACGGGATTTTAACCTATACAGCCAAGGATATCGCCTACCATCTCTGGAAATTCGGACTGCTGGATAAGGATTTCAGCTACAGCGAATTTAACGCCGGACTTTGGACTACGGGGCTGAGCGGGGAAAGGCTGGCTTTTGGCAGCGCTGACCGGGTGGTTAATGTGATCGACTACAGACAGGAATATCCGCAGGCGATGGTCAAGCAGGCACTTGAAGTACTGGGATATACGGAGCAGGCCGGTAAGCTTCATCATGTAAGCTATGGCGTGGTTTCACTCAGTCCGGCTTCTGCAGCAGAGCTTGGCATCGACATCTCCGAGGGCAAAGCATCCTACGCCATGTCCGGCCGCCAGGGCATCGGCATCAAAGTTACCGAGCTGGTACAGCTGATGGAGAACACAATTGACGCTACCCGTTCTGACAAAAGCGGCCTTCCTAGCCGGCTCATCGCCACCGCTGCCATCCGTTATTATCTGCTGCGGTTTAATCTGGGAACGGAGATTATTTTCGACTTCAAGCAGGCAACCGAGATTTCCGGCAACACAGGCGTGTACCTGATGTACACCTATGCGCGTGCAGGCAGTGTGCTCAGTAAAGCCGGGGCTCCGGCAGCAGAGGCTGAGCTCAATGCGGAGATGACCTACCCTTCTGCGGAAAAAGCCAACCTTAATGCGGAGATGACCAGTTCTTCTGCGGAAATAGCTAACCTTAATGCGGAGATGACCAGTTCTTCTGCGGAAATAGCTAACCCTTCAGCGGAGCAAACGGATGCCCTTCCCGTCTTCCCGGCGATACTGCAAAAAGCTGAGCTCGCTCTGCTGAGGCATCTGAGCAACTGGCAGGACACGCTCTACAGCGCAAGCGTTCAGCTGACGCCGAATACAATCTGCAACTACGCGCATACGCTGGCGTCGCTGTTCAACAATTTTTACTCGGCCTGTCCGATTCTGAAAGGCGAGATTGAATCCGTGGCCTTCCGTCTCTGGCTCACGTTAAGATTCCGGGACACACTCGGCGAAGTGCTGGAGGTACTCGGATTGCCGCAGCCGGAACGGATGTAGCCGCCGGAATTACTGTTGTTATAACTTCCCCCGCTCCCGCCGTTGCGAAACGGGCGCTAACGATGCCGATGCTCCAACGTCCCACAGCTTGGGGTTCTCATCTCCCCGGAACGCAGAAACAGCCTCCCGAAGGAAGGCTGTTTCTTGTGTTACGTCCCGGAAGGGATTCGAACCCCCGACCGTGCGCTTAGAAGGCGCATGCTCTATCCAGCTGAGCTACCGGGACATATGAAGTGTAGATTTTATATACTATGTATTAACGCAACGTTATCTATTATAACGCATTGAAATATTTTTTCAAGGCTGCACGCCAAAAAAATATTCTGCCCCCGGCAGCGGGTGCCACGGCGCTGTTCACCGCACACACTCCCTCCATCCGCCGCCGGAGCAGTGGCCGCATTACAGCATCAGATCATCAGCGCCGCTTCAGCGACACTTGCCGGAAATGCTCACCCAGCTGCTTTTTCAGATGGCCGAAGATCAGCAGCTCACGCTGGAATTTGGAGCGTTCATCCTCGGGGCTCATGACAGGACTTCCGGTGAACGCGCTGACTGTCACGTCCTCGAAGGCATTGTGCATATTATTATCAAACCAGTCGGTTTGGGTGTCTGCATCATTCGTCAGGATGCGTACAATTTCGTAGCCTTCCTCATGCTGGTCTTCCACAATATACACTAAAAGCGCGGAATCTCCTACAGCTCCCGGCAATACGCCAACCTCGGCACATGGAGCACCGTCATATTCAGTCATTCTGCGGATCTTAGCGTCTTTAATGTAATACACTTGTCATCATCCCTCCTGGCAAATTTTCCACTACCCTAGTGTTCGGATAAGGACATACATTTTATCCCTTCAATCGGCATATATCTGTATTACTTGGCAAAAAAGAAACAAGTGATTACACCTGCTTTTCAAGGGAGCCCCGCTTCCGGAGCAGTAGCATCGCACAAAGAGAGGATGAACACCATGTGCGGAATAACCGGTTTTATCGAGTGGCGCGGTGACCTTACCCAGCACTCGCAGCTGCTCGTAAAAATGACTGAAACCTTATCCAACCGCGGACCGGATGCCGCCGGAACGTGGATTTCAGGCCCTTGTGCCCTCGGACACCGCAGACTTAGCGTTATTGATCCTGAGAACGGCGCACAGCCGATGATCGCCCGCCAGGACGAGAATGTCTATGCGCTTGTTTATAACGGCGAGCTTTATAATGCAGGTGAGCTCAAAACAGAACTCAAACAGCGCGGACACCATTTTCTGACCCAGTGTGATACTGAGGTTCTGCTGCACGCCTACATGGAGTGGGGGCCGGACTGCACCGGGAAGCTGAACGGGATTTTTGCTTTTGCCGTCTGGGACAGCGTGCGCGAGCATCTGTTTCTGGCCCGTGACCGGCTTGGCGTAAAACCGCTGTTCTACAGCCATGTGGACGATGTGTTTGTCTTTGGCTCCGAGCCCAAAGCGCTGCTGCAGCATCCCAAGGTTCAGCCGAAGGTCGGACCGGAAGGACTCGCGGAGATTTTCATCGTCGGTCCGGCCCGCACTCCGGGACAGGGTGTATACAAAGATATATTCGAGCTTCGCCCGGGTCATGCCATGATTTATAGCCGCAGCGGCATCCGCAAGTATGCTTACTGGGAATTGGAGAGCTATACCCACACTGATACGATCGATGAAACTGCCGCCAGAGTGCGTGAATTGCTGCAGGATACGCTTGAACGCCAGCTCGTCTCAGACGTTCCAGTCTGCTCCCTGCTGTCCGGAGGGCTCGACTCCAGTGCCCTGACCGCACTCGCCGTGAATTATTACAACCGCAGCGGCCAGGGACAGGTAGACACCTACTCGGTCGATTATGTTGATAACGACAAGCATTTCAAAAGCCATTCCTTCCAGCCCGGCGCAGACGGCCCGTGGATTAAGCGGATGGTGGATGAGCTGAAGACCAATCACCATTATGTCACTTTTGATACACCTGAGCTGGTGGCAGCGCTGGATAACGCCCTCTACTCGCGTGACCTGCCGGGGATGACCGATGTGGATTCGTCACTGTATTTATTTTGCCGGGAGATTAAAAAGAATGCGACGGTTGCCATTTCCGGCGAAGCGGCGGACGAAATTTTTGGCGGATACCCCTGGTTTCACCGTGAAGAGGCTCTTTCCTCAGGAACCTTCCCGTGGTCGGTAGCCCCCAAAATGCGTGCAGGTCTATTGTCGCCCGAAGTCCGCGAATGGATACGTCCGCTGGAATATTTAGGCGACCGATACAGTGACGCCGTGGCTGAAGTTCCGAGGCTTGACGGTGAAACCGGCAAACAGGCGCAGATGCGAGTAATGTCCTACCTCAATATCACCCGGTTTATGCCTACGCTGCTGGACCGCAAGGACCGGATGAGCATGGGTGTCGGGCTCGAGGTACGCGTTCCCTATTGCGATCACCGGCTGGTGCAGTACGTGTTCAACATTCCCTGGGAGATCAAAACTGTCGGCAACCGGGAAAAAGGCATTCTCCGCAAAGCGCTGGAGGGTGTGCTGCCGGATGATGTGCTCTACCGTAAAAAAAGCCCCTACCCCAAAACCCATAATCCTGCCTATCTGAACGCCGTACGTACACAGATGCTGAATATTCTGGACGATCACTCTGCTCCAATCCTGCCACTGATCGATCCGGCCAAAATCCGCGAGATCGCCGCATCACCGGAATCCTCCAGTAACCTGCCCTGGTTCGGCCAGCTGATGTCCGGCCCGCAGCTGTTTGCCTATCTCGCCCAGGTGAATCTCTGGCTGCAGAAGTATAATGTATCCATCGGCTAAGCCGTGATCATTCCCATAGCAGGGCGGGCCTAAAACCTCTACAACTATAGATAAACATATCTTAGTCAAGGGGGGATTAACCCTGATGCCGGCCTCTGCAAAACCGTCCGTATGGTCTTCAGCCAAACTGGTTCCCTTCCTTATCGTATCCCTTGGCTTCACCTGGCTGTGCTGGCTGCCGCTGCTGCTCAACAAGCAGTTTGCAGCCGGCCTTCCTGTGCTTCCCGGGCAATTCTACCTGGGTTCCTTCGGCCCGCTGCTCGGAACGCTCTGCTGCCTTATCCTGCCTGGAGGAGACAGCTTTACCGAGTGGTTTAAAACAGCCTTTGCCTTTTCTTTTCCCAAAAAGTGGCTGGTGCTGTCCGCCGGATTGCCTTTGGCTTATGGAGTTGCAGCTGTACTGGTTCACACCCTGGTCACGGGAAAAGCGCCTGATCTGCACAGCTTCGGCCTGACCTCGGACCTTCCGACGCAGTTCAATCTCTGGACTACCTCACTGGTATGGATGGTGACCTTCGGGATCGGTGAAGAGAGCGGCTGGCGCGGATATCTGCTCCCGGCTCTGCATAAGCGGTATTCTCTGAATACTTCTGCCTTGCTGGTGGCCCTGATCTGGATGGCTTGGCATCTGCCGGCCTTCTGGTTCAATGAAAGCTATCTCGGCATGGGCCCCGGGGTAATCGGCTGGGCGATCAGCCTGGCATACGGCTCTGTAGTGCTGGCCTGGATCTGTGCCGGGAGCCGCTGGAGTATTATTCCCGTTATCGTCTGGCACGGCATCTTCGATCTGCTGACTGCCAGCGACCAGGCGGCAGAGGTTATGGCTATGGTATGCAGCATGCTCGTTATCCTCCACGGCATTTTGCTGATGCGGATACTGGGCAGACGCCATCGTCCACCGGGCGGCGTTTAGGCCTCGGCCATGCGGGCACCGCGGGCGAATTCAAGGGCATTTTTGCCCTTCATTTTGCCGTTTCGGGCTGCGCGTCAAGGCATCCAGCAGACTCAGGGCCTCTTCTTGTTTGCCACAAGCACAGCGCGCCCCTTTATTAGCAGCATCCCCCGGCAACTTAAGGTGAAGCACAAATAGAGCAAGCCGCGTACGTTCCTGTACATGCGGCCTGCTCTTCGCTTTGGCTGCCCCTCTATTCTTCTTTATCCTGCGCTCTATATCATCATTTATCCTCTTCCTAAATTTACCTCAACCCTCTTAGAAATTGAAGTTATCCGGATCCGGTCCGAAGCGGTGATTCTGGTTCAGGTCCTCAATTGCCTTGACATCGTCGTCACTTAAAGTGAAGTCGAAGAAGCCGGCATTCTCTACAATCCGCTCGGCATGCACCGACTTGGGAATTGTAATGACACCCTGCTGCAGATCCCAGCGCAGGACAATCTGTGCGACTGTCTTGCCGTGTCTTTCCGCAATTTCCTTCAGGAGCGGAATGTCCAGGTTGCCCTGCATCAGCGGGCTCCAGGCCTCCACCTGAATATCATGCGCTTTGGCGAATTTCAGCACCTCACGCTGGGTCAGCAGCGGATGGAATTCAATCTGGTTAACGGCAGGAACCACGCCGGTATCGTCAATGATATCCTGCAGATGATGCACCTGGAAGTTGCTGACGCCGATGGATTTGACAAGCCCCTCCTTCTGCAGGTGGATCAGCGCCTTCCAGGTATCCCGGTACTTGCCGGCTACCGGCCAGTGGATCAGGTACAGGTCGATGACATCCAGCCCAAGCTTCTTGCGGCTTACCTCAAAAGCCTTTAGCGTCGATTCATACCCCTGGTCAGGGTTACGCACCTTGGTCGTGATGAACAGCTCGTCCCGCGGCACCCCGCATTCGCGGATCGCTTGTCCGACGCCTTCTTCATTATTGTATCCGGCAGCCGTGTCAATGCTGCGGTATCCCGTTTCAACCGCCGTTTTCACCGCACGGATGACTTCTTCGCCGTCCTTGGTCTGCCATACGCCAAGGCCCAGCCACGGCATGGTTGCTCCGTCATTCAGCGTAGGTCCGCCGGAAAATGGTCCATTTAATTCGCTCATTGTTACCCCTCCAAGCTCTATTGGTGTGATCAAGCTTCTATAACCTCAAAAATGGCTGAGTAATCAGCCGGATTCAACAAGATTATAACAGATTGCGGTAGCGCTACCAAAAGTGCAGTCCCGGAGTGTTCAGAAACCTGCCGCTTACAGTGTGGCCGGCAGTAACAGCACAACCAAAAAAAAGCGTCCGCCGCAACCGCAGCAGACGCTTCTTAATTATTTCTCGATCAGCTTGAAATCATCAAAGCTGAATTCCGGGGATACGATGCAGGAGACCAGCACCGGCTCATCGCCGAGGTTCCGTGCCGCCTGCCAGACGCCTGCCGGAATAACGACCTGAGGCTGCTGCCCGGCCAATACATCGGCGCCGAGTACGACCTCCGTTACATTCTCCGGCTGCTCGCCGCTGCCGCCCAGGCTCAGGACAATCGGACTGCCGGAGTGCCACAGCCAGATTTCATCGGACAGCACCGTGTGCCACTCCGAGGTTTCACCAGGATGAAGCAGGAAGTAAATCGAGGAAGCCGAGGCTCTCGCTCCCGAATAGTTGCTGCCGAGTGTTTCCTGGGGGATTTCAAAGGATGAGTTCCAGAGTCTCTTGTACCATCCGCCTTCAACGTGGGGCTCCAGGCCCAGCGCTGCTACCAGCGGGGATATTTCTTTTTGCGTCACAGTATCTTCTCCTTAAAGTATCGCCGCATAAATAAGCAACCACTTAGATTTAGGTTTGCTTTTACTTTAACGGAATGTGCCGCAATTGTAAAACCTGCCGCCGCTGCTTACTTGCCGTCTTTGCCCGCCTTGAACACCTCGGCGATCGCACCGAGTGAGCCCAGCGCCTCAACGGTGCTGCTCGGCAGGAACACCTTGTTGGCCGGCCCCTTGGAGATTTCGGTCAGCGCATCAAAGGACTGATAGGCCAGCACCCGTTCATCCAGCCCTGCAGTGCTGATCAGCTGAATCCGTGCCTTCTCGGCTTCGGCTACAGCCTGAATAGCCTTGGCCTGACCAAGCGCTTCGAGCTCCTGCGCCTGCCGCAGGCCTTCCGCCTGACGGATCCGCGCTTCCTTATCCCCTTCAGCCTTGAGGATCTTACTCTGCTTGTCGCCTTCCGCGCGCAGGATCATATCCTGCTTGGCAGCTTCCGCCTCAAGCACAATCGCACGCTTGCTGCGTTCCGCCTTCATCTGCTTATCCATCGCTTCCTGGATATCGAGCGGCGGCTTGATATCAATAACCTCGACGCGCTCGATCCGCACGCCCCATTTCTCGGTCGCTTCATCCAGGGCCAGACGGATATCGGCAGAGATTTTTTCACGGCCGGACAGGGTTTCATCCAGCTCCAGCTTCCCGATAATCTGCCGCATCGTTGCCGTGGAGATATTGCGTACCCCGTAGACATAATCGGAAATGCCGTAAGTTGCCTGTTCCGGGCCGACCACCTGGTAGAAGATAATCGTATCAATCTGCACCTGCACGTTATCCTTCGTAATTACGGTCTGCGGGGGCACATTGGCCTGCTGAATCCGCAGATCATGATACGTCCGCACCTGATCAATGACCGGGATCAGAATGTTCAGCCCCGGCGTAAGCAGACGGTTGAATTTCCCGAGCCGTTCGACAACGCCGACACGCTGCTGGGGAACGATTTTGATCGTCAGTGCGACAAATACAACAACGACTGCAACAATAATCCCGATAATGATCCATGAATCCATCAGCTAAAACCCTCCCATCGTTCTACTTCGATAATTGTGGAGCTTCTGCGGATGACTCTGACTAACTCATCTTTGGCCAGCACCTGGCCGGATACTGCACTCCAGGTATCACCGCCGACCTTAACCTGCCCGTAACGCCCCGGCTCCACCGGCTCCGCCACAATCCCCTGACGCCCGATAATTTCGGTACCCATATCCTTGAAACCGCGTGAGTGCCTGAACCGGGCAACCAGCGGCTTCGAGAACACAGTCAGCAGAACCGTTACCACCGCACCGGCCAGCACCTGCAGCAGAACCGCCTCAGGCCAGACAAGCGATACGAGCAGCGCTGCCACAGCCCCGATAGTAAGCCAGAATAAATAAAAAGTAAGCGTAAACATTTCAATCACAAGCAGAACACCGGCCGCGACTAACCATAGCACCCATGCAACCATAGGTGACCTCACCACCTTCCGCTATATACTACTTATAAACGAATAAAACGGCAGTGCGTTGCATCATTTTCCCTGACCGGGACAAAAACAGGCATTTTTAGTATATTTCAATGGGTGGGAGGTTATGAATAAATCTTTTCCCCATCCTGACAGCACTTGACGCCCATGCCAAAAAGCCTGCAGAGAAGCTGTTCTTCTCCGCAGGCTATTGATACTGCCGCTTAAGCTGCTGTTACTTCAGCTTCCAGAGGGCAGGCGTAGTGGCCGGTTCCCAGCCGGCAAGCGAGGTGTGAGCCTGCTGGCAGATATACAACTGTCCATTATAGGACACCGTATCCCCTGCCTTATAAGCGATGCCTGCTGCCCAAGCATTGGCACCGGGAGTAGCCGTAGCAGAAGGAGTAACAGTCGGCGTTGGCAAGACCGTTGGCACAGGAGTAGCCGAGGCTGTCGGTGCAGGCGTTGGCGTTGCTGGCGTATTGCCGCAGACACCGATGACCTTCCACGCGCCATAAGCGCCGCTCAGATCCGGACGGTCACCCTGGGTCCACCACTTGGCTTCGTAGACGTAGCCGCCATAGGAAACCTGCTGGCCCTGCGTGTATATACCGGTTGAAGTCCAGGCAGGCGCGGTACATTGACCCGGTGTTGCTGTAGGCGTCGGCGCTACCGTGGCGGTTGGCGCCGGAGTAGCACTTGGTTTCGGTGTGGCAGTTGGCGCCGGAGTTGCTGTAGCGGTCGGAGCTGGCGTTGTGCTTGGTTTCGGCGTTGCTGTAGGTGTGGCGGTTGGCGCAGGTGTCGGCGGCACTGTCGCAGTTGGCGTCGGCGTCGGAATCACTCCGCCCCCAAGCTCGGCACTGAGCTTGGTCTGCAGTGTCCGGTTGCGGTCGCCGCTTGTCTCCCAGAACATGGCTCCGGCCAGTCCCTTAGACTTCAGGTAGCTTATTTTGTAGCCAATGGATTCTGCATCATCGTAGCTGATATAGGTCTGGGTCGACGGATTATACAGGTAAGGCACCTTGGCGGTATTGTTCCAATAACGGGTGTAGCCGTTTTTATTGATATAATTGGCTTCAAGATCATAGAAGTCATAATTGCCCTTTTCCCAGGTGCCTGTTGAGGAAATACCGGCGGATACCTGGTACTGCCCGTTGCCCGCAGCCGGTGCTCCGCCCCAGCCGCGGCCGTAGAACGGCATTCCCAGCACCAGCTTACTTGCGGGAACTCCTGCCCCCAGATAGTTGGTAACCGCCTTGTCGATATTATAATTTGCCGGCTCAGTCAGTCCGGTGGATGCGGTGGCAGGATCATAATACAGCGGGGCATTATGTCCGGTCGTCGTATTCCAGCTTCCGTTGAAATCGTAGGTCATAATGTTGATCCAGTCTACGACCGCTGCGATCCCGCTCAGGTTATTGTTCTGGACGTAAGCCGGGCTGGCGCCGGAGGCGATGGTCAGCAGGTAGGTTTTACCGTCGGCGGTACCGGCCGCGTTCAGCTTTTCGCGTATTTTTTGCAGCAGCAGCACATAATTCTGTTTATCCTCAGGACGGTAGCTGTTGCCGGCCAAACCTCCGCTCACCGGATATTCCCAGTCCAGATCGACGCCGTCCATCTTGTATTTACGGATGAAATCAACAGCCGAATTGGCGAACACCTCACGGGTAGCTGCTGTTGCCGCCACATCCGAGAAGCGGTTCGACCAGGTCCAGCCGCCGACAGAGATCATGGTCTTCAGGTTGGGATTTTTCTCCTTGAGCTTCCACAGCTGCTTCAGATTGCCTTTGATCGGGTCATCCCATTTGTCATCCCCGAAGCTTTTCTGGGCATCAATCCACGGATCACCTAGCACAATGGTACCGTTCGGCACACTGATGGCCTGACCCTGCTCGTTTTGACAGGTCCAGGTGACCGGATTTGGCCCGGTCGGGTCCGGATTGCCGTGCACCCCGTTCCAGCAGATGTCGGCAAACGCGTAGTTGATTACATTCATTTTGGTGGCATCGATATCTGCTACATTAAAAGCCCGACCGTAAGCAGCCCAGGACGCATAATAACCGACTATCTTATAATTATTGCCTTCGGCATTTGCCGTTTTGACGCTGCCGCCGAGCGCGGCAAACAGTGTAATAAACAAAGCAGCCGCCAGCCCCAGCGCAACCGTCTTCCGCGATTTCTTGTTCAGCATGCAAGTGTTACCTCCCCGGTATAGTCTCACAGCAATGCCTTTCACCAGCAAAGAATCAGCGGCCGTATTCGGACCTCAGCGGTTATCCGTCTGCAAGCCCGGTTAAGCCCAGCACTCACCCCGCTTCCCGGTTCTGGATTCACCCTCACTCTGCGTTTCTAGCAATGTTACGGCTGTCTGTTAATAGATTGGTAATGGAAAAACGCACGCACAAAGCTGCCCTTCGGGCTGTTCCTTTGCCTGTAAAGCTATGAATCTGAGGGCTCATGAAAATGTTGTTGGGATAAAAGGTGTCAGGTAGGGGAATGGTGGGGAGGTTAAGCAGCAGATACTTGGATATTTCTGACATCATTAAGAGATGAAGGTAATTCTAATTTTCAGGCATCACAGCCCGATCCGCCAGGGGGAAATTTCTGTAATGAGGGGATAAAATCATCTTATGCTCAAAAACAGCCACTGCTTAGTATTGCAATTGGAGTTTATTTTTGGAGGAAAAGCACTTTATAAAAAAGCAAAAAAGACCCTGCCCGCCTATTTGGCGAACAGAGTCTTCCTTGCGTATCCATCGTATGCGAAACCTACCCGTTATTGCCCTGCTTCGCGGCCAGCTTATCCGTCAGCAGGCGGAGCGCCGTTCCGCGGTGGCTGATCTTCTGCTTCTCTTCAAGCGTCAGCTCCGCCATCGTCTTCTCATACTCCGGAAGATAAAAAAGCGGATCATACCCGAATCCCCCGGCGCCCGCAGGCTCTGAGGTAATCCAGCCCTCCACTGTCCCCTCTGCAGTCAGCTCTGATCCGTCCGCCGGATCATAAAGTGATAACGCACAGACAAAACGGGCCGTGCTGAGCAGTGGCTGGCCGGTGTCCTCGCCCTGCTTCATCCGCTCCAGCTCACTCAGCAGCTTGAGATTGTTCTCCTGATCCTGTGCCCCCTCGCCGGCATAACGGGCGGAGTATACTCCAGGCTTGCCGTCCAGCACATCGACGCACAGGCCGGAATCATCGGCCAGAACGGGCAGGCCGAGGGCCTCGCCGACTGCCTTTGATTTTTTGAGCGCATTCTCGGCAAAGGTGATGCCGTCCTCCACTACATCCGGCAGCTCCGGGTAGTCGAACATGCTCTTGACAGTCAGGCCGAGCGGTGCAAAAGCATGCTGGAACTCGCGCACCTTGCCTTTGTTCTTCGTCGCAACAATCAGGATGCCGCCGCTGTTACTCATGCTACACCTCTTGGCCGGGCTGGCCGGAAGGAATTTTGAGCGCAATCGGGCCAAGCACTTCCTTTTGCACAGCGATCAGTTCATAGATGCCTTTCTCCCCGAGACCCAGCAGCTCATCCAGCTCCTGGCGGGTGAACGGACGCTCTTCACCGGTACCCTGCAGCTCCACAAAAGCGCCGCCTCCGGTCATCACTACATTCATATCGACCTTCGCCTTGGAATCTTCTTCATAGTTCAGGTCCAGCAGTGCCTTGTCCCCGACAACACCGACACTGATAGCCGCCAGATAGTCTGTAATCGGGAATACGGCCAGTTTGTGCTGGAGGGCGATTTTGTTAATGGCAAAGGCCATTGCCACAAAAGCTCCCGTAATCGAAGCTGTCCGCGTACCGCCGTCTGCCTGGATGACGTCGCAGTCCAGCGTAATGCTGCGCTCGCCGAGCGCCTGCAAATTTACTACAGAGCGAAGCGCACGCCCGATCAGCCGCTGGATCTCCATCGTCCGTCCGGTCAGCTTGCCGCGTGCGGCTTCACGCTGGTTGCGTGTCTGGGTTGCCCGGGGCAGCATCGAATATTCGGCGGTTACCCAGCCCTTGCCCTGTCCCTTCAGAAACGGCGGAACCTTCTCGTCTACTGTAGCCGTCACAATAACCTTTGTGTCGCCCATTTCAATCAGTACAGAGCCCTCTGCATATTTATTAGTTTGGGTTGTAATCGTAAGCGGCCGGAGCTGGTCGCTGTTACGCCCGTTTGATCTTGTCATAGTCTGCCTCCTGCATCTTGAGTAGCTAAAGTTAACGCGTCCGCCAAGCGGAGTCAATTTCTGGACTTTGCGCGCGAAACGGATAACACCCGGGAGGGCATTATCCGTCTTTTGCTTAGCAAACTTTATTCTACCAAAGAGAAAGCACAAAAGCATCTTTTGCCCCGGTCAAAATCTTTTACAGCGCCAGCGCGTTCACATACTCCGGTGCGGACACGGGCTGCCCATAGTTGACATTATTCGTTCCGGTGACCGTCTCCTGGCCGTTCAGGCGGATCTGCACCGGAGCATCATCCGCATTTTGCGCTACAGTAAGCACTACGGATTCCAGCATTTCCGCCGGAACATTCTGTGCATCTTCAAACATATCATCGGTCAGCGATACGGTCACTACGCCGTTCTGGCCGGCCTCCACCGAGTCGATTGCGGTTCCTCCGGTCATCACCATCTCCAGGCCGTCTGCCGATTCCGGACCGGCAATCAGCTCGTTCAGTGCTGCCTTTACCCGGTCCTCTCCGGCGGGTACAAAGCGCGTAACCGGAACATAATACTGTTGAGTGCCGTCAGGCGTTGCTGCGGAAAAATAAACAGTGACTGCAGTAGAGTTCATCAGCACCGGTCCGTTACGCGGCAGATTGATCCCAAAGGAACGGGACAGCGGGTGGTCCAAAGGTGTGCCTTGGAGCGGCATTTCGGTCAGCTTTTTGCCGTCCACCCACAGCTGTACGCCCTCAATGCCTTCCTGTCCGGTCAGAGTCCAGGTAATGGCTTCAAGAATCGTCCGTTCATCAGCCGGCTTGTATTCGTTAAATACAGAGTTGAACTCAACCACAGCAATTTTGTTCTTGTCTATAGAGACATTCTGCACTTCGGTTCCGGCGGGCAGTATGCCGCTGAAGCCTTCCGGTACAGTGGAAGCATAGGCTCCCTGGCTGACCAGTGCGGTGAGCGAGTCCTTCAGCATTGCGTTACTGTCTCCCTCCGGAAGCTTCAGCGCTACCGGGGCCAGGAGACCGTTGCTGTCCTGAAGGTAGACTGTGGTCCGCTCTCCGGGAGCGATAGCTTCTTGCTGCCTTGTGCCCGCTGCAGCTCCTGTATCCTCTGCCACCGGTCCGAACACTCCTGTATCTAGCGTGGTGTTGCCGCTGATCTCCAGCATCTGCGCTTCGATCTCCTCCGGCGGCGGATCAACCGCTGCCGACTCCGAGCCGAATAGGCCGCAGCCGGACAGCAGAATCGGAACCGTGAGCAGGCAAGCCGCAGACAGACCGCGGACTTTTGTCATATGTTTCATTAATCATTGCCCCTTTCAACTACTAGGATCAGTTTGTACTGCTATGTATACGAGCCCTCTCCGCAAAAAATAACAACGGCTTATCCTTAAATTTGGACAACGCACGGGGGCAGCAGCGGGACTGGTTGCGGATGCGGTCGGACTCGTGGCTTGGTTAAGAGTAGATGCTGACTTGAGTGAAGAGCAATTGAGTAAATCAAAGGCATTTTTGCCTTTGATTTCGGCCCCGGCGGGCGGGCAAGCTCCCTCAGTAGACAAGTTTAAGGAATCCTGTGTACTTACCTTGTTGGCAATAACACTAAGATGCGTCCGTTGTCCGCTGCTGAGGTAATAAAGTTATAAGGCTGAGTCCAGCCTACTCCTACAATGAGGTGACTATCATGAATAAAATTAAAGGTCCTTACAGCCTTAACAGTAAAGCAGTTGCAGAAGCAACCAGACACTGGATGCAGGAACGCGGCGTAACAGTGAATGAAATTGCTGAGCTTGTTATGTTTTTGCAGCAGAAGTACTATCCTACGCTAACTATGGAGGAATGTGTCCACAACGTCGAAATGGTGCTCAGTAAACGCGAGGTGCAGAACGCCGTGCTCACAGGAATCCAGCTGGATGTGCTGGCAGAGGAAGGCAAGCTGTTCACCCCCCTTCAGGATATGATCGAAAATGATGAAGGCCTGTACGGCGTAGATGAAATTCTGGCCTTCTCCATTGTGAACGTATATGGCAGCATCGGGTTCACCAATTACGGTTACGTAGATAAGCTGAAGCCCGGAGTTCTTGAGCGGCTGAATGATAAAAGCACGGGCCAGGTACATACTTACCTGGATGATATTGTCGGCGCAATCGCTGCAGCGGCCAGCAGCCGTATCGCCCATCGCAAACAGGCAGAACGCGAGCAGGAGCTTGGACTCCCGCACGCGCCGGAGGATGTGGAAGAAGCCGCCAGAAAATCTGCAGCCGAGGACCAATTGGAGTAGTCTCTGCTGCTTCTATATCCGGGCGCTGCTGGCTATAGGGTCCCAAAGGCAGGGCAACCGCACGATAGGATCAAATAAATAACGATATCCTTAGCGCTTATCTGACGAGAACTATAGCTTCACAACAAATGAGGCAGCCGGTCATAACATTGGCTGCCTTCACTATGCTTATTAGCAGGAAAGTTCCAGGCTTTTATCGAACACAATGGGTACTGAAAAAATTATGAATCACCCAGCCCCCACCAAAAAAATATTACAGGTGCAATGGCCGGAGTTACAGCAGCTTAAGCTGCCCCACTCAACAGACGATCGTACTCTAGTATCTATACAGCCACCAAGGAGTGTGAAGTTATGAGATTATTGCTAACCTCTGCGGGCGTTAATAACAAAAGCATCCACAATGCCCTGGTAGACATGCTCGACAAGCCGATAGCCGGCTGCAACGCTTTGTGCATTCCCACCGCAATGTACGGACACCCCTGGGTCGGTCCCGGCATCAATGCCTGGGAGTTCATCAGCGGGAAATCCGGGAACCCTATGGTTGAACTGGGCTGGAAGTCTGTGGGCGTGCTGGAGCTGACTGCACTGCCAAGCATCAGTAGGAACCGCTGGGTGCCGCTGGTTCAGGAGACGGACGTCCTGCTGGTGGCGGGCGGCGATGCCCTCTACCTGAACCACTGGATGCGGCAGTCCGGACTGGCGGAGCTTTTGCCGGCGCTGCAGGCTGTTTATGTGGGCATGAGCGCAGGGAGTATGGTGATGGCACCTAACATCGGGGAATACTTCACCAGCTGGACTCCGCCTGCGGGCGGTGATGAAGCGCTGGGGCTGGTTGATTTTGCAATATTCCCCCACCTGGACCACGAACTGCTGCCCGACAATACCATGGCTGCCGCTGAGCAATGGGCTGCCGGAATGCGGGGACCGTCCTATGCGATCGATGATCAGACCGCCATCAAAGTGACCGACGGGGCAGTGGAGATTGTTTCTGAAGGGAATTGGAGACATTTTACATCCAAAATTTGATTTATGCGAAGCAGACAAACGCTGTATTCATCAGCTTTTCCAATATGAACAAATTGCTCATAACGTGTACGTTGAACCAGAAATCAAGGAGATTGAACAAGCGGAACTGCTTATACGTAGAATACCAACATGGTTATCGAACCCGGGGGTTTTGACGAAAACGTGATTGCCCATGAGTTTACACATGGGCAGGATACTGACAATATATAACGAATTCCTATTTTGGAAACTATATACTGGAGGGATATTATTGACTGAGGATTTTTATTGCGATGAGGTACTAAGTGGTCGTACTGATGTTCAGAAAGTCTTTGAAACTGATAACGTTCTTGCATATCATCACACTCGCCCTTTTTATCCCGTTCACATTGTTACAATTCCAAAGAAGCATATCTCATCTCTTCTTACACTGGAACAAAGCGACAATGAGCTCTTAATTGAGTTGATGGATGTTATTAAAAAGGTTGCATCGGATGTGCAGTCTGAGTATGGAGCTTGCAGGGTGTCGACTAATTTGGGGAAGTACCAAGACTCAAAACATCTTCATTTCCATATAACCTTCGGCGAACCTTTACGCTAATCGTATTTGTCTTGCTTTAGATGCGCATACGGAAAGTTTTGCTCCGTGGGACGTAGCCGCAGCAGGCTTGATTGCACGTGAGGCTTGAGCATTGAGTTGCCAAGTGCAAGTGGTGCCCGATGACATCCCTAATGAACTCTATGGTGAAGAGGTCGTATTCACGACACCTGGAATCTTCGATGATCTCTTGAGTTTATTACAGATGGACTCAGAGTAAAGGCTGATTACCTATATTGAAGTTCGAGTCAAGCTCACTTTCCGGAACTTATACATACTTTAACTGCAGTTTGTACAACCAAAAGAACCAAAAAAGGCCATTATCCAGATATAGTTGTATTCGGTACACTTAAAAATCCACTTTTTAGCCTATTTGGCCTTATCCTTCACTTTTAGTTGCACAGAATACAGCTATAGCTGAAATTGAACAAATTCTAGCCATAATAAGTGCACAAAGTGCAGCTAAGTTGCCGTTTGTCGCCAAACAAGACAGCCAGATCACGAACCAGCGGGAATTTCCCGCCAGGTTGTTCGTGATCTGGCTGTTTCAGCTGCGCCGCTTCACCTGGCGCTGCACCTGCACTGCACGCGCCGCTGTGCCCGGGGCTGCGCCCGCACTGCTCGCGCTGCCAGGCGAGGCGCCGGGCATAGGGCAAGCCCGGCTGGGCCGCCCGTACCCTTAGCCAGCCGGCATAATCACTGCCCGCCTGCCGCCGCGAACAGCAGCGGCCCGGCCGGCTCTGCCGTGAGCGTAGCCGCCCGGCCGCGGCGCACCAGCTCCGCCAGGTGCGCGAGCGCTTCGCTCATGGCGAAGCGCAGCTGATGTGCGCTGTTCACGCGGCCGCGGAACAGCGCTTCGCACACGGCGAACCCGCTCTGCGGTCCGCCGGCCAGCAGCTGAGCGGCGGTGTCCAGCCGCTCCTCATGGTGCCGGAGCAGGCTGTCCGCCCGCTCCGCCCACGCCGTGAACGGTTCCCGGTGCCCCGGGAACGCACGGCGCACAGGCAGGCTGCGCAGCACACGCAGCCCCTCCAAAAACGTCTGCAGCGGCTGCGGATCGCTGCCGGGCTGCAGGCCGACATTGGGCGAGATCTGCGGCAGGACAGCATCGCCGCAGAACATGAGCCCGCTGCCGGCCTCATACAAAGACACATGGCCCGGCGCATGCCCGCCGGTCAGCACGGGCGTCCACTCCCGGCCGCCCAGCAGGAGTGGCACCGCAGCGTCGATATAGCTGACCTCCGCCTGCGGAGTGACCTGGGTCAGGAAGCTCTCCAGATGCTCCCTGACCCCCTGGACCAGCTCCTCCGGCATGCCGTGCCGGAGGAACAGCAGCGGCAGCGACCCGTTCAGCGTCGCCTCCGCGCCCCAGGACATACGGGCCTCGGCGTGGGCCCGCTCCGACATCCAGACCTTACTGCCGCTGCGGGCCTGCATCCAGCCCGACAGCCCGTAATGGTCGGGATGGTGATGGGTCACTACGATCTGCCGGACATGATCCCAGGAGAGATCCAGCTCATCCAGCACGCCCTGCCAGGCAAGCTCTGCCTCCGCCGTGTGCGGGCCGGGGTCAATGACTGTGATGCCGCCCCCCGGCTCAGCCGCAATATAGCTGTTGACCCAGCGCAGCGGCGGGTCCATCGGCACGCTCACCTGCAGGATACCGTCCTCCCAGGCTTTTATTTCCGCCTTACGCATGATGCCGTCACCGCCTCTAGGAAGTCTTCTGCCTGAAACCATCTAAGGACGCACACCAACGAAGATCATCCGTTTGGAATGCTCCTCATCGTATTCCTCTTCATCATAGCTGCCGTGAACGGCTTCAAGCTGCAGGCCGGCGGCGGCAATCAGCTGCTTGAACGTCTCCAGCGGGTAGAGCTTCACCCGCTCATGGTATTTGCGCGGTGTATCATTCCCCTTGGAGGTGAGGATGATCTCTTTTTTGACATAACCGTCTTCAATCCGCCGGGATTCATCAATCAGATTATCCCCGTCCTTCCGGGTGGAATGTGGCACCAGATGTGCAATGACATAGGCCGGATTCAGGAAGTCGATTATAAATTTGCCGCCCGGCTTCAGCATCCGGTATATCTCGCGCAGCACCTTCACCTGCTCTTCGTCATCCTCAAAATACCCAAAGGAAGTAAACAGATTCACCACCGCATCAAATCCGCCGTCAAGCGGCAGCTCCCGCATATCGGAACGCAGCCAGCTCACCGCTTCCGCGCCATCCTGGGCACGGGCTTCACGCAGCAGGACTTCAGACAGGTCAACGCCAGTTACCGCAAAACCCGCTTCCGCGAGCGCCAGGGAATGACGGCCCATACCGCAGCACAGATCCAGCACCTTTGCCCGCTCCGGGAGCCCGAGCCAGCCGATCATCTTCTCCACCTCATGCCGGGCCCCGCAGAAATCCCTGTGCCGGTACACAATTAAATAGTCCTCGCCAAAGCTTTTTTCATACCATTCACTCATCCTGCTTCTCCTCCCCACGCCTCCTGCACACTCTCTATGTATAATATTGTAACGATTGTACCCCCTTTTCCCAGCAAACTCAAAAAAGAGTCGCCATTCCGCCATATTTCACGCGCTCTGGCAACTCTCCTGATTATGCCTGGAGCTGCCGCTCCAGATAGACCCTTGCTTCATATGGCCGCAGCTTCAGCTGCGTCAGATCATCTTCCTTGGAAGGAGGGTAGTTGGAGATCAGCAGCTCCTGTTTGCCGGCCGCGAACTCCGCAGGCAGCTCGAACACCGGCTCATGCTCATAGAAATTCAGGATGATCAGCAGGCGCTGGTCCTCAAGCGTCCGGGTAAAAGCATAAATTTCCTCATGCTCCGTAAGCAACAGGGCATATTCGCCGTAGACGATGACCGGATGCTTTTTACGGAGCTGGATCAGCTTCTTGTAGTAATGATAGATCGAATCCGGGTCTTTGACCGCAGCCGCCGCATTGATCTCCCGGAAATTGGAGTTGACCCTGATCCACGGAACGCCTGTCGTAAAACCGCCATCCTCGGAATCATCCCACTGCATCGGGGTGCGGGCATTGTCCCGGCTTTTTTTGTGGATGTTGGACATAATCTGGGCTTCCGGCATGCCCTGGTTACGCTTTTCCTCATAATAATTGAGCGTCTCCACATCCCGGTAATCGTCAATCAACTCGAACGCCACATTTGTCATTCCGATTTCTTCTCCCTGATAAATGTAGGGCGTGCCCTCCAGCATATGAATGAATGTGGCCAGCATTTTGGCTGACGGCACCCGGTAGAACAGGTCATTCCCGAAACGGGATACCGAGCGCGGCTGATCATGATTGCACAGATAGTTGGCGTTCCAGCCCCGGTTATGCAGAACCGTCTGCCAGTTGCTGATGATTTTTTTGAGGTCGGTGAGCTTCCAGGGTACGGTATCCCATTTGCCCCCGCCCGGAGCCGCACAGTCCAGATTCATATGCTCAAACTGAAAGGTCATATTCAGCTCACGCCGCCCGTCCCCGACATAATCCAGCGCCTGCTCCGGCCCGAGGCCCGACGTCTCCCCGACAGTCATAATATCGTAGAAGTACAAGACCTTGTCATGCAGATTCTGCAGCATCGTATGCACATCCGCGAGATTGGAGAACATCTCATAAGCCCGTACCGTCGCCGTTCCGCCCGGGTTAGCCGCATCCGGATAGCCTTCCGCTTTAATAATATGGGCAATCGCATCGAACCGGAAGCCGTCAACGCCTTTCTTGAGCCACCACTCCACCATCTCATGCAGCTTGTCGATCACCACCTGATTTTCCCAGTTCAGATCGGGCTGATATTTGGAGTAGAGATGCAGGTAGTACTCATCCGTCTGCGGATCAAGCTCCCACACCGAGCCGCTGAAATAGGATTCCCAATTGTTCGGGGGACCGCCGTTTTTGCCTTTGCGCCAGATGTAGTAATCGCGTTTCGGATTATCCTTCGAGCTCCGCGATTCGATGAACCAGGGATGCTGGTGGGACGTGTGGTTCAGCACCAGATCCATCATCAGCTTCATTCCCCGGGCATGCATCTCCCGCAGCATCAGGTCAAAATCAGCCATCGTCCCGAATTCCTTCATAATATCGCAGTAATCACTGATATCGTAGCCGTTGTCATGGTTCGGCGACTTGTAAATCGGGCACACCCAGATGACATCCACACCCAGGTCCTGCAGATAATCGAGCTTCGATATAATGCCGCGCAGATCACCGATCCCGTCACCGTTGCTGTCCTTGAAGCTGATCGGATAAATCTGGTAGGCCACGCTTTCTTTCCACCATTTTGGATTCACTTGGACTCTCCTCCGCTTCTCCGGTGTTTGCCTCAGTTAGTGATATTTCAATATATCTTAACCATACCGGGGGAAGACAATCACAAGACGGATGAAAATTATGGCTACGCCGACCTCTCAGATTTAATTTACCTGCAATTCATCAAAATTGTTACTTATCGCAAACCTGGTGAGAGAATTCAAATCAATTGTTGTCATAAATTCACGATCTATAGCCTTTAAAAGCGTTTCATTATCGTAATCATTATCACAATGATTCAGGTAAGGGTTGTACACCTTATCGATCAGACGATAGTATATTTTTTCACTCTTATTAAGATTTGCTGGCTTCTCATCAACAAAACTATAATTAAGATACTCGATTACATTAAGCATTTGTCCATATAAGCTTCGATTCATTAAGGATTGGGGATAAGTAATATTAACCTGCTTTGGACTTGCAGCAAATAAAGAAACAACTGATTTGGCTACAAAGTCAACTGGCACAATATTAATTTTGGAGTTTGCCGACATGTGTACCCTGATGTGCTCGTTACTTCCCTGTTGCTTTAAGCTCCAGAAGAACTTAGCCCAACCATAAATCACATCGAACTTTGAAGTATAATATAATGAGGAGTCCAAAAGTCGGCCACATACAACACTTGGCCTAAGAATTTGATATTCCTTCTCATTATGCCCGCAGTATTCTTGAACCATTGTTTCTATTAAATTTTTATACTTCTCATAAGGATTGCGAAATATTTTCTCTTTATATTTAGAGAAATCATCGCCGACCATCCCGCTAACAATTCCGCATGAAAATGCTGTACTAATATAAATAAATTTATAATTAAATACCTTCAGTGAACTTAGTAAGTTTTTTGTACCGTTCCAATTATTATAATTCACTTCTTCCTCTGCTTTCTTGTTATCAAAGAGATTAACTGACCCAGCACTGTGGATGACGTATAGCTTCTCATTTTCCGGAATCGCCTTCATCATTTTCATCCCTAAATTACTATCATTCAAACTCCCCTCAATAAGCTCAATTCGCTCCAAAATAGCTGCATAACTAAAGCTCTTAAAATACTCCGGAGCATAATCATGTTTTAGAATATGTTCAATTCTTTCCTTGAAAGAATGAGAAGCCTTACTCCTCAGAAGTACATATATTTTACCCGGGCACATATTTTTCGTGAATATATTTACAAGCTCATACAAAATATGTCTCCCCACAAATCCTGTCGCCCCTGTAATCAATACATTAGTGCAATAAGGAAGAACTAGCTCTGACATATCTATACCTCTTATCCTATTTCAGGATACTTTCTAGCAATTGAATATAAGTTGTCTTGTCCTCAGCCAAAAAGTCATGGCCTTTCCCCGGTAAAATGTGGAGCTGTAAATCATCAATCTCCTCCTGAAGCTTTATTGAGAACATTTTCGGATTGAATATATCCTCTTCTCCATGTATATAGTGCGTATTCACTGATTCCAATACGCTTTTCAGCTTTGACATGTTCATATCATTCCCGTCCCAGGCTTTCATGTAGGGGAGAAGCAAACTTTTTTCTACAGTTTGATGGAATTGCTCCTCTATAAATCCAAATAAGTGTTGGTTCTGTTCAACAAAAGCATTACTGTACATCAACGGAAATGATAATGTAATGACATCTTTTAGATCACCAAACTCAAACATTTTTAGTGACGCTTGTGAGATTAGTTGTCTTTTGAACTTCCCATAAGGATTAACAACAGGTGCTCCAAGAATCAATCGCTTTACTTTCCCGGGATTCTCTGAAATATAATCAATCGCCATAGTCGAAGAGCTCGAATAAGTAATTACCGTGAAATTATCCAGCTTCAAATACTCAAAGAAAAGAGATACATCCTTCACTAAATCACTGTATAAAAAATCTTCCTTGGATCGGGTAGATTCGCCCTGATTTCGCATATCAAAAGTCAAGATGTTGTATGGTTTGTTTTGCTTCAGTACACTAGCGATTTCATTCCAGTCCTTCATTGAATTAAAAGTTCCATTCATGAAGACTAAGGTCTCCCGGTTATCTTCTGTCCACTCATAGTTATAACTAATTTGAATTCCATTGGATAAAACAACTTTAGACATAATAAAACCTCCAAATCTAGATTTATTAGTTGGGATTGTATCCAAAACTCAACAACAACTGTTCAGCGGTGGTATTTTGTCTTTCCTGTCCATTTACATCCAGGATAATGTTGCCAGAAGAAAGCATAATAGTACGTGTCCCGAATTCTAATGCATCCTTGAGATTATGCGTGATCATAATCGTGCTAATCTGCTCCTTATTCACTATCTCCGCAGTCATCTCCATCACTTTCCTGGCTGTTGAAGGATCGAGCGCAGCTGTATGTTCATCCAGTAGAAGCAGCTTGGGTTTAACGAGGGTTGCCATCAAAAGAGTGATGGCTTGCCTTTGTCCACCAGAAAGCAGTCCTACCTTTTGTCTCAAACGATTCTCCAAATCCAAATTGAGTAAAGACAATCGTTCACGGAAGTATAGGACATCTCGATTAGTGATGGCTTTTGTGAGTCCTCTTACCTGACCTCTGGAGTAAGCTAAAGCCAGATTCTCTTCAATGGTCAGCTCATAAGCCGTGCCCTTCAATGGATCCTGAAACACTCTCCCCAAATATTTAGCCCGTTTAAATTCCTTATGATATGTGATATCTGCTGAATCCAACACAATTCTGCCTTCATCGGGTGTTTCAAATCCGGAAATACAATTAAATAAAGTAGACTTCCCTGAGCCGTTCCCGCCAATAACAGTTACAAATTCTCCTTTTCTTAAACAAAAACTGATATTATCCAGAGCTACCTTTTCATTCGAACTTTTGCTGAAGAACACTTTTCGTAAATTTTCTATTTTAAGCATCGTGCTCCTCCCGACTATTCTTCGAGGCCATCCTAATAATTGTTGTTTCTTTTCACTTTGCCTCTTGTTTTATTTAAAACGGGAAGAGATAAGGCCAACGCTACAATTAAGCTTGACATTAATTTCAAATCAGTAGGTGGCATCCCAAGTTGAAGCGCCAACGCAATGATGAATCTATAGGTAATAGATCCCACAATAACTGCAGCCATTCTCGCCCAAAGCGAACGATAAACAAGGATAACTTCTCCAATAATTACAGAGGCTAAGCCTGTGACGATCACACCTACTCCCATTCCAATGTCGACAAAAGACTGGTACTGAGCCAGAATGGCTCCTGATAAAGCTACAAAACCATTTGACAAGGCGAGACCTGTCCATTTTGTAAGATTCGTATTCACACCAACGGCTCTGGCCATTTGTTCATTGTTTCCAGTCGCTCTTATTGCGAGTCCAAATTTCGTTGTTAAGAACACTCCCAATAATCTTAATAGGACAGCAGCAATCAGAACTAAAATAACCAGTTTAGAAGTATGTGCGGCATGTGTGCCGTTAAAATAATTGAAAATACTTGTTACATTCAACAATGGAATATTCGGTTTGCCGGACAATATCTTGATATTTAGGGAATAAAGAGCTGACATAACGAGAATCCCGGATAGTAGCAACTCAATTTTCAACTTCACATGAAGAAATGCTGTGAAGCTCCCTGCGATACATCCGAAAATAAAGGCCATGGGCAGGGCATAAAAAGCGTGTCCATAAGTAGTAAGTACCGCTGACACTGCCGCTCCAGTCACGAAACTTCCATCAACTGTCAAATCAGGCACATTTAAAATCCGAAATGATATAAATAATCCCAGCGACAATACTCCATAAATCAACCCTAGCTCCAATGTCCCAAGTACTAAATTGACCGTCATGTCAATTTCCAAAAACTTCAGATGCTTCTTTTAAAACTTCTTCAGGAATTTGAATTCCAAGTGTTGTTGCGGTCTGACTGTTCAGATATACATTTAAACTTTTCATGACTTTAATAGGCAGATCTCCTGGCTGTTTTCCATTTAAAATTTCAGCAGCCATATCGGCAGTTTCCTGTCCCAAAATCTCATAATTAACCCCATAGGCAGCCAGTCCTCCATCTTTCACCATAGAATCTGCACCCACATATAAAGGTATCTTTGCATCAATACACATATTGGATACTACTGGCATCGAAGAAGCGATGGTATTGTCAATTGGAGCGAAAATAGCATCCACTTTTCCCGCTAAAGACTGTACAGCTTGCGGTACATCCGCAGTAGATGTTACCGTAGCTTCTATCAGCGTAATTTTTTCACTGCTTGTCTTTAAATAGTCTTTCAACTCATTTGTGACCAGCAAAGCGGCGGTTTCACCCGAATTGTAGATTAGACCCAATCTCTTAATATCTGGTGTGATTTTAAATGCCAGCTTTAAATTTTGCTCAGCTGATATGATATCCGATGTACCGGTGATATTCCCGCCCGGATGTTCCAGATTATTCACCAGACCTGCGGATACGGGATCCGTAACGGCCGCAAACAATATCGGAATCTCTTTAGTCTCCCCAGCAATGGCCTGGGCAGATGGTGTTGCAATGGCAACAATCAGATCATATTTTTCATTTGCAAACTTCTGGGCAATTGTCTTTAAATTACTTTGATCGCCTTGGGCATTCTGATAATCAATAGCCAGATTACTACCTTCTGTATAACCATTTTCCGATAGCTGTTTGATAAATGATTCCCTGATATTATTTAACGACGGATGTTCAACAATCTGTAGTATCCCTACTTTCTTCAGATCTTTATGATTTTCTCCCAACGTATCGGAAGAATTACCCGAACAGCCTCCTATACCGAGTAAGCCGACAACAAGCATGAGCTTCCAACAAATCAATCTTGTTTTTCTCGTAACAATCACTCCCTGGTGATTCTAGATTTAAATTTCTGCAATCGGTTGAATTAATTTTTTGAGATCATACGGATTGATTTTCAATGTGCTGAGGGGATTTCCGAGTCCCCCATATACAAAGGGATGCTGTAGCAATAATCGATCAAATACATAAGGAATACTCAGGCCAATTAATGGAAGCTCCCCAGGTTTATAACCTGTTTGATCCATGACTTGTTTTTTATTTGCCAATGTCACCGAGCTGCAGTGGAGTATCTCCTTCAAGCTGTCCAGATCAGCCCGGCCTCTTGACCCTGAAATGAGCAAAGAATAGAACCCTTTGTCCGTATTGAGGATAAGATTAGGCACAGCATAAGCAACATCAAAGTATAAGCTGGCATCACTTAAAGTATAGATAGGTTTGTCGTGATTTAAAATTTCAAAGTCTGCTTTTTTCTCTGTAAGTAGTTTGGTTAACGCATTCATATCCACACGAGTATTCTCCCTCTCTTGGATTTAAACAGAGCCTTTTATCTTACCGAAAGCCTGCACTGGCTAAAATTTTTGATTTCCTTAATGCCGCCTGTTCTTCCGCCTTCCGCAGACCATCAAGTAGCACTTGATTCAGATAGTCCGGCTGCTTCAATAAAATGTAAAATTCATCTCGTATAGGCGAAATTTCTTTTTCCAGGTTTTCAAACAAAATGTTTTTAGCTTCTGGCAGTCTCATCTCCTTTAAACGAATTTTCTCCTTTACAGCCTCTAATTCATTACTAGAAAGGCTATGAGATAACAAATCAACGATAGTAGCAAAGGAGTCCGTCTCGCTTACTCCTTGAAGTCCCATTATTTTGCGGTACAGATCTTCTTCAGATTCAATGATGGATATTGTATTATTAAAAGATTTTGACATTTTCCGACCATCCAGCCCTCGTACCATTTCATTCAAATCCGAGAAAATAGATTCTGGTTCAATAAGAATATCTCCGTAAACTGCATTGTATTTTTGTGATAATTTATTTATTAACATCAATCCGTTGACATGATCTCTTCCGGCAAATACCAAATCAGCTCCCATCATCAAGGTGTCAGCAGCCATTAAAGTGGGGTAGAGACAACTTACCAGATCCATATTTCCATTATTGCTTATTTCCATTACCTCATTCAGTTCATCCGCTGTTAGTAATGACATAAGTATCAAAGCAATCCAAGCCATTTCTTGGATTTGTGATTGCCTCCATATAACGGATCGTTCCACATCCAGTCCGCAAGCCAGATAACAGGCTGTAATTGTTCTGACGTTATCATTCATAATCAATGGGTCTCTAACGTGGGGAATCGCATGCAGATCAGCAATTAATTGAAACACGTGATACTCCGTCTGCAAATTCATAAGGGGTTTAATTGAGCCGTAATAATTTCCAATGTGAGGGATCCCGGTCGATCTGATTCCTGTTAATATAATTTTTTTCATAACTGCTCCTCTCCCAAGCTATTAAGAATCCTGTGCCATCAGCTGCTATACGTCCATACTGAATTGGGAAAAGGTGTTTGCCAGTTGTAAGTGCTCTGTATACTGTTCAATTCTTTGGTTCTCAAAACAAAAAGTTCTTCAATAATACGCGGGTCAGGAAGGTTTTCAGTTCTATGGTGGGTTGTAAATAGGGAGTAGCCGGGGATGTCGTTCTTATTAACAATACTGGATCCGAAATTGTCGTACCACTGGGTGCCTGGAAGTAATGTTGCAGATAATGTTAAGGCTGTATCTAGATAACCTTCCCGGATCATTTGCTTATGACTCTCAATGTCCTGAGTTATAGTCTGTCTTGTTTGGTGAGGAGCGCCAACAATTTCACTCGTAAATACGTAGATATTTCCTTCTTCGCGTAATCTCTTTAAGTTATTGAAATGATTGTCATATCTGTTGACCATTGTTTCTGTCGCACTCGAACCCCTATTCCAAAATCTAGGATTAAAAGGGATGTACATTCCCGTCAATCGTCCAGTACCGGTCGTATTGTATTCGATGAACAAATTGGTAACATCATCCGTCAAAAGTTCAAAGTCAATACCTCCGCTGTCTTGCCAGTAAAAATCATATTTTTTCATAACAGCCAATTTTCGAGATAATGCTTTTATTCCTCCAAATATAAATGCATCATCCTGAACTATCAGTTCCTTGATGCCTGCTTCCTTGAATAGTCTAAGCTGTTCATCAATTAAATCCCAATCCAAAAAACTGACTTTATTATCTTTTTGCCCCCCGGCAGCGCAAAATTCACACTTTCGGAAACAGCCTTTTGAGAACATAAAATCTATTGATTTCCGCCCAAAAGAAGGATAAGAATACTCCTGGTCAGCGGGATATTTTGTCTCTTTGATAATATCCATATCCAACAGAGGAAAGTTACTCATTGGCTTAAAACCCTGGTAAATGATCTTATCTTTAACTCTGCCTTCCACGATATCCTCAAAAATCTCTATCCCATCTCCTATGACTATATAATCCACCCACGGGTTATCCTTGAGAAACTGATGAGGCAAAGCTGAGACATGGTGCCCGCCATAGATTATCTTTATATTAGGGAATTGATTATGGATAGCTTCACCTGTCTTAATTGCTGCCTTGAGATTCGCAGTGGATATTAAGGATATGCCCACATAATCAGGTGAAATCCGTCCGACCTCACTTAAAGTCTCCTCTATACTATTACCCGTTCTAGCTATAGTCCTATGAATTTTCCCATTTTGAAAGGCACTGTATTTATTAACAAACTCTTCAGGGGTATGTGCTTCGAAATATTTATTCTTTTCCTTCCTATACTCCAGAATGGATATATCCAGCGGAGACTCTTGAAATTGTTCCCCCTCTAACTCGGTTTGAAATAGACTGGTGCGCTTAATTCCATTATTCCGGATTACTTCATCCAAATACCACACAGAATGACCTTTTTGTTTTAATTTTGATGCAATGTACCATATTCCTAAATAACTACTCGTTCGTATCATTTCCCAAGTAGCATCGGTCTCCAGATAGGGCTTCAAAAAAACAACTTTAGCCACCTAATACTCCTCCTTCTTTTCTGTATATTTCAAGTGAAAAGAATCACATTAAAAACTTGGGTTTATATAGTTCCGTTGTAAGTTATTGGTTTAATGGTATCACGTCAACGCGCCAAAGTAAATACTTTTATTATAATTATTAGCATTTTTTACCTTTAATTACTTTAATCATCCCCTTCTATCCAACAGCTTAAAGCTGTGCAGAAATTGCCGCCTTAATTTTCTGATCCAGCTCCTCACAGTATCATCTTGATGAATATAAAAAGCAGCAGTGACTGCTCCAGCAGAAAATTAAGCGGTGTATGCCCGTTCAGCTCCTGTTGAAATACATTCTTCTCCGATACATCCACACCAGTCAGCTCCAACACCTGCCCGGCAAAAACAGCAGAGATTTCTTCCGTGCTAAGCACTTTAGCCTCATTCTCCCCCTATCCCCGCCCTTGCTACAGCCGGCAACCAGCATACAAAAGCCAAGGAACATCATCCGCAGAATCCTCCTTGGCATCAGCAGCTTCATGCTTGTATTAATGCTTATATCCATTCCCATTCTTCTCCTATTTGTTTTCCGTATAAGTAATTGACGGCTGCATGGTAAGCTGCCTGGTCGTGATCATGATTGCACTTTATACAATGGATCATGCCGATTTTTCTGTAAAAGCAGCATCTGCTGCATTTTGTGCAATAGAAAATTACCCGGCAGCCCAAACTGCGGACTTTTCTCCAAATCTGCTGTACGAAATACAATAGATTGCTTTTCCCACGCAAAAAAAGGCTTTTCTATTGCACATTATGCAATAGAAAGCCCTCTGTTCTCCATATAGCTGTATTTGGTACACTTAAAAGCCGCCAAACTCTGCATCTGCGCCACATAGCTGTATTCCATACAACTATATTTGCAAAATAAGACCAAAACTGAGATTTTCCGGCCGATTAATTGCACAAAATGCAGCTAAAGGGATGACTTGGCGGTGAATGGCCGATTTTAGTTGTACAAACTGCAGTTAAGCTCACACCACGCCAATTTGTTAACAGCCTGCATTAGTCCGCATCAGCTCGCATTAACCCACATCAGCTCGCATTAGCACGCATCAGCACGCATCAGCACGCACCAGTCCGCACCAGCCCACATCAGCTCGCATTAGCACGCACCAGTCCGCACCAGCCCACATCAGCTCGCATTAACCCACATCAGCTCGCATTAACCCGCATCAGCACCCATAAGTCAACTTTAGCCGGTGCCTGCCCAGGATCAGAGCTGAAGAACCGGACCTCTCCCAGGCCGGTAAGACTCTACTACACCCCGCCAGCATGTTAACCTCCCGCCTTCTGCCTTCTGCCTTCTGCCTTCTGCCTTCTGCCTTCTGCCTTCTGCCTTCTGCCTTCTGCCTTCTGCCTTCTGCCTCCTGCCTTCTGCCTCCCGCCTTCTGCTCCTGCCCTCTGCCCCCTACAGCAGCCCCACCATCTTCAGCCCTTCGTAAATACCGTCCTCGCTGACATGCTTCGTAACATAGGACGCGGCCGCCTTCACTTCTTCCTCCGCGTTGCCCATGGCAATGCCGTGCCCCACGTAGCCGAGCATTTCCACATCATTGAGCCCGTCGCCGAACGCGTACACATCTTCTTTGTCCACGCCGAGGATTTCGATCATCCGGGCAATGCCATTGGCCTTGGAGCCGTTGCCCGGCAGGACATCCATTCCCAGCGGGTGCCAGCGGACGAATTTAAGATCCGGATAGGCTTCCTCGTACGCCGCCTGGTTCTCCTGCGGGCAGAAGATAATTGCCTGATAAATCTCGTTCTGCAAAAAATACTCGGCATCATGCGTCGGAAAAGCCAGCTTCAGCGAGCCTATGCTGGTCAGAATGTTCTCATGCTCGGCTGTATTAACCTTCATATCTGTGGCGTCAATGTAAGCAACCGGATGGTCATTTTTTTCAGCGAACAGGGTTAGCTCCTTCAGCACTTCGGTTTCCAGCCGGTTGGTGTAGATTACCTTGCCCTCATGGACCACATATTGGCCGTTAAGCGAGACAAAGGAATCGATCCCCAGCTCTTCGCGCAGCTCCTTGAACATATAAGCGCCTCTGCCTGTCGCAATTGCGACATTATGGCCCCGCCGCTGCAGCTCGGCAATGGCCTCCCTGGTGGAAGCCGGTACGTTCTTATCCTCATCATAAATCGTTCCGTCAATATCAAAAAATATGGTCTTCTTAGTCATGGCTCTCCAGTCTCCTTGTGTGGCTCTTTGTATTTATCCTGCCCAAATTGTAGAGGTTTACCGTAACGGGTGCAAGCTTTCCTTTGCCGGCGGTCGGTTCCGCAAGTAAAATGCGCCTGGCCTCCGGCAGCCTGAATTATGTCCCACCCCCATTATCCTTGATGCAAAATAAAACAGCGGCAGCCCCATAATAGAGACTGCCGCTGCCGATTGGACGTAACTTACGGCTATTCCGTTCATCTTCCTTACCAGATACAGGTTAGTGGAACAGCCGGATCACAGACCTGCTCACACCGCATTCTGTGCCCGCTGCTGCTCCTCCATCAGCCACTGGAGCAGCATGACCTCCGGCACATTGCTCTTGCGGGCCTCGGCGTATTCCCGGACCCGCTCCAGCAGCCGGCCTGCCGTCTCCGGGCTGACCTCAAGACCGCGCTGCTCCAGCACATGGGCCACCCCGCCGCTGCCGGAATGCTTGCCCAGCACGAAGCGGTGGGACCGGCCGACCTCGGCCGGATCAAACGTCTGATACGTCGCCTTCTCCTTCATCAGCCCGTCCACATGAATGCCGGACTCATGCGTGAACGCAAGCTGTCCTACAATCGGCTTGGCATCACCGACATTGCGCCCGGAGGCCGCAATGACCATATCCGCCAGCCCTTTGAGCAGGTCCAGCCGCACGCCGCATTCGCCGCCGTACAAATGCCGCCAGGCCATGGCGACTTCCTCCATGGCCGCATTGCCGGTCCGCTCACCTATACCGGCTACTGTGGTGCTGGCCCAGACCGCCCCGGCGGCTATGCCGCTCAGCGTGTTGGCTACGGCCAGCCCGAAGTCATTGTGGCAGTGCACCTCCAGCTCCACATCAACCGGAACCGCGCCAAGCAGCGTCTGAATCCGTTCTGCCATTTGTCCCGGATGATGGGCAGACACCGTGTCCGCATAACGGAACCGGCGTATGCCTTCCTTGTATAGCGTGTTGACCAATTGGGCCAGAAACTTCATATCCGCCCGGGACGAGTCCTCCATGCCGACCGATACCGTCATGCCCTGCCTGAGCCCGTACTCCGCTGCACGCAGCAGCTTGTTCATCCCTTCAAGCGGTGTCAGCCCCAGCTTGCCCTGCAGCTGGATGTCCGAGACCGGAATGGATACATGAGCCCAGTTCACTCCGGTGCTCCGCGCCTTGTCGATGTCGCCAAGGGTTGACCGGTTCCAGGTCATCAGCTTCATCGGCAAGCCCAGCTCCGCAATAGCCGCGATGTCCTCCTGTTCCCGTCTGCCCATGGCAGGGATACCTACCTCTGCCTGTTCTACTCCGCATTCCGACAGCAACTTTGCGATTTCCAGCTTTTCCGCCCGCGTGAATGATACTCCAGCCGCCTGTTCACCATCCCTGAGTGTCGTGTCACATAGCTTGAGACTTTTCACGGTTTACCTCCTTCTCCGCAGCAAGCGCAATTCGGATTACGGGTAATAGTGACGCTATAACAGGCGAAGTCGAGTGAGCTGAAGCGATGCATTACGCCCGCATAAGTTGTCCCTACCCCTGTAATCCATTTTACGGCTTCCAGTGCTGCCAGACAACCGGCAATTCCAGAGGTCGCACCCAGAACTGGAAATCCGAACGGTTCCCATTGCGGCTGCACATCCGGGTACAGGCATTCCAGGCAGGGAGTCTGACCCGGAAAGATCGTGGTAAGTGAAATCTCAAAGCCGTACATTGCCGCCTCTACCATCGGGGTAGCGGTATCGACGCACAGCCTGTTCAAGGCATACCGCTCAGGAAAATCATAACGCGCATCAATAACGATGTCCGCCTTCTCCACCCACGGCTTCGCCCGTTCATATTCAATTCTGGCATTGTAGCCCTCGATCTCCACATGCGGATTAAGACGTTTCAGCTGCGCTGCTGCCGTACCGATCCGCTCCATCCCTAAAGATCCGCTGTCCATCAGAATCTGCCGGTTGAGATCCGGCGGCAGAATAATACCTTCGTGCGCCAGAATAAGCTTGCCGACACCCGCCGCCGCCAGATACAGCGCAGCCGTTCCTCCTAACCCGCCGATTCCGGCCACCATGACCGTTGCTTCCTTCAATGCCCGCTGTCCGTCCTCCCCCAGCAGCTTCAGCTGCCGGGCATACCGTTCTAGCTCTGCTCCTCCGGCAAGCTGCTCCATGCCTGTCGCCTCCTGTGACTGATGATTATATCTGCCTTAACCCTCCAGGCTCAGCAAGCCGTGCAGCGCGGTCACTTCCTTGTATCTGTCCAGAAAAGCCAGCCCTTCCTCAATACACTCAGCGCCGTACCGGAGCATCTTCTCCTCTGATGTGAACGGAAACGGAAAGCCTGCGCGCAGGCTCTTCAGCACCAGAATGACCCGGCCGCTGTAGAGCAGTCCCCGGCCGAAGCCCTCACCGTTAATCTCGGCCGTGCTCTGGATCATCGTCCCGCTTCTTTCTTCGATCACTCCGGCCATAGCCTGAAACAGCAGCGGCACCTGCTGGCGTACCTTGGGCGAGACAGCGCAGTTGAATTCCGACTGGCTCTGGTCAGCAGCAGAGGCAAGGAACTGCTGTGCAATCTTCTCCCGCGGCTGCAGAGCCGCATAACGGCCGAAGAAATCTTCCGCGTCAAGCAGACTGCACAGCCTCCGGACCAGAGCCTCCGCCGTCTCCTGGTCCACGGCCTTACGGACCGGCCGGCTGCGGCGCTTCAGGAGCGCATTCTCCTGAAGCGCTCCTTCCAACACTGCCGGGCTTTTATTAGCCATGGGTTCCATCAGATTCCTCTCCTTCCGTTATGCCTTCCTCTTCCGCCCGCAGCACCTTGGCCAGCCACATCGGCGGCTTACCCTGCAGCATCTCGGCCAGCCGCTTGACCTGCTCCTCGATCGGGCTGCCAAAAGGAACCTTCACCGGCATAATCTTGCGCCGTGTCACCCGGGCAGCCGCCGAAGCGCCGATCTGCATAATGAAGATCAGCGTGCAGTCACCTACCGCCTCCAGGCGGCTCTCGATTTTGCCGGCTTCATCCTGGTTCAGGACTACCGGCAGTCTGCGCAGCTCAACAAGCTCACTTCCCTGCTTGGTGACATTGTATATTGCGAACATCGGACTCTGCCCGAAGTGGGCATTAACGCGGATTCCATCATCTGTGGCGAATGCTACTTTCACGGTGGCCAGCCTCCCTCTGCATTAACAAATTCCCTGCCTTGTTGCTCCATTCCATTGCTCCCCTGTAGCCGACCGATACGGACATATAGGCCCCAAGCTCGTTCCAGACCGGGAAGCCGGCGGGCATAAATGCCGCCTCTATGCGGGCTGCACCGCTGATTCCGTGCGAATTGCTGATCCACAGGTCGGCTCCTTTGCCGAGCACCTCGGCATCATCCAGGTCGCCGACCCATACCTCACGCTCCATGCCGTCTACAAGCGGTGTTTCAAAAGAAGCAACTAGCGCCTTCTGCTCTACACCCAGCTCCTCCAGCCAGCCGGACACGGAATACAGATGATCCGGCTCAAGCGCCGCAACAGCGGACATGCCGGCGAACTGGAAATGCGCGTCAAGCATGCTGTCGAGCAGATTCTCCCGCTGCCAGCAGTAGCGCAGCGGAACCGGCTCGCCGCTGATCTGGTGCAGGAAATGCAGCAGATCATCCGAGGCCTTCAGGCCCATTGCACCGCTGAATACCTTATAGGGTGTGCCAAGCGCGTTATGCAGTCTTCTGGCCGGCCGCTCCATGCTGGCGCCGACTGCAATCGTTAAGCCGGACTGCAGGCTCTGCAGCATGGAGTCCAGCGGCACACCACCCCGGGTCAGCGGGGAGAAGCCGGTCAGCAGATGGCCGGATAGGGAAGTCGAAATATCAGGAACGGCAATCACCTCGAACCCGAAGGCAGAGATCATTTCCTTCAGCTCCATCACATCTGCAGGCGTCAGGAACGATCCCGGAAGCAGCGTAATCTGGCGGGTGTTCACGGTTCTTGAACCCCGGTGTCCCACCTGCTGGATCATTTCGTCCATCATCGCCTCCACCGTGGCGCTGAAGCCGGACTCAAGCGAGCCCCGAAAATCGGGCAGAACCACAGAGAAGGCGAGCCCCCCGCGAAGGTTCCGTTCCCGCTTGTAGCTCTTGAGCATCGTAGCATAATCAACACCCGCCACATCGGTCAGCTCCGTTCCGATGATGCCGATAATGTCGGGACGATGCTTACTCAGTACAATATTCAGCGCCTCCTCCAGATTCCGGTTGGCGTCGAAGATTACATCCATCTCCTGCAGCGCCGAGGTCTGCACGGCAATCGGCTCGCGGAAATGCCGGGTCAGCAGCGCCTTCGGAAAAGCCGAGCAGCCTTGCGAGCCGTGTATCAGCGGCATTGCGCGATAGCAGCCCTGCAGGGCAAGCACGGCCCCCAGCGACTGGCCGATCTTGACCGGATTGACCGAAGCCGGCTTCTTCCGTCTGTTAACGGTCATAAGGCACCTCCCTGTCCCAGGGGGCGGGGCTGGCCGCGAGCTTCCAGATCGGATTGGCCAGTGAATAGGTCAGCTCCTTGGCCAGCCGCAGCAGGCCTTCATAGCCGGCATAGGCCTTATGTCTTTCCTGGTTAATATCGATGAACGGAATCTGTTCCTTCATCGCCACATACATGTTGCGCCCGCCGGCGATCATAATGTCGGCCTTGCGTTCCCGCACCGTCTTGAGAATCCTGCTGGCCCCGCCTTCCGGTATATATTCGGTATCATCTCCGACCCGGTCGGCAATCCGCCGCACATCATCCTCCGTGCTTTTGTTCGTGCCTACACCGACCACCTGTACCCCCAGCTCCTTGAGCGCCGATATAACGGACCAGCTTTTGACACCGCCGGTATACAGCACCGCTTTTTTCCCCTTCAGAATTTTGCGGTAAGGACGCAGATCCTGGGCCAGACGGTTCTCCTCCCGTTCGGTCAGACGGTCCACCCGCCGCTCCATTTCCCGGTCATTCATCAGATATGCCATCTGGCGCAGAGAATAGGTAGTCTCCTTAGCCCCGTAGAAGGAGCCTTCAAAATAAGGGATACCGTACCGGGCCTCCATCTCCCTTGCCAGCCCCAGCAGCGCGCGGCTGCAGACGACCATGTTAACCTTGGCGCGGTGCGCCCAGGTTATCTCCTCGTATCTGGCATCGCCTGTGATACGCGAGGTAACAGCAATGCCCGCACTGTTCATCAGCCTCTCAATGTCCCACATTTCACCCGCGATATTGTATTCGCCGATCAGGTTGACACCAAGCGGAGTTTCCGGCTGCGGCTCTCCTGTGCCGATAACATACTGCAGCAGGGCATCGCCTGCCAGCCGGTTGCCCAGGTTTTTACTGCCCACAAACCCCGGGCTGTTAACGGGAACAACCGGTATGCCCAGCCGGTCCGCAGCCTCCTTGCACACGGCATCCATATCTTCGCCGATCAGTGCCGTCACACAGGTTGAATATACAAAGATTGCCGGAGGCGCAAAACGCCCGGCAATATAGTCGATGCTCTCCTTCAGCTTCTTTTCCCCGCCAAAAATAATGTCGGAGTCATTCAGATCGGTGGCGAAGCCGTATTGCGACAGCGATGGGCCGCTCGACAGCGTACCTCTGCTCTCCCAGCTGTTCCCGGCACAGGCAATCGGGCCATGAATAAGATGCGCGGCGTCCATTATAGGCAGCAGTGTGATCTGGGCTCCGTCGAAGGAGCAGCCTCCGGCTGCTTCACCGGGCTTCGGCCGCGGACACGGCTTGGATTTGGGGGCCTGGCTCCCGCAATCCCCGGAATCAAAATCGACTTTTCGTACTGGGTCCATCGGCTTTCATCTCCTTCGCTAAAGGTGGATGCTAACTCTGGCAATACTGACCTGCAGCAGTAACGGCTTATACATATCACTAGCAAGAATCCCGGCCTGCCCTGTTCCCGGATTTCGCGTGTGTTAACCATAGGCGAAAAACGGGATATAGGGAACGCCGGGCTGGATGAATCATTACCATTTATTCAAATTGATGTATGTTAAGCATAAAATATCTTTACAGAAAGTTTCAGTAATTTCCATCACTCATCCATACTGTCAAAGTGTAAAAATGCAGGTATGCCGCTTACCGCACCAGGTCATAGTTGAATCCGGAATTATTGCGGTCCAGTTCATCGAGCACGGTGTTGACAATCAGACTGAGCAGATTAAGCGCACCCTGATAGCCAAGGATCGGATAACGGTGCATGTGATGACGGTCAAAGATCGGGAACCCTACGCGGATCAGCGGAACATTCGCATCCTTGGCCGCAAATTTCAGATGCGAGCTGCCGATGGCCAGATCAACCGGATCATTCAGCAGCAGCGACCGCATATGCCACAGGTCATTTCCGATATACAGCGAGGCTTCGGAGCCGTAAGGACTTGAGGCGAGCAGTGCCTCCGCCTCCTCCTTGAACTTCACTTCATTGAAGTCCACATCTCCGTTCGAGCAGACGATGTGCACCGGCTCCATGCCAACCTCCAGGCAGAAACCGATTAAGCCGATCAGCAGATCCGGATCGCCTACCAGCGCTACCCGCTTGCCGTGAATATAGGGATGGCTGTCCGTGAGAGCATCCACCACGCGGCCGCGTTCTTCCAGCAGCGAGGCCGGAAGCGGAAGCCCTGTCAGCTCGCTGATCGCCTCCAGCAGCTTGTCGGTTCCGGTGATACCAAGCGGCGTAGACAGCGCAGTAATCTGTTGCTTCCAGGTATCGGCAATGTAGTCCTGGGTCTTCTTCAGCGTATATTTCTGGAGGGACAGGGTGCCGAGCGCATTCGCCGCCAGCGGCACATCCGCCAGTCTGGTTCCGCCGTAGTAGTACTCGTACTCCCCGGTAGCCGGCGAATCATAGTTGCCGCTGTGGTCACCAAGCAATGTATATTTCGTATCAAATGCCTCAAGAATTTTCCGGATTTCCGCGAAATTCCCCGTGTAAGGCTCGAAGCCGAGCATGACGTTCAGCTTCTCCCCTGTTTCTTCACCGCTGCCAGGGGCTGCTTCAAAGCCGGAGCGTTCATAGAGGTAGCTAAGAATCCCCTTCATCATGGCATCATAGCCGGTAATATGTGACCCGACAAAGCTAGGCGTGTTGCAGAAGGCAACCGGGAAATCCTCGGATATCACCCCTTTATTGCGGGCATTGCCGATGAAGGAGGACAGGTCATCACCGATAACCTCGGCCATGCAGGTCGTACAGATTGCCACCATCTCCGGCTTATAGAGGGCAATACTGTTTTCCAGGCCGTCAATCAGGTTGCTCATACCGCCGAATACTGCTGCATCCTCAGTCATCGAGGAGGATACGGCCGGTGTAGGCTCCTTGAAATGGCGGCTTAAATGGCTGCGGAAATAGGAGTTGCAACCTTGTGAGCCATGGACAAAAGGCAGCGTCTTCTCAAAACCGAGTGCGGCCATAATAGAACCGAGCGGCTGGCAGGCCTTGTGCGGGTTAATGACCACCGCTTTACGGTTAAAGTTCTTCTCCATATATTCAGCAGATTGGGAGTAAGCGAGCGCTTCTGCCGTTTCCTGCTCGCTGCAGGGTGCTTCAAACTGCCGCTTGTTCAGCCGCTGCTCCACGAACCGGTGCTCCGAGAACAGGGAGTTGTAATCCGGAATGTCCAGTCTGTCCTTGCTCATATGCTCGCTTCCTCCTTTTGGGCTTTTGTCTTTTTCTGCATCAGGCTCCACACCGGGCTGTTGACCGTCATATCCATATCCTTGGCAAAGATCTTAAAGCCGTCAAAGCCGTGATAAGGGCCGCTGTAATCCCATGAATGCATCTGGCGGAACGGAACACCCATTTTGTGATACACATATTTCTCTTTGACACCTGAGCCCACCAGATCAACATTCATTTTCTGGGCCAGCTCTTCCAGCTCATAGGCCGTAGGATCATCCATAATAATCGTGCCTTCCTTCATCATCGGGAAGGTCTTCTCGTAATCGTCCTTATGGGCGAATTCGTAACCGGAGGCCACAATATCCATTCCGAGATCCTCGTATGCGCCGATGGTGTGGCGGGAACGCAGACCGCCGATCATCAGCATCACTTTTTTATTTTCCAGACGCGGCTTGTATTTACTGATAATGGCATCCATGGCCGGCTTGTGCTTTGCAATCATCTTCTCGCAGTTCTCCTGGATCGTTTCGTCGAACAATGCGGCGATGGCGCGGAGGCTTTCATAGGTTTTGGTCGGTCCGAAGAAGTTGTATTCCATCCAGGGAATACCGTAAGCCTTCTCCATATGCTCGACCATATAGTTCATGGAGCGGTGGCAGTGGATCAGGTTCAGCTTCGCTTTGTGGGCAATCTCCAGCTCATTCAGCGTACCGTCGCCGGACCATTGGGCGATGACGCGCAGCCCCATTTCTTCCAGCAGAATACGCGAAGCCCAGGCATCACCGCCGATATTGTAATCACCGATGATGTTGACATCATAAGGTCCTGTTTCGGCCAGGTCCGCCTTGCCGAGCACGAAATCACGGATCGCATCATTGGCGATATGATGGCCGAGCGATTGGCTGACGCCGCGGAAGCCCTCACACCGGACAGGTACGACCGGCATCTCCAGCTCCTTGGACATCTTCTTGGACACCGCTTCAATATCATCACCGATCAGGCCGACCGGGCACTCGGACTGTACCGAAATCCCTTTGGCCAGCGGGAACATCTCGGTAATCTCCCGCATGATCACTTCCAGCTTCTTGTCACCGCCGAAGACGATATCCGTCTCCTGAAAATCACTTGTAATCTGCATCGCGGTAAAATTATCGATCCCCAGCGTCCCGTTCGCATAATTGCGCCGGGTTCCCCAGCTGTACTGCCCGCAGCCGATGGGGCCATGGCTGATATGGACCATATCCTTGATCGGGCCCCACACCACGCCCTTCGAGCCCGCATAGGAGCAGCCGCGCGGCGTCATGACACCGGGACGGGACTTGATATTCGATTTCAGGGCACAGGTGCCGCAGGTTTGAGCTTCGGCTGTATTGATCTGATAATGCTTTTCCCGGTCTTTTTTCGCTTTTTTCGGGTAAGCCTCCAGCACTTCTTCCACGAGTTTTTTATTCGCTTCAATATCCAGTCCCATTATTGACCCTCCTTTTCATGGCGGGGCGCCTTGGCGCCCGCTGTTACTTATTGTCCGGAAGCCTGCAGCTTCTGAATGGCCGCTTCTTCATCTTCGATGATCCCGAATTCCATCAGCAGCTCCTCCAGCTCTTCCATAGAGATCGGGGTAGGGATGGTCAGCATTTTGTTGTTGAGGATTTTCTCGGCCAGAATCTCATATTCCTTGGCCTGCTTGTGCTCCGGATTGTACTGGGCAACAGTCATCCGGCGCAGCTCGGCGTGCTGAACGACATTGTCACGCGGCACAAAGTGAATCATCTGCGTATTCAGGCGGCGGGCCAGCTCTGTAATCAGCTCATCCTCACGGTCGGTGTTCCGGCTGTTGCAGATCAGGCCGCCCAGTCTGACACCGCCGCTGGTAGCATATTTCAGAATCCCGCGGGCGATGTTATTGGCTGCGTACATCGCCATCATTTCGCCGGAACAGACGATGTAGATTTCCTGCGCCTTGTTCTCACGGATCGGCATTGCGAAGCCCCCGCACACAACGTCCCCGAGTACGTCATAGGATACAAAGTCCAGATCGGTATAAGCGCCTTCCTGCTCCAGGAAGTTGATAGCAGTGATGATCCCGCGTCCTGCACAGCCTACACCCGGTTCAGGACCGCCGCATTCCACGTTGATGATGTCGCCGAAGCCGGTCTGCAGTACATCATCCAGTTCCAGATCCTCCACGGAGCCGAGCTCAGCGGCCAGATGAAGCACGGTCTGCTGCGCTTTGGTGTTCAGAATCAGGCGGGTGGAGTCTGCCTTAGGGTCACAGCCGACAATCATAATGCGCTGTCCGAACTTTGTAGCTAACTGAGCCAGGGTGTTTTGTGAAGTTGTCGATTTACCGATACCGCCTTTACCGTAGAAAGCTATTTGTCTCATTTTTCATCATCCCTTCGAAATATTCATATTTTCAAAATAGGAGCTGTACTTGACGCTTTCGAGAATCATGTCCTGTATGCCGCCCTTACGGACCAGCGGCAGTACACCGGCTTTGTTCAGGCTGGCCCGCGGGCCGTCTCCGATTCCGGAGCAGAGAAGAATGCGGCAGTCACTTAAAATAGAGATAATTTCCTGCAGCGTAGCGGCTTTGTCGCCGTTACAATCCGCCTTACCGTGGCAATACGCCTGAATCTTGCGGACACCGACCAGCTTGACTTCAGCCCCGTCGGTATCATACACGAGGAATTCCGTTGCATGGCCGAAATGCTGGTTGACCTTGTCGCCGCCTCTGGTGGCTACGGCAACTCTTGTTTTCTGTGAATCCTCCCATCGCCCTCTGGCTCTGGCCTGCTTCGCGGTGACCCGCTCGCGGATTTTGGCGTCGAGGTCACTCTGGAACTGTGTCCGGGCCTCCTGATCAATGACCGGATCAGCCTCCATCGCCTCCAGCGGAAAGTCCTGGTTGCGGTCCTGGCCGAGCAGCCCGATAGCATCAGCCCGGCATTGCCGGCAGTGACGCATGACCTTCATTCCTTCACGCCCCAGCAGCTCCTGCAGATTGTGCAGTTCCTTCGGACGGGGTGCCTTGCGGCCGTCCGCTTCGTACTGGCTTCCCGGAGCGATAATCAGCGGCGTTACATTGTGCAGCGTGGCCCCGAGCTCTTTTACTCTTTTGGACACGTCCGGCAGATGGTGATCGTTGACCCCCGGAATCATAATCGAATTGACTTTAACGAGAATCCCCAGCTTCGCCAGCATTTCAAGCCCAGCCAGCTGGCGGCTGATCAGCAGCTCCGCCGCTGCCCTTCCTTCGTACCGGATCCCTTCATCAAATACCCAGGGATAAATGTGCCGGCCGACATCCGGGTCAATGGCGTTGATCGTGATGGTGACATGGCGGATGCCGAGCTCAAGGATTTCATCCACATGCCGGTAAAGCGTAAGGCCGTTAGTGCTAAGGCAGAGACTGACATCAGGGACATGCTGTTTCACCCTTGCAAAGGTGTCGAACGTCTGCTCCGGATTTGCCAGCGGATCGCCCGGTCCGGCTATGCCGACTACAGAGAGCTGCATCAGCTGGGCGGCAACCCCCTTCACCTTGCGTTCCGCCTGTTCCGGCGTCAGCACTTCACTGACCACGCCCGGCCTGCTCTCATTGACACAGTCGAACTTGCGGTTGCAGTAGTTGCACTGGATGTTGCAGGCGGGCGCAACCGGGATGTGCATTCTGGCATAGAACCGGTGAGCTTCCTCGCTGTAGCAAGGGTGGCGGCTGATCTCCTCCTCTGCTTCATTTGATATACACGACGGCTGCATCATTTCCCACCTCCTAAAAGTTTTACTAGCGTTACTCCTGTGATTCAGCTTCGGTAAAACTTACTTCGGAAGCATACGCTTAGTTTTACTAGCGTTACTTCTGTGAATCAGCTTCGGTAAAACTCACTTCGGAAGCATTCGCTTCGTTTTACTAGCGTTACTCCTGTGATTCAGCTTCGGTAAAACTTACTTCGGAAGCATACGCTTAGTTTTACTAGCGTTACTCCTGTGATTCAGCTTCGGTAAAACTTACTTCGGAAGTATACGCTTAGTTTTACGAAGCTCAACTTCCTCGTGTTACCTCCATGACAGACTGTACGGCAGTGGCAGAAGCGGTGGTAAGCTATGTGTTATTTTACCTGACACAATCCTTCGCTTGGCCGCTTGAATTACTCTCATCATATTTTTTCAACCCCCTACCGTCAATTACATACAAGCTCAAAAAGCCCTTATTTTCCTTATGTTTGCAGTATCGACAAAAGACATGTTAGATTTACTGACTCATACTTATCATGTTTCCGTTTCCATTCTCTCTATTTTTGCAGTTGATATTTGTTCTCAGGACCATTGACAATCTTCCGGAGCTCATATATGATACCTTTAGGTTAATCACATGACTAAAACGAACGTCCTAAATTTCATATATCCCGTAAAGGGGAGTAGCTGCGTAAACAGAAACATCCTGCCGGTTTCACCGAGAAATCGTGCCCGTTTCTGTGGATAATATAAGACGGGTTCAGCCTTAACGCTGAACTGCTTATATTTCAGATAAAGTCGTCAATACGAGAATATGCGGATATTCTCCGGCTTTATCGGCAATGAACTATTGCTGGCGAGACCTTTACCAATCAGGTTAGACCTTTATTCCAAAGGCTGATCTGTTTGGTAAAGGTCTTTTTTATATATATTTTTTGATCAAAATCAGGTAATGTGGGTATTCTTTTCAAGAGATATTTACATCCGAATGAGGGGGAAACAGCAATGGATTGGGGATTAGTATTAGAGTACGGCTGGGTGTTGCTCGTTCTGGTTGCACTGGAAGGGCTGCTGGCCGCAGATAACGCACTGGTATTGGCAATTATGGTTAAACACCTTCCTGATGAGGAACGTAAAAAGGCATTGTTCTACGGTTTGGCAGGGGCATTTGTGTTCCGGTTCGCTTCACTTTTTGTCATCTCGTATCTGGTGGACATCTGGCAAGTACAAGCTATCGGGGCCATTTACCTGCTATTCATAGCAGCGAATCATATCTTCCGAAAGCTTCTCATCAAAAAGCCGGTCACCGATGAGGCCGTGGAAAGCGGAAGCCCGAAAGCTGTCGACAAAAAGAAAGCCGGCTTCTGGTTAACTGTACTGAAGGTTGAAGTGGCGGACATCGCATTTGCTGTTGACTCCATTCTGGCTGCAGTAGCCCTGGCGGTTGCCCTTCCGCCAAGCGGCATCCGCCAAATCGGCGGTCTCGACGGCGGTCAGTTCCTCGTTATCTTTGCCGGCGGATTTATCGGCCTAATTATTATGCGGTTTGCGGCATCCTTCTTCGTTAAGCTGCTGCATACCCGTCCGGGTCTGGAAATCGCCGCTTTCTTCATCGTAGGCTGGGTAGGGGTTAAGCTTGCAGTCATCACACTGGCTCACCCTTCCCTGGGTGTTCTGTCCGAAGACTTCGCCCACAGCACCTGGTGGAAAACAACCTTCTATATTGTTCTGATCATCATTGCCGCTACCGGCTGGTTCTTGAGCAGCAAGGTTGAAGAAGTAAAAACCGACGAGAATCCGATTAAGGAAGTCGACAAGCAGCTCGGTAAATAAAGCATCCCCTCATTAAAACAATAACCCGGAAGCTACACCTCCTAAGGTGCAGTTTCCGGGTTATTTGCTTTAGCGCTTCAATGGGCCGTCCTTGACAGGAACTCCGAAATCCGGCGTACCGTCTTCCTTATTTTTTATGTACGAGTGAAATATAACGTAAAAATGTATACCATTTGTTGTCCGCGTGCCACAGGCTCACCTAACCTTTTCACACAAATTCGAACGTTGCACTATTTACCTCGGATCCTTTGAAAATATAAGCTGTTGTTAGAGCAAGAACGGAGGCGCTGGCGGAACGGCGGCCCGTAATTCAAGAGGCAGGAGATGATAAACATGACCACTCACAATACCGCTTCGCATACACAAGGCCGGTCCAAGCTGCTCGGCTTCCAAATGGACCAGATTGCAGTAACCGATCCCTATTTCGTCAATGCCTTCTCCAAAGAAGTACTGTATCTCAAAAGCTATGACCTTGACCGCCTGGTCGCCGGCTTCCGCGAAAACCGCGGACTGCCTGCCAAGAGTGAAAAATATCCCGGCTGGGAAAGCACCGAAATCCGCGGCCATACCCTGGGCCATTATCTGAGCGCGCTGTCTCAGGCCTATGAAACCACCCGCAGCGCACACCTGCTCCAGCGGCTGGAGTATCTGATGGAAGAGCTTGCTTCCTGCCAGTTTGACAGCGGATACCTTTCAGCTTTTCCCGAACAATTGTTTGATAATGTCGAGAACAGGCAGCCCGCCTGGGTACCCTGGTACACCATGCACAAGATCATTGCAGGGCTGACTGCGGCATACCGTGCTACCGGCAGCAATACGGCTTACACTCTGGTTACCCGGCTTGGAAGCTGGGTGTATCGGCGCAGCACAGGCTGGTCAGCAGAAATTCAGGAGCGTGTATTGTCCGTGGAGTACGGGGGGATGAACGACTGTCTCTACGAGCTGTACAAAATTTCCGGTGACGAGCACCATCTGCAGGCTGCCCATATGTTCGACGAGCTGAGCCTGTTCACTCCGGTGCATGAAGGCCGGGATATCCTGAAGGGTAAGCACGCCAATACCACAATCCCGAAATTCCTCGGGGCGCTGAACCGGTACCGGGTGCTGGGCGAAAGCGAGAGGTTCTATCTGGAGGCTGCGCAGCAATTCTGGGATATGGTGGTTCTCCATCACAGCTATGTAACGGGCGGCAACAGCGAATGGGAGCATTTTGGCGATCCGGATATGCTGGACGCAGAGCGCTCGAACTTCACGGCCGAGACGTGCAACACCTACAATATGCTGAAGCTGAGCCGGGAATTATACAAGATTACCGGTGATGCGAAATATATGGATTTCTATGAAAATACCTTTATCAACGCGATCCTTTCATCGCAGAATCCGCATACCGGGATGACGATGTATTTTCAGCCGATGGCCACGGGCTACTTCAAGGTGTACAGCTCGCCGTTTGATCATTTCTGGTGCTGCACCGGAACGGGGATGGAGAGCTTCACCAAGCTGAACGACAGCTTGTATTTCCATGGCAGCGGCGGCATCCATGTGAACCAGTACGTAAGCTCGACTGTACTTGCCGGGGAATACGGAATTGAGCTGACCCAAACGGCTAATTTCCCCTATGAGGACACTGCCGAATTCAGGATTCGTACGCTAAAAGAGGCCGGCCAGCCTGTTGCCCTGCATCTTCGCCTGCCCCACTGGCTGGCAGGCGAGGCGGAGCTGACGCTTAACGGGCAGAAGCAGGCCATTGATCTGTCCGGCCGCTACGCCGTGCTGGAGCGGGCCTGGTCAGACGGGGATATCCTCCGTCTCCGGCTGCCGATGAAGGCGTCCTACCGTACACTGCCGGATGCCCCGAATGTCGTGGCTTTCCGCTACGGCCCGGTGGTCCTGAGTGCCGCACTCGGCACAGAAGATCTGGCCGAATCCGCTACCGGTGTGGCTGTCAGCGTACCGACCCGCAACATGCTGGTCAAGGATTTCATTACACCTGCAGGCCAGAGTGCGGAGCGCTGGCTGGAGGATTTTGATCAGCATTTTGTTCAACAGGAAGGGGAGCTGGCCTTCGTACTCCGGGGTACGGACGAAGACGGCCGGCTGGTGTTCACCCCTCATTATAAGCAGCATGATGAACGCTACGGCATCTACTGGAAGCTGGTAGAGGCTGACTCCGCCGAGCTTCAGGAGCATATCCTTCAGGGCAAGCAGCGCCTGCGCGTACAGGAAGCAACAATCGACAGCCTTCCGGTCGGCAATGACCAGTATGAGCTGGAGCATCAGATCAAAGGCGAGAACACCACTGTCGCCACGTGGGACGGATATAACATCAGACAGGCGGAGAATAACGGCTGGTTCAGCTATCAGATCAGGGTTCTGCCGCAGCGGGACAACTATCTGTCCGTCACTTATTTCTCGGGCAATAACGGCAAGGCCATTGATATTTATGCAGATGGCCAGCTGCTGGCCAGCGATACGCTGATGACGGATAACCCCCGTTCCTTCTATACAAAGAGCTACCTGATTTCTGCGGAGGCTGTTCAGGATCGCACAGGGCTGGAAATCAAATTCGTCATCCCCGGCGGCATGAACGGAATCTTCGACCTGCTGCGGATGATGACCGGCTTTGATCAACGGGCAGAGCTGGACAGCCTGAGCTTTGATGCCGGAACTCTGGACCATCCGTTCACAGCAGACCGGAGCCGTTACATCCTGAGCGTGCCATCCGGAACACAGTCTGTAGTGCTTCGCGCCGGACTGTCACATAAGAATGGCCTGCTCTACTGCAGCGGTATCCTGATTGATGATACACAGCCAAGAACCGTCTCCCTGCAGGGGGACAGCACCGTGCTGACACTTACTGTTAAGGCTGAAGACCATGTCGCTGCGAAGGATTACAGCATAACTATTATCAAGAGCCCGGCGCTTTAGCAGAGTCTAACCTGGAACTTCAAAAATCCGCTTCCCCTAAAAAAGACCGTTCTATGCGCTGCTTATCCTGCGCTCAGAACGGTTTTTGGTTGCTGAAATAAACAAACCGGCAGCTTCTCCTGAAGAAAAGTGCCGGTTTGTATTCAGCCGCCGGGGCAGGCCCCCCGGCTATGGCTTACATATACTGCTGGCCGATGGCCGTATCGGTCTTGCCCTGCAGCTCCACCAGCTTCATAATAACGGCGGCTGCCTGAGCTTTGGTTACTTGCTGCTGCGGATTGAATTTGCCATTTTCGCCCTGGAGCAGCCCCAGCCGTACAACAAGGGCTACAGCGCCTTTATTCGTAATGGCTGCACTGTCGCTGAAGCTGCTGACTGTAGTGTCATTATTCAGGAAGGCGGCAAGCTTGCTGTATTTCAGGAATGAAGCCAGCAGCACAGCAAGCTGCTCACGGGTAAGGCTCTCCTCCGGCTTCACTACCGCATCCCTGTCCAGCCAGCTGCGGCTGACGGCATAGTTCACAGCACCAAAATATGCGCTGTCAGGACTGACTCCGGCAACTGCCTTATTTTCTGCACTTGCAGAATATTGCGTGTAGTACGGTGTTGAGGCTTTGGCAATGTAGTCAAGCCAGTCGCCTACCGTGATCACCTGATCCGGACCCACCTTGCCTTCCGCATCCGGCGTAATTACGCCGTATTTCAGCAGCTCGGTCAGCTGTTGTTCTGCTGCATGGCCTTTAATATCAACCGCGCTGGCAGCAGCCGGACGTTGTCCGCTCAGATTATAGTCGTAAATTGTGAACCAGTTGCCTGTCTGCGCGTTCAGCGCTTCATACGGCTTGCTTGTATCAACCAGTGCAGGGGAATAAACCAGTCTCACCTTAGGATCGGTATATCCGCCACTGGAAGTGCTGAAATAGCCTCCCGTTGTGCTGTACTGCAGCTTCAAGGCGTACAGGCTCAAGTATTTCTGCAGTGCCTCAGCTTTGGTAATTGCCGGTGCAGGCTGTTTGGTGATTTTGCTGAAGTTGGCAGCACCATAGTTCGAATACGACTGCAGCTTGCCATAAAGGTCCAGCGTAACCATAATCGTGTTCTCACTTACCGGAATACCGTCGAAGTAGCGGAGGAATTCAAAACGGAAGCCTTTATCATTCGGCAGAACGCTCCAGGTCCCCCCGTGCTCGGCCAGCTTCAGGCTGCTGCTGGCCTGGTCATACAAACGGTTAATCAGCGACAGGGCCTGCTGCTTGGCTTCCGCCTGGCTCAGCTTCTTGCTTCCGGCTGGAGCGGATGCGGTATCCTGCCGGCTGCTTTCCGCCATATAGGTATATTGATCAATCTGGAACTGGAGAACCTCACCAGTCGTTGCGTTTACCTCAGCATAAGTGCGTTGCGGCATTCCGGCATAACCGGCTTCGGAAGTATCACTCCAGGCCAGCGACCATACCTTCTGCTTGCTGCTCTGGTAATTGGTACCGAGCGTCTGCCAGACCAGCTTGCGGTTCGCCGGGATGGTTGCCACCTTCTTCACCTGCTTGACCGCTTCATCGACGGTAAGCTCCTTGCCGCTGGTTACCGGCTGGAAAACATCCTTACCGGCCGGTACGGCCTCATAAACGACCGGAGCAGCAGCTACATCGCTGCCTTCATAGTCAACCCGTTTACCGGTCTGGGCATCAATCGGATACAGGACTTCATTCTGCGGCCTCCAGCTGAGTACCCAGCTGTCCACCTCATTTTTTTTGTAAACAGGGGTGTAATATAGCGCAACATCGAAGCTCTCTTTAAACTTCTTCTCCGCCTCTTCCTGGGACACCGCAGGCTTGGCGGACGGATATTTCAGGCCGGAGGCCGATTTACTGAACTGTATGACATTTCCGCTGCCGTCAACCGTAACCCGTACGGAGTCACTGGATGAAGGAACTCCGTTAACCAGGATATTGAAATAAAAGGAGTACTGTACAGGACCAAAAAGTGCCGAATCATTCATTGTAATATTCTCATCGAGCTGCAGATCGCTGCTCTTCAGCGTTGGCGCTGCCTGGGAAACGAAGCTCTTGGCCTTCGCAAGCGCCTCTGCCCGTGATACCTTTGGCGGATAGAAGTTGTCCGTCTGCCCTACAAACGGGGAATACAGATATGTAGAGATCAGGTCTCCTGTCATGGCATCAACTTCACTCGAAAAACCGTAAGATGTGCTGCCGGTCCGGAATTCCCACTGGATATTCCAAACCAGCTGGTCCGGATTCATCGGATAGGAGTTGCCTGAGCCAAGCTGTGTGTTCGAGACAGTAGCATCTTTCAGTACAGGGAACAATGCTTTCAGCTTTGCCACAGCCTGCTCCTGGGTAACCTTGGCCTCTGCCGGATCAGGTGTCTCGGCATTTGTCTGGGCAGCTTTTGCCGGAGCTTCTTGTACCGTAGTATCGGAAGTGGAAGCTGCTGCTGAAGCCAATCCCCCGGGCAGCATTAACGCGACCGCCACCGAAGTAATTAAAGCCGCTTTTGCGGCCTGCCCGATAAAGGGTTTCCTGTCGTTACTCAAAATATCTCCTCCTAAAAGTTTTGTTAGCATAGACTTCCTGGGCATTCTTCGTACAAAACTCGCTTCGGAAGCATAGGCTTAGTGTTGTTAGCATAGGCGCAATAATATCCGCAAACGCTTACTTTTACTATTTTAGCCAGCTGCTACTCTCCTAAATTATAAATACAAATACATAACTTTTCCATATTTTATTTATGACAGGAAATTTCAGGAGCAACCATAAGCCGACCCGGTTCCTGTGCATTTGCTAAAATGATCAACATCACCGGTTAAAGTGCCGTACATTCCGTAATTAATATGGTTGATACTCAGCCTTGTAAATACATATCTCTATGCAAAAAAGAGCGGCCCGGACTCTACGTCCGGAGACACTCGCTGGAAAAATTATAGATTCTCCAGCTCCGGCCCGTTCGTGGCGATCACCTGCTTGTACCAGTAAAAGCTTTTCTTACGCAGCCGGGCCAGCGTACCGCCCCCTTCATCATCCTGGTCGACATAGATATAGCCGTACCGCTTGCGCATCTCTGAGGTTGAGGCTGAGATCAGCTCGATGCAGCCCCAACTCGTGTAGCTCATCAGCTCCACACCTTCCTCGATCGCCTCAGCCATCGGGCGTTATGCTGTGCCAGATAATCAATCCGGTAGTCGTCCTGAATACTTCCGTCTTCAGCTAGCTCATCGGCAGCACCAAGCCCGTTCTCCACCATAAACAGCGGGATTTGGTAGCGGCCATGCATTTCTTTGAGCCCCCCGCAGGCCGCTCGGATACATCTGCCAGCCCAGTCCGAGGTCTGAAGATACGGATTCGCCAGGCCTGTGGACAGATTTCCTGCGGTTGTGGCCGTAATCGAGTTGTCCGTGCTTACCGCCGAGGACAAGTAGTAGCTGAAGGAGAGGAAGTCAACGAAATTCTCCTGTAGTTTCCCTCTATTTCTGCCATTTCGCCTCCCCGCGTACGGCATTAATGGGATTTCTCCCTTTCATTTAGCTAATCCGCCTGCTTTCCACCGAATCAAAGGCATTTTTGCCCTTCATACTCCCCATCCGCCACTTAAAGCGGAACCTGGTTGTTTTCGAACTCCCCCAACACAAAAGACGGCCCGTCACCGGGCCGCCTCACCTCACACAATACATTTACTATTACCGCCGCCATCTCATGAACCTGTAATCCAGCAGATCCACCAGCAGGAACAGCACAAAGCCGACTAAGCTGAACAGCATGATGCCCGCGTACATCTCCGGATAATCAAGGCGCAGCCAGGCATCCATTATGAAGAAGCCCATGCCGTGCTCCGTGCCGTAGATTTCGGTGAAGAACAGCACGGAAATGGCGGTGCCGAGCGACACCCGGATCGTGCTGAGGATGACCGACAGCGCACCGGGCAGTGTCACATTCCAGAATTTCTGCACGGAGCTTGCGCCGATGCTGGTCAGCACATCATATGTAGTCTCGGGGATTGCCTTAATCCCGTCGCGCACGGAGATGATGATCTGGAACAGCAGAATCAGCATGATCATCAGCACCTTGGAGGTTTCACCCAGACCGAAGAACAGCATGACCACCGGCAGCAGGGCAATCTTCGGAATCGGATAGGCCAGATAGACGACCGGATCGAGCAGCTTGTTCCACAGCGGCGAACGCCCCATTAACAGTCCGATCATCAGGCCGATCAGAAGCGCCAGCAGCACACCCTCAAAAATCCGCAGCAGGCTGTACCCGACATTAAGCAGCACCTCATGGCCATCCAGCTGGAACATCGCCTTATACACGGAGCCGGGAGACGGCAGAATCGGATGGTTCATCAGCAGATAGACGATATACCAGACCAGATTCATGCCTGCAAAAACAAACAACAGCCGCAGCACGTGGTTAATCCGCTTGTTCATCACCATTTCTCCTGCATTACCTTTCTAATCACTTTTGTCTGCTCAAAAAACTCGTTGCTGTCCCGCTTCTCCTCATGCTTCATCCCGAACACAGCAGCGTTATCGAGCACCTCAAGCTCCGTCTGCTTCCCCGTTCCGGCAGGGAGGATAACAATCTTCTGTCCCAGCAAAATCGCCTCGTCCACATCATGGGTAACAAACAGCGCCGTCGCCGGATGAGCCAGCCAGTTATCCAGAAAAATCTGCTGCAGCGCCTCGCGCGTCACGGCATCCAGCGCCGAGAACGGCTCATCCAGCAGCATAATTTGCGGCAAAATCGCAAAGGCCCGTGCGATCGCCACCCGCTGCTGCTGCCCGCCGCTAAGTGACAGCGGATAGCGGCCTTCCAGCCCGGCGATCCCCATCGCCTCAAGCCAGCGGGTGATCCGACTCTCCCGGTCTGCCTTGTCTGCTGCGGCAGTTCCGGTGATCTTCATGGCAATCCGGATGTTGTCCCGGACCGTCTTCCACGGCAGCAGGCCGTAGTTCTGCGGGACAAGCCCGACCAGCGTATCCTTATCATGCACGGACTTGCCGTTGTACAGCAGCTCTCCGCTGTAGCCCGGCAGCAGGCCGGCAACCGCCCGAAGGAGCGTCGATTTACCGCTGCCGGAAGGCCCGATAATCGTATAGATGCCATGCTCGGGCAGCATCAGGTTAACCTCTCCCAGCGCCACCTGGCCGCCCTTATACTGGACCTGCAGGTCACGGATGCAGAGTCCGCTATTTTCCAAACTGGACATCGGAAATCACATCTTCAGGGGCAATATCTTTGGTCAGCAGGCCTGTCTCCCGCGCCCAGGCAAAAGCCGCCTCTACTTCCTTCACATCCACTTGGGTTGCCGGCTCGTATGCCGGAACTGCGATTTCATCCTTGAGTGTTTCCGGGTAGCCTACTTCCTTGATAATAAGATCGATATATTCCGATTGATCGTGAGACTTCATATACGCTACAGCATCATCATAAGCGGCATACATGTCACGGATGGCTTGCGGTTTGGCATCAATTACGCTTTGCGGAAAAGCGAGCACAAACGGGTTCACGCCTGCAGAGTGAGTGGAGCTCAGCACACGCAGGCCGGAGGATTCACCCATCGTTACAAACGGCTCAGGCAGTACAGCTGCATCAGCCTTATGGTTCTTGAGCAGCTCAAGCCGGGTCGGAATTTGCGGCACTTCGCTGACCGTAATATCCGCTTCAGTCAGTCCCGCCTGCTTCAACATCATCGCTACCGTATATTGAGTGGAGGTATTTCTGGACAAAATAACGGTTTTGCCCTTCAGATCCTTCACTTCCTTAATCTCGTCATTACCGGTCAGCAGGTCAAATTCACCGGTGGTTGTGCTGGTGATTTTTACATCGAGCCCCGCTTCGTTATAGATCGAAATCGCCACCAGATCGGCGCTGATGCCGTCTACCTTGCCAGCCTGGAACGCCACATCGCGGTCCTTGGCGCTTTTGAAGGTCTGGATATCCAGGTTAACGTTATGCTCCTTGTCGAAGCCCTGCTCATGCGCGATGATGAATGGAATAGCGTCAATCGAAGGCAGCAGCCCCAATGTTACAACCGCCGCTTCCTCCGGTGCTGCCGTTTCTGCAGTTCCACCCGAATTCCCGGCATTGCTTCCGCTTGCTGTATTGTTATTGCCGCAGCCCGCCGCAACCATCCCTACTGCAGCGGTTAGCGTAAACAGCATCATAAGGTGTTTCCATTTCTTTCTCTTCATCAATCTTCCTGCCTCCAATTCTCTCTAATATATTTGCTTGCGCATATTTTCACATAAGGGCATAGAGAAGCCTCTATGCTTCCCCGTAAGCGTAAGTACTGCAATTTTACACCCATTGTCTCATTTTGTATATTTATAAATTTAAATACTAAATCACGCTCTCGCCAAATAAGACGATAGCCCGGACACCGCAACGGCCCTGCACTATCGCCTTATAAACCTAAAACAAGCTTTCCCGGCAACACACTCAGCTATACTTTCCGTAATCTTTAATGGTCACTTTGACATGGCACTCCACCTCAATCTGCGGGTAGACCTCTCTCCAGTCCATGCCTGTCCACTCCCTGTAACTCAGGCTGTTCCGCACATACCGTCCGATGCCCAGGCTGTCCACCTGCTTGTCCTGCATTTGCCGTATCATCGCCTGGGCTTTAGCTGTAATGTGTTTCTCAATTTGCTGCTCCAGTTCATAACGTGTCCCGCTGTCATTTAGCTTTTCTTCTCCGGTATATTCAAGTACTGATCCCTGGACAGTAGCAGAAATATCTACCTTGAAGCGCTGCTCACCCAGCTGATGCACCTTAATCTTACGTTTACTTGATATGGAGCTCAACATGACAATGGCCGGCTTCCCATTCGTTTGTTCTCCTAAACGTATAGTCGTCTCCCCCTGCTGCAGATCATCATAGAACAGGCTAAAGATGATCCCGTCTTCTACCGGAATTTTCAAAACATATTTGTCCTTTTGAAATAACGCAATTCCTGCAATGTTTACTTTATCCCCGGCATCCTTCACAATCGGAGCTACTGCGTCAATCCCGTCGTCATTGTAGTCTCTGGAGAATTCATAGAGTGTCGTAGGCGGAACACTGTTGCTTAAGGACTCCTTTTCCAGCATGCGGTTGATGTAACGGCCGGTATCTGAATGAGGCTTGAATGTTTTGCTCAGCAGCTCTCCGGCGTCCCCCTCCACCACAATTACTCTGACTCCCAGCGCTGTCGACGGATCACGCAGCAGGGTGTCGATATAGTCGCCAATGCCCGCTTGGGCCAGCGTTGTCCCGAACAGGGTGTCCCGGAGCTGCCCGCTGACTACAGTCAGGTCGGTTTGCCAGGATAACTGCAGCCTGGCCTCTTTGATGCTCTCACTCTCAGCGGTCAGCAATTCACGGCGAACCTGGGAGTCCGGATCTATCACCGGGACACTGGAGACTATCTTTAGCTTATTGCCGCTTAGCAGATCATAACTCGATGTCTGTACCATGCCCAGTTTTTCAAGCACCCGCTCGTCTCTTTTACAGCCGGTCAACAGCAACAGCAGGATTACAGCAACAACCCGCAGCTTACCCATGAGTGGCGCCCCCTTTTCTCTGAAACAGTAAAATCATAATCAGCAGCGTGGGCAGACCAAAGGCAATTCCGGTAACAGCGCAACCTAAATTTGTAATCCAGACGTTTACCTGATCCAGTGTTTTGGGGATAAAAGAGATGCCGTAGGCTATGGAGAGCAGCAGGAGCAGCAGAATTTTCAAATTCAGATTGGGCAGCATCTGCTGCACCGTTATCTCCGCCGCCCACCAATACATCACCAGTGTGATCAGGATCAGGAAGAGAAAAAAGCCGTATAGCAGATTTTCCAGTCGTTCAATAAAAGGGAACTGTATATAAGCCAGCAGATCAAGCACGGGATACAGCAGCTTTTTTAACTGATTCAGACTGAAAATGCCATAGCAGATCAGCGATAAGCTAAGATAATTCAGCGTTAAAAAAAGATTCCCGGCCTGGATGGCGAGCATGGACTTTTTGTTCTTCTTGACATGCGGGAACAGAAAAAGAGTCAGCTCATAGCCTAAAAAGGCGGAATAGACCTCTATCGCCCCCTTCACCTGATCATGGCCGCCTTTAAGCAGGAACGGAGTGAGCCGCTCCCAGCGGAAGGAGGGTATAAACCAGACCAGCAGCAGGATCATCCAGGCCGCCATCCAGAAGAAAAGTGTAGCCGCCTTGGAAATCCCCTGAATCCCCTTGATCAGCAGCAAGAAGGCCAGCACATCTATAGCCAGTTTGAACAGCATCGGATTGGTTGACGGAAAAGACAGCATCTGAAAGACCAGCACGTATTTTTTGCCGATCATGCAGCCGAATATCAGCCATGAACCCGCCAGCAGTAAATATAGAGGGTACAGCAGCACTTTAGGAACAGACTGCTCCAGAATTGCAAACACAGAACGACCCTCACCCAGACGAAAAACGAGCGAGATCAGCCAGATATTAAAGGAGGAAAGCAGGAAGCAAGGGATCAGTACTAGCCAGCCGTTCGTTCCGAAATAATCCGCGAGGTTCCTCGACAGTGTAAAAAGCATGATTCCAGCCTGCACCATGTAGGTAAGAACGGCAATATGGAAGGGGCTGATCTTCTGCTGCATAAGCACAATCCTACTCTCTGTTTTTTTGACGTATCTTGTTATTCGTTAGGGTCTGGGTGGGACGGCTTCTCAGCATAGAAAAAGGCGCCCGTATAAAGACATCCTTCCAGTCTCCGGGCTTCATAGGCGCAACGGGTGTGATATAAGAGGTTCCCATGCTTGTTAGCCCCGACAGGTGAATGACAATCAGCGCCATTCCAATCACCAGGCCCATATTGCCCCAAATTCCGGCAAGGATAATTACTCCAAAACGGATCAGCCTGATAGATGCGCTCATCATATAGCTGGGAATAACAAAAGAAGCAATTGCCGAGGACGCAACCGCAATTATTAGTACATTACTGGTCAGACCTGCCTGTACCGCTGCCTGTCCAATGACAATACCGCCAACGATGCCGATGGTCTGGCCGATTTTGGAGGGAAGCCGGGCTCCTGCCTCACGCAGCAGCTCAATCATAATTTCCATCAGCAGAGCCTCATAGACAGGAGGAAAAGGCACTCTGTTCCGTGATTCAGCCAGCGTTCTTAGCAGCGCCTCCGGGATCATCTCATAATGGAAGGTAGTCACAGAAACATACATCGCTGTAAAGGTTATCGTAATCAGCAAGGCTATAAATCTCAGCAGCCGTAAAGCCGTGCCCAGCGCCCAGCGCTGGTAATAATCATCAGGGGATGAGAAAAACTCAAAAAATGAGGCCGGTGCGCTAAGTGCTGTCGGACTATTATCAATCATCATGATAATCCGCCCGGCAGTCAGTTTGGACACCGCAACATCGGGTCTTTCGGTAGTGAGAAATTGCGGAAACACTGAGTTCGGCATGTCTTCAATAAACTGGGTCAGCTTGCCCCCATCATTGAGCGCGTCTGTCTCAATTCTCTGAATTCTCCTCTCCAGCTCCTCAACCATTTTCATATTGGCAATGTCTTGGATATAGAGCACATACACAGCGGTTTTGGATATTTCCCCGACCGCGTATTTGCGGATTTTGAGATGCGGGCTTTTGAGTCTGCGGCGGATCAGGGAAAGGTTCGTAAAAGCCGATTCGACAAAAGCATCATGCGGGCCTGAGATAACGGTCTCTGTCTCCGATGATTGCACATTCCGTACTTCCGGTCCGGAGACATTCAGCAAATAAACCTTTCCCCGGTGAAAAATGGCCACATTGCCTTCCAGAATACCAATTACTGCCGTTTTCGGATCGCTCATCCTCACAAATTGCGACTGCCGCAGCATTCTGTCCATTTCAGGGAGCTGAATCCGGGAAAAGGGCTCCAGAACCTCCTGGATGAACAAGGTATTGTCCACGCTATGCGGAAAATAAACGATGTCCGCCGCAAGCTCCGGAAAGCTCCGGTGGTTCAAATCGGCGCACTGATCGAGTTCCTTAAGGATATGTTCAAGTGAAAGCTCATCCGGCTGATTTCTTTCCATCATAACGGCACTCCTTTCCGTGTTTAGATTCCGGTAGTATATCCAGATCTTTCTTGGATATTTATGAAGAGCTTCGGCCGCAACGAAAAAAGCCTCCGCCTACCCGGTCAGGGTAAGGAAGGCTGTTCGGCAGTTAAGCTAGAGCGCTTCACCGCTAACCGCGGTTCCGCTCTTCGTAAGCTTGTAGCTGACAATTTCACCGCTCCAGAAATGGAATTTCAGGATCACTTCCCCGTCATTGACTTCCTTGAAGAAATTCTCCGTAAGGGTGATCTCGCCTGTACTATAGGAAGGGCTGAACGTGTAAGCGAACTCCTTGTAAGGTGTCCAGTTCTGCGGTCCGGCGTTGCCGCCCGCAGCATACACGGCTTCCATTGTCGCCAGGCTGTCTCCGTTAAATACAGTCGGGATTTTGAAGGAAGCTGTTGTACCGGAGACGCTGCTGAGCTTAGGCTGGGCATAGACCGTCAGCTTGAAGGTCCAGGCAGCACCTTTGTTGAATTTGGCGGTAATGATGGCGTTCACACCCAGCTTGCCTGATTTGGTAAGGCTCTCCAGCTTGGCAGCCTTAATTGTCAGCTTATTGCCGCTGAGGGTATAATCGCTTCCTTGCTTCAGCTTGCTGCCCGCTACGCTGAGCGAGGTCAGCTTATTGCCGTTCAAGTTGAGCAGGATGTCCGTGTCCTTGACCGCAGCACCCTTTTCAAGATGGATGAGATCGCTTTCAGCAGTGGCCGAGCGTGTGCTCCAGCTGGTCTTGATCATCGTGAACAGCTGCGGATCAGACCATTTATAAGTCGTGCGGCCAAAATGCTGCCCGTTGTCCCATAGCATCGAGGTAATCCGCTTCTCTTTCAGATAATAGCCGAGGAATTCAAAAAACTTCAGCTTCTCCCCCTGCTCAATCGCAGCCGTACTCTGATCAAAGCCAAGCAGCCCGTATTCGCCGAGGATAACCGCAATTCCTTTGGCGGTAAAGGTAGCGTGTACCTTGTCAAAGGTCTGGATAATGTCATTTTGCGTATCGGCATCGAATTTGGTGTAGCCTGCTATATTAACACTGAACGGCCAGAAGCCGTAGTAATGCACAGTAGCAATCAGATTTGGGTCCTTCAGCCCGGTAATCGTCTGGTACAGCACATCCATCCGCTCCTGTGTAGGTGAGGATTCGAGTGACGGAAGGACCAGCGGCCGGACTGTATTTTTACCGCCTGAGCTTCTGACGATGCTGTGGAAAGACTTGTTCAGCTCGTTCAGCATAGCGGTGGCTTTTGCTTCATCCGTAGTGTTGCCGTCGGTGAACCTCGGTTCGTTAATGCTCTCGAACATCAGCTTGTTCGGATAATTCTTGAATACTGCAGCCACCTGTTTCCAGACCGCGTTATAGCGGGCCAGCACTTCGTCATGCTTCTGCTCCATCCCGCTGACCCACATCCATGAATCATGGTGGACATTGATCATGACATACAGCTTCTCGCTGAGCGCCCAGTCTACCACCTGCCGCACTCTGGCGAGATAAGCGGGCTCGATCGTGTAGTTCGGAGCTGCTCCGATGTGTACATCCCAGGTTACGGGTATGCGGATGCTTTTATAGCCCTGGTCGGCAATTTTCTTGATTAGCTCTCTGGTAACCTTCGGATTGCCCCAGGAGGTTTCGTCGGGGCCTGTAGCATCAAGCGTATTGCCGAGATTCCAGCCCGGCTGCATGGCATCCACGTAGGTCTGCATGGCGGTTGGTTTAGGTTTCTTGGAGGCGGAAGCTGCCGCGGATACGTTAGGCGTTATCAGTGCAAGCAGCAGAAATGCGGATAGTGCAAGTAATAATAGCCTGGGCAATGCTTGTGGCAGCGATGATTTATTCTTAGGCATGAACACGTAATCCTCCCTTATGAATGAATGATCATTGTCTTGCAATCCCCCCGGAGCCTGGTACACCTGTCACCTCCACTTTTTATGTAAACACTCCAAAGTAAACGTTTATTGTAAACGCTTACCCAAAGAATATAGCATCTTTTTCCGGCAGCAAATAACCCAATTATTAGTGGAAAAATCCTGGGAGAATTATTGATTTTTGGTTTTGAGGGCCGGAGCTGTAGTATAAAAACTGCACAATGTTACTCAAAACCTATGGCATACGAGGATCGGTTGAGTCCTGACTCAGGCAGAATCTAAGTGGATTTTTGCATACTAAATTCCGCAAACTCTGGCTCTTGCGCAATCTAAGTGGATTTTTGTACACTAATACCTCACATGGCAGCTGAAACTAACGTTTCCGCTGAAATTAAGTAGCCTTTTTCCACCTAAATTCCCGTTTCAGGATAAAATAGCAGAATTAGTAGTCTTTTTTACAACTAGATATGTTGGAGGAGGGAATCAGCTTGCCCGGAAATCCCGTAATGCCTGCTTTCACACTTTGCCTGTAGCATTTTACCCTTAGAATAGGCTGCGGACTGAGCCTTTGGCGAAAAGAACGTGAAGCGTATGAAGCCTTACCGGAATAACCGGAGCCGGACCATGATCCGGCATCACAGAAATGTTATATCGAGTATATTGGCCGGCACCGGCTTCCTACACCGTCCCCCGCTCAATAATCTCATAATCCAGCTTGCGGTATACAGGCTGTCTGTTGCCCGTGCGGATCTGCCCGTGGATGATGCGGAAGGCGGCGGCGCCCATGTCGTAGAGATGGTTGTCGATCGTGGAGATGTCGAGCAGCCGGCCGATCGGCTGATTGTCAAAGCCCAGCACAGCGATATCCTCCGGAATACGCAGCCCGTGCCTGCGCGCTTCGATAATGAGCCCAGCTGCAACATGGTCGCCGGTAACAATGAATACCTCGGGCCGTTCCTCCATCTGAAGCAGCGAGCGGGCAACTGCCGCCCCGCTCTCCTCTGTCATGCAGTCGAACAGCATCCATTCCTGGCGGAAGGGCAGCTGATGCTCAGCCAAAAAAGCGTGAAACGCCGTCTGCCGGATGGATGCGCTGCTGCCGTTCTGCCGGCCCTCGCAATAGCCGATTTTGCGGTAGCCCTTATCTTTCAGATACTCCAGACCATGCCGAAAAGCCGCATAATGCTCAATATAAACAGATGAAAACTGCCGTTCCCCGTTATCCTGGCAGGTCACAATCGGCCCGTATTCCATATACTCTTCAATGACCTCCGGCAGCAGTGCTGTAGAGACAACCACAACGCCGTCAATCTCTTTGTTGCGCAGCATCTCAAGCACCTTCAGCTCCTCATCAGGAGCATAGTTGCTCTGGCAGAGGATTAGCCGGTACTGCGCGAGCAGCGCCTCATGGGCCAGCCCGTCCATTACCACCGAGAAATAAAACAGATTGATATACGGCAAAATCACCGCAACCGTCCCCGTCCGACCGGTACTCAGATGTACGGCATTCATATTGCGTGTATAGTTTAGCTGCTCTATCGTCTGGAGCACGGCGGCTCTCTTCGGTTCACTCACATAAGGATGATTATTCAGCACCCGCGACACAGTCGTGACGGAAACACCGGCGATCCTGGCAATTTCCTTGATATTGGCCATCAGCGCAGCTTCCTCCTGAAATTAGACATCTAGTGGTTTTATTTTACCACACCGCTTCCCGAAATTTTGTATTGTAAAAAGCTTGCTATGGAACGCATTTCATACGCTACACTGAAACTGTAACAGCTTACCGGACTAAACCGGCGTGACCGGAAGGGCGTGACGGACCGGTTAAGTTACGAATTCCCGCCGTATGAGGCGGTTTTTTGTTACCATATATATCGAATTTGCAAAAATCTACATAAGTCAAAAAGGATTTCAAAATTCCCCGCAGTTCTCCGGGCAACAAAAAACCTCCCCTCATCCGCAGGATAAAAGGAGGCTTAAACGTGTCACTGCAGCGCAGAAAGGCCAGCTATATTTTCAGCTCCCCAAGCTTGATCAGCTCGACAACCGCTTGCGAACGGCCTTTGACGTTTAATTTTTGCATGCCGTTGGAGAGGTGGTTTGAAGCACACCGACTTTAGTCTGGATATTTTGCTGAAGCCGCTTGTATTAAGGCTGATGCACCTCAAGACATCATTCAAATTATTGAGTTATTGCCATTCTACTGTCGCAGGCGGTTTGCTGGTGATGTCATAAATAATGTAATCAATCGTGTCTGAAAATTGAGTTTCGATTTCCTTTACGATTTGTTGCAAAAGTTCATGATCAAAATCAACACCGATTAATCCCGGCCGCCCCGTCATAAAATCGCTCGTAATGAAGGTACGGATGGCTACGGACATCTTGGCTTTCGACCCAAAGGGCAACAGTACGGCAAAGCTTTGACTCAGCGCAGGAATATTTAAGCGCTTGGTAATAATGGCGTCCAATTCCCGCAGCAAGTCCACATTTTCATGAATGATATTCATTTTGGAAATCGTAAAAGGATAGTCGATGTTTTGTTTATTGAGCAGATATCCCATTCGATTGATTTCGGGATTGCGGTTTACGATTATCTTCCCCATTTCATACAGCTCGCTCCAGCTTGCATCAAATCCCTTGCCAAATAACAGACCGAGATCGCGGTAACTTCTGCTGTCTCCCTGCACGCCAACTGTTTTTATCGGGACTTGCAATAATTTATAATCAGCGTACGGAGTTTCTCTGTCTGCCTTAAGACTTGTTGTTTCAGGTGCGCATAGCACACGAACAGCTAAGCCGGGGCCGGGAAAAGGTTGTCTGGAAGCTATTGCTTCGTCAAGTCCGAGTGAACGGGCCACTTGCCGGACCTCATCTTTATGCCAATCACTGTTGGTCTCAATCACCCGGCCCTCATTCCGGGCCTTGCGGATCAGCTCGATATCATTGTGATGCGTTTTTATTTTTTGAGCGTAACTGCTGACCCCCGGATTGCCGCTTTCGATTAAGTCCGGACGCAGTGTGCCTTGAGCCCAGTACATGTGGTCGAAGTCCAAATCAAATTCCTGCGATGTCTCTTTCAACACTTGAAGAAAAACATTGCCGACAAGATTTCTTACTTCTTCCGGATCATACAGCTGTGTCAACGGGCCTACACCGTCAAATACCGTGTTAAAGAACTTTTCCCGGGCATCAACTTTAACCAGATTAACAATTCCCATGCGTCTCAGGCTTTCACACACGACTGCACTTTCACCTTTTCTCATTAGCCCGTGATCGATATGGATCGCATAGACTTTTTGCGGGCTCAGCGCCTTAATCAGCAGCACGGCACTCACAGCTGAATCAACACCGCCGCTGACCAGCACCACAACCTTTTCATTCTTCACGGTTTGTCTGATATGATCAATCGATTCCTGAATCCGGTCGTCCAGCCTGTAATTTCCTTCAAGCTGACATATGGAATACAAAAAATTTCTCAGCATATTTGTTCCACTTTCCGTTAAGTCAACCTCCGGATGGAACTGTACCCCATACAGCCTTTTTTCTGCATTGTAGATAGTTGCCACTATATCCTCTGATGCAGCACCGATTTGAAATGAAGGGGCGACCCGGGTAACTGAATCCCCATGGCTCATTAACACATGAAGCGGATTGTTTGATATTCCCCCGAACAACGGACAGTCAGCATTAAAGGTAATCATCGTTTCTCCATACTCGGTTGTAATCCCGGGCTTCACTTCTCCCCCAAAATGCTGATTCATTAATTGCATGCCATAACATATTCCCAATATCGGCTTGTTGATTTCGAACAGTTCGGAATGGTATGAAATTTCATTCTTCCACACGCTTCCGGGACCCCCTGATAATATGATGCCCTGGTAGGGAGCCAACTCGGAAATACCGACGCTGATTGGATAAATATCGGATTTAACGCCCAGTTCCCGGACCTTCCTGTCGATTACCTTAGTGTATTGTCCGCCACAGTCCAGAATAGCCACTTTTTCAATCACTGTTTTCACCTCAAAATGTAATTGTGTTGTGTCAGTACCTCATTAAATTTGTTGGTTTCCAAATGAATGAACTCAGCCAGATCTGTAGTGCGGCTTGTGGTGTCCTCCAGCTTCAAAAGTAATTGTTCAATCATATTTCTCCAGAGCGCCAAACTTTCGGACCGGATATGCTTAAAAAATCTGTAATCCTCGGTCTCAATGGAACGTTCTTCAATGAAGGCTACTTGTTTGTAAAAACCTCGCAAGACTTCTCTAGCCAAATCAACCATTTGCGCAAACACATCTACCCTGGGATCTGCGTACGTATAGTTATGTCTCTCAGAGCTTTCACTTCCCGGTACAATAAGACCCTGCCGCGCAAGTATTTCCTCATACGAACATCCCTTGTACAAATTCAGTTTGTTGTATACATTCGCTTCACTATAACAGCTCGTATTAAACAAAAAACGATAGTTCTCTTTCAGTTCATCGAAACTCATAGTAGGAATGATTGCGATCCAGCCCAAAATCGTTTCTATTCCGCACTCCTGAATCACTTCAATTGCATTCTTTACGGTTTCCGCCTTTACGTCTTTCTTCATCTCATCCAGAATGCGCTGTATCCCTGATTCTGCACCAATAGAAATCCGCGTCAGCCCTATTTCCTTCAACAGCATAACTTCATTCTTGCTGATATCGTTCGCCCTCATTTGAATATCGAAGGAGATGGCAATGTTTCTGTCCTTAATTTCCTGGGCAAATTCATGAATCCAGCGTAATCCGTTTTTACTTAAATCGTAAAAAATTTCGTCATTAAAGCGGAACGTTGAAATATTATAGGTGTTAACTAAGTACTCAATCTCATCAACCACATTTTGGGGTGAGCGGTAGATTCGAAACCGGGGTTCGTAAAATTTTATAATGCTGCAAAAGCTGCACCTGCCATAGCAGCCTCTGCTGGCCATCAGCCTGAACATTTTTTTTCTGATGTTCTTGTTCTCAACCAACCGCAAATCTCTTTTCGGAAAAGGCAGCGCGTCTAAATTGGATATTCGCTGAGGAGGTAAACAGGTGATGTCCCCATCGTCTGATCTGGATACTACTCCAGGAAGCTCTTTGTAACTTTCATCACCGGTTTTTATGCATTGCAGCAATTGGACAAGAACATGTTCTCCTTCACCAATGATGATGCTGTCCAGTTCGGGACATTCCTCCATTACAGTCTCGTAATCCACACTTGAATACGGCCCGCCCAGGCATATATGTCCGGCATATCCCCCAGAACGTAATTTTTGGATGAAATCCTTGGCAACCGGATAACTTCTTTGGCTGGGGCATGAGACACCGACAACCAACGGAGAGTCTTTGACGGCTAGTTGGACCAGCATATCATTGTCCATTTTCTCGGCATAACCGTTAATATGTTTGGAAGAGAAGTCGCTGGTATCCAGGACAGCGGCCAAATACTGCACGCCGAGCATTTCCTTATTCCCGATCTCCTTTTTCATTGAAGGGTCTTCAAATCTGGGAACGATTAGTATGCAGTCCAGTTGCGAAACCACGGAATTGGTCATTGTTTTACCCCCAATCTGCTTGTGCACAGGATCTTACTTCACAGCAACCAATTCACTGTAGAACTCCTTATCCAACTCACGCACGCGTTCACTAAAGAAGCTCCAGGAAATAATATCTCTATACTTGATGCCCTGTTTCGTCAGAAAATAAACATCCCCGGCCCGGTCAAGAAGCCCTTCATTCATCAAAAAGGCAAATTTCTCTTTGTAGATCCAATTGAATCTGCTGCCGAATTCATCTTGGAATTGCCGTTCATTGAACTCGTATAGATTCAGTACCAGCTTTCTTCTGGCTCTTTCTTCATCGTCCAGTGCATATAATGAACGGAGTAAAGGTGCACCGGCTTCCACCTTGTCCATATATTCTTCAATTTCGTGAACATTCGGCTTTGCACTGCCTCCTACAATATAGTCGGCAACGCTCGTATAACTTCTGGCTCCGGCACCGACCCCCAAAATCGGTTTGCAGATGAATTGATAATACTGTTGAATATACCCTCCCTTTTTCGGAATTTTGAACCTTACATTGGTTTCCTGGATATAACCGGCATTCAGCATTATTTCACGCGCCTCTTCGTACCAGTCATAATAAAAATCATAGGAATTATTATATTTCCCGCTTCTGCCAAATTGCGAGTCGGGACGAATCCGCACGCAGTAGATACTGATGGTTTGCGGTGCAAGCTTCGTTAATTGCTCGACAGAATGCAGCCACATTTCCTTGGTTTGGCCATTAAATCCGGCAATCAAGTCAGTACTGATATTGGCCACGCCGTACTCCTTCAGAATCTCTATGGCCTGAATATTGACATCATTTCCATATCCGCGTCCCATTTCCGCAATATCATTCTTCTGAAAGGATTGAATCCCCAGATTGATCCGGTCAATTCCATTACTAATCAGTGTGTCAAGCATTCCTGTTTTACTGGCGGCTACGATAGAATCCGGAGAAGCCTCAATACAAAATTCTTCAACTGTATTTCTCCAATCAGGCACAACAGTATTCAGGGTGTCGATTATTTTCAGGAAATTTTCTTTTGAGATAAGCATCGGAGTTCCGCCGCCTAAAAAAATCGTTTTCAATTCCCTTTTTTGAATAATACCGTCATAAGATTCTAATTGTTTACAGAGAGCTTTAATATACCGATCCTGCAATTCTATATTTTTATTCGCTACGGTGTACAAGTTGCAGAATCCGCATCTATACGCGCAAAAAGGAAAGTGAAGATACAAATTAATGATATCATTTGTAAATTTGTCTTCCTCTTTCCATATTTCAAATTCGGACAATGGATTTAGCGGGGAGCGGTGGGTGGATCTCGGCGGATACGCATATGGGTAGGGCGGAAGATCGTTATGATTCATTGCCTCAATAATATCGTTAAATTGCTTTGACATCTCTCTGAACCTCCAATATTTTATCTTCAAGATCAAGGAACGTTGTCAATCGCTGTTCTGCAGGGACTGTATTCTTGTTAAACGGCTCCTTCTGTATCAGCAGCGGCAGCATTCCGCTTGACAAGGAGCCATAAAAATCCTCTTCTACATGATCTCCGACAAATAGGCATTCTTCCGGCTGCAACCCGAGCATATTCGCACTATGCTGAAATATAACCGGAGACGGCTTCCTTATTCCGGTGTTAACCGAAGTGACCACCAGGGAGAACAGCACGCTTAATCCCGCTTCCGCAAGGATATCTTCTACCATTCCGGAGTAATGCGTATTCGATATTATCCCCAAAGAGAAAGAATGCTTAAGATCAGGCAGCACTTTCAGAACATGGGGATCAAAAAATACATGCCGCCTCCAACTATTCATATACTGTTGCACAAAATAATCCCGTCCGGTTGGATCAACTGTTGAAGAAAAGAAGCTTTCTGCAAACTCTGCCATTGAAAACTCCAGAAGCGTGTGCTTCGCTTCACCCACCCTGGCTTCAAAAGCAGCCTCCCATTTCTTACAGATTTCAGTATATTCCTGTTCATTGGTCTTCCTTTGCAGCGCGGTATTTAAAACATCATGATCAATAGGAACTTTTGTTTTATACTCCACCAGGGTGCCAAAGAAATCAAACAGGACTGCCTTAATCCGCATTTCTTTATGCTCCTGCGTACTCGTTGATTCTAAATACTACCGGATGATCCGGATCTGTACAGCAGACCTCGATGCTGCCGTCGTTCGACCATGGTATGGAAGCGTCATATAAAGCACAAGTAAACCAGGGAAGCAATGCAGACAATACGCCAATACAGAAACCCTCAGGGACACAGTTATCCTCCATAATCCACGTTTGTCCGACTTGATAATTGTTTTCGCATCCTGCAGGTCCCCGCTTTTCAATTACTTCAATTTTCAATTTTTTCATAACATACCCCTTTCTTGGAATTCAGCAGCTGGACACACTTGGCAGCTCCCACATAACCTATGGACCTGGCGGCTGCTTCAGCCGACTGCTTCAGCGTATCAACACTTATAATGTCTGATAAGCTGCTGCGGGCTCTGTTTGCAATCATAGCGGCCAATGTCCCGGCAAAAAAATCTCCGGCTCCTGTATAGTCTTTAACGCCGGCATAGGGAATTGCAGCCTTGTAGTTCAGTCTCTTTCCCTGCCGTAAAATTGCTGTCCCCCCCCGGTCCCCTTGCTTGATAATGATCATCTGCAGTTTCACGAAGCTTCCGAATATTTGATCCGCGCTCTGGAAATGAAAAACGTCCATCAATGTTACGAGTTCTTCTTCATTTAGAAATACTACATGGCAATGGGGCAGGATTCTCTGGACATCGGCACTCCGTTTCAGTAGATGGACAGCCTTGGTATCCAGCATAATAAAGGTTTCTTCCTCTTTCATTAATCTGTCCAATACAGCCTGATGATGGAAGGGATGCCCAGAAGCAAGTAAAAGCACAGAGGTCGAAAAGGGGGCAGGGTCAGGAATCATGCTTTCGTAATCCCCATATTCGCGGGTTTCGGAAAGGACTTCCTGCCTGTCGCTTGAATAATGAATGCTCCATTTAAAAGTCCGGTGAGATTTGAAAGTGAAGATTTCGCTTGCATCTATGTCCATTTGCGACATTAGCTCAAAGAGAGCGGACCCGCTAACATCACCGCCGAAACTCCCGATCAGCTTGGTTTTGGCAATACCGGCCGAAGCACATGCTGCGTAGACACCCCCGCCGACAAGCTCCGCCGGAGAGCCATCGACACTTTCCAGATTAATGGCACCTGCGACCGTTACTTTAGGCGTCAATGGTCCCCTCACCTCTTTTTCTTGCTAAAGCAGGAGCTACCAGACGCCAGACCTGTTCAAAGGTAACTGCTGGAACTGTATCCGTATGAATTCTGACCCCGTTGCTTTCCGTGCATATTTCTCTGAATTCTTGGTGCAATTTCCTTTGGAACTCCATATCCACCCAGCGGTCTTTCTCGGCCTGTCTGCTTTTAACCCTTTGAATCGTAGCTTCAAAATCAATATCCATAAAAAAGGCGATATCCGGTTTGGGCAAAAATGAGGCGATTTCATATATCCAGCGGTCATGCGGATACCCTCTGACTCTCAGGTTAACGATTGCTGAAAAGAAATACCGGTCACATAATACGATTTCCCCTCTTTTTAACCTCGGGAAAATATCCTGCATCGAGTGTTGGACACGATCACTGACAGTAAGTAAACTCAGACTTCGGTATTCCAGACCATCATGCTGGTCAGAGTCAACAAATTTCCGGAACAGCTCCGATTGTCTGACACTTTTGGTCGGCTGGAAGGTCCGGTACACCGGCAAGGACTGGGTTGCTTGCAGCTTCTGCTCCAGAAGATCAAGCATCGTTGTTTTTCCGCTTCCATCAACACCACAAAAAGTAATCAGCAGGCCTGGAAAGGATTCATTACTGAACTCGATTGTCATAGCCCTCTCCTTAACTTAGATAAAATGAATGTTCATATGTTTTCAGATTGCTGGGTATCTTAAAGCGATAAGCATTATCCCAGGTCATGTTCCCGAGCAATTGGATATTCCTTAAGTTAAACTGCCTCAGCGGCATGTCTAAATACTGTTGATAGAAGAGAAAGTCGCTTTTAAAGCCCATGAGGGATGCAGCAGTCAGATCGGCAGCCAGGTAATGGGCAGAAGCAATACAGGTATGAAATGGAATGATTCCCCCATGCCATGGTCCATCCCCTTCCATTGCTTCAAAACCATCGATAATGCTTAAATGCGGAGGCACAATGGAACCAAGTTTAGAAAAATTCCGATTCAGGAGGCGCATAGCTTGTAAAACTTCGTCATCGGGCTTAACCTTGCTCAGCCGTGAAGCTGCAACATTCCTTAATGATACAAGTTTGGCAAACCATTCTCCGATGCGGGAATCCTGCTCGTGTATTTTTCGTTTGGACTGCCCCAGGGTATCCCGTGTGAACCCGTGAAAAAGCCCCCTGTCTTCAGGGTGTACAGTCCCCATCATATTTTTCAATGAGAGCGACAGTCCGCTGTTCATATGTGTCTTGGGAATGGCTAAGGATATCCTGAAATCAGAGTCGGCCACCGTTTGACTAATTCTTACGGTTTCGTCTGTCGCTTCTAAATTACGCTCTTGCCAGCGGGTCTCATCCGTATCAATACAAAAACATTTCAGGCGGTATGTAAGCTGCAGCCTTTTGATCTCAGCACTCTGGAACCATTCATTTGCGCAATGCGCTCCCTCCGCCAATACGATCTCTCCGCTATAGCGCTCCCGTATGAATTGCAGGATCGTCTCCAGGGTCATAATATTGGTTGAAGCCTCTTTGTTCCGTATGGACAAAAAATTGGGCTTGACCAGTATATAATTATTAACTTCGGCGAACGGTTGCTCTAAATGCGCTAATGCGCTGCGCAAATTATGAATGCGGTCATTTCCCCGGCAACACGCTACTTTCACGTTTGGCTCCATAAACAAAACCATGTCACCCCTCTACGTGTTCTCTATACTAACTTCAAGATTGGCGAGGCTGAAATTGCGTAATTTATTCATTCTAATTGTTTGATGATATCCCGGTAGACCTGCTCCAGAGGTACACCGGATGCTCTGGATACTTGTGCAGCATCCTCATACTCTGGTGTTTGATGGATGATCCGCTCACCGTCAAATGACTGTTTGACCCGAACCACCCCGTAAGCCGTATCTACCTCAATGAACCTTCTGGGCAATATTCTTCGTTCCTTCACACTTCGTCTGAGGCCAAATGTTGAAGTCTCGGTCAGAAGGACATGCTCGCAGCTCTCGGATTCAGCAGGCAAACAGATGACGGTTATCAGAATTCCCGGTCTGTTCTTTTTCATCATGACAGAGGTGTAATAAACATCAAGCGCTCCGGCGGAAAACAGCCTTTCCATGGCGTATCCCAACATTTCTCCGGTCATATCATCAATGTGCGCTTCAATGACATGCACCTCCTGCAAGGTTCCGATTGAAGAAGCCTGATGAATCAGGAATGCCCGTAGTACATTGGGATGAGCAAAATCCTTCGTCCCTGCACCATAGCCGATCCGCTCAAGGGTCCCGGCAGGAAGCGGCCCAAAGCCGCTTGCCAGTACTTTGGCAATTCCGGCGCCTGTTGGTGTGGTCAGCTCACCTTCAGCTGTTAACGGGGAAAGCGGGATGCCGCGCAAAAGTTCAGCAGTAGCCGGAGCCGGAACAGGATAAAGTCCATGGGCTATAGTGATTTGTCCGCTTCCTGTGGGGATCGGGGAGAAGATTAACTTGTCTGCGCCTAAATCTTCTAAGGCCAGGCAGACACCGATGACGTCGATAATTGAATCCATGGCGCCTACTTCATGGAAATGGACATCTTGGGGATCCACCCCATGGATCTTGCCTTCAGCCTCCGCTATCGCTCCGAAGATGGCCGTACTCCTTTCTTTTACTCGAACGGGTAAATCCGATTCATCAATGATCTCGAATATTTGGCGGGCTGTACGGTGTGAATGGTGGGCAGAAAGAACTTTAAATCGGCTGTGACCGTGTCCGTGATCTTCAAATCCTAATTGAAGCCACTTGGCCGTGATTCCCTGGCGGTTCACCTGCAAAAAAGACATTGTAAAGGGGGCAAGCGGCAATGCTGCAAGCTGCGCCTGAATATAGTTGGGATCGGCTCCCAGATCGACGAGAGCGGACAAGGCCATATCTCCTGAGATACCCGAATGGCAATCAAAATAAAGTGTTCTCATGTTCCCTCCTTCTCCGTTAGCAACTGCAATATCATAGCAGCGTGGAATCCGGCTCCAAATCCATTGTCAATATTAACGACAACGATGCCTGCCGTGCAGGAAGTCATCATAGCCATAAGCGTTGTGACTCCGGCAAAATTCGCACCGTATCCTATAGAAGTAGGAACGGCAATTACCGGTCTGCGGACAATGCCGCCAACAACGCTTGGCAAGGCCCCTTCCATTCCGGCGACCGCAATCACAACATGGGCCTCATAAATCGTTTGCCGGAAAGCCAGCAGCCTGTCGATGCCAGCCACTCCGACATCGTATATACGTTCAACCCTGCAGCCCATCCATTCGGCAGTTTTGGCTGCTTCTTCAGCTACCGGTATATCCAAGCTTCCCCCAGTCAGGACCACCACCTTTCCTTCAAGGGGAACATGCGGCTTGCCATACCGGATCAGCCGGGCAACCGGATCGTACTGGGCAGCAGGATAACAATTCATAATTTGTTCTCCCATTTCTTCACTGGCTCTGGTGACTAAAGCACGATTGTGCACTTCAACCAAGCGGGAGAATATCTGTACAACCTGGTCAACCGTTTTCCCTGCGCCAAAGATCACTTCCGGATGCCCCGTCCGTTCTTCCCTGCCGATATCGACTTTTACAAAGTTGTAATCTTCAAACTGCATCATATTCCCAATCCATTCCCGGCTCCAGCTCCTGGTTCATGCTGCCGCTTTGATATCCCCGCAAATCCAGCGTTACGTAAATATAGCCAAGTGAACTCAATTCCGCGAATACTTCCTTTGCCTTTCCGGCCAAGACAGGCACATCCTCCGGCTCGACCTCTATTCTTGCGGTATTACCATGGTTCCTTACCCGGACCTGGCGGATCCCCAGCGACTTGATGTAGCGCTCAGCTTTCCAGATTCGCGTAAGTTTCTCCGCTGTAATAACTTCACCATAGGCAATTCTTGAGGATAGGCATGCAAAAGAAGGCTTGTCCCATGTAGGAAGTCCGTTTCGGCGTGAAAGCTCCCTTATTTCTTGTTTAGTGAAGCCCGCTTCCTGCAGGGGGCTTCTGATCCCAAGTTCTTTCGCAGCCAGAATTCCAGGCCGGTAATCGTGCACATCATCGGCAATAAGACCGTAAGCAATCGCCTTGTACTCACCGCTCCTAGTGAAAGGCTGCAAATGCGAGAACAGATTATGCTTGCAGAAATAACATCTGCTCCTATCGTTCTCCCTGTACCCGGCGATCTCCAGTTCGGAAATGTTGATGATTTCTTGCCTCACATTCAACCGGCGAGCCAATTGCCTCGCTTCTTCCATTTCCTCTGGCGGGTAAGACTCCGAATCTGCTGTAACAGCCAATACATGCTCCTGTCCCAAGGCTTGTATTGCTGCATATAGCAAGAATGTGCTGTCAACCCCTCCGGAGAATGCTACGACCACGGATTTCATCTCTGAAATAATCGCTAATAACAGTTCATGCTTTTCATTTAACAATCCGTTTTCTCCTTAGTTATTAGATATGTTTTACAATATAAACATTAATTTATATGTGATACTAGTATTTGAACATTTGATTTGAATATGAAATAACTCACAATATTTTTTTACTTTTTTAAAACATATATTTACAGGTTACTTTTTATATTGACACTCGTATGAGCAGGCGTGTAAGATCGTAACAAAGATTTTATATGGATGTTTTATCCTATTTTTGATTTTTTTCGGAAGGGGAACTCTATGAACCGGGTAAATCATCTCCTGGAAAATCCAACCGAGCTGCTATCATTGCTCCATTTGACAGACATGGAATCAGCCATCATATATCTTGCGGGATCATTACTGGAGGGGTTCGGAAACCTCCGGTCGGACATTGATGTCTATGTTCTGTGCAAGGACGAAGAGCTGGAGACGTTGAGAAGCGCGATGGCTGCAATTGACGGCTCTTTTCTCCTCACGGCGGAATGTATCATCCGGAATATTACCATTCGTGAATCGCGTTTCGACATTGAGTATTGGTCCCGCAGCAAATTCACAGATCTTGTCGGAAAAATAAGTAATCTGGACTTTAATACATCAGATTACATCGACAGGTTATCCAAAGAAGAATTCGATGTGTTGCATCGCTTGAAATATGGCAAACCGCTGCACAATAAGCAGCAATTCATAGAGCTTTACCAGTCTGTAAACTTTGAAAATTTGAAGTACTACAAGATAGTAACCCAGTCAGAGATCTATACCGGCATTGTTGAGGACGTTCAGGGCGCCTATTTGTCCAAGGATTTTGGTTCCGCTTTCTTCATGGCGCGGAATTTGATTGATATTGTGATGACGGGATACCTTGCCGGTAAAGGGGAGACCAATCCGGGGAACAAATGGCTGTTCCGAAAGCTGATCCGATACGAGGAGCGGTGCAGGGAGCTGGGGGAAGAGATACACCTCAGCGAGGAATATTTGCGGTTACAAACCCATGAATACAGTCTGGATACGGTACAGAAATACATAAAAGAAGTTTTGGGCTACTGCCAGAAACTGAATTTAGAATCGCAAAATATGCTCAGAGCCAAGCAGATGGAAGGTATCCTACGCTAAAGACTTTTCGTTCTGTTTATGAAAGGAGGTGATCGTATGTACAAAGCTCCTAAACTGAAACCAGTTAAAGTAAACGGCATGGAAAACCGCTAAGCTGCAGGTAGTACCGTGGAAGGTGTAGTGTATCCTTTGCCCTGTACCTTCCATTCCAATACAAATAAGATTGGAGCATGGCCAATGATATTGAAGCAAAACATGTTTGTACAGTTAAGGATCATAAATAAAATTAAGTATCTGGCTATAAATCAGCATATCTTTGAGCTTGACGAAGTCGGTGAGCTGGTGTGGGACTCCATCGACGGAGCAACAAGCTTGGAAGCAATTGTCCACCGGATTGCCGATCAGTATAAGATGCCCTCGGAAGAAATACATAAAGATATCGCATCTTTTGTTAAAGATTTGGAGAAATACGAATTAGTCGAGGTCGAACGTGAGTAATATACAGCGGATCCATTTTGTTGCCGTGCAGCTGGTGTTATTATTACTCCTCTTGTTCAAGTTCAGCGAAGATACTCTGTTGATTTGTATTGGAATGGAATGCACACTCTTAACGGTAAGAACAGCTCACCTCATCAAAGACCGGCTGTTTCCCGGAGCGGTTTGGTTAAGAAGGACGGTATACTTCCTTCCTTATCTTTTATTTTATTTTGTATATCATCCGGATTCCGCCCTGAAGACAAATCATGCACTGGTATGGATCATTGTGTCCCTATTACTTGGAACGCTCTTGCTGCTCTTGCGCAAACGTGAACTTACAACGATATATAACAGAGAATTTATAACCTATTTCTCCCCCATGGACTGCAAGAACGCCTGCCTGGAAAGCTATAGCAGCCTGGGCTCGGCAATTCTTCAGGAGCTTTTTTTCAAAGGCTTTATTCTCAGTCTTTTACTTCCGGTCATCAACCCCTTATTAGCCGTCGTTCTGACCGGCTTTTTCTTCACCGAGGAACATATACTCCATTATCGTGCCAAGAACAGCTTCGAGATTAAGGATTATTTATTGCAATTTCTAATGAGTATAATCAGCGGTTTGATTTATTGGCAATCTGCTTCGCTATTCATCGGTTCGATCAGTCATATCGTATTTAACCTGTCGTTAGTTGTTAACTACTGGTACAGAGTCTGGATACACCATTCTATTCGAGGCGAGATGGCATGATCAATATCATGAGAGCTACTTTCATCAAAAATTACCAGTCGGTACGGCGCGCATATCCATGGTCTTTTATGCTCGAAAGAATCCTTATAGGGTTTTATACCGTGCTTTTTTCTTTTTTTCTCTACAAATATTTATTTAAAGGCAATGTAGATGAGCAATTCCTGCTATATACCGGTAGTGTGGATTATCTCACTTACATGGTATTGGGTGCCGCAGTCTATACGGTTGCAGTTTCGACTCTAATGAATGTCGGCAGATCTTTAATGAATGAATTAAGGGAAGGGACTTTGGAAACGATTCTGCTGGCGCCGGCAAACCGGTCAGGATACCTGCTGGGCACTTTTTTTGAGCAGTTTTTTCGCTCCTGTGTTGAATTTGCTACAGTAATTATTGTCGGAATGGTACTGGGAGCAGATTTTACATATGTCTCCATCTTTGATTTCATCATTGTTTTTTGCGTCTCGACCCTCAGCTTTTTTTTGATGGGGATCGCCTTGGCTTCCTTAATGTTGTTCCTTCGGGATACATATATTACACAAAATACTTTATTTTTTATTATGAATTTTATAAGCGGCGTCTCGTTTCCTGTCGAATACTTGCCCCGCAGTCTGCAATTCATCGCCCATTTCTCGCCTCTTACTTCTTCGTTAAAGCTGTTCAGGCACTTGGCTTTAGGCGGTTCCATATCGGCAAATATTAACAGCTTGATTGAAACGATCATACTTGGACTTGTATACGGTACCGCAGGATTGTATTTATTGCCCAAAATCGAAAGAAGGCTGCTGGAAAAAAACTATATTTAAGAGGTGTTACATGCTTGAAGCCGTCAATATACATAAATGCTTTATACGAAATGAGAATACCGGGATTTTCCGCCGCCGCAAGCAAACAAAGGTAAATGCCGTAAACGGCATTGATATTTCTATACAACCCGGGCAAATCATCGGACTGCTGGGGGTCAACGGTGCCGGAAAAACAACTACAATAAAAATGCTGGCAGGCCTGATCAAACCCACTGCAGGTTCAATAAGCATAGACGGGATTAACGGAGTCGAACATCCTAATGAAATCAAGAAGATTATCAACATGATCTCAGGCGGCGAACGCAATATTTATTGGCGTTTAACCGCCAAAGAAAACCTGGAATATTTCGGGGCATTATACAATCTGAAGAAGGAGGAAATTAACGCATACGCCGTAAAGGCTCTTGATTTGGTCGGTCTAAGCGATGTCAAAGATATACCGGTTGAACAATATTCCAAAGGTATGAAGCAGCGCCTGCAAATTGCCCGGGGATTGATCAATAATCCCAAATATATCTTTTTGGATGAGCCCACATTAGGTCTTGATGTCTCGATAGCGAGGGACATGCGCAAATATATTCTGTCACTGGTGAAGAATGAAAACAAAGGCATACTCTTAACTTCGCATTATATCGCCGAGGTTGAGGAATTGTGTGATTATGTATACATACTTGAAAATGGGAAAATCATTGCCTCCGGCCTCCCCTCCCAAATTGCCCGGATGATCCAGAAAGGGATAAAGGTTGTCATTTCCGTGCTTCACTTACCGGATGATACGCTTGTGAGGCTGCAGGAATTCGCTGCTCCCCACAATGCGGATTTGAATTTGGACAGGAATGATTCTGAGGTGATCATCACTTTACAGGCACAGGCCGATTTAAGCATTCCTCTGGTTAGTCTTCTGATCGGGGACAATCTTCAAATTCTTCAAATGGCGGTGTCCGAACCATCCCTGGAGGATGCCCTTATTCACCTTGCAATGGAGGCCAGCCATCTTGAATAGTTATTTCAGGCTCCTTAAGTGCGAGATTATCAAACAGCGCAAAAATACCGTCAGATCACGCTTCACTTATTTTTCCTTATTGATTTGGCCTGTCATCTCTTTTTTCAATGCTTATTATATATACAAACCATTCTCCGCCCAAAGCAAGATAGCAACCTTTCTGAGTTCGCAAACATCATTGGTGGTATTCCTGATTATTGGCTATCTCGGTTACGAATGCTTCTGGACGTTGGTCCGAAGCGCGTTACAAATGAGCCAGGAGCGTCAAGACGGAACGCTGGAGATGCTCTTCTTAAGCCCGGCAAACAAATTGGTCTGTATTTACGGCAGAGTGCTTGGATCTCTGATTCAGAACATCTGGATGTTCTTCTGCTTCTCCATTCTGACCGTTGTTATTGTTAAAGGGATTCCTCTGGCCCATTTAATATACTTGCCCGTTTGTTTTTTGATTGTGATACTGGGTGCGACTGCCTGGGGAGGCTTAATGAATGTCATTTTCCTGTTTTCCCGGGATGCCTCGATTGTCTTTTCGCTGTTCAATGAACCTATGCATTTATTATCCGGCGTCAGAATTCCAGTAACCGTCTTTCCCTTATGGGCTAAATGCCTCTCCGCCATCTTGCCGTTAACACACTCACTCTCTATTATGCGGAGCCTGCTTATTAATGGCGATATAGCGTCATCCTTACCAAGCTTACTATTCTGGTTAACTTCAATAATAGTAATGCTTTTGTTAACAATAGTCATCTTACGCCGAGCTGAGAAAAATGCCCGTGAGCGTGGTGATTTGAACTTTTTTTAAATAATACATGAAACTAGGCCAAACGATCCCGCCCTTTTAAAGAATGCCATCGCTTGGTCATTTGATTATCCCACACAACAAAAAGCCTTCTCTTACTTGGCCAGTAAAAGAAGGCTTGACGCATTACCCGTGAAGGCACGGCAGCTATATCTTCAGCTTTAATCTGATACCCCAGCTCATCCTCTATTCTTCGCACATTACTCGCGGCTCCCTTAGAAAACATCGATACCTTCACTGGCCTAGCGCGCAGACTGGAGTTTGACCTTCGCTTCCGTTACCAGTGTGGACTTCGGCTGGACATCCCCGCCTCTTCGATTTCTACGTTAAGCCGTGTGTTTGCCGAGTTGACTCGCAAAAACCTTGCCCCGCATTTGTTTGAGGATCTCGTCGCTCAGTGTCAAGAAGCTGGAATCATAGACGGAAACCATGTCGACAGCGCAGCCATTCACGCCTACGAGAAAAAAGAACCCGAGCGAAAAAGCGAGCTCACCGGCAATGCCAACTGGGAAGTTAAACTCGATACGTTTGGCAATAAAGTCAAGTGGTTTGGCTATAAGCTGCATCTGGCCGTCGATACGAAGAGTGAACTTCCGATTGCCCTAAAAGTTACACCCGCACATGTGAACGATGGGGACGAGGGACCCACACTCATAAAGTAAACCGTCGACCAATTAAGTACCCGATTTTTCATGTTGGATGCGGATTATGACAAGTGAAAAACTACGAAGCTGCTCGAAGCGTTAAAGCTCAAGCGATTATTCCCTTGAATCCACGAATGAAAAAGAACCGCCTGCCGGGAAAGTCGGGGCTGGAAGAAACTCTACAACAAACGAACTAGTGTAGAACGCTGCAACTCTCGAATGAAGACCTATTTAACCGCAGACCAATTGCATGTTTTGGGGCATTCAAAAAGTCACGACTCACCAATATTTGAATGCCATTGTGCTGCTTGCTTCTGCACTGGCTGTATCGAGACAAAGAGTAGCAATCGCCGCATAAAAATTATAACCTCCCGTAAATTCTGCCCGTCTACCCATATGTAGCCTGGATCTTAAAAACCGTAGATATGGTCGGGGCCCAGCTATGACTTTGAACCGGAAATTGAATTATTCAAAATGCTCATGCAATAAAATAAATCAAAAACCTTCCTAACCGGCGATCCGTAGCGGACGGTTTTTTTGTTATGACCGTATCCCGGTTAGTTTGACTGCAGGAATACCCGGTTACTATGATATAGGCATAAAGGAGGAAATATTATGGCAAAGGTTATCATTCACGCAACAACAACACTAGATGGATTTATGGCCGACAAGGACGGCGGTGTGGATTGGATGTTCGATTTTGAAGCTGCGGACGAAGATTACGCAGTCGTCCATAAAGTTATGGAGGAAATTGGGGCAATCGTTGGCGGTCATTCAGGACTACGATATTCCACAAGAAGCAGAAGGCGGTTATAAAGAGCTTCACATGCTCCATCCGACCCGTGAGCGGTATGTATTCATACGAATAGAAGCGATGTCGTCCTGCTCTTGGATGCATCGCTTTGTTACTTCGGATAACAAAAAACCTCCCCTCATCCGCAGGATAAAAGGAGGCTTAAACGTGTCACTGCAGCGCAGAAAGGCCAGCTATATTTTCAGCTCCCCAAGCTTGATCAGCTCGACAACCGCTTGCGAACGGCCTTTGACGTTTAATTTTTGCATGACGTTGGAGATGTGGTTGCGGACCGTTTTTTCACTAATAAATAACAATCCGGCAATATCCCGTGTAGTTTTGTCTTGCACGAGGAGCTCGAATACTTCGCGCTCACGATGCGTTAGCAGAAATTTGCTGTAATGATCGTTCCCCTTCAATGGTATTATTCCTGTTTCCCCGCCCTTGCTTTCTCCTCCCTCATTCTCCCCTGTAATCTGCTTAAATAAGCGTCAGAACTGGGTTCATCCGTCTTTGGTTCCCTTTGCGTTTCTTTATCTCCCTGCATATATTTCCACGTTTAGCACCAGAATTAACACCAATTTAAAGCCCATTTTTTTCGTCATTTATTTCTATAAATCCCAACCAGTCTGTGTATGATACAAGCTTTCCTATTGTATTAAATATCTCTTCGATTACCTGTTCTCTGATATCCGGATTTTTCTGTACATCGATGTAAGCTCCTAGTAATTGAAGTGTGTTTATCAAAGCATGTTCTCTCCGTTCAGAATAAACTAGCATTTGATTAGGAAAAGTATCCTCTGTCCTTTCAAGTAAAGGTAGCTTACAGAAAGAATTTACTATAAGTATTCCTTTAGGTCTGATCCCAAACTTTTCTATGTATCCACTTACCCACTTTTCTAACTGAGCTGCATGTTTCTCAGCAGCACTCTTACCTACTCCTTTTACCTCTACCACTGCAACTTTGTCGTTATATTTTAGAATTAAATCATCTCTACCAGGCAAGCCTTCAGTTACTTCAAAGCCGAGTTCAATTAATAATTCTTTCACTATTTGTTCAAGAGGTTTTCCTGTGCCAGTAAACAATACTTTATATTTTTCAAGTGCTTTGATTGTTTTGACTTGCTCATCGATTTGGGTATTTAATAAGTCTATTTGCTTTTGAATTTCGGAGAGTCTGGCGTATTCTTCACGTTCATTAGGCAAAAAATAATTCCGACTCCATTCTGGAAGCTCTTCAACTTCTATATCTTTATTGAGATCACTATTGATACGATAAATCGAATCGATAAATATACTTTCAGCATAACTCTTGTCATGATCACGCATTCTTCCGTACGAATCTATGATATTTGGGATAAATACAATCTTACCATTTGAATAATTTGTATATGTACCAACAACAGCATCAGTGTCCTTTATGTATAGAAAAGGTCTGCCTTCAGGCAAACGAATGTTAGCATAATATTTCATATAGTCCTTATTAATTTCAACAAAAGATTTAAATAACTCATCCCCCTTAAATTCGAGATTGAATCCTTCCGCATGCTCAAATTCGACCCCTACTGGTAAAGCATCAATTATTCTAAATTCGTATAGTTCATTTACAGAAGAACGAATATAACAACTATTTGGTATAGGTGCAATAATAAAAATACTTTTTCCTTTGTCAAGCAATGCTAACATTTCTCTTTTTCTTCTTTCAATATCTCGCTGTAGCCTTGTAGACGTATGAATATCAAGAATAGGATATCCTTTATGATATTGAACACTATCATCATCATAATACTTTGAAAAGAGGGCACTAGGTCTCCAGATTACTGTTTCATATCCCAACAAAGAGTATCCACTTTCATAAGAAATTTCAGTAACTCCTTCCCAGTAATTATCAAATACTATATCTAGCAAACATATATCCGCCATAGTAAATTTAGCCCACCATTCTCTGTTATTTATTATTTACAGAATAACACAATACTAAGATTTTTTGCTTAATAATAAACAAGAGAAGCAGAGGGTTAATTACCCCTGCTTCTCTGTACTCTCTCCGAGAAACCATTTCACAAACGGATCACGTGGTATCTTAATTGATCGTCCAATTTTGACCACATGAAATTGTCCTGAGTTACACAAATCATAAGCTTGGTTCCTGCCTATCGAAAGGAACTTCTGTATATCCTCAACCTTCAAAACAGGAGGGAGGTCTTCTGTACTCAGTGAATTCATCTTATCACCTCAATTAATCATACTGTCGAAAATGATTGTCCTATGACTTCGCTTTCCCTGCAGTTCTTTTTGGTCCCTTTTCTTTTTTCAAAACCTGTATATTAAGGTTCAGCGCCATCTTATAGAACGCCTTCCATTTAAGCGTGTAATATGTCGTTTCGCCTATCGGCTGATCAAATGCATTGTTATACACAAGGTAATCGAAATCGCAGTCTGTATTAAGATAACGCTCCGTAATCAATATACGTTCACGTTTAGGAAGTGCGTTAACCGCATCTTCGATTCGCTTACAGTATGCTCTCCGTGCTGCTGGTTCATCGACATTATAAGCAGCTATGTTCCCTGTCTGGTCGCTCGTTACCCCAGTATCACTTCTGGGAGTAGCAGACCATTCAGTTGTGGTCTTCGCTTCTCTACTTTCAAATAGCGTGGACTTGTATATTCGGTACTTCTCAAGCGCTGCCTCTACGGCAGCCCGAGTTGCTTTCCGGTCAAACTCCGGGAGCTCAAACGACATTTGTGTCACTGTATCACCTCAGTCTGTGATAAGAGTTCCCCGACCGAAGCCGGGGAGTGTGCTTATTTAGAGCGGCAGGCTATCCGCATCGTTAGGCATTGGCGGGCCTTTCTTATCATCCGGATCTCCTGTGAAGTCATCCAGTTTGGTCTGGTTCGGGTCATCCACATCAACCGAACCGTCAGGGTTTCGCTTTACTGTAAGGCCATTGCCCGGTGGTTTCGGGTCCTCTCCGCCCTGCTGCTTGCCGCCGGCTCCGATAACATCTTCAATCGTTACCTGGTCAGGGTTGACCTCCTTAATGGCAGCTGCCAGGCGCTTTACCTCCTGAGTGGTGGTTCCGTGGCGCTTGATAACCTCTACGAAGGCTTCAATATCTGGAGATACGGTTTTAAGCAGTGGCCGATCGTCTTCAGCCAGCTTTGTTTCTCCGTCCTTATCCACCTTCACATCCAGCCCGTATAAAGCATGGTCCAGGACATACCGGCGCTGCGGCTCACTGAGAATGCCCCACATATCCGCGTTAAGGTAAAGAATCGCATCTTTCATCCATGTGGTGCGGAGGTCATCCCCCAAAACCTTAAATTTCCCGAACACTGGCTTGCCCTTCGACTTCCATCCCCCGTGCTTCATGAGTACCAGGACTTCAGTTTGCCGTAGGTCCGGATGATGCTTATCAATCATGTCTGCCAGTAGCTCGTATGTTTCCTCAGCACCCTGAGAATGAAATTTGTCTGCCATTTATAATTGCTCCCCTCGGAATATAATTTGGAATAAAAACATGCTGCTTATCCTGTTACCAGCTTTCCCCGCCCTTTCGCATGGGCTTGTTATTGTGGCCCAGCTGCGGAGCTGTGATGGTGTAGTCTTTGTACGTGCTGCGCGCTTGCGGCTTGTCAGCTCCGATAACCTTGCAGTGATCTGCGATCTGCTCCGGCGTCCAGTGGCTGCTTTCGACGTGCTTATAGTCCGTCATCCCCAGATCACCACCGCGGCCAGCGCGATCAGCGCTGCAAGAGAAATGGATGCCATGTGCATCAGGCGCTGCCGGTTGATCTTGGAGTCGTTCTCTGCTGCAAAAATGAGTGCTACGAAAGCTATGAGTGCGAAAAATATCTTAATCCACATTTGCCTTAGCTCCTTCCCAATTCCACAAGCTCAGCAGCCCTTTTGCCGGGATCGGCTGCGGCAGCTGCTTAATGCCTCCCAACTGCCAGGCATAACGGCCTTCGTCGTACCAGCCAAAGGCTAATTCATTTCCTTCGACATATCCGATACCTGACACGACGGCCTTCCCTTTCTTCATCAGAGTCACCTTATGGCAATCAATAAGAGTAGTTGTTGCCACTACAGCCCCGGTAGGAAGGTTGTTGACAGTGTAACCGTGCCGGGCCAGCACCTCCTTAATCTTCGGGATCTCGCAGGCTTCCGCGTCTACCTGTTTTCCAGCATGGATCGCTAGCTCACCGCGATGCTTCGTCTGCCAGCTCCGGGTTTCTAAATGTTTCTCTCCGAGCGCTATCAGCGTTGCCCAGGGCTGCTTTATAGTTATAGCCTTCATGCCTCTGCCGCCTCTCCCCCGAGCATTTCCGGGCTGTCATCTATATTGCCGATCACTTCAATTTTCCCGCATCTTGCATAATTGGCAGGCCAGCTTTGATGTTTGGCCTCGATCTCAAATGCACCTTCGATGTAATGGACCTTGCCAACCCAGCCAACTGCGTGACGGACGATGTCCCTTTCGTAAATCTTGCGAGCTTTGCAGTCTTTCAGTCCGGTATATTGGCCGACTGAATTTGCGTCCACATCTGCACAATCCAGCTCGTAACATGGAACACCTTCAAGTTGCCCTATTGGTTCCCACCAAGTTATGCTTGGATTCTCGCCCGTCATAAGGGAACCATATACCCACTCGCCGTTATCAATCCGTTTGCCACGGAATAAAATCTCCCTGTTCATTTTGCTTATCAGCTCCTTTATAGGGGAAATGATAGTTAAATCCCAAACTAAATAAATATTTGAAACTTACTCTGGAGATTGTCGTATAGCAGAATACAAAATACATATTTTAGGAGTGTTGCAAATGTCGCTAGAGATAGTTAGTGCTTGTATTGCAGGTGCAAGTGTTATTGTTTCCGCTTTGTTTAGTGGTCTCTTGTATAAAGCCACATTAGAGAGTACAAAGGCTGCTATTAAAAGTGCTGATTCTTCTAAAAACAGCGCAGATACAGCATTAGAATCGCTTCGAATTTCAGCTAGAATTGAAGATCAAAAGACACAATTCAATAGAGCCTTACGTGAGCAATACATACATGAACTAAGGGAATACGCATTTGAAATAACCGGCGAATTAGGTGCTATTTTGAATCAAAAATATAGTACAAGCACATATTTCAACCGAGAAATCAGGATGCCAATTCCAACACATCATATGGCCGAATGCTTCTCAAATGAAGATAGGGAGATTATAAATAGCGCTTGGCGTAATTTGAATATCTATCTTTTTGATTACTGGGAGAGATACACTTATTCGGATACCAAGCACCGTAAGATGAAAGAAAATATGCGAGATTCAGATACTCAAATCTCTGATTTACGCGATGTTATTATTAAATTCTCAGCAGTTATGGCTTTACATTAACACTTCCAAAATTAAAGCAATTCAGTCATCGAATGATTCTCAATAAATTAGAAACTACAACCCACCTTCTCCTCCACCGGCTGCGCCCCGAGAAGCTTCCTTGCTGCTGCCCAAAATGTCGCCGCCGGGGTCTTCTCATCTGCTCGGATACCCAGCCGCTGCATTGCGGCGAATTTCGGCTCCAACTCCAGCAGAAACATTGGCTTGTTATTGACCCGCAGGATGCTGTACCCGATCACTTCTTCTGCATGCTTTGCCTTGGCCCAGACATCCGGCCTCCGGCAGTACACCACATACCAGTGCTGCTGCCCCGCCCGCAGACATCCGGCACAGTTCGCGTGTTTCCAGACCTCATATGTCTCCGGGGGCTCTATGCCGACATCCCGGGTGCTGTTGATCAGGCCCGGCCACTCCACCAGGGGGAAACAGGTCTGATACCCCTTCGCCCCCAGGATGCTCCGCCGCCGCTCCACACGGGCGGTCTCCCCAGCTTCAAACCCGTAATAGATCGTCACATCGTCCCGGCTGCCGCCCGGCTCCACTGGATAAGTCTCGGCCAGCCATTTGTGAAACGGTGCCGTCTTGATCCGGTTGGTGCAGAGGGGATGAATCCCGACTTTGAACGCCTTGGCCTCCATGCAAACGTCAAACTGGTCTTTCTGGTCCCATCCCTGCATGTTGGCGTAGGTGATGGGTATGCCCAGGTAGTCAGCAACCTCGGCTTTGAATCGTTTGATATCCCAGTGCTCTACCCATGGGTTTATATCATGGTTGATCAGGATTACATTCTCCGGTCCGTACCTGGCAGCCACCTCGACTGCCACAATGCCCGATGTCTCCCCGCCGCTGTAGCAGACGATGTGCTTCAAGCTTGTTCCCTCCCTGGGACTGTGCCGATGATCCGGCCTTGTTCGTCCCTGAAGCGAATGACTGTTTTCATCGCGGGTACACCTTCTTTTCCTTGTAATTGATCTTGCCCTTCGGCTTCTGCCGGGTTTTCCTGCGGATCTCTTCAATGGCAGCTCGTTTGTGGCTAGGTGAGGCGCCATCGTCGTTGTATGCAATTTCATAGAGCTGGCCGAGCGTAGCTTTTTTCCAGTTCATGCTGCCGCCTCCTTAAAATAAGAGCCCCTGACCCGGAATTTGGGTGTGACTGGTCGCCGCCGCAGGCTTCCTGGGGCGCTTATTCGCTTTAGATTCTTTTTTTAGCTTTTTGATTAAGGCCGGATCAATGATCGCCATGATTACTTCCTGCTGATATTGGGGGTAATCCTCCAGCTCTTGCCCCTGCTTGACCTTGTAGATGGCCTCTGCTATCCGGGCCAATACATAGGCATCGGCGATGTTCTCTGTCCTTGGGATATCCCCCCAGTGGGATTCCACCGCGGCCATCACCAGCCGCTTAACAGCCTTGCCTTCCAGCCTGACCTTGCTCCCGGCCACGCCCTCCCACTCGGAGACGTTCACGAATTTTTTCAGCTGGTTTGGGGTGGCTACAATAAAGCTGCTGCCCCTTCGATCAACCGCCAGGCGGGCCGCCCAGTTAAAACCGCTGGAAACCTTGTTGGTATCGTGCTTTGCCTCCATCGCGAAACCCTCAATGCAAATGTCATCATCAGGCTTCAAATGCCGATACACTTCATCAAGCACCATATTGATCCTGGCCGGAGCTGTATCCCCTTTGCCGACGAATTCTGTCCAGCCAGCCAACCTACCATTGCTGCCGATGGCTACAAACCCTGTATGCGTTGCTGGGTCAATTCCGATGAACCGAGTCAAGGTGCCACCTCCGATGCCTCTTTTGAAAAGGGCATGTGTATTCTCCTCGCCTCTGCAACAGCAGCTGCAGCCTTTTCTTTAGTGTCGTAGATACCTAAGTAAGCATATTTACCGTTAATCCGTAGATTAGCCTGCCATTTATTTCGTCTTTTATGGAAACTCACTCCTCTATAGCCAGATCTATTATTTCTTTGGATCGTTCTGTTTTGAAGGTTCTGCGCTCGTGTACATGGCCGAAGATTCTCATCCGTGTTGTTGAGAGGGTTGTTGTCAAAATGATCTACTTCTACTTTTGGATTAGTGAGACCTAATATCCATCTGTGCAAAGAGATTGTTTTAGAGGTTCCTCCATTTCTCGGAGGGTGACCAGTTGCATAGAATGACTTGCGCAAAGGACACCATACTGCAAACCATTTGTTCGGGAACGACATGGCAGACTGGAGTTTGCTTGTGCTAATAATGGTTTCCATCTCCCGCCCTCTCCCTTTAATGAAGATCGCAGTATTTTCTCCTCTGATCTCATAATGGTTATTCATGAAACCTTACTCCTTTCAATCATCCAGCCATCCGGAGAGGCGAGAGGCCGCTGGTTTAACAGGTTCTACCGGAGCAGTTTCTTTCGCCGGCTTAGGTTCGTTGTTCACCTGTACTTCCGGCACATTCTGCTGCTGAGCCTGTGAGAAATCACGGTACGGCCATCCAAGCTCTTCATAAACCCGCTTGAGTCCCGGGAAGACTGCCACCATTTCACTGCGCCGATACTCCCGAATTGATTCCGCTGTCCGATCGTATATTAAATTTTTCCGTTCCCGTTCTTCCGCAGTCATGCTGCTCAGTGGGTCATCCAACTCAGCAGCCATTTTCAGAAGAGCTTCACGTGCCCGATCATACTGGGCGTCATCCTGTATCAATTTCATGGCTGTCACCTTCTACGTTTTTGCTCTTGCTCTTTCTCCTTGGCCTTTTTCATCAATTCATAGAGCGCGTCTTTATCCAAATCCGTGAACCGGCCATTCTTACGGTTGAACAGCATCTGGATTGTTCGGGTGCCGATCTTTCGGCCCTTGGCTACTATCAGCTCAATAACACCTTTCAGGACGGTATCCGGATAGTAGTAATCATCCCGGTATAAGAAAATAATGATATCTGCGTCGAATTCGATATTTCCTGATTCCCTTAAATCTGACATCATCGGCCGCTTATCCTGCCGATCCTCGCATTTCCGGCCGACCGAAGAGATTGCTACAACTGGGATATCAAATACACGGGCCATTTGCTTCAGTTGCTTCGATACGTAATTCACGCGGTCTACATTTTGCGGAAAGTTTCTTTCGCTCTCGATCAGCTGCAGATAGTCAATGTAAACTATCAATCTCGGGAATTTCTTCTTGAGTATCTTGACCTGCCGGCGGATGTACTCAATGCTCATACCCGGCGTGTCATCAATGTAGAGCGGAAGGTTATCCAGCATATCAAGCGCCTTGTCGTAATTGACCCAATCCGTCTCTGACAGCCGCCCGGTTCTCATCTTGGCGCTGTCTATCCCGCCTATAGCGCATATGTGTCGCTCTGTGACGTCAGCGCCAGGCATTTCTGCCGAGAATATTACTGTGGTTGTCCCCGTCCCCGCCGATTGGATGGTGTCACTGACGATGAATGCAGTCTTACCGATGGATGGCCGAGCTGCAATAATGATCAGGTCCCCCTTCTGATGACCGCCGCTCATCTGATCCAGCTCCGTGCTGGCTGTCTTCGCCCCTGTGAGCCCCATTCTACTCGCGCGGTCTCGAAGTACTTTATGATGGTCAACCAGTGTATCAGCCATCAGAACTGGTCCTGAACGATCTGGCCCGACTCGCATGTCAGCCAGCTTCTGCAGATCCTCCAGGGTATCGGCCAAATTAATGTCATCACGGGTCAATGCCGTATGGAGAGCCTTTCGTGCCTGCCGATCAATATGAGCTTTGCGTACAATAGTCTGGTACTGCTCAAAATTGGAGGCCATCGGGAAGGACTTCTGCAGCTGCACCAGGTAACTGATTCCGCCGATCTTGGCGAGCTTGCTGCCCCAATGCTCTGCCAACAGCACAAGGTCGAATGGATTAGGCTTATTAGCAAAGTAATCGTAGGCCCACCGCAGGGAGTCCATTATCAATCCGTGGTTTTCTTCAGGAGAGAAATCCTCACCCTGCAGATAGCACGTGTCCATGAGATCCGGCTTAGCTAAAAGCGCCCCGAGGACCGCCTGCTCCGCCTCAATGCTCATCTACATTCAGCCTCCGTTTCTCGTCCAGCTTCTGACGCTTTTGGAGAATGTGGTCCGGCATGGTTACCGACGTCTGGCTGTATGCGTCAAGCAGCAACTGGTCTTCCTCTTCCTCAAGGCGTAGTACCTCATAAAAGGAAGGCTCTGAGGTCTGATCATCTGCAAGCAGCTCCGCTATAGTTGGTGCAAACTTACTGGACCGGATATGGCGAGCAAGCCGCCCTTGAGCCTCTTTATATTCCAAGTCTTGCAGCATAAAGTGCCAAAGTTTTATCCCAGGCTCTGTGATTTCAAAGAAGGGATAAGCGGTTTTGATCATCCCCAAGAAGTTCGCCATTTCCGTTTGCTTCACGTGCCGCTCCCTCCTCGTAGAACTGGTTCAGGATGTTCATTTCCTGCTGCTTCTTTTGAGCTTTGGAAATTGGATTGCGTTCCAAGTCCTTCTTAATCCAAACGCGCAGCGTCTTGTTGTGATCCTTCTTGTGCTGGCTCGGCTTTTTATTCGTCTGCCATTCGTCCAGAGCTTCGATGGTGTCATCCACCCGCTTTTTTCCGAAGTCAGCGCAGAGCTTTTCGTATTGCTCAGGAGTAAGGAAGACTGTATCTGCATATGCCTGTTTTCCTGGGGGGATTTTCATATCTATCTCTTCTTTCTTTATATTTTTCTTTCTTTCTTTCTTGGGGGGTGAACTGTCCCCCACTAGAAGGGGAGGATTAGCCCCCAGACTGGGGGAGGATTGACCCCCAGAGGATTTAGCTTTTTTAGGGGGAGGCTTCTCCCCCTCAAGCCACTGCGAAAAGTATTTATTGAAGCTAATCATGCGTGAACGATTGCCATGGGCGACCTTGGTGATCTTCAGCACCTTTCGCTCCAGCAGGCGGTTGAGTTCCCGCTTAACCCCCTTTGGATCGCTCTGGATGGCTTCGGCCAGAAACGTGACGGACAGCTCATGCGACTTGCGATTAAACCCGTATGTGTAACGCCAGACGATGAGTAAGATGCTGTGCTGAGTCCCGTTAAATTTCCGCCGCGCCACCTCTTCCAAGATTTCATTCGCAATTCGCGTGTAAGGTTCGTCAAGCTTCTGTCCTGCCATTTACCTCACCTGCTTCAAAAGGGTAATGCTTCTCGTTGTTGGATAAAATCACACATATCGTCCGTCAGCTGGTTCACAAAGTTACTTGCACCAAACGGATAATTAATTTCTATCTTTTTTTCGATAATTGCTTGAACCTCTGTCCGGAGAGCAGCAGCTTTGTCATGCTTTAAATTTCCGATCTCCTGCTGCAGTGCTTCCAGTTCTTTGTTCAATTCATCAGTGGCCCAGTTCTTGGCTTCTATCGCTTCCTTCAGCTCGCGATTTTCTTTCTCCAGAGAAACAATCCGACTGGCGAGCCGCCATCTTTCTTCTTCCAAAAACTCAACTCTCTGTTGGAGCCTTCCGGTCTTTCGTGCATATTCCGTTACCTTCTGCCCGGCTACAGTCAGATCATTGATAAGTTTTTCCTTGACCTGCAGCAGATCAGCCTGCGCAGGCAGCTCGCCAGTTACGATATAAGCACTGTAGGGCAGGATCTCGCCCGCATATGGCCCGTCGATGATCTGAGCATCTTTGCAGAGATTAAACGCCGCTACTACAAAATTTTGTTCCTTATCGTTGAGGTGACGCGCCGGATACAAGCCGGCTGGTACGCTCTCAAACTGCTTCAAAACCTTTATTTCGATAGGCATTAAACTGCACCTCGTCTTTCATATCTATTTTGAGTGGGGAACAGCTCGGCATAGGCCGGCGTCCAGGCGGGCGGACCGTATTTGCTCAGGTATCCCAGCCGGTTTACGAACGGCAGGACTGACTCCTCTTCATGCAGAGCTTTCAGCAGGTTCCAGCAGCCTTCCACATCGTTCAGAGCTCTGTGCGCACCCTCCAGGACAATTCCGTACTTGCCGCACATGTCTGTCAGCTTATGCGGGTATGTGGTCCGTTCCCGGGATATCGTCATGGTGTCGATAAAGGGATTCTCGAAAGTTTTCCCGGCCAGCCGTTGCATAGCCCAGTGGAGAAACTGCAGGTCAAACGCGGCATTGTGAGCGACCAGCAGGCTGCTGCCCATGATATTGCGCAGGATCCGGATGGCGAGATTTTCGTCCATCGCATCGACCAGCATTTCGTCAGTGATTCCGGTGATCTCAGTGATTTTCGGGTCAAGTTTGCGTCCTGGGTTAACCAGAGTGTGGAAACCTGTAACCAGTTGACCGCCAACTACCCGAATCGCGGCCATTTCAATAATCCGTTCTTTTTCCGGATTCAAGCCCGTTGTTTCAAAGTCAAACACCGTAATATCGTTTAGTATCAAACGATCACCTCCAAGTGATAATGTTTTCCTGCTCTGAACCCGCGCCGGGCAAGCGCCGCCTTAACGGTAGCCTCAGCCAGTGCCGGTAGGTTATTGCTGCTGGATAAGTGCGTCAGGTATATCTGTTCGCCGCGGCCGCTGATCAGCTCGGCAAGCGCTGCGGCCGTCTGCTCATTACTCAAGTGACCCAGATCGGACAGCACTCGAGCCTTGACGCTATCCGGATAACTGGACTCGGCCACCATATCCCGGTCATGGTTCGCTTCAATGATGTAGATGCTGCCCTCCATCATCGCCAGCATGTCATCATCCACCTTGCCGGTATCAAATACCACGCAAGCGCGGGGGCCATCATCCGGCTCTACGGCATAGCCTACAGGCTCGTAGGCATCATGGTGAGTCTGAAAGGGGTGAACGGTCACTCCGCCTAGATAAGTCGGCTCATAGATTCCATATCTGGTCTCAAGCGACCGCTGCAGCCGGTCATTCACGCCGGATATGCCTTTCCACTCGCCGACCGTGGCGTAAACAGGGATGCTGTACTTGTTGGCGAGCGATAAACCTCCTATATGATCTCCATGAGAATGGGTAATGCATATCGCCTTGATTGTTGTAGGGTTAATACCTTTTTCGAGCATTAGTTTTTCAAGCATTTTTTTCGGCTTTCCAGCATCAATCAAGATTCCAAAATCGCTAAATCCAAAGTAAATTGAGTTACCACGAGATCCGGAACATAAGATTTCTACCCTCACGAATCAACCACCCTTTCATGGCTAAATGGCATATGCATCTTCCTTAAAGCAATTGCCGCTCTTTCAGCAGTCTCTAATTCTTCAAAGACACCTCCATACAGCTTCTTAGGGCCTGCCTTGACCTGGACCATCCACTTTCTCGCTACCTTATGCCAAGTAACGCCACGAACTCCGCTCGATCCGTTATTTCTTTGAGGACCCCTTCTGTTCTGGGCATTCTGCGCTTTGGTAACCTTCCTTAAATTGCAAGATCGGCGATTATTTAAAGGATTGCTGTCCTTGTGATCAACTTCATAACCACAAGGGTCATCCATAAGCCAACGGTGTAGAGATATGCTTCCAATTACACTGCCCTTTTGAATATTTCCTTGGACATAGAACTGACCTGTAGCCTTGTCGTGCTTAACTCTCCATGAATTAGGGAAAGAACAGGCCTTTTCAAGATCGACAGTATCAATAAATGTCTTAAATACAGATCCATCATTGCGCTTTATGAAAATAACTGTGACCTCTCCGCGAATCTCATATGAATTTTTCATATAGCCCGCTCCTTCTTGGTCTTCTCCTGCCACTCCTTGCTGAAGGTACAGCGCCGGGCGCTCCACTCCTTGTGCCGCCGGCCCATAACGTAAGTGACAAACTTATCTGTCGCCCGCTCATAATAGGCGCCGTTCAGCACTTCCTTTACTGGAGCTTCCGGTGCTGCTGGAGCACTAAGGTCTGCTCCGCCGAATAACTCCAACTGCTCGACGCTGTTTCGCTTGACGATCACCGGCACCCCCTGTCAGCCCCTCATAACAGCGAGGGCATACCCGCAGGCGGCGGATATACTCCTCACGGCCGGGGTTTATCTCGCTGCCACAGACTTCGCAGTCCAGGCAGCGGAGATAAATTTCAACCAGTTCGGCGTTAGATAGGGAGCTCATCGTCTGCTGCCTGCATGGCACGCTTCTCAGCAATGTCCAGATCCATGATCTTCAGGAGCCCCGTCAGTTCCTTAAGGGTCGGTTTGTCGCCTTTCGGCTTCGCCTTCTTCTCGATGTAAGCAGCCATTTCCTCATTAGAGGTAATGCCGAGCTGCTGGAACTTCAATTTCATATCAGTGCGGGCCTGTTTAAGTCGGTCTGCTTCGGTAGGGCCGCTGTCTCCAGACGAATCAGTTCCCGTACCTCCGGGGTTAATTACTTCCGGATCTGTGGCGGATGTTGTCGGAGTCACATCAGCCCGCTCGTAGGGATCATAGCCAGGTGTCGGCTCAGCTCCATCGTTGTCATCAAACCGCAATCCAAATGCCGCTTTCATGGCGCGCTTGACCATATGCTTCTTGAACATGTCCTTGAAGTTGTTGGTCCACATGGTTTTTTGCATGCCGATTGCCGATTTCTTGAAGTGATCAACTTCTTCCACATCCATCAAGACAGTGAAAGGCATAAATCCTTCTTTATATGCGATAGCATAACCCCCGATTGGAGCGCCGGTTGGGAATCCGCCGATGTGCTTATCAATCGCGATGTAATACCGCCCGTCCTCTGCCCGTTCCTGGTGATACTGGAAATCATCATTTGCGTGAACGATCTGAACATCGTAACCGCGGTAACCGTCCATTTCCTTTGCTTTGCGGACGTGGTAATCAACAGCGAACTGCCAGGTAAGCTTTCCTTGGTACACGGTCGGATGGATCTCACCGATTAGGGGATTGGCATCAGCAGCCTTAGCAACCCCCATGAACAATTTGAATTGGGCCTCGGTACAGTCTTTAGCGATGGTTTCATGAACGGTCTTAATGTCATCCGAGGTCAGACCGCCGAAGAGATAACTTTCATATGAAGCGAGTTGAGTATTTGCCATGAATTATTTGCCTCCCTTAAATGTTGTAGAACCGCGGACGTGCTTCCCGGCGTGTCTTCGCGAGCAGCTTACGGCCAGCCCGGTTCATGATCCCGCCGTATTCCTTCTGGATTTCCTTTGAGACCATCGAAAGACCGAGAGTACCAGGCTCATACGCCTTTTTGTCGGAAGCTTCATGCTTGAACTGGCGGCGGGATTTGAGGATTGCATAGTCATAAGCAGCGCCGGCTTGTAGCGCAGCAATGAGGGAGTATCGTTTATTGATGGATCCCAATTTGTTTTTCATGGATGATTCCTCCTAGTTAATGATTAATTTCTGGTCTTCAACAGCCTTCAGCAGGATCAGCTGCCCGGCAGGCTGCTTGATTTTAAACACGCTCTCCGAGTCATCGACGGCCAGGGGAGCTATAATCTGGGAAAGCTCACTGAGCACTCCGGCCAGCTCGATGCCGGCATGTGCCCGCTCGGACCGGGACAGCTTACTGTATGGCTTGCCATCACGCTCAATCTCAAAGTTCGGCTGCTGCTCCCCGGTGCTCTTAATCTCCTTGAAGAGATTGATAGTTAGCGTGGAGAACATGCCTTGTACCTTGGCTGCCTGCAGCTCAGCCTCTTTGGCCTCGTATGCCTTAAGAGCGTCCAGGATAAAGATGCTCTCGTTCTTGCTGGAGAGCGTCTCTGTCTCCTCGGCACGGGCTGCTGCAAGATCGGCCTGTAATGGACCTCGGCGGTTAAAGTAGCCAATGGCATCCGCTGTTGCATCCCGCTCTATTTCTAAGGCATTCCGCTGCTCGATCAGCTCCGTGATGTCCGGCAGCTCCACTGCATCCAGCTGCGCCTCGATTGTTTTGCGCTCTGCTACGGCCTTCTCGTGCTCTTCCCGCAGTGGCCGCTTGCGGTCTTCTTTATTTTGTTTGACAGCTTCAATGGCTGCTGGATCAAGCGCTCGTTTGCAGGTCGGGCAATCCTCGGCAATTTCTTCTCCGTGAATCCTCATATAACGGCCTTTTGCAGCTTCGACATTCTGCTGTGCTGCCCGCAGGCTGCCCTCTAAAACCAGGCGGCGGCGCTTCGGTTCGTCAGCTACCTCGATTTTTTGTTGAATGGCTGTGATCTGCTCAAGTAGCTCCGCGTCCCTTGCCTTGACCGCTTCAATGTCCGCCGGCGGCTCCGGCAGCTTAGCCAATTGCTGCTCCAACGCCTCAACCTTGCCCTCAGCCCGCTTGTGGGCCGCGTCCTTATCGTTCTTATTCTTGGTATGGATGTCTTTGAGCTGCTGCCGATTATGCTTTTTGGTCAGCTCAGTAAGCTTCTGAGCCTGCAGGTTGGGAGCAATATCCTTCTGCTTCTGCCTTGCCGTCAGGCGGCTCATCTCGGCGTATACTTCCTTTGGCGCCGGCGGCGTTGTATACCTCATCATGAGGTCGCGCTGCTTCTGCCAGTGCAAGGTGAAGAAATACCATGGGTTGAACAGCGATAGGAACAGGTCCCGGTCAAACAGACCTTTTACAATATCGTCGAAGTCTCCGGCCTTGCTCGGCACCTCATTGATGTAATAAGTGGCCTTGCCCTTCTCGATGCCGCGGCCCAGGAGAATCGGTGTACTGTCAACCTCCAGGAGCACCTCACCCTTCACAAAATCGTATTTATAATTGGTTGGTGTCGGATCAAGCTTGCTGCCAAGGGCATCTGTGCCGTACAATGTCCACGTAGGGATTTCAATAATGCTTGACTTGCCCTGCCCATTGTCACCGGTGATCTCTGTCCGTTCCTCGCCAAAGGTGATCAGTAGATCCCGGTGAATCTTGAAATTGTGTGCTGTGGCTGATTTTATTTTGATGTGCTGCATGTCGTCCTCCTATAGGGCAGCCAATTCTTCCTCAAGCTGCTGGATTTCTTGGTTAATTGCCTCTACAACAAATGTTTTAATATTGGCGACCAGCTTTGCTGAATCTCTTCCGCTGTTACTCGGTTGCTGTGAGATCCAAGCCAATGAGCCAGAACCTTTTTCAAAATCTACTGCTGTGGCTTCAACGATCCGCTCCGCAGCTTTACTCAATTCATCAATCTTTTTCACGATAGCAGTCGCTTTCTTCGTGCGGTCAGTCATGTATTCCAGTGTCTTTCTGTCCATTCAAACCCTCGCTTTCTGCTCGTTTCAGGGCTTAAAACCCCGTTTTTGGCAAAAAAATAATAGGCTTACTCAATTTCACGGTCCTCAGCCGCATCACCCCTTGCCCTGTTCACCTCCCTCCAGTGCGATTATTTGAGGCACATGTGACCAGCCGCCTGCCAAGTACTGCTCAACAAAATGCTGGAAGGTGATTCCGAATGAGTGGCCGATCCGCCAGCTGACAAAGTAATCGCCGAGGTCATGAAGCAATTCGTCCGTCATCAGGCACCTGCTCCCAGTCCTGCGTCAGCTGCTCCCGATATCGCCGATATTTCCGCAAGCACGCTGCTG
>NZ_JARXXP010000024.1 GCF_029893965.1 Paenibacillus sp. PastM-3
TTACTGGTGTATGTTCTGCTCAAGTATCTGTTTGACCAAGGGAATGCTGCAGTACATACCACCGTCAAACTAACATTTGCCGAATTTGATCGGTTATTTTGCTTACAATCTTTACCGGTCGAATGGACGGTGTTTCTTTCGAGTAACTTAAAATTCCAGAAATAGGTTAATCAACAGCCGTATACAAACTGCAACTAAATCCCCCGTCCCGAAGAAATTTCCTGCCCAAGTAACCCCGACGGTTTGCACCCAACAAATAAAATTGATTACTTATCTGCTATAGCTGCAATGTGAGGGGATGACAGGAAATCCCGCCGCCCCCGCTCCTGCAGACCACTTATGCTTCCAAAACGCTTTTCTGCGAAACGCTTCAAGACACACATCTTAGCTCCGTAAGGCTCTTAGCCCTCATCCCCCTCCACTCCATATCCAAACGTTCCAGATCATTTTTACACCACTTTTCTTAACCGCATCCACCCGGCCCAGCTGGTTATTCACAGCTCATACCTCCGCCCGTTCAGCAGCAGGGCTGCGGCGCTGCCGGCCAGCAGCATGACCAGCACATTGCTGATCACCCGCAGGCAGACTGAGCAGCCTGGACAGCACCAGATAGAGGATACCGGGTGCAGGACTCGAGGACTGCTCTATCCGCATCTGATACAGGCCGGACGGATTCAGGAACACCTCCAGCAGTGTGGTCGACCATACCGCCATGCTGCCAAGGATGAACACTGCTGATTTTACAGCGAACAATGAGGAGGTTCTGACCGGCAGCAGATGATTAACAGGCATAACGCCAGTGAAAAATTCCTTATACAGGTCTGTGAAGATATATAGTGGGACGAGCAGGCCGATTACCATATTCGCAGTCAGCGCCAGAAAGGCCAGATCCTGCTGCATGCTGACCAGAAAATACAGATTAACCAGCGTACTCAGACCGGCCAGTGAGCCAAACACCGCCAGGTGCTTTCTGCATTGGAGCTTGAACTGATGAACGAGTATCAGATCTTCACTCCCTTTACTTCATAATTTGTTGTCGGTTACCCGGGTCACAGTTAGTTTAAGTAACTCCCGCAACTCCAGTTCCTCGAACCACACTGCTCTTTTCTCCCAGCCCCACTCTTCTCCCGGACATAAAGAAGCAAGCCCCATCCCGGCAGGAGCTTGCTTCTTTACTACATACTCAGACTTCAAATTCCTGAGTCACTGTATCACCGCGTCCTTCACTTTACCGCACAGTCCCAGCCCTCTCAGCTCCGGGCCGTAAACTCCGTCACAGCCTCGCTCATCAGGTTCATGCCGAGCAGCAGCTCATCCCGGCCGGGATGACTGAAGTTAAGACGGATGCGGTTGCCGCCGCCGCTTACGCTGCAGAGCTGGCCGGGAAGAAAAGCGACCCCTTTGGCCAGTGCTGCCTTCAGCAGCATCATTGCGTCCAGCCCCTCCGGCAGCGAGACCCACAGAAACATGCCGCCCTCCGGCAGGTCATATTCACTGTTCTTCCAGGCCGGACGCTTCAGCAGCTCAGTCATCAGCTTCAGCCGGGTACTATATTCCCGATTCAGGACAGCAATATGCTCTCGAAGATTAAAAGCCGTTACATCCAGCAGATAATGCAGCAGCCGCTGATTCAGCGAGCTGGACTGCCAGTCCGCCATCTGCTTCGCGGCAGCCATCATGGAGATCAGCTCACGGCTGCCTGCGGCCCAGCCCGTCCGCAGGGCAGGCGCGACCGTCTTGCTGAACGAACCTATGTAGAGCACGTGCCCGCCTTTGCTGACATTCTCCAGCGCGTAAAGCGATGGGTAATTAGCAACCGGGGATGTGCTGCCGGCACGCTTGAAATGCAGATCCCCATAGGAATCATCCTCGACGATAAGCAGGTTATGAGCAGTACACAGCTCAAGCACCTCCTTACGCCGCTCCAGGCTCCAAAGAATACCGCTCGGATTGGTATAGCTTGGCGTTGCAAACAGCATCTTGGGACGGTGCTGATGAATCTGGGTGCGCAAATGATCCGGGAGCAGCCCGTTGCGGTCTCCATGGACAGGTATAATAACCGCCCCCTGCATCCGGAGCGCCTGCAAGATTCCCGGAGAAGTCGGATTCTCAACCAGCACCCGGTCGCCTGGATCAATATAGACCCGGGAGAGCAAATCGATGGCTTGTTGACTTCCCGTTGTCAGAAGAACTCCGCCTTCCGCAGTGTTCACTCCTTTTCCCTTCAGCCAGTCATCGGTCAGCCACTCACGCAACGGCGCGTAGCCCTCGGGATCACCGTACTGCAGTGCGCCCGCATCAGCCGTGATTACTGTTGAAGCTGCTTCTGCAAGCAGTGATAACGGGAACAATTCTTCTGCCGGCAGCTCTTCTGCCAGAGAGATTAACGTACCGCGCCGCGTCTGGGTACGGATGCTGAGCTGTGGTGAAGAAACCAGCGTATGCGCACGGGCAGAAAACTCATACTTCATATTGTTCCCCCTTCCCTGGTACCAAGAATATTCCCGCCTGACCGGTAATATGTCGCCAATGCCGGCTTACGAGTAGATTTGCTTGTTCTGCCTTGAGAAAAGCGCGAATTTTTCAATAGCCTGGGCTCTCGTCGATACATCCAGCTTCACATAAATCTTTCGCAGATAATTATCAATGGAACGGCGGCTCACTTCGATTTCAAGGGCAATTTTATCGTAAGTGATTCCCTGCACAATCCTCTCCATAATGAACATCTCCGTCGCCGTCAGCTGCATTACACTGTCCAGTCCGCGTGATGAGGTTACCGGCCGGTATCCCTTTTGTATCCAGGTCAGCGGAATTGACAAAAAGCCTTCCCGCAGGCCACCGATCATCAAAAGCAGCTGCCGGGATGATGCCCCCTTGGACAGCACTCCACTGGCCCCCAGCTCAAGCAGCGGCTGAAACAGTTCGCTGTCTTCTTCCTCGGTCATAATAATAAAATGCGCTTCCTCGCAGCTGATCTTCAGCTCCGGCAGCACATTCTCCACATTGCCTTCCGGCATCTGATAATCCGCCAGCACCAGGTCCGGCTGAAGCTCCTGCACACTGTGTACACCTTCGCTCCAGCAGTTGTGCATGGCCAGAACAGCAAGCTCCCCTCCTTCTTCCAAAATCAGTTTAGTCCCCAGCATACTTGTGGGATGACATCCCACGATGACAACCCGCCACACCTTCATCATTAATCCCCCAAACCTCCTGCTGTCTATATATTTACCCCGAGTGGAAAGCGCTCTAAGCGTGTTTTGCTGATACGCAAGCAAGGATGGTTGACGATATATGTATAGTTATTCCTTCTTTTTCCTTGAATACGCCCCTCAGATATTCCAATCTATAGAAATTGTATCGCAGTACTTTAATAGGATGCAATTATTTTTTCTTCTTTGCATTCAGGCTCTTTCACTTTTGCGAAACTTGTAAAAGTCTGATAGAATGAGGACTTGAAAAAAAGTGCTTGAGGTGATGTTGAAATGCAACCGCTAGCGGAATCGACCCCTGTACACTCACGGCGTACTGCAGTGAGAAAAGGCCCTTCCGTAAAATGGTTTTTACTGTTCTGGATTGTGATGATTGGAGTAGGTGCTTATGCTGTCTACAGCTACACCAACCATCTGAAGCAGCAGGTGCTGGCTGAGCTCGGCAATCAGAGCCGGCAGCAGCTTACCGTTTTGCAAACCGATTATGAGGCACGGATCGCCGTCCTCTCCGAAGAAGTGAAGGAGCTGCAGAGCACGGTGCAGACCTTTAATGAACTGCTGACGTTTACCAAAGATAACGCAAGCAATAAGACTGACAACAGCAATAAGCTTTACACCCAGCTAAGTGAGGTCAAGAAGCAGCTGGATGCGCTCAAGAAAGAGATGGATCTGTTAAAATGATGACCCCTGTCAAAAGAGTCAACCGTTTCTTCATGCTTCTGACGGCGCCTTTTATCGGACTCTTGATTGCCCTTTGGGCGTATCAGCCCAAGCTGACACTGGATCTGGATACGAGCCAGTTTGCTGCCGCTCCCGGACCGCTTGAACAGACGGCCCAGCTGAAGCAGGATCTGCTGCAGGCCCAGAATGCCGCATCCTACACGATTGATGCAATCGGGGCTTCTGCTACACTGTATAACCAGACCACGAATGCGATGAATTCGCTGGTCACCACAGCTGCAGCCCAGGTATCGCGCCCGGAGCTGATCTATAACAGACGGATCACAGCAAGGCTCGGCATCCCTGCAGATGTCATCAGCAGTGACCGGATTACCATTGAATTATACCGGCTGAACCCCGGCAACTATAAAGCATATGCCTTGAAAATCAGGCTGAAGGACGCTGCAGCGATGAAAATGAGCCTGGCCGGCGACGGCACCGGCCAGGCAGAAACCACCATGCAGGCCGTAAACCGTTATGGCGCGGTTGCCGGCATCAACGCCGGCGGCTTTGCCGACCAGAACGGCAAGCGCTATCCATTGTCCACGACCATTGCGAACGGCAGCTATCTGTACGGCTTTGAACCAACCTATAAGGATCTCAGCTTCGTCGGCCTCAGCAAAGCCGGCAAGCTGATCGGCGGCAAATTCAGCAGCAAGGCACAGCTTGACCAGCTTGAACCGGCATTTGGCGCAACCTTTGTGCCTGTACTGATCAAGAACGGCATGCTGCAGCCCATTCCTTTGAAATGGCAGATTAGTCCCAAGCGTGCCCCCCGTACCATAATCGGCAAATATAAAGATGACCAGCTGCTTGTGCTGGTTGCCGATGGTTATAACGAGAGCGGCAATTCCGGGGCGACCCTGATGGAATTACAGAGCAAGCTATGGGGCATGGGTGTAGTCGATGCCTATAATCTGGACGGCGGAGGTTCTTCCTCACTGATATTCCGGGGCAAAGTTATCAACAAGCCTTCTGACGGAGTTCTCCGGCAGGTGCCAACCAATTTTCTGTTTTTCAAGTAGCCTACTTTCTAATGCAAGCTTTCATTTATTCAATATAATATCCTGTCAATGTCTTTTCTCACTTTTCCGCTTTTAATTTAAGGCCGCAGCAGGTTATAATGAAGGTAACGTTTACAATCCTTTACGGAGGTGTCCAGCATGTCGTTCTCCTTAACCTTTTGGATTGTCACCCTCGTACTTCTGCTGTTTCTGACCGGTATACTAACCGCTTCTTACAACGACGATAAGACCAAAGGTTTGTAGCTGACCGCCGTGTCCCATACGGAACACGCTGCTTCGAATCCGAAAAAACGCCGCACAATGTGCGGCGTTTTTTTTCAGTGTTGGCCCGCTGTGGATCCGCAGTACCAGAACTATGTAGGAATGTTACTTGCCGCCTGCTCCGGGAGAAAAGGGACAGGACTTAAGCGTGTCTCGGCAATTGCGTCATCTCTGAAAGACAATCTGCACAGATGTAACGTTCTTTATACTCGCTTACGCCTTCCATTGATCCGCAGAATACACATTTGGGACGGTAGCGCTCCAGAATGATGTGGTCTCCCTGCACAAGAATTTCTACCGGGTCTCCTTCATTCATTTGGTACCTTTTTCGCAGAGACTTAGGCAGAACAATTCTACCCAGCTGATCTACTTTACGAACTACGCCAGCAGGTTTCATATCTTACGTACACCTCTCCTGTTCAACTATTAATTAGTGTTACTACTTTTTTCGGCAGTATTCTTCTATTTCGTTATTCATATTGTCGAATCCTGCTGAAAAAAACAAAAAATCATGTATACTTTTAAAAAAGTTCCGGAAAGTCCAGCTGACGCAGTGCTTCATAGACAATAATCGCTGCCGAATTGGATAAATTCAGCGATCTGACCGCCCGCCCCATCGGCATACGCATTGCGGTTTCCTTGCCTGCTTCCAGTATCTCTGGCGATAGCCCTTTGGTTTCTTTGCCGAAAACAAAGAAATCACCGTCCCGGAAGGCAAAGTCTGTATACCGCTTCTCAGCCTTGGTCGTAGCGTAGAAAAAACGTCCTTCGCTGTATTTCTCCAGGACCTCGGCAAACGAATCATGATATTCAATGGTGACAGCATGCCAGTAATCCAGCCCCGCCCGCTTCAGCGTCGCATCGTCGGTCCGGAAGCCCAGCGGCCGGACCAGATGAAGATGGGTGCCGGTAGCCGCACAGGTACGGGCAATATTGCCGGTATTCGCCGGTATCTCCGGTTCAACCAGCACAATGTGTAATGCCATTAGGGTAAACTTCCTCTCTGTAGGCTTCAATAGCCCTGTGTTGTAAGTAAACATACAGCTCTAAGATGACAGACGGACCGGTTCAATAGCAAGCAGAAGACCTTCCGCCTAAGCAGCGGAAGGTCCGGAAATTTCAATCACTTAGCCTTGAGTTTGCCGGAAATGCTTCATGAAATCGGCAAGCGCCTTAACGCTCTCATAAGGAACAGCGTTATAGATCGAAGCACGCAAGCCCCCGACGCTGCGGTGTCCCTTGAGCCCGATGAAGCCTTCCTGCTCGGCAGCCTTGACGAACTGCTTCTCCAGCTCCTCGGACTGCATCCGGAAGGTAACGTTCATAATGGAACGGCTGCCCACCTCTGCTACTCCGCGGTAGAAGCCGTCGCTGCCGTCGATATGATCGTACAGCAGACCGGATTTGTCACGGTTTTTGGATTCGATGCCGGCAAGCCCGCCCTGCTCCTCAATCCATTTTAACACTTCATTGACCATATATACAGAAAAGGATGGCGGCGTATTGTACAGCGAGTTGTTCTTGTAGTGTGTATCATAACGCAGGATCGTCGGGATGTTCGCAGGTGATTTGGCAATCAGCTCTTCCTTGGCAATTACCACCGTAACCCCGGAAGGTCCAAGATTTTTCTGCGCTCCGGCGTAGATCAGCCCGAATTTGCTGACATCAAAGGAACGGCTCAGAATATCACTGGACATATCGGCAATCAGCGGAAGAGAGCCTGTATCCGGATACTCCGCATATTGTGTTCCTTCGATTGTTTCATTGGAGGTAATATGCAGGTAAGCTGCATTGTCAGCCGGCTTGATGCTGCCAAGCTCAGGAATAGCCAGGAACTTCTTGTCCTCGGAGGATGCTGCAACATGCGCTTCTCCTACCAGCTTCGCTTCCTTAAGCGCCTTGTCAGCCCAGCTTCCTGTCATAACATAGCTGCCGACTTGTCCGCTGGAGATGAGGTTCATCGGGATCATGGCGAACTGCGTGCTGGCTCCGCCCTGTACGAATAATACTTTGTAGCCCTCAGGATTGCCGAGCAGGGAAAGCAGACGCTCCTGCGCTTCATTATGCACGGATTCGTATATTGCCCCGCGGTGCGACATCTCCATAATGGACATTCCGCTCTCCCGGAAATCAACAAACTCCGCCTGTGCGCGTTCGAGTACTTCAAGCGGCAGCGCCGCCGGTCCTGCATTGAAATTGTATGCTCTCTTGCTCAAAATTGCCCCCATCCTTTCTCTCCTACGAATATGGATATCGCTATGATAGCAGCATTCCAACACGCCAGCAAGTATAATTATTCACATGTAGCGTAAGATCACCGGGCCTCAGAACGTGAAAAACTGATAGCTGCGGCTCCAACCCCTGCTGTGACGCGGTAAAATGCTGATGTCCGCAAAAACCTCGGGAGAAATCACATGCCGCTCCCCCCAGAGCGCCATCCGCTCCGGACGGAAGCTTCCGCTCTCACGCATTCCTGCTCCGCTCGGCTTGTGAACCAGCTCCCAGTACCAATCCGCATCCTCCTTCTCCCAGCCGCTCACCCGGCAATAGAACGGACGGTCAGGTACGGCAGTCCAGCTTACAAGGTTTCCCGATACCTGCAGCAGCCCGGAGGTATACGAGGATTCCGGTTCATGCACACCGGCTTCTCCCGGCAGCCTCAGCTCATAGTCTTTCCCGGCAGGAGCATCATTGATTCCAATGAAGTTATGAATATACTCCTCGGTATGCAGCGGCTTCACCCCGGTATTTTCCAGTGAATAATCAATGGTGAGCCGGTCCCCGTGAAGTGAGATCCGTTTGCTCAAAAGCATACCGTACCCCCGGCACTCCTCAGACTTCACCTTATACACTATTTCATGCCGGCTGCTTTCCGTCTTCATCTCAGCGGGGATGAGCGGGTACGCAGCCATAAAATCATAGGCAGCATCATCCGTCTTCTGCAGCAGCCCGACACCAGGCTTCGGAAACCACTCCCCGGCCGCCGCTTCCGCGTAGCCGATTGGCCGGGAGATGCCAAATTCGTTACAAAGCCCGATTCCCCCGCTGCCCTTTCCTGCATGCAGACTCTCCGGAACACAAAAGGTATGCTTTCCGTCTTCCAGTGTGACCTGGGTAATAAAACCGGTCCAGTCGAACCTGGTGCCGTTGTAATCGCCTGGCTCTGCAATATCCACAGTCAGAATTCCATTTGAGAGCTGGTGAGCCATTCTCATCCATCCTTTCAGAACAACCGTTTATTCAGAGTCTATCAAAAAAGAGCCTGCAGCACCTAAAGAGGCAGCGCAGGCACTTCTCATTATTTATTGATCAGGCGAGTTCAACCTTCAGTTCATGAACCTGTCCTTCCGGCAATGCCTGCAGCACCGCACGCGGAATCAGCACACCCTCTGAGACGCGCTGAAGCGTCACCACAGCGCCATTCAGGGTAACTGCGTGTATTTGGTACTCTCCATACTCAGCGCTTCCTGTGGACGTGTAGACCACCTCCAGCTCACGTCCGGCAAACAGAGTCTTAACCGACGCCCTGCCCTGTGCGTCAAACTGCTCCTTGACCAGCTTCGGTGCAAGCAGCAGATCACCCAGACGTCCTTTAACGCCGAATACCTCTGTCACCATCGTCAGCAGCAGCCAGCTGGCCGAGCCGGTCAGATACGTATACATGCCTCTGCCTTTTTCATTAATATACTCCGGAATCCCCGGGTACATCCTGCTCAGCTCAAAATTCACACTCAGGCTGTACAGCGAATCAAGCACCTTGTATCCCTCACGGACATAACCGCGTTTATACAGCGCATTCCCGTACATCACAGTCATATGGCTGAACATCGCCCCATTTTCTTTATGGCCAAAAGCAAACCCGAAGGCACGGCCCAGATTTTGCTGGATACCGCCGAAGTCCGAATTCAGCCGGTAGCCGATTCTGGTATCGAACAGGTTTCTTTCCACGGATGTGATCATATGCGGAATCTGCTCAGGGGCTGCTGCGCGGCCGAGAAGCGGAAACACCTGTCCGGTAAGCGTCATCCGGACACCTCCGGCCGACTCTCCTTCAACCCGTTCACCGTCATTATTATAATAGCCGTTAAACCAGCCGCCGCCGTGAACACTTTCCACCCATTCATTACTGCGCAGATGGCTGAAAATCCACTCTGCCTTGCGGGCCAGGTCATCGGCCACCCGCCCAAGTTCCAGCTCTGCCCGGATGCCGCTTACCCGGTTCGGTGCAGCAGCATAATAACGGTTCAGCCGTTCCTGCTTGGCGGATACAGATGCATAATCGACACTCTCGCCCAAGGAGTCCAGCAGCAGCAGCATTTCTTCCGCAAGCTCCAGCGTACCGCTTCCCGTGCAGTCCTTCAGTGTGCGCAGCAGTTCGGACAGCTCATAAAGGTTATCGCCGTAGAATGCGGTGAAGGTAACACTTTCTCCGCGCTGTGCCGCCATATCCAGCCCGTCATTCCAGTCTGCACCCTCCAGCAGAATGTTATTGTGCTCACCCACATTGAAGAACGGAACCAGATTCTGCAGCAGGATATGCTCCAGGATCGTACCGGTATAGACCTCTCCGGCACTGGTGCGCAGGCTGCTGCCTGCAGCAGGCTCCCAGGAGCTGTCGCGTTCACGGCAGCGGCTCATGAAGGAGTCCCGGAAATAAGTCTGCTCCTGCAGCAGGAAATCCAGATCACCGCTCTGATTCAAATACAGCAGGGTTGTCATAAACGGCCACGCCCCATGGTCCATCCATACACGCGGGATGTTATTACGGTCGGCAATGAACTCGCCAGGGTGCTGGCCGATGATGGTTGCATTGCTGCCGTCTATTCTCACTCCCGCATAATTATTCAGCAGCAGGCTGCGTACATCCTCCGGTTCCATGATCAGGAGGGCCAGGCAATCCTGCCATAAATCACGCCAGCCCCGGCCGCCCCGGCCGTAATCATGGTAGGGCAGAAATGAGTTCCCGTACAGCCTGCGCAGCACCGGCTGCAAGGTAACCCATTTCATCCACTGGTCAGCGCCGTCATCCCCTGTATGGAAGGACACCGTGTTCACTTTGTCCGCCCAGAACTGCTTGTTAGCCGTAAGCTCGGCATCAAAAGCCGCAGCAGAGCCGTATTTCCCCATCAGTTCTTCCACATCAATCCGGTCATTGCCGATCGCCATCACCACTACATACGAACGGCTCTGGCCCGGCAGCAGCGCAGCTGAAGCGAATCTTATTCCTCCCAGCGCTTCATAACCCTCGCTATGCAGAGCTCCGTCCCGGCCGGACTGCGCCTCTGCATTCCATACTACCGCTTCGGGCCAGTCCAGGCTGCCGCCTTCACCAATAAACTCTTCCTGAACAGGGAAGAAGCCAACAGGCGGAGCACCGTCCTCTTCCGCACCAAAAACACCATAGGACGTTTGATTAACCCGGTGTCCACGCTCATCAAAAGATAACGCCGGCTGAACCTCGACACCATAGTCCAAGGTATAAATCCGGTTCAGCAGTGAAGTGACGTGCCGGTGATCCCGCAGATCATCTGCCGAACGTGCATACATCGGGATGGCCGCAGTGGGCGTAATCAATATTTCCCCTGTTCCCGTATTCGTCAGCACCACCTTCATCAGCTCAACCTTATCACTCCCGCCGGGAACGAGGCTGGTCACTTCCGCCTTGATGCCCAGCTGCCGGTTCTCCCGTGTAACCTTGTGCCACAGCAGCCCGGCTTCCAGCAGAGAATCGTCTGCAGTCTCCGAATAAGCCTCTGCATGCTGGCGGGCTGAATTCCCCGCTGCCGACCAGGCTCCCTTTCCGTCGATATAAACCCAGAAATTGCGGGATGCCCGCGAATTGTGCAGATCCTCCACAGAGAGCGGCGGTGTCAGAAAGGTATTATGTCCCGAGGTTACCTGGCCATGAAGCTGCGGAGTGACTGAGGACATCATGCCCCCTTCATTAACCAGCGGAAAATACAAGAAACTGCTCCGGTCAGGCTGCTCCAGACTGAACTCCCCATGCTGCCCGGTGAACTGCCAGCCTGCTATTTTTTTGTGTGCCAATGTATTCATCCTTCCAGATCATTTTAACGAAACCGATTTCGGTTTTATTATTGCACCGTTAACAAATGTTGTAAAGAGATTTTTGGATGAACTGCTGTAAATTGTTTAAGGATCATTAAATTTTCGATTTAAACGCTGTAATATCAATGGTTTTCTCTTCCTTAGCTTCAATAGGCACACCTGTAGAAAGCAAAGAATCATCCGAAAACAATTCCGAAAATGCGGCTAAATTATTAAATAAAGAATCTCAAAGGATTAAAAATGTGTCCGGAAAGAATCTTATAATATACTAAATTCCATTTTGGTAAACGCATTCTTTTCTATTTATAATAGAATATTCTTTTTCACAGGACTCACTTACGAAAATTTTTCGTTATTTTTGTTTTCCGGACAATTCAAACAATACAGTTGGTCTCCAAAAAGATCGCAAAAAAGCCCCCGGGTCTCCCCGGAGGCTTCTGAGCAAAGCTAAATTTATTATAATTCCGATCCTATACGTCGAAGTACAGGGCATATTCATGCGGATGAACACGAATAGCAACCTCTTGTGCTTCTCCACGCTTCAGGGCGATGTAGTTATCAATAAAGTCCTTGGTGAATACGCCGCCTTCTGTAAGGAACTCGTAGTCAGCTTCCAGAGCGTCAAGCGCTTCATTCAAGCTGCCTGGAACACTGCGGATCTTTTCTTTGTCAGCATCGGACAATTCATAGATGTTCTTGTCCAGCGGACCGTAGCCCATTTCTTCAGGGTTGATTTTTTTCTTGATTCCGTCCAGACCAGCCATCAGCATTGCGGAGAATGCCAGGTAAGGGTTAGCAGTGGAGTCAGGTGTACGGAATTCAATACGACAGCCCTTAGGTGTTACAGCAGCTACCGGGATACGGACTGCAGCGGAACGGTTACCTTTGGAGTAAACCAGGTTAACCGGTGCTTCGTAACCAGGAACCAGACGTTTGAACGAGTTAGTGCTTGGGTTAGTCAGCGCGATCAGTGCCGGTGCATGGTACAGGATACCGCCAATGTAGTGCAGAGCCATTTCACTCAGGTTGGCATAAGCGCCTTTTTCGTAGAACAAAGGCTCGCTGCCGTTGAAGATCGACTGGTGAACGTGCATACCGCTACCATTATCGCCGAACAGCGGTTTTGGCATGAAGGTTGCAACTTTGCCGTACTGGCGTGCAGTGTTCTGCACGATATATTTGTAAGTCAGGAGATTGTCAGCTGTTTTCTTCAGGGTATCGAAACGGAAGTTGATTTCCGCTTGTCCCGCAGTCGCCACTTCATGGTGGTGACGTTCGATTTCCAGTCCTGCTTCGCTGAGCAGACGGCACATTTCACTGCGGATATCCTGCTGGGAATCCACTGGCGCTACCGGAACATATCCGCCTTTAACGCCTACCTTGAAGCCCAGGTTGCCGCCTTCTTCCTTACGGTTCGTGTTCCATGCTGCTTCTTCGGAATCTACGGAGAAGGAAGAGCTGTGCATTGTAGTCTCGTAACGGACATCGTCGAAGATGAAGAACTCGGACTCAGGTGCAAAGAATGCCGCTGTGCCTACACCGCTTGACTGCAGGAACTCTTCAGCCTTTACTGCGATACCGCGCGGGTCGCGCTCATAACGTTCGCCGTCAGGAGTGAAGATGTCACACATGATATTCAGCGTCGGGTGAGCTGTAAAAGGATCAATGTATACAGTACTTGGATCAGGCATCATTACCATGTCCGATTCTTCAATACCGCGGAATCCTTTGATGGAAGAACCATCAAACGCTACACCATTAACAAATGTTTCTTCCTCAACTGCAGATGCCGGCAATGAGATATGATGAGCACGTCCACCCAAATCTACAAAGCGAAAATCCACCCACTCGATATTGTTTTCCTTGATCGTCTGCAACACTTTTTCAACCGACATGAATAATTCCTCCCCAAGTTCCGAACATTAACCCGCTCTCAGTATCAAATGTTCTTGTTTTTATTTTTTTTACTGTCGTCATTATAAAACTCATACCTAACATCGTCAATGCTTATGTCAGGTATTTTTAATCACAATGTAAGATATTCTGACGCTTTCGTGAATAAGCAGCAGCTTGTCTTAAATTGTATTACATAATGCCAGGCAAAATAATAAATAGCCCTCTCTCCCGCCTGGTTGCAGGAAAGAAGGCCTTGTGTGGCAGGTTTCTTCCGGTTAATCAGGCAATAGGTGCCGCTTCAAGCGATTCGGAGAATTTGCGTCCGACCAGCGGGGCAAGTTTCTCCAGATCTCTAAGCAGCTTATCGAACTGATCCGGGAACAGGGACTGAACCCCGTCACCTGTCATTGAATTATCAGGATCTGTATGCATTTCAATAATCAGACCATTAGCTCCGGCGGCGACAGAGGCTTTGGCCATCGGCTCTACCAGCTCGCGGCGGCCGGTGCCGTGGCTCGGGTCAGAAATAACCGGCAGATGGCTCAGGCTCTGAAGCACCGGAATTGCCGACAGGTCGAGTGTATTACGGGTATAGGTTTCAAAGGTACGGATACCGCGCTCGCACAGCATAACATCACGGTTGCCGCCCGCAAGGATGTACTCGGCCGCATTCAGGAGTTCGTCATAGGTTGCGCTGAAGCCGCGTTTAAGCAGTACAGGACGGCCGCAGGTGCCGAGCTTGCGCAGCAGATCGAAATTCTGCATATTGCGTGTGCCCACCTGCAGAATATCCGCATGCTCCGCACAAATATCCACATACTCCGGTGTCATAACCTCGGTAATGGTCAGCAGTCCATGCTTCCTGCCGGCTTCGGCCATCATCGTCAGGCCTTCCACACCAACACCCTGGAAGCTGTATGGCCCGGTACGCGGCTTGAATGCGCCGCCGCGCAGCACCTGGCCGCCGGAAGCCTTGACCAGCCGGGCGATTTCATCAATCTGCTCAGGCGATTCAACCGCGCACGGCCCGCCCATTACCACAAGATTCTCTCCGCCGATCTTCACGCCGCGGATATCGATAATGGTATCCTCCGGATGGAAGTCACGGCTGGCCAGCTTGTAGGATTTGGTGATCTTCACAACGTTCTGCACGCCCTTCATCTGGCGCAGATGCTCGGCAAGACTCGGTGTAACGCCGCCGATCAGGCCGATTACCGTATGGTCTGCACCACGCGACAGATGGACCTGCAGCCCCTGTTTTTCAATAACGGCAATAATGTCATTTACCTGCTCCTGCGGTGTCTGATTAGACGTAATAACGATCATATTATAGCTCCCCTTTGTTAGGATATTCCTGTTTATCATTTTAAAATAAATAATAAATACTATTACGCTACGACGCGTGTGTGCTTTTAAGCGCTAAAGTGATTTTACCGCATAATACAGTATCCGTCAACTAATTTTCCGGTTGGAACCGCCGTTTATTCCAATAATTACTAGGCGGCTAATATTCCCCAAGGTCCCTTTTGTGGAGAAACCAGGAATACTAAACAACATTAAAAGCACCCGTTCTCCCCAGGCGGAGGAACAGGTGCCTGATAATGGCATGTGAAATAGATAACGAATAAGTTCAGAACAACATCAGGTAGCGCTCGCAGTCTTGTTCTTGACCGGTGGCAGCAGCTTCGCCATGTTCACTGTACGCTTGATCTCCCAGGTTTCAGGCTTCGCCGGATCATACTGCTCCAGATAGCTGATAACTTCCTTGGTGATCGGTGTAGGCGTGGACGCGCCGGAAGTAACCCCTACCTTATTAACGCCCTGCAGCCATTCGGTATTCAGCTCGGATACATCTGCAATCCGGTGGGCAGGCGTACCGGCAATCTCTTCAGACACCTGTGCCAGCCGGTTGGAATTGTTGCTGCGCGGATCACCGACGACGATTACCAGGTCGCACTGCCCGGCCTGTTCAGCCACAGCCTCCTGGCGCACCTGTGTAGCCATACAGATCTCGTTATGCACTTCTGCGCCGGGGTAGGTTTCCAGCAGTTTTTTCATAATATGCTTGATATCCCACTGGCTCATCGTGGTCTGGTTCGTGATGACGATTCGTGAAGATGGCACATTCAGGCCGGCAATCTCTTCTTCCTTCTCGATCAGATGGACATGCTCCGGCGCAATGCCGACGGCGCCTTCCGGCTCCGGATGGCCTTTTTTGCCGATATAAATAACCTCGTAGCCTTCCTCCACCTTCTCTTTGATGAGATCGTGGGTCTTCGTTACATCCGGACAAGTAGCATCCACCGTAGTCAGCCCTTTGGCGCGGGCCAGCCTGCGCACTTCAGGAGAAACACCGTGTGCGGTAAAGATAACCGTACCACTGTCGACTTTATCGAGAATATCCAGACGGTTATGCCCGTCAAGGGTAATAATTCCATCGTCCTCAAAGGAATTCGTAACATGACTGTTATGTACAATCATGCCAAGTATATAAATCGGCCGGGGCAGATCGAGGTTCTGGGCGGCCTGCCGTGCCATCACCATGGCATCTACGACACCATAGCAATAGCCCCGGGGAGAAATTTTGATGACTTCCATGTATGTTCACCGGCTTTCTGCTGTCAATGACGGCTATAATAAGACCTGTCTATTATACCCTATTCCAGCGGCGGAGCAAAGAGAAGCGGCAGCCAGATAATAAAGGTCGTCCCCTCGCCCTGGCGGGTAACTACCTCCACTGATCCTCCGTGCTCATCGATAATCCATTTGGCGATTGACAGGCCAAGGCCGATTCCTTCCGTCATTCCCCTTGATTCATCCGCCCGGTAGAAGCGGTCGAAGATATGCGGAACCTGATCCTTGTCCATGCCGATCCCGGTGTCCTTGATCCGGATGCCCACCTGATTCTGGTAGAATACAGCATCCATGGTGACTTCACCGGAAGGCGTATACTTAAAGGCATTATCAATGAAAATGAACAGCATCTGCTGCAAATAATCCTTGTTGCCGACAATATACTTTCCGTTCATCTGGCTCAGATCGCCGATAGACCACTCGGACTGGCGCGGCAGGAATGATGCCCTGCGGGCCACCTCTGTCATCAGCGGCTCCAGCGCCACCGGCTCCTTGTCAAAGGTGCGGCCGGTATCCGCACGAGCCAGCGAGAGCATGTCGCCGACAAGCCGGCTCATCCGTTTGGACTCATCGGCTATATCCTTCACTGACTCAATGGACAGCTGGCGGATTTCGGCCTCACTCATCCGGCTCTGCTCAGGATCTATCTCCCAGACCTTCTGCAGCAGGTCGATGTTGCCCCGGATCGTTGTAAGCGGTGTCCGCAGCTCGTGCGAAGCATCGGACACGAACCGCCGCTGGGTGGCATACGAATCCTCAAGCTCCCTGTAGAAGCCCTCCATCCGCCCAAGCATGCTGTTAACCGTCTCAATCAGCCTGCCGATCTCGTCCGGAGGTCCGTTATATTCAATCCGTGAGCTGAGATCGTTGCCGGTCTGAATCCCGTTGGCTGCTTCAATGACCATGCCGATCGGGCTCATAGATTTGCGGGCCAGGAAAAGCCCGAACGTAAACGCGGCAATCAGCGTGGCAAAGGAGCCGACGAGCAGAATGTTTTTAAGCCGGTTCAGAAGCGACAGCTGTTCACCCGTATACACCGCCACCTGCAGCACCGCCGGATAATTGCCGTTAGAGGTGCCTACGTCAAAAGCCTGCTGGTAGATCAGAAACGGATTTCCGCCGTAATTGGCCTGCGAGAACCCCTGCTGACTGGCGGCGTCCGCCTTGGCCGGCACCTTAAACTGCAGATTGATCTCGGACATGTTCTGGCTTGGAATCAATTTATCCAGATCGTATATATACAGCTGGGCAAACAGGCTCTGCCCCGCCGGACCGCCTAGCACCTGTTTAAGTGTTCCATCATTGTAGTCAAAGTCCGTTTTGAGGCCTACCTGCTGAGCCTGCCGCATAAGCCGTTCTTTCAGATCCCCATAAGTATTAAAATAGACAAAACCGTAAATTGCGGCTGATAAGGCCAGCAGCATAACGGCCAAAATCCCTGAATACCAGGCTGTCAGCCGCAATTTAATAGACATGTTAGTCACCTCTTAGAATGTAACCGGCTCCCCGGATCGTCTGAATTAACCGTTTGCCGCCGTGCTCCTCCGTCTTCTGGCGCAGCATGGCGATATATACCTCAAGCACATTGGATTCCCCGCTGTAGTCATAACCCCAGATTTTATCCATAATGAGGTCACGGGAGAGCACACGCTTCGGGTTCTGCATGAACAGGTGCAGCAGCTCGAACTCCTTGGCGGTCAGCTCCAGACGTTTACCTGCACGTGTCACTTCTCGTGAATCCACATCCAGTGTGATATCTTCATACGCTACTGTCTGATCAGGTGTTCCGCTCTGCTCGCTCTTACGGCGAAGCAGGGCACGCACACGGGCCAGCAGCTCCTCAAGCGCAAATGGCTTAACCAGATAATCGTCCGCTCCGAGATCCAGCCCTTTAACCCGGTGCTCAATTTCATCTTTAGCCGTAAGCATCAGCACCGGGACAGTGCTCCCCCCTTCACGCATCCGCCGGCAGACCTCAAAGCCGTCCACCTGGGGCATCATCACATCCAGTACAACCACATCGGGGTCACCGGTCAGTATTGCGCGCAGTCCGTCCGCTCCGTTGGAGGCTGTCTTTACATCATAGCCTTCAAAGGCAAGGCCGCGGCGCAGCATGGAAGTAATCTTTTCATCATCATCAATAATTAAAATATTCGGTCGCATCAGGCAGCCCCCATTGTCCAGTTCGTTTTGTCTCTATTGTAGCATGAATGTACGGTTTCACGTCCAGCAGCAGCACAAACGGAAGGGGTGCCCCTTCCGTTTGTCAATACCGTCCGGTGTGATTACTGCTGCTGGGTTTGGGTGGTATCAAAATCATTTTTGTTGCCGATTGTCACAGGCAGTTCCAGCGTTTTGCCGTCACGGACAACATTCAGTGTAACCTTGTCACCGACCTTCAGGGATTGAATATAAGTGATCAGCTCCTGGCTGGTCGCATACTTCGTGCCGTTCACACCTGTAATGATATCGTACGGACGCAGGTCTGCAGTGTAGGCAGGGGATTTGAATACAATCTCAGCGACTACAGAGCCTTCGGTAATGTCAGTACCCATCTGCTGTGCAACCTGGTCAGTAATCGTCATCAGCGATGCACCGATAAATGGAACCGGCTCCTTAGGGATTTCCTGGTTGGCTTCCAGTTTGTCTACTACCTCTTTAATGGTATTTACTGCGATCGCAAAACCGATACCCTGGGAATCCGTGCTGACTGCCACGTTCATCCCGATCACTTCACCGTTCAGGTTAAGCAGCGGGCCGCCGGAGTTCCCCGGATTGATCGAAGCATCGGTCTGCAGCAGGTTTTTGTAATTACGGGTGCCGCTGCCGTCTTCTTCGTTAATATCGATACTGCGTCCTTTCGCACTCAATACACCGGCTGTAACCGTATGATCAAAGCCTTGCGGGTTACCGATCGCCACAACCTCGGAACCGACCTTGAGGCTGTCGGAATCACCAAGCGCGACTGTAGGGAAGTCAGCACCTTCAATTTTCAGAACGGCAAGATCCAGGTCTTTGCTGGAACCGAGCAGCTTAGCCTCATATGGCTTGGTTGTTCCGTCAACCGTAACCTGAATAACGTCTGCACCTTCAACAACGTGCTGGTTGGTCAGAATGTAACCGGAGGATTCATAGATGAAGCCTGTTCCGATTCCATAAGGAGTGAGCTGCGAATCCGAATTGCTGCCTGACTCCGACTGCGAATTACGGTCTGTTCCGGAGGAGCCCCCGAACTGGTCACCGAAGAAGAACTGCGAGAACGGGTCACTCATATTCGGATTGGACGATGAGCTTCTGCTCGAGCTTTTCACCAGTGTTTCAATCTTCACGACAGCGGGACCGACCGCATCAACCACGTTGGATACATCCGTTGTGCCGGTAAGCAGCGAGGTTGTCGAGGTGGATGGTGTCACACTCGCGCTGCCGACAGCCGATTTAGCCGTTGTACTTGCCACCGATGCTGTTGTTTCCTGGCCGCCGGTGAACCAGTTCCCCCGGTCTGCCGCAAACATTGAACCGGACAATACGATCATCCCGGCCAGGAAGGAGAGCAGCACTGCTTTTACTGGTTTCTTAGGCTTGCTGTTGTACTGCCAGCCGTTTCCGCTATCCGGACCGTTTCCGCTGCCGCCCCGTCCGCCGTTACCGTCAAAGCCGGTGGTGCGGAGCGAGGTGCTGTAAGGAAGCTGCTTGACCGGCTGCGGAGCAGTAACCTCTACACGCTCAGGTTCACGGCGGTTGTAATGCTCACTGTTATCCTGATTGGCGTCCTCATTGTTAATGGATTTAAAAGGTCCGTACGAGTAGTAGTAGGATGATCCGGATTCCGTTGGTTGAGCCTGGCTACGGTTGTCTGCATGATCATTATTATTGCTGCTGGCTGGTTCGTTATCACGATTAAAGTTGTTATTATTGTTGTTATCCATGTTTACGTTCCTCCCGTGCCTTGTCTGTCTGACAAGGAGTATTGTGTTTTCTTCTTGTTCTTATTTTGTACTTTAAACCTTAACTGCACATTAAAAACAATTTAACCAGAGATAAAAGATGATAGAAATTTACTCCGCAAAAGCAAAAAATCCCGGTGCTTATCTGCACCGGGACTTCATTTGGAGTTTAAGATAAATAAAAATATGAAGTTCCCCGTTATCCCTGGGCCCAGCCCTTGCGGTGGGCGTAAATGGCCAGCTGGGTGCGGTCGTCCAGCTCGCATTTCATCAGCAGGTTGCTGACATGCGTCTTAACCGTCTTTATGCTGATATGCAGCTCCTCGCCGATGTCCTTGTTGGTCTTGCCCTCGGCAATAAGAAGCAGCACCTCCTTTTCACGTTCGGTGAGGCCGGATGAATCTCCCTGAACCGTCCGCTGGCGGATGCCGCGGGTTAATGCCTGCGACACATCGCCGGTCATGACCGGCATACCGCGGTAGGCCCCCTGCAGGGCGTAAATCAGCTCTTCAGCGGAGACTGTTTTGAGCACATAGCTGACTGCACCGGCTTCAATCGCATCAACCACCAGATCATCCTCCAGAAAGCTGGTCAGGATGACGATCTTGAGACCGGGGAACTCGGCCAGCACAGCCCTCGTTGTTTCGGCACCGTTCATCACCGGCATCATCAGATCCATAAGCACCAGATCAGGCAGATTCTCCTGGCCCCAGTCACGCAGCATGTTCAGCGCTTCCGACCCGTTTCCCGCTTCGCCGACGACCTCAAACAACGGGTCCAGCATCAGATACGTTTTGAGTCCCATCCGCACCATGTCATGATCGTCCACCAGCAGTACTTTTATGACACTCATGTCTATTCCTCCTGTTCCTGATTGCCTTGAACAAATTTTGGTATATGTACGCGGATCGTCGTTCCCGCTCCTTTGCGGCTGATGATCTCCACCTGCCCGCCCAGCTTTTCGGCACGCTCACGCATGGTTGTCAGACCATAGGACCCCTGCTTGTGCTGCACATGCTCAAACCCCTGGCCATCATCGCTGATGCTCAGTACGACCTGCCTCGGGGCTTCACGCAGGGACAGGCTGACTACACGCGCACCGGCATGCTTGACGATATTAGCCATTGACTCCTGGATAATCAGGAACAGCTGGTGTTCAATCGCCTCCGACAGCTCACCCTGCAGCTCCAGCTCCTTGACCCCTTTGAGCCCGTTCTGCCGGCAGTAATCCGGAAACCATTTCTCCAGCGCCTCGAACAGATTCCTGCCTTCAAGCTCTACCGGTCGCAGCTGTGCAATCAGCGCCCGCATCTGCTTCTGCGCCATTTGCGACATCGTAATCAGCTGATGCATGACCGTTATTCCCTGCTGCTCATTGCGTTCAAGCACTTTAGGCAGCGATGAAGCGGACATATGGATCGCGAACAGCTGCTGGCTTACCGTGTCATGCAAATCACGGGCCATCCGCCGGCGTTCCTCCAGTACCGCGCTCTCCGCCGCCTTTTCCTTCTCGATTACTTCCTGTTCGCCGAGACGCTGCAGAATCTGCATTTTATTTTCAACCGTATCCATCATAATGTTGAACTCATGGTACACTCTGGCAAAGGACTGGTCATCACTCTCCGGCATCCGCACAGAAAGGTTGCCCTTGGCGACCTGCAGCATGTTCAGATCGAGATGGTCGATCCGCCGCTGGATCCGCTGTCCGGCCATATAGCCGACTACAACGTTAAACAGCACAATTCCGAGGATAAGATACAGCCACATGTGGTAATCCACAACTTCAATGTAGCCCAGGCATGTCCCGGCATAGACGAGTCCGGCAGCGACGCCTCCGCTGAGGAGAAAATAGAGCAGCAGCAGCCATTTGGTATTGCTGAAGATCGTCCCCATCCTTTAGCCCACCGTTTTAACCTTGATATCGCCGATGAAGGCGCTCACGTTAATCCGGACTTTTTTGCCGGCTTCCTTGTAATAAGGGGTCTTGCACTGCACACTGCTCATAAATCCGCTGCGCGTCTGCTCCAGCACCTGCATATCGCCGATAAAGGAACTGCTGTTGACCGAAACACCCAGATCCATATCATCCGGAATATAGACTTTAATGTCGCCGACAAAAGCGGATATGTTGATCTTGGTCTCGCCGTAAGGAATCTGCGCATTGGTCAGATCAAGCACGGTGTCTCCGATGAACTGTGAAATGTTGGTGTGCTTCAGCTGAAAATGCTCCTTGCCCATATGCACGTCCCCGATAAAGGCCGAACGGTTGGTCGTTTCCTTATGATTATGGCTATCATGGAACTCCTCATGCCACTCCCCGTGTCTGCGGGCATGGCGTTCCTGGCGCTCCTGGCGTCTGCGTTCATGGCGGTCCCGGTTCTCCTTCCACCGCGCTTCGGATGCCGATTGAAAATATCCCTTCGGGTCCTGCTCCTGCTCACGGGCATCCTCTTCATCCTTGGAGAGGTAGTCGTCCCAGTTGCGTTCGCCCGCAGGCTTGCCGAATTTCTGCTCGAACTGTTCATCCAGTGTGGATTCCAGCGGCTTCGGGGGCGTTACAGGCTCATGAGCACCCGGTCCGGGCGGATAAAAGTCAGGAGGTGACGATGGTGCCGGAGGAACCGGCGGAATATTGCGGCTGCGCGGTCTGAAGATCACATACAAGCCTCCGCCGATCAGCATTACCGGAAAGAGCAGCTTGAAAAAGTCGCCTGGCGATACATCAAACCAGTACAGATTCCGTCCCAGAAAATATACCCCGAGCGCGAGGAAGAAAAATCCCCAGAAGGCCGACGAACCCTTTGAACCATTATCATGGGTGGACAAAAAATTCTGCAGCCCCATCCAGATCAGGATAAGCGGCCAATAATCCGAAAAAAGTGAACCTATACTGAAATCGGTATATCCCATCTGCCTCAGCAGGAACATCCCGCCGAGTCCAATCAGGATCAGTCCGCCGAGAACCTGGCTGGTGAACCTTCGTTTCATGCTTCATTTCCCCTTTATGATGTCGTTTTTGCCTTCATGCATACCTTATAGACTTAGTCTACAGCATTCGGAGGCCAGAGGACAGCGGCGTAAGAAGGAAAGCGGACTCAGTCCCGGGACCGAGCCGCCTGGAATTATAAGGGATATTTGTCCATTCGGCGGCAGGTGCCTTTAAAAACGAAAAAGGATTGTCCCGGCGCCCATCCTCTGAGCGTACCGGAACAATCCAGCTTTAGCATATCGGTTTTGGCCAGGCATTCACAGCATTACTGCTGCGGTTTTTGCACCGGCTTAACAAATGTACCCTGCTTTGTTGCGCCGTCATTTTCAACAGCAAACTCGGCATTGTATTTTTCATTCGGTGTTTTGTAGTTTTCCTGTACTTTTGGTTTTTTAGCCACTGGAATTCACCCCCCTGAGTGTTTTCGTTAAGGGCACTCAATGTACCCCAGTCGATATTATGGCGGGCCAGGGGCTGTCTTATGCATGTGCAAGTGAAAAACATCTCAAACCTTCATGCAGGCTGTGGTTCCGCGTCAAATGCTTTCCTCCAGCAGGTCCTGGGGAATCGTTTTGTAGGTCTGAATCGCCTTGCCAAGATCCTTGAGCATGCTCTCAGTGCATTTACCGTTACCGCGTTTAATCAGCTGGACAACAACCGTCTTTTTGCCCCATTCCTTGTACACCTGCTTGGTGGTGGCGAAATACAGGTCAATCTTGCGTCCCTTGATTGCAGACCCGGTATCCGCAACGATTGCATACCCGTAACCCGGGATATAGAGAATGCTTCCCAGCGGCAGAACCTTTGGGTCGGCGGCAATCGTAGATACTGCATTTTTGTCCCTGCGTACTTTGACGCCAGAATAGGTGATGCCGTATTGCGGATGCTTGGATGTCTTGCCTGTGGACTCATAGCCTGCAGTATAGCCGGTTGCCGTAACCTTCATTGAAGTGATAATCTGCTCCGGCGCCGGTGCAGCAACGGGAACTGAAGCAGGCTGCTTGACAGCCGTATCCGGCTTTTTGGCGGCGGGTGCAGCTGTTGCCTGCGGTGCCTCTGTTGCCTGCGGTGCCTCTGTTGCCTGCGGTGCCCCTGTTGCTGCCGGCTTCACCCGGGAAGTCCCCCCGAGCTGAGAGGCTCCTGTAAAGTAAGCCTCCTGCGAGTATACGGTGGCCCGCCCGGTTGTCTGCACCTCCTGCTCCGCGTTTCCGCTAATGCTTGTAAAGAAGGATGAACCCTGTCTATTTTGAAAATCATCTGCCTTTATTGTGCCGCTGTTCAACTGGCCAGCAATGTCCGCTGTTCCTCTGGCCAGGGCGTACCCGGTACCCTTGTCCGGATAAGCTCCTGCAGCAGTAAGAATAAGCACTACCGTAACCATTAGACACCAAAGCCTCTGGCATAAGCCCATTTTGTTCATTTGATAAACCTCCCCCTATTAGCGAAGGTTTCCCGTTTCACAAAATTTTATACATGAAGCGCTGATAGGCGGCTTCACGAGGCATATGACAGAGACTATGATAGCAGGCTTATCGGCTAAATCAGATTACGCGGCCGGAAATTTCCTTACCCAGTGTTTCAATTACTTCTTCAAGCGGCTTGGCGCCGATATCGCCTTCCCCGCGTTTGCGGATGGACACGGTGCCCGCATTCATCTCGTTCTCGCCGACTACGAACATATATGGAAGCTTCTCGAGCTGGGCTTCACGGATCTTGTACCCGAGCTTCTCATTGCGCAGGTCCACTTCAGCACGGATACCGTTTCTCTGCAGCTTCGCTTCAACATCCTTGGCATATTCATCAAAGGCCGAGGATACCGGAATAATCTTGACCTGCTGCGGCGACAGCCACAGCGGAAGTGAACCGGCAAAGTTCTCCAGCAGGAAGGCTACGAAACGTTCCATTGTGCCGAGAATACCACGGTGAAGCACAACCGGACGATGTTTGTTACCGTCATCCCCGACGTACTCCAGCTCGAAGCGCTCAGGCAGCAGGAAGTCGATCTGTACAGTGGACAGGGTTTCTTCCTTGCCGAGCGCGGTGCGGATCTGCACATCAAGCTTAGGTCCGTAGAAGGCCGCTTCGCCTTCTGCTTCAAAGAACGGCAGACCGGCTTCTTCCGCTACCTCGCGCAGCATACGCTGTGCAGTCTCCCACATTTCATCATTCTGGAAGTACTTTTCAGTATCCTGCGGATCACGGTAGGACAGACGGAAACGGTAATCGTGAATACCGAAATCGCTGTATACCTGCTTGATCAGCTCAAGTACGCGTTTGAATTCGCTCTTGATCTGGTCCAGGCGGCAGAAGATATGGGAATCATTCAGCGTCATGGAGCGAACGCGGTGCAGACCGGTCAGCGCGCCGGACATTTCATAGCGGTGCATAGTGCCCAGCTCGGCAATGCGGATCGGCAGGTCGCGGTAGCTGTGCATCGAGCTCTTATAGATCATCATGTGATGCGGGCAGTTCATCGGACGAAGCACGAACTCCTCGGTATCAATAACCATCTTAGGGAACATGTCTTCCTGGTAGTGCTCCCAGTGTCCGGAAGTTTTGTACAGCTCTACGTTACCAAGCACCGGAGTGTATACGTGCTGGTAGCCGAGGCTGGCTTCCAGATCGACGATATAACGCTCCAGAATGCTGCGCAGCTTGGCGCCTTTAGGCAGCCAGATCGGCAGACCCTGTCCGACCAGCTGGTTGAAGGTGAAGATTTCCAGCTCTTTACCCAGCTTGCGGTGGTCACGTTTCTTGGCTTCCTCCAGCAGCCGCAGATGCTCATCGAGCTGGGCTTTTTTGATCCAGGCTGTACCGTATACGCGCTGCAGCATTTTGTTCTTGCTGTCTCCGCGCCAGTAAGCGCCGGCTACATTCATCAGCTTGAATACTTTGATCTTGGAAGTGGACGGCACATGCGGTCCGCGGCACAGGTCAAAGAATTCACCCTGCTCATAGATCGAAATCACGCTGTCTTCCGGCAGCGCCTCAATCAGCTCCAGCTTGTACGGATCGCCAAGCTCACCGAAAAGATCCAGTGCTTCCTTGCGGCTGACTTCTTTGCGTACAATCGGCAGATTTTCGTTAACGATACGTTCCATTTCCTTCTCGATCTTGAGCAGATCTTCCGGATTGAGCGGATGCTCCAGGTCCATATCATAGTAGAAGCCGTCTTCAATAACCGGACCGACTCCGAGCTTGACTTCCTTCGCACCGAACAAACGTCTGGTTGCCTGGGCCATCAGGTGGGCGGTACTATGACGCATAACCTCCAGACCCTCCGGTGAATCCAGCGTAACGATCTCAATGAGTGCGCCTTCTTCAAGCGGTGTCGACAGGTCGACAATAATCCCGTTCAGCTTGCCGGCGGCTGCATTCTTGCGCAGGCCGCTGCTGATCGAAGCAGCTACATCGTCGATAGTGCTGCCGTTCTCATATTCCCGGACTGATCCGTCCGGAAGCTTAATACTTACTGACATTATTGTTCCTCCTAGTGGTTGGTAGCTGGCCCTCTTTCGGGCATTAAGTGGCGGTACGGAAAATCCACGCAAACAAAAAACACCCGTCCCGCAAAGGGACGAGTGATTGCACCCGTGGTTCCACCCAAATTCGATTCTATACAAGAATCCTTCATCAGCATGGGAATAACGGCCATGAACCGGCGGTTCTTACTATCCCGTAACAATGAGTGCAGAAGCCTCCGGGAGTTCATAACCGCAGCTACAAAGGGGTAGATCGGAAGCCGGATACCGGAGGAAATTGCAGCCTGGGTTCCCTCTCTCTGAAGCGGTCCTGATAACGATCCATGTCTTTGTCGACGCTGTTAACGTGAATTATGCAGTAATTATAAAGCTGTCCGCTGCTTCAGTCAAGCATACAAGCGTACAAGGCAGGATTTCCTGTTTACATTTACTCCTCTTCCCGGCGTTTTTTTCCCGGCAAGCGACCCGCGCGCTTCAAAGACTCACGCAGCAAATATTCAATGTGTCCGTTTACGCTGCGAAATTCCTCTCCCGCCCAACGCTCCAGCGCTTCATACAGCTCCGGATCAATCCGCAGCGGAAAGCTCTTCTTGGCCGCCATGATTCATCATCCCCTAGTACAACGAACCGGCATTGATCACCGGGCTCGCTCCGCGCTCAGACACAATCGCCACCATCAGGTTGTTGATCATGGCCGCCTTGCGCTCTTCATCAAGCTCAACCACGCCATTTTCTTTAAGCTGACGGATCGCCATGTCTACCATGCCGACAGCGCCTTCCACAATGATCTGCCGTGCCGACAGAATGGCCGAGGCCTGCTGGCGCTGCAGCATGGTGCTGGCAATCTCTGTAGAGTAAGCCAGATGCGTCAGACGCGCCTCAATCACCTCTACCCCGGACAAGGACAAACGCTCCTGCAATTCCGAAGCCAGCTCCTTGGCGATCTCGTCGGCATTGGCCCGCAGTGACATGCCTGATTCATTAAAGTTATCATACGGATATTTGCTCGCTACATGACGCAGCGCGGTTTCGCTCTGAATCTCGACAAAAGCCATATATTTATCTACATCAAACAGCGCTTTGGCAGAATTGATGACTTTGAAAACAATGACTGCCGCAATTTCAATCGGGTTCCCTTCCACATCATTAACCTTCAGCTTGACACTGTTAAAATTGCGCACCCGCAGCGACACGGTCTTACGGATACTGAACGGAATAACCGCATACATCCCGCTCTTCACAATCGTTCCGACATATTGCCCGAAAAAGGTGACCACAACTGACTTGTTAGGCTGGACAATCGTGATGCTTGTGCACAGAACTGCGGCAACTAAAAACAGAACGACCGGCACCGCAACATATTCGTGCGCTCCCCCGTAGATCCCGCCTGCCAGACAGACCACAATCAGCGCAATAACCCAAAATCCGCTAACCGGACGTAAAACCTTCTCCTTCATAAAAGCACCTCCACAAGATATGTATTTGATATAATTATGATATCACTTTTGGATACAACTGTAAATCCATTTTTTATTATTCAAAGCCCAATTCGATAAAAGTCACTGCATTTCTTCTAATCCTCTTCTATACTACAAATCTAAGTTGTCATTCTTTCAAATATATTGAATAAGGACGTGACCTTCATGAGCGAAAAAGAACAGGTGCTGGACATTCTCAAAGCATCGGCAACCCCACTCACCGCCGGTGAGGTAGAGAAGCTCTCCGGCCTTGCGCGCAAAGCCGTAGACAAGGCTTTTACTGAACTCAAGAAAGACAATGCCATTGTCTCCCCGGTCCGGTGCAAGTGGGAAGCTGCTGTAAAATAAATAACTTGTTACAATAAACAGGCCCATGCGGGATTCGCATGGGCCTGTTTATGCGGAGAATCAAGCGTATGAATAATCATAAAGGAACGAAAAGATGCCCCGCAGTCATCCGGAGATGACGGGGGCATCTTTATTATCGAAGCTGAATTAAGAAGCTTTGTTCTCAAGCATGCGGTAGATGATTACTGCAGCCTGTGCACGGTTAGCCATAGCTTTTGGTGCAAATTTACCGCCGTCTACCCCATTCACGATTCCCAGCTGAGTCAGCTGTGCAACAGCTTCCTGAGCATAAGGAGCGATGGAATTTTTATCAGCGAATGCGCCGAGAGCTGTAGAGGCATCAACCGGTTCCAATTGACCGGAAAGAGCATTTACGATCATGATTGCCATTTCCTCGCGGGTAATCTCTCGGCCCGGTTCGAATTTGCCGTTGCCGCTGCCCTTCACAATACCTGCGCTAACAGCAGCAGCGATCGAATCGGTATACCATACTCCCTGCTTCACATCGTTAAAGGCTGTGCTTGATGCAGGAGCACTCAGGTTCAATGCACGCACGAGCATCGTTACGAATTCAGCACGGGTTACTGTTTTGGTTGGAGCGAACTGGCCGTTCTCCAGACCCTTCACAATGCCCTTGGCTGCCAGGGAGTTGATTGCTTCCTGAGCCCAGGCCACTTTGCCCAGATCACTGAAAGTGCCTGGTGCTGCCGAAGGAGCAGGTGTTGCCGGTGCCGTTGATGGAGCCGGTGTTGCCGATGGTGCTGGTGTTGCCGCCGGCGCCGGAATACCGCCAGGAATTGCGGCCGGAGCCTTGGTGTTGTTAGTAATACGGCCTTCAACCTTGGCTGTAATAGCTCCGCCTTTGAATGTGTCTACAATGTAATCGTAGAATACATCCAGATCGATCGGACCAGGTACTTGCTTGCTGGCAGAAAGCAGAACAGTGTAGTTATCACCGCCTGCAGACATGAAGTTGTTCACGACCGCAGTATAGCTCTTGTTCATATCAATCGGTGTACCGTCAGCCTTAGTCAGGCTGGAGATGCGGTCCTTAACCGGCAGATACATATCAGCCGTATATTTCAGGCCGGAAATCTGCAGAGTTTTCGTATCGGCTGTTCCGTCAGCTTTTACTCCCCATTGCTGCTGCAGCAGGGTTTTGATCTGCTCACCGGTCAGGGTCAGCTTCACCAGTGTATTGCCGAAAGGCTGGATCTTGGCCAGATCCCCAAAGGATACATTGCCCTTAGGAAGGTCAGCGCGGATACCGCCCGGATTCATGAAGGCGAAATCTGCTGCTGCTCCGTCACCGAAATCAGCCGCACGCATTGCATCGGCAATCAGGTTACCGAGCGGCGTTTCATTGTTGTAAGCATCTGTACGTGTAATTGTACCGTCAGTAGTACCTACTGGCTGGGTCAGCTCCGGATGCTTGGCCAGATATTTGTTAACCAGAGCAACCGTTTCAGGATCAGGGGTTACCCCTTCCTGGAAGGTAGACGTAACTGTTGCAGATTTTGATTTCACATCACCTGTATTAGGATCAATGATCAGCTTAATATCTTCAAAAGCAGTACCATACGAGTAAGCCTGAACAACCAGCTTGCCGTTTACGGTATCGTTCGCGTAGCCGTGGTTATCCCCGGCAACGATAACGTCTACCGGTGAGTTAGCCGGCAGGGCATTGGCCAGATCCGCCGCTTCACCTGTCGTTACAAATCCGGTATTTGCATCACCTTTGGTTGTAGCCGGATCATGTGCCAGCACGATGATCGTTTCTACACCCTGTTCCTGCAGTTCTTTAGCGTATTTCTCAATTGCTTCTACTTCTTTTTCGGCTGAAAGGAATTCAACACCTACCAGGCCGGATGGAGCAACTTTGCTTGGCGTTGCTTTGGTTACCACACCGATAAATCCGATTTTCACGCCGCCTACTTCTTTAATAACATAAGGGTTGATGATTGGATTCTTATACACGCTGTCAACCACGTTGGCATTGATGTAATCGAAGTCGGAGCCAGCATGATTTACGCTGCTGTTCTTAGGATCAACACCGCCGAAAATCTGTGTTTTCAGTGCTTCAACGCCCTGGTCAAATTCATGGTTACCCAGTGTTCCGACGTCGAACTTCATCAGGTTCATCCATTCATGGGTCGGCTCATCACGCTCAAGTGAAGATACCGGAGCAGATGCGCCTACGGAGTCCCCGTTATGGAAGAGCAGGGAGTTTTCATACTTGGCACGCGCCTCTTTCAGATATGTTGCGAGAATCGCAGCAGTACCTGCATTCTTGCCGCTTACTACAGAAGTAGTATCCAGCTGGCCGTGGAAGTCGTTAATACCGAGCAGGTGAACTTCAACATCGGCAGTTGGTTTAGGTGTATGCTCTTTCAGGTCAAGGCTGTAAATGCTGAAGCCTTTAACATCTTTGGTGTGCGTATCTTTAATGTTGGAAGGTAACACATCAGCTGCCTTCGGTGAAGAAGGGAAGGTTACTGTTACGTTGCCTTTGATTGGAGCAATCGACCAGTTGCCGTCAGCAGTCGGATCTACTACACCGGCCTCACTAATATAATCCATCAGTACCTGACGGTTCTCCATCTGGGAATCGATAATCATTTTGCCGGCTTTTACGCCCGGGAAGTTACCTCCGCCGCTTGCACGGTAGTTGTTGGTAACTACAACGAATTCCTGATCAGGCAGGATTTCTTGTCCGCCGTAAGTAACGCTGGTTACACGGCTGGAGGATGCATCGTTAATCGAACCGTCCGGTTTGTATTTAGCGTTCTTGGTTACGTCGATTGTGTACTGGACACCGTCAATAACATCAAAGTTAAAGACCTGGAACTCGGGATTCAGCAAAGGCTGAGCGGTTGAAATACCCGGTTTGATACGGTTGAAAGCCCCCGCACTCATTTCAATCCAGTTTTTCACAGTTTCGCCGTTAACAACAATCGCTTTTAACGTGTTGTCATACAGGTACAGGTCGCTGGCGCTGGCAATTGTCAGATTTCCCGCTTTAATTTCAGTGTATTCTGAAGGGCCGTTGCGTCCAGCCTTGAATGGAGCACCGACACTTAGAATCGGGTGATTTCTGTATGCAGCCAAAGCCTCATCCGTATTGATCAGATTCGATACATAACGCTGCTGCGCATAAGTTACGATCTGAACTGTCGGATCATCCTGCACCATGGCGAAGAAGCTGTTCATTGGAGCCGTTGTTTTTCCAAGCGGCTGATTAACATAAGCTTTAGTTGCCTCATGGTCTGCTGAGGTAACAGCGTCTATCGCCGGATCAGCAGCAACACCAGCAATTGAACGCGTGGAGGATACAGAGCCCGCCTTATCAACTTTCCATCTGCCGTCATTCTGCACAATTTTAAGATCGATTAGACCCAGGTATCCACCTCCGTAACCAGCCTGAACTGCCGGAGTACCGTTAATCTGGCCTTTGGTATTGTCGATTTTAATGTCCGCTGTATTATAAGGAAGTTTGGTGGCAGGATCTTTGAAGGAAGCATCCAGGTCACTTTCCTTTACAGTCGGGAAAACCTTATGTGTATGAGAGAATGTGATGGCGTCGATGCCTGCCACTTTACTCAGTTGGTTAATGTCGTTTTCTGCACCGGAAACGGATGAGGCTGCTGCAGCATCAAACCCGGTATGGGCCATAGCCACAATGACTTCCGCACCGTCATCTTTCATCAGAGGAACAAATTTCGCAGCTGTTTCACTGATATCCTCAACCTTCACTTTGCCGTCGAGCTTAGCCTTATCCCACTCCAGAATCTGTGGTGTAACGAGGCCAATCAGTCCCACTTTCACTTTATATGTTTGTCCGTCCGAACCTTCAACTTCCTTATCAATAATTTCGTAAGGCTTATATTTATTGGTGCCGTCAATGTTATAAATATTTGCATTGACATACTTGAAATCTGCATCCGTATCTTCTTTGTGTGTGGAGCTTCCGTTAATGGTACGTTCGAGATAATCCAAGCCGTAGTTAAATTCATGATTGCCGAAGGTAGCTGCATCGTAGTCCATAACATTCATAGCGGCAATTAGAGGGTGAATCCGATTGTCATTAGTTTCCAGGTCGGATTCGGTTGCCACGTACGTGCCCAGAGGAGTACCTTGAATCAAATCACCGTTATCAAGCAAAAGATTGTTGCTGTTCTGCTCTCTGGCTTCATTGACCAGAGTAGCTGTTTTGTCGAGACCCACTGTCGCCGAAGGGGCATCCTTGTAATAATCCCAGCCATAGACATTGGTGTGCACATCAGTAGTGCTCATCAGACGCAGATCTACTGTCACACCGGCTGCCGGAGCGGCCTTTGCTGTATCAGCTCCAAGAACTGAACCAACAAGCACACCCCCAAAAACCTGTGCAGTCAGAACTGTGGTAGCCAGAAGTGAAGCTACCGGCTTGTTCCATCGTCTTTCTCCCATAAGTGTTTAATCCTCCCAGTTCATCTCTATTAGTGACCGAGGAGAATTGTACCATAAGCAAATATACGAATCTAGCAAAAAACATCAAATAGAGTCAATAGTTGTGTAAAATATCATATGATTCAGCGTGAATTTAGTCATAATGCCTTACTCCAAACCCAAAACCTCACATAATATACAAGTAAACACGAAAAATGCATGTGAGATTTCGATACATTTCGGAGTGAGATATCTATTAGTATAGTTCTTATTTAACTAACAGATTCATGTCCACTATCAAAAACTACACCATTCTATATTTATACAAAAAAATTTATAAACCCATCCCCCTATTAAGCGGTATAAATGCTGACATGATCATCGGTGGCATGGCAGAATATTGCCTGAATATTTGTGAACGAACAGCCTGTTTTGTTCACATCCATCCGCCGAATCATCCTCAGCCAGATCAAGGACAGCACAGTATAGACGAAAATAACCCCCGCGAGGCAGTATAGCCACTGCCTGACGGGGGATGAAAGTTTCATATAAGGATTAGTTCTGCATCACAAAATCATTGTCGATCTTCGCATTCTCATCATCGAACACCCGGAGAATATCATAACGCGTGTTGCGCTGTGCCGGAATCTTGCCGGCCTCGCGGATCAGCTGGGTTATCGACTCGATATTAACCTTGTAAGTCGCACCTGCCGAGGAAACAACGTTCTCTTCGATCATTGTGCTGCCGAAGTCATTACAGCCGTATTGCAGGGACAGCTTGCCGACCTCAGGACCCATCGTTACCCACGAAGACTGGAAATTCTTGATATTGTCCAGCACCAGCCGGCTGATTGCTACCGTCTTCAGATATTCCTCCGGAGTCTGTCTGTCCAGCTTGAGATTGGTGTTATCCGGCTGGAACGTCCAGGAGATGAAGGCCAGGAAGCCCTCAGAGTCATATTTGTTCGCAATGCACTCATCCTGAGCTTCACGAACCCGCAGGAGATGCAGCGCGCGCTCCTCCATACTCTCGCCAAGGCCGATAACCATCGTAGCGGTTGTATTCATGCCGATCTTGTGCGCGGTCTTCATGACGTTCATCCAGTCCACCCAGGAGCCTTTGAGCCGGCTGATCTTGCGGCGGGTACGGTCGTCGAGGATCTCTGCCCCGCCGCCCGGAAGCGAATCCAGGCCGGCCGCATGAATCTCGCGCATCACCTGCTCCAGCGGCAGGCCGGATACCTCGACCATCTTCATGATCTCCGCCGGAGAGAAGGAATGCATCGTGATTTCAGGGAACCGCTGTTTGATCCCGCGGAGAATATCCGTATAGTAGCTGAACGGCAGATTCGGGTTCGTTCCGCCCTGCATCAGAATTTCTGTACCATTTACAGCAATCGTCTCAGCGATCTTCTGGTAGATGGTTTCATCAGGGAGCACATAACCTTCCTCTGATCCGGGTCTGCGGTAAAATGCGCAGAAACGGCAGTATACGTCACATACATTAGTATAGTTAATATTGCGCCCAATGACGAATGTAGCCAGCGGATCGGGGTGCCAGCGCTTCATGATTACATCTGCGGCTGCGCCCATTTTTTCAATTTCGTTGCTCTCGAACAACCGGATTGTGTCTTCCAGCCCGAGGCGTTCGCCTTTCAGCGTCTTATCCAGAATAAGATCTATCGCACTCATCGTTCGCAGCCTCCTTCAAAGTCCATCTCTTATGGTTGATTAAATTTTAAAAATAAACATAGATAAGCATTCGTTCATCCATCGTAACACATTCCCGGCGGCTTGAGAAATCTTTTGATCCCGCCCTGCTGAACTCCTGACAGTAAAAAGACGGTGGCGCATCAGCTGCGCTGCCGTCTCCCCTGTATATTTATTCAGCTGTTACAGCCTGCTCCAGCTCGACCCGTGCCGCTTCGAGCGCCTGGCCAAGATCAGCGATTAAATCGTTCACATGCTCAATGCCTACGGAGAAGCGCAGCAGCCGGTCATCTACACCGACAGCATCACGCATCTCAACCGGAATGTCGGCATGAGTCTGTACGGCCGGATAGGTCATCAGCGATTCAACACCGCCCAGGCTCTCGGCAAAAGCAATCAGGCGGATATGGCGGAGCAGCGGCTCCACATACCGGGCATCCTTCACTTTAAAGGAGAAGATCCCTGTGTTGCCGGAGGATTGGCGGTTCTGGATTTCATACCCCGGGTGATCCGGCAGCCCCGGATGGAACACCTCGGCCACTGCCGGATGCTCCAGCAGATAACGTGCAATCGCCAAGGCGTTACTCTCATGCCGTTCCATGCGCAGGGCCAGCGTCTTCATGCCCTTCATCAGCTGATAACTGTCGTTCGGAGCAAGAACGGCGCCCAGCGAATTGTGCAGAACAGCCATTTCAGCAGACAGCTCGGCTCCTTTGGTCACGATCAGTCCGGCAAGTACATCGTTGTGGCCGCCCAAATATTTGGTCGCGCTATGAACGATGATATCCGCACCAAGCTCAAGCGGACGCTGGAAGAACGGGGTGAGCAGCGTATTGTCCACAATGGTCAGCAGCCCGTGATGACGGGCCCAGGTACACACTGCTTCTATATCGGTAATCATCATTAGCGGATTGGTCGGCGTCTCGATAAATACAGCCTTCGTCTCCGGACGGCGGGCTGCCTCCAGCCCGTCAAGATCATTGGTATCCACATAGGAGGCTGTGATTCCGTACTTGGACAGAATCCGTTCCAGAAGACGATAGGTTCCGCCATACAGGTCTAGGGACACGACAAGGTGGTCGCCCTGCCCGAATAAAGCGAATACGGTGGTCAGGGCAGCCATGCCGGAGCTGCAGGCAAAGCCGGCATCGCCGGACTCCAGCTCAGCAGCAGCGGTTTCAAGTACGGAACGGGTCGGGTTTTTGGTACGGATATAATCAAAGCCGGTGCTTTGTCCAAGTCTCGGGTGACGGAATGCCGTTGCATTGTAAATCGGATAATTAACTGCCCCGGTAGCGGGATCTTCCTGTGAGCCTATTTGTGCAAGTCTGCTTTCAATCCTCAGTTTCTCGTCCATCGTAAGCCTCCTAATGTGGGGTTATTGTACAGTTGCTTCTATATTATTAAATAATAGGGCCAATATCGTAGGGTGTCTCCTGGTATACATAGTAATTGAGCCAATTGGCGAACAATAAGTTGGCATGGGCACGCCATACGGCCGGAGGTGTACGCTGCGGATCATCATTGGGATAATAATGTTTCGGCAGCGCAATATCCATCCCCTTCGCAACGTCACGGTCATATTCCCATTTTAGCGAGAACGGGTCATATTCGGAATGTCCGGTAACAAATATCTGTCTGCCGTCATGTGTCGCTACAAGGTAAACTCCGGCTTCCTCCGATTCGGCCAGAATCTGCAGCTCCGGGTTAGCTTCGATATCTTCGCGCGATACGTCGGTATGGCGGGAGTGCGGCACATGGAATACCTCGTCAAAGCCGCGCAGCAGCTTAACATTATTATGGCTCAAGGTGTGCGGGAACACTCCGAAGCATTTCTCTTCCAGGCTGACCTTGCGTACACCAAAGTGATGATACAGTCCCGCCTGTGCGGCCCAACAGATATGCATGGTCGATGTAACGTTGTGCTTGCTCCATTCAAAAATCCGTTTCAGCTCTTCCCAGTAATTCACCTCTTCGAACTCCAGCTGCTCTACAGGAGCTCCGGTCACTATCAGGCCGTCGAACCGGCGGTGGCTGATTTCATCAAAAGTTGTATAGAAGCTCTTCAAATGCTCCGCTGAAGTATTCTTGGAGGTATGGGAACTCGGATGAAGCAGGACTACATCGACCTGGAGCGGAGAGTTTCCGATCAGACGCAGCAGCTGCGTTTCGGTCGTTTCCTTGGTTGGCATCAGATTCAGGATGGCGATCCGCAGCGGACGGATATCCTGATGAAAAGCCTGGCTTTCATCCATTACAAAGATATTTTCTCCGGATAATACTTCTTTGGCCGGTAAACTGTCAGGAATTTTGATTGGCATTGCTGTGTCCACTCCTTAATCGAATTAGTACCTGAGCTTGAACTGAATTCCATGCAAAAATGACCCTTCTCGCACGAGAAAGGTCATATAGGTTCAGTCATATGCGCCTCTCTCATCTGCCAGAACCAACGCCGGGGTTATATCCCCTGCATAGCTTCCGCAAGAATTAGCACCGTGCGTATATACGCCGGTTGCCGGGTTTCATCGGGCCAGTCCCTCCACCTGCTCTTGATAAGATTTAGCTGTATTCAATTATTTTTCTTAAAATTCACTTTAAATCATGAACCTGCTTTTCGTCAAGTCCATACAATGCTGAAGAGCCCTTGAAATGTAAAGAATTTTGCTTGAAAGAGGCATACCCCGGCGTTATACTAGACAAGTGTTTCAACGGCACAAATGACGAGGAGCAGAGGTGAGAGAAGAATGGAAGGCGACCCGGGTACGCAGTTAAGCGTGCAAAGTGAGCAACCACACAGGATTAACATCAGCTTGCCGGCGGCGGGAGCACTACTTCTTCATGCTCTCGAGACGTCATTCTGGCCCGTTCATTGATTGTACTGCCGGCTAAGCTGATTTTTTCCGTGTGCTTTAATTAGCATAACCCTGGAGAAGACCGGGGACATAAGGAGTGAAATCAGATGAAAATCCGGCTGGTAAACGCAGGGGTTTTTACCCCGATCGATGACATTGAAGCAACACTGACCGCCCCCGCTGAAGGATTCTACTGGATCGACGCTGATGATGAGGACCTGGAGCTGCTTCAGCCCCTGTTCAATCTGCATGATCTTGCCGTGGAGGACTGCCTCAGCGAAGAGGAACAGCGGCCAAAGATTGAAATTTATGAGAGCCATTATTTTATTGTAGTGAACAGCATCCGGTTCGATGATGAGGAAATTTTCCTCCGGGCGCTGAATGTATTCCTGGGCAGACATTACATTATTACTGTTACTAAACAGAAAATTCACGAGCTGCGCGTCCTGAAGCCCATTCTGTGGGAGCAGGAGGTCAGTGAGCCTGACCGCTTCCTCTACCATCTGATCGACATCGTTGTAGACAACTACTTCTCAGTCGGCGACCGGATTGAAGCGCGGATAGAGAAGCTTGAGGAAGATATCCTGATGCATACCAAGAAGACGCATCTGAGCGAGATCATCGGTCTGCGCAGTGAAATTCTGTGGCTGAAGAAAATGCTTGGGCCGCAGAAGGAAGTAATCAACACCCTGAACAAAAAGGACCTGCGTCTTATCGACGACCAGCTGCAGAAATATTTCAGCGACATTTATGAAAATGCGGTCAAAATCTCTGAAACCTTTGAGACCTACCGCGACCTGATGGGCAACTTGCGTGAAGCCTACCAGTCGAGTATTGCTAACCGCGCCAATGAAATCATGAGAGTGTTCACTGCAATAACTACAATATTCATGCCGCTGACCGTCATTACCGGTATATACGGGATGAACTTTGAGAATATACCCGAGACCCATTCGCAGTACGGCTACTATGGCGTAATTGCTGTAATGGTAACGCTAGGCTGCGGGATGCTTGTTATTTTCCGCAAAAAGGATTGGCTATGAACGTTAACGGACGATTACGCTGAGGCGAAGGCTACCGCTACTGCAAAGTATGGGGAACCTTCGCCTTTTGCATATTCTAATAGCTTACCGCTTCTCCCATGAACTGGGGCTCGCGGGTCCGCCGGAAGCGGATACGGATGAGCCGCAGGCGCTCATAATAGAGATCAAGCCCCTCCGCCGGCGAGAAATGTTCCCCGTACGCCTTATACAGCGCAGGCTTCAGAAAAGTATCGCCCATCAGCTCGTAGGCTGTCCAGATCCTGTTCTGCTCCTCCGCCGAGACCTCCTTCAGCTCATTCTCAATCAGCTTCTCAACGGAGTAGCCCTCCTTCTCCAGCTCTTCAACCGCTTCCAGCACTTCACGGCGGCTGATCCCCCCGGTTGCCTGCAGCTGCTCCATGCCAAGCCCGTTCTCGATACCCTGCAGCAGAATCCGCCGCAGCCGCAGACGTTCAAGCTGCTTCTTGTATTTGATCTCCTTCTGCTTGTACAGCCAGGACGAGAAACCCTCCTCCTCCACAGCCTCATGCACCCAGCCCAGCGGGTAGCTGTGCTCACGCGGAATCCCGGCCGTAATGGCCAGCCAGTCGCTGCCATGCTGCGCGGCCTTGCCCTCGCCGACTCCCGGAATCTGCAGCAGCTCCTCTTCCGTCCGCGGCAGATAAGCGCTCAGCATGCGCAGCAGACGGTTGCTGGCCAGAATATACGGTGCCTTCCGCTCGCTGGAGGCTTTGCCACGCCGCCAGGCGCAGAGCTCCTCGTAGACGGCCTGATTGCCGTATTGCTCACTGTAATACTGCAGCTTCAGCTGCTCACGGTTGCGCCCTGCCAGCGTCTCTTCCTCGTGAAAAGCACCGTCTATCAGCGGACGGTAGCCGTCCCCCATCTTCACTGCCAGTTCATGCCTGTAGACGCAGAGCATCTCATTCCATGAGCCGCCCTCATACCAGATATGCTCATCAATTTCACGGGTACCGGAGAAATCACGCCATCCGATGCGCCAGAGCCCCTCCTCTTCCCCGATCCAGAGCTGGGCATATACCTCCTGATCCGCTCCGGACATTCTGGACAACCGGTTCAAAAACACAATCTGCATTGGAATCCCTACTTTCGTTGTCTTACAGCATGCTGAACGCAAAAAAGCACCTCTCCCACGAACAATCGTGAAAGAGGTGCTTCCTCGTAAACGCTATACTGTTAGAAACTACAATACCATATATTTCCGTACAGTCAATCCCTTTTTGAATCAGGCCCCGGCGAGCGCCAGCCTGGCCAGGCCAAGCGCCCCGGCAAGACCGGCGTTGTCGCCCAGCTGCGGCGGCACGATATAGCTGCCGATCTCCTGATTCAGTGCCGGGTGCTGGACATATCCGCCGAGCAGCTCCTGCAGCTTGGCATGAATCAGCGGGAACAGCTGGCTCTGCTTCATGACTCCGCCGCCCATAACAATCTTCTGCGGCGACATCACCAGCACATAATTCATCAGTGCATGAGCCAGGTAATGGGCCTCCATCGCCCAGGCCGGATGATCCGCAGCCAGCTCGCCGGCAGGCTTGCCCCAGCGGCTGCCGATAGCCGGCCCCGCAGCCAGGCCCTCCAGGCAATCCCCATGGTAAGGGCAGAATCCGCTGAAGGTATCCTCAGGATGGCGCGGAACCAGAATATGGCCCATCTCCGGATGGGACAGGCCGTGTATCAGCTGACCGCCTATAACCGCACCGGCTCCGATACCTGTACCTACAGTAATATACAGACAGCTATCCAGACCCTGCGCAGCCCCCCAGGTATACTCACCGAGCGCAGCCCCGTTCACATCGGTATCAAAGCCGATCGGCACGTCAAAATGCTCCGCAACTGCACCCACAAGATTAAATCCTCCCCAGTGAGGCTTGGGTGTAGTGGTGATATAGCCGTATGTAGGGCTGCCCAATACCGGGTCAATCGGTCCGAATGAGCCGATCCCGATGGCTTCTGCATTTTTTCCGGAAAAGTAGTCCAGCACCAGACCCATCGTTTCCTGCGGCGTTGTCGTCGGGAAGCTGACCCGGTCGATAACCGACCCGTCCTCATGTCCGATTCCGCATACAAATTTGGTTCCCCCGGCTTCAATTGCTCCAAGCACTCTCACAGCAGCATTCTCCCTTCTAAAATAAGCGCAGGCCCGCTTCAGGCCCGGTCAATGGTTAATCCGCATATCAAAATAAAACGCTCTCTTAGAATGATTATACGTGCCTCGTGTCAGTAGGACAAGCGGTTGACATACTCTCGGAAAAATAAAAAAGAACAAGTCCCTCCTCCGTTATACCTCCGGAGAAAATGACGAGTTCTTATAAGCAGCGCATACGGACATGCCGGCCATTTATTGCGGGAATTGAGCGGTTTTCCGCTCTCTGTAGAAACGGCAGGCTGAGACGAAACGTTCTGCCGCAGGGAAATGGGAGGCCAGATGAACATGTGCGTACGCGGCCATGACATTCCCCCGCAGATAGCCTTCCGGCCGGCTGCCGCCCCGCCCCTGGCTCTCATAGGCATAGCGCCTGACTTCCTGTTCATCGTAATTCATAACCGAGTAATGGAATTCATGGCCGCGCAGCCGCTCGCCCCGCTTCAGCAGCAGGCTGTCCTGCAGCGCTGTAACCTCACGGTAGCCAAGTGCGGCACGGCGTTCCTGCATGACGGCGTGGGCAGGGATGACCCCGGCCATCCTGTGCACCGCTCCGGCACGGTCGGTAAGCGTCCGGGCCAGCACCATGTAGCCGCCGCATTCCGCATACAGCGGCATGCCGGCTTCAGCCGCTGCAAGCAGACCGCCAATAAAGCCGGTATTGGCGGAGATTTCTGCAGCGAATTCCTCGGGGAAGCCGCCGCCGAGATAGAGGCCGTCCGCCTCCGGCGGAATCTGCTCGCCGCGCAGCGGGCTGAACGGGATCAGCCGGGCACCGGCACGGCCCAGCAGCTCCAGATTGTCGGCATAATAGAAATTGAATGCCGCATCTTTGGCAACGGCGATGACCGGGCTTTGGACCGGCATAGCCGTTCCCGCAGCCGCCAGGGCAGACCGCGCTGCCTCCGTTGACCCGGCGGACGCAGCATCGGATGCGTTCGCAGCGGTAACCGCCGGGCAGGGCGGCAGCGGTGGCGCAGTCTGCGCGATCCGCAGCAGCAGCTCCAGGTCCACGCTTGCCGCAAGCGCATCAGCGGCATGCCCGAACAGCACCTCCAGCTCGCCCCGCTCCACAGCGGGCAGCAGGCCCAGATGCCGCTCCGGGATGTCCAGCGCGGCATCACGCATCAGGCCGCCGATAACAGGGATGCCGCAGGCGGCTTCGATGGCCGTCTTTACCGTCAGGTAATGACTGGCGCTTCCGCAGCGGTTCACAATAACCGCAGCGATCTGCACCTGCGGCTCCAGCTGCCGGAAGCCGAGCACAACCGCAGCTGCGCTGCGGCCCATGCTTCGCACATCCACGACCAGCACCACAGGGCTGTCTGTAATAATGGCAAGTTCTGCGGTAGAGCCCGTCAGCCCGTCGGCCTCCTTACCGTCATACAATCCCATAACGCCCTCTACAACAGACAGTTCTGCGTCTTCGGAGGAACCCGCGAAGTACTGCAGAAGGTACGGGTGTGAGGTCATCCAGGAGTCGAGGTTACGGGCAGGGCGCCCCGTTACAGCGGCGTGATAGGCGGGATCGATATAATCGGGGCCGCATTTGAAGCCCTGGACCCTCAGTCCGCGCCGGGCAAACGCCCGCATCAGCCCCAGTGACACGGTCGTCTTGCCTGAACCGCTGCCGGTGCCGGCGATGATAATGCGCGGGCGGTATTGCGGCAGCGGGAGCCCGCTCTCCCGGAATGGAACTCGTTCATTCATTTTTAGTCTCCTCCCTGCCTCCAAAAGCTACTCTGGCAACAGCAATGGTTACATTGCCGCTCTTTTTCTTGGCCAGCAGCAGCTCGCCGCCGCCTGAGGCCAGCAGGGCAGCCGGTTCACAGACGCCGTAGGCTCCGGTTGCCTTGAATACAACGGCAGAAGGCTGCATAAGCGGCACCGTATTCAGCTGCTCCGGTGAAAACAGGCCAAGCTCCCAGCCGAATTTGCGGCAGAGCTCCAGCAGTCCGGCTTCATCGCCTTTAATCGTTATAGTCGCGGCACCCCGGACGCTCAGCGGAGACAGCCGCAGCTCTGCCAGCGTCTCCATAACAACGGCCTCCAGCTCAGCCGCCGCCGTCCCGCGGTTGCAGCCCAGCCCCAGCACCAGGCTGCGGGGCCGGTACACTGCGGCAGGCAGTCCGCGGAGCGCTGCAGCTTCAGCCTCATCCAGCAGCCGGTCGGTGATGACAACCGCCGCACGGTAAGGCTGCTGCTGCAGCTCAGCCGTGCTGCCGCAGAGCCGGACATGCTCCGGCAGCACGGCGCCCGCAGGCAGCCAGCCGGTTTCGCCGGCTTCCTGCAGCACGGCTACCGGTTCACCGTTGACCAGCGCAGCGCTGACGCCCTTCATCGGGGCAAAGCTCTCCGCCTGCCAGCCGAACTCCCGGCCCAGCAGATCCGCGGCAAAAATGCCCTGCACATCGGAGGCCGTCGTAATGACCGGGCGGCTCTCCAGCAGCCTGGCTATGTGCAGGGTCAGCCTGTTCGCTCCGCCCAGATGGCCTGACAGCACGCTGATGACATGCTCTCCGCTCTCGTCGATTACAATGACGGCGGGATCATGCCATTTGTCCTGCAGCAGCGGGGCCATCAGCCGGACGGCGGCTCCGAGAGAGAAGAACAGGACGACGGCCTCATACCTGCGGAATAATCCGGGCAGCAGCTCCTTGACCGGCCCGTCAAAAATCCGCCGTTCCCCCGGAATCTCCTGCAGCTCCCCGCTGTATTTGGCATAGCAGTACACCTCGGTATCCGCCAGCAGGCCCCCCAGCTTCAGAGCCAGCCTGATTCCGTTACGGGTAATGGCTACAGCAGCAATCTTACTAGCCATCCTGGCTACTCCCCTGCCGGAAGCCGTGGGTAAAGGAGCGGTCATAGAGCTTCGAGCGGTGGGCATCGCGGTTCACCAGCTCCGGGTCCAGCGCCCGGCCGGCCAGGATCATCGCATGCATGGTAATGCCGGCCTCCTGCAGATCCCGTTCCAGATGCTGCACGGTCGTCCGCACAATCTGCTGGTCCGGCCATGTAGCTCTCTTAACGACGGCTACCGGCGTATCAGGGCTCCAGCCGGCAGCAAGAAATTCAGCGGCGGCCTGTCCGGCAAGCTCTGCGCTCAGAAACAGCGCCACCGTGCAGTGGTGAGCGGCCAGAGCACGCAGCTGCTCACGCTCCGGCACCGGGGTGCGCCCTCCGGCGCGGGTCAGAATGACCGTCTGGGTCAGCTCCGGTACGGTCAGCTCGGCACCGAGCGCTGCTGCCGAAGCAAATACGGAGCTGACGCCGGGAATAATCTCACAGCTGACGCCGCACAGCTTCAGCAGCGACATCTGCTCAAGAATGGCTCCGTACATGGACGGATCACCCGTATGCACGCGCGCCACACTCCGGCCTTCCTTAACCGTCCGGGCCATAAGCTCCACCTGCTGCTCCAAATCCAGACCCGAGCTCTGCACAACCTGCGCAGCGGGCTTCGCACTGCGGACCAGCTCCTCGCTGACCAGCGAATCGGCGTAGAGAACCAGATCGGCCGAGCGCAGAATCCGGCTGCCTTTGACGGTAATCAGCTCCGGGTCACCCGGCCCTGCACCGACAATGTACACCTTTGGCTCAAGCATCAGTCCGCTCATTTGCTCACCACCATCAGGCTCAGATACTCCAGCTCACGGCCGCGCAGCTCGCGGGCATCCCGCCATACCGTCTCATACGGGGAGGTCACCTTGGTCACCACGGAAGCTTTTCCGCCAAAACCCAGCTCGTCCAGCACATCAAGCACCGTATCCAGCACCTTGGCCACCTTCAAAAATACGACGGTGTCATGGTGCAGCAGCGCCTCCTTCAGCGCCTCCCGGTCCCCGGTCGCCGGGATGATGCCTACCCGCTGGTCGCCGTCGGCGAGCGGCTGCTCAAGGGCCGCGGCAGCGCCGAGCACCGAGGAAATCCCCGGTACTGACACTACCCGCACACCGGGATGAAACTCCTGCATGAGCCGGGCCAGGTGGATGAAGGTGCTGTACAGATTCGGGTCACCCTCTGTCACAAAAGCTACATCATTCCCGTGCCGCAGCTCATTCCAGCACAGCTCAACCGTCCAGCGCCAGCCGTTCGCCAGCTGTACCGGGTCCTTGGTCATCGGGAAGACGAGGCCGAGCATCGTTTTCTGCTCAGCATCCACATACATGTCCACGATTTCATGGGCGTATGACTTGCCGCCTTTGCGGGCCTCCGGGTAAGCAATGACCGAACATTCCCTGAGCAGCCGGCAGGCCTTCACCGTAATCAGCTCCGGGTCACCCGGGCCGACACCAACCCCATACAGTGTACCGATGGCAAGCAGGGCGGGTTCCTCCTCAGGTAGCAGCTCTTCCTTTAAGCTCATCTATGTATCCTCCTTATAGTGTTAATTGTGATCCTCCGCGTAGGTGGCAGTGGCACTGACTACGAAAACAGGGTTCATCCCCTCGAACCGGGTCATGCCGAGAATCGTCCTGCCCCGTGATGCCTGCAGCTGCGTAACCTCTGTCCTAAGCCCCGCCGCCGCCAGCGCCGTCATGCTTCCGTAAAGCGTCTCCACGGTGATCGCCGCGATGACGATGACACCGCCCGGCCGCAGCCGCTTAGCGGCAAGGGCAATAATATTTGCAAGTTCCCCGCCGCTGCCCCCGATGAACACAGCATCCGGGTCGGGGAGCTGCTCCAGCCCCTCCGGAGCCCTGCTGTGAACAATGGTATAGTCGGCGCGGAATTTGCACCGGTTCGCCTCCATATTCGGCAGGTTAATCGCTTCTTTTTCCACAGCATATACGCTGCCAAGCCGGGCTACACGCGCACACTCCGCAGCAACCGCCCCCGAACCGGAGCCGATGTCCCACACTACCGCATTCTCCGCCAGATTCAGCTCGGATAGCACCAGTGCGCGGACCTCGCGCTTCGTGATCAGCCCTTTTTCCGGCTTGCGCTGGGCAAAGGCCTCATCCGGATAAGCAAAACCCCGCCTGCTGCCCCCCCGGTTTCCCGGCTTTCTGCGCAGAATAACTACATTGAGTGCAGCAAACTCATGCCGGGACATGGCCTCCAGCTCCCAGAAGGCGCAGTGCTCATCCGGACCGCCCAGCCGTTCGCAGACAAAAGCTTCGTACTCCAGCATTCCGAACTCCAGCAGGTAAGCGGCAATGCGTGCCGGAGTGTTAACCCCGTCGGTGAGCAGCGCCAGCTTCGCTCTGCCGTCGATCCGCTGGGCCAGTCCCGCTATAGGACGGCCGTGCAGGCTGACCAGCTCCGCATCCTGCCAGCTGTCACCCAGCCGGGCAAAGGCAAGCTGCACGCTACTGTAATGGGGTATGACCTCCACATGCTGCGGACCGAACCGGCGCATCAGGTAGCCGGCAATCCCGAAAAACAGCGGATCGCCCGAAGCCAGCACAACGGCCTGACGCTCCCTGTATATACCGTCCAGCCTTTCGGCAAAGGCCTCCAGGCCGCCCTGCAGGACAAGCTTTTGTCCGCTGTACCGCGGGAAGAATGACAGCTGCCGCTCTCCGCCGCAGAGCACCTCACTTTCCTCAATTCTGCGCAGGCTCTGGGCGCTCAGCCCTCCGGCACCGTCTTCGCCGATGCCTATGACATAAATAACGTTATCCACGGATTTTCGCCCTCCCCAGCATCCGGCCCTTCATCGTAATCAGCACCATTTCCACTGTCATGCCCCCGTCCGTATGTCTGATACAATGCGTACAGCCGTAACGGCACAGCAGTTCGAAAAAAGCAGTATTCCCAAGCTCCGTCATCAGGTCCACAACCTGAGAAGCGGTGTTGGCACCGGCAATCTGCTGCACCAGCTGTGCATCCGCCCCCGCCTCCGCGGCAACTGCCGAGAGGAAGCCGAAATCGACCGGGGCATTCTTCGAATGAATCAACATCGCACCCTGCGCAACCTTGGAATACTTGCCGGCCATGCCGACAAGTGTAACCTTTTGGAATCCGTACGCTTTGGCATGGCCGAGCGAGAAGCCCACGTATTCCCCCATCTGGATAAAAGCTTCCTCCGGAAGCTCCGGGAACATCGCCATCGCGTATTTTTCACTGCTGCCGCCGGTGGTCAGGACCAGCCGGCTGTTCCCGGCAGCAGCGGCAACCGAAATCGCCTGGACGATGCTTGCCTGGTATGCCTCGGTAGAGAACGGGGTAACCACACCCCGCGTACCAAGGATGGAGATCCCGCCCAGAATGCCAAGTCGCGGATTGAGTGTCCTCAGCGCTATCGCTTCACCTTCCGGCACACTGATGACAACCCGCAGCCCGCGTGCCGCGCCATGCTCTTCAAGCACCTCAAGGACAGCCTGGCGGATCATCCGCCGCGGCACCGGATTGATGGCGGCTTCGCCTACGGCTACCGGCAGCCCCGGCTTGGTTACCCGGCCGACTCCGCGCCCGCCTTCAATCTCCACCCCGGGATGCTCCAGCCAGCTGACCGCCGCTTCAATTCTGGCCCGGTGCGTGGCATCCGGGTCATCCCCGGCATCCTTTATGGTTGCACAGACTGCAGTCCCCTCCCCGCCGAGCTGCCAGCCGGTCAATTCGAAGGTGTGGCTGAAGCCGGCCGGCAGGTACAGCTCAACACTTGCCAGCTCCTCGCCTGTTATCAGCAGGTGTGCTGCTCCTTTGGCAGCTGCGGCTGCACAGGCTCCCGTAGTGTACCCCCGGCGCATTGCCGGCGGACTTCCGGCAGCTTCCTTATTCCCGGTCATGGCCGCCGATGAGCGTCATCCGTTTCAGCCCGGCGGACCGCCAGCAGGCTCAGCGCGTTGACTGCAGCCACTACTACAGTGCTGCCGCCCTTACGTCCGATGTTCGTAATATAAGGAATATCCAGCCTGCGCAGCTCCTCCTTCGATTCAGCAGCAGACACGAAGCCGACCGGCATGCCGATAACCAGCCCCGGCCGGGCCTCGCCTGCTTTGATCAGACGGATCAGCTCCAGCAGTGCAGTAGGTGCATTGCCGATGACGTAGATGCCGCCCGGAGCCTCCGCACAGGCCTTGCGCGTCGCCACAATAGCTCTGGTAAGCCCCTGTTCCCTGGCTGCTTCAATCACCTTCGGGTCGGAGATATGGACACGGACCTCCCCGCCGTAGCGCTGTAAACGCTCTTTGGCTATGCCCGCCTCCACCATCCGCACATCGGCGATAACCGGCTTTCCCGCGAGAATGGCCTGAATCCCTGCTTCCATCGCCTGTGGATGGAACACCATACTCCGTCCCAGCTCAAAATCAGCCGAAGCATGGATGATCCGCTGCACGACCGGATACTGCTCAGCACTGAAATGATGGCTGCCCAGCTCCTCAGTAATTATCTGAAAGCTTAACTGTTCAATCTCCTGCGGCTGAACGGTCAGCGGTTTAAACTCTGTTCCGAAATCCATGATCATCCCTCACCTTTCTCTGCTGCCTCCCTTTTCCTGCCGAAGTCCGCTGCCAGCTCAGCCCTGACCGCCTCCGCCAGCTCTGCAAAGGAATCAAAGATTCTCCCGTTCCCGGCACAATGGAGCTGCGGACGAACGATCAGTATGACGTACAGCCCCATATCGAGCGCTGCCTGCAGCTTTTCTTCAACCGAGCCCTCCGCGCCGCTCTCCTTGGTAATCATCACCTGCGTACCATAGTGGCGGAACAGCGCTTCATTCATATCCCGTGAAAAAGGACCCTGCAGCGCAATCACATTACGCTGTTCAATTCCCAGCCTGCTGCACTTTTCCATATTATCCAGGCAGGGCAGCAGCCTGACCGTCAGGCGGATCTCCGGATCACCCAGCAGCTGCTCTGCAAAAATCTCCAGCGTCTTGCCCCCGGTTGTCAGCATAACAGAGCCCTTGATCCTCTTCGCGGCAAGGGCCGCCTCCTCATAGGAATGCACCGTAATCAGGAGCGGATGCTTGTCAAAAGCCAGACCCGGGCGCTCATAGCGGAAGTACGGCAATCCGAGTGCTGCAGCAGCCTGCATCGCATTGGCATGAGCTTCAAGCGCAAAGGGATGGCTGGCGTCTACGACGGCCCGATAACGCTCCTGCTGCAAAAGAGCAATCATCCCCTCCCGGTCCAGCCTGCCTGTTCTGGTGCTGACCCCGGCCTCCTCCAGCCGTTCCGCTGCACTCGCAGTAACGACCGAAGCCGTCAGCGGCAGGCCAAGGCGCACCAGGGATACCGCCAGCTCCCGTGCATCTCCCGTCCCGCAGAGCATCAATATCATCGCGGCTACAGCTCCCCGGGACTGCCTGCCGCGGCTGTCTCCGCTGCTGCGGTTCCGGACTCCTGCCTGCCGTCAGTTGGCTGGGCGGCAGATTGAGCCGGCTGACGGTCATGCTGATGGTCAGGCTCATGGCGGTGATGCTCAGAACTGTGCCCGTGCCCATGAGAGCCCTCATGCTCATGGTGATGCCCATGATGATGCCCGTGCCCATCATCATGATGGTGGTGGTGATGAGCTGCGGCTTCAGCGCGGTATCGGCAGTTATCGCAGTTGGCAAAAGCCCGGCCGTGCAGCGTCTCAGCAATCCGCTCCTTCAGCATCTCTGCCAGCAGCGGGTGGCTGCCGATACTGCTGCCTAACTCCACCCGGATCTCCGGATGAGCAGCCGCAAAGGCGGTCACGCGCTCCGTAAACTGCTGCATCAGCACACCGGTGAACAGCAGGTACGGCAGCACGATTATTTTTCGTGCGCCCAGCGCCAGACAGCGCTCAAGCCCCTCGTCAAGGGATGGACCCGCAATCGCAATAAAGCAGCTTTCCACACTCTTGTATGCCGTTCTTTCCCACAGCAGCCTGGACAGCTTGTAGAAATCACTGTTAGCGTCAGGATCACTTCCCCCGCGCCCCATCATAAGCACTATTGTATCTCCTGCCGGAACAGGAGCGTCCTGCGTCTCAGCCTGCCCCTGTACTGCAGCAGCCTCCGCGATCCGGTCCAGCAAAATATCCACCGCCCGCTCCTGCACCCCGACCGGACGCCCGTACACCAACTCCACTCCGGGATATTTCTTTCTGGCCTCGTCGATGGCCATAGGGATATCCAGCTTGGAATGGCCGGCGGCAAACAGAATAACCGGCACCACATATACGGTTGTTGCCCCCCCGGTTACACAGCGTTCAATGCCTCCGGCAATCGAAGGTGCTGCCAGCTCAATAAAACAGGTTTCTATGTTCAGCTCCGGCATGCCGGCAGCAAGTCCGGCGGTAAAGCTCCGCAATTCCTCATTGCCCGCTTCCACCCGGCTTCCGTGGCCTACAAGCAGTATTGTTTTTTTGTTCATGCGTATCTCCTCTTCGCTGCGGGCTGCGCTGCCCGTCTGTTCAATAACCTCTGCCCGTGACATATCCCCGTATTTGTCCGCAAAAAAGGCGTGAAACTTCTCGCCCGGCCGGCCGTGTTCCCGGTATTGTCCGACAACCTCAGCCACAGCGGCAACGGCTTCATCCTCATTCATGCCTGAGCGGACCCGTGTTCCGGCATGGGCCCCCCGCCCGGTTTTCTTGCCTCCAAGGTACAGCTCGTAGCTGCCCCGGGTATAAACAACGCCGATATCCTCCAGCACAGCCGAGCTGCAGGCCATGCCGCAGCCCGCAACACTGACGTGCAGCTCCCGGGGAACCGGCTGGCCGTGCAGCAGCTTATGCAGGCGGACCGCCGTTTCCCGGCCCTGATCCTTCCTTAGCTCGCAGAAGTCGCAGGAGATTACCCTGACCGTATCTCCGGGCAGGCTGACATGCATACCGCCAGCCGACAGCCGGGCTGCCAGCTCCGCCTGCTCAGCCTGGCTGCTGTACAGCAGGAAATGCCCGTCCCGCGAGTACACGAGCTGGCCGTCATCGCCGGCCAGCTCCGCCAGCAGGCGCATCTGGGCGCCGCTGTATCTCCGGCTGCCAAGCTCCGGAGATACCGCAAGGCCGGCTGGCGCGGGCACCGCCGCGCTGCAGTCTAAGGCGGCACGGCCAGCCGCCTGCTCTTTCCCGGCATCTGCCGGCGCGCCGCCGCCCGGCAGACTGCCGCCGCTGCCGGAGCTCCGGCCGGCAGCCAGCGACCACGGCTCCGCCGCCGGCCGGAGCCGCTCATGCGGCTTCAGCGCCTGCGCGTCGGCGCCAAGATTGTACTTGCGTCCGTAACCGCGCGGCGTAACCATCAGGCCTTCGTAGACTGTGGTCGACGAGTTGCCGACAATGACTGTGGAGAGCATGCCAATTTCCTGCAGGGGCATCTCCTGCAGTGTGGTTATAATGATCTCCTGCCTTTCCCGGTAGGCATTCCTGACGATGCCGACCGGCGTGGAAGGAGCGCGGTAACGGAGCAGGATGCTGCGCGCTTCCTCGATCTGCCGGGTCCGCCGGCCGCTGCGGGGATTATAGAAGGCGATGACAAAATCCGCCGCCCCGGCCGCCTCAACACGACCCGCGATGCTGTCCCACGGCGTAAGATGGTCGCTCAGGCTGATCGTGCAGGAATCATGCATAACCGGCGCCCCCAGAAGCGAAGCGCAGGACTGGATGGCCGATATTCCCGGAATGACCTCGACTTGTACTCCGCTCGAAGGGCTCCAGCCCCGCTCCATCAGCACCTCATAGACCAGACCTGCCATCCCGTACACACCGGCATCCCCGCTGGAAATAACTGCTATCGTCTGGCCTGCCTCGGCCCGGCGCACCGCTTCCCGGGCCCGGCTGACCTCCTCGGTCATTCCGGTGCCGACAATCTCCTGATTCGTCAGCAGCGGCCTGATCAGCTCCACATAGGTGTTGTAGCCGATCACAGCCTCGCTCTCTTCAATAGCCGCCAGCGCACGCCCGGTAATCTGCTCAAGCGCGCCGGGGCCAAAGCCGATAATCAGCAGCTTTCCTTGCTTCTCCATTCCTGTCTCCCCCGTTCTAATGTTGATCTGTTACTTGCTGCTCCCTGTACTGCCGAGCAGCTGCTGCAGGATGTCCTTGAAATCCACCGCCGTCCGGGGAGCCGGGTATCCTGCCGTCAGACAGCCGGGCAGGCTGTACCACAGATCAGCCAGCAGCGGCAGGCCGAGGCCGGCTGCCTGCAGCGCCGCGTGTCCGGCAAAAATCTCCCCGGGCGTCCCCTCAGCCAGGCAGCTTCCGCGGTCCAGCACAATAATCCAGTCCGCCCAGCGGTAAGCCAGGTTCATATCGTGTGTTGCCATTACAATTGTCGTACCCGCGGCATGGATGTTCTCCAGACCGGAGAGCAGCTGCGCTTCAGACATTGGGTCCAGATAGGCTGTCGGCTCATCGAGCAGAATCAGCTCCGGCTCCATCGCCAGCACACCCGCAAGTGCGGTCCGCTTTTTCTGGCCCAGGCTGAGCTGATGGACCGGCTTGTCTTTGAACTCCTCCAGCTTCAGCAGTTCAATCACTTCACTGCAGCGCCGGCGGATCTCCCTTTCATCCATCCCGGTACCCCGCAGCCCGAAAGAAATATCATCCTGCGGGGTACTCAGGATCAGCTGCTGCTCGGGGTCCTGGAACACCAACCCCGCAGTGCGCCGCAGCCGGGCCAGCTCCTTGCGCGTATAAGCGAGCGGTCTGCCCGATACTGTAATGCAGCCCTGCTGCGGGCGCAGCACACCGACGGCATGCAGGAACAGCGTAGATTTGCCTGAGCCGTTATGGCCAAGCACTGCCGTTCTGCTTCCCTTTGGAACCTTAAAGCTCAGCTCCTTCAGGGCAGGCTCCGCCGTGTCCGGATAACGGAACACGACACCGTCAAAAGACAGACTGTATTCCATATTTGATGCAATCTCCTTAATTCCGGGCTAATCCCGGCAGAATGATTTCCCTGTGCGGAATCTCCCGGGCCTTTCAGCCTCCGCCTAACGCCGTCTTCTAAAGACCTGCAATCCACCACTGTGCGAGCAGCAGCAACACAATGCCCGCATAGGCCTGCAAAGAATATTTAAGCGGTACCGGCCGCGGTACATAAGGCGGCAGCATGATTTCCCCGGTAAACCCGCGGGCTGTCAGCCCCTGCGACAGTCCGTAATAACGGCACATCGTACCGGCAAACAGCGCCCCTGCCATTTCAGCAGTCTCATGCAACTTGTCCCGGAAGCCCCTTTTCCCGCCGCGCAGTGTCCGGGCCAGCAGCATGCCCTGCGCCGTGTCCCCGAGTATGAACAGGAAACGGTACATAATCAGCATCAGCTCCAGCACAATCTGCGGCATCCGCAGCCTGCGGAGCACTTGGAGAAGCTCATGGAACGGCGTTGTAAAAATAAGGAACAGGAAACAGCTCATGCAGGCGGCCACCCTCGCCAACAGCAGTCCGGCACGCTGCAGCCCGTCTGCCGTAATGTATAGCGGCAGATCCGGAAGCTGAAAAAGCCCCGCTGCCTGGCCGCCTGCAGGCTGTCCGAATTCCAGCAGCAGCGCCGGCATGCTCAGAACGCAGAACAGCAGCGCCGTACCGGACAGCAGCCCGTAGACACGCAGCGGAATTCGGGCATAGAATGTACACCATACCATCATCCAGACCGTAATCACGGCCTGCAGTACCGGATGCAGCGTGCAGGCAAGGACGAACATTAGCGCAGCGAACAGGCTTTTCCACATGGGAGACAGCTGGCGCAATGCATTCATGGATACACAGGCATCAATTCTTCTGATCATTCAGCTTCTGCCGGTCCTGCCTGCCTCTCAGCAGTCCTATGGTGTACCCGATCACTCCGGCTCCGATTGCCGCCTGCAGCGCAAACAGCATGCTTTCCGTTTCACCCGGCAGCTCCGTCAGCGGTTCAAACCAGGGCTTATAGTCCGGGGCAATCTCGGTGATTATTCCCTCCGCGGCATCATCGGCTCCGCCGAACTCCCCGTTCACAAACAGCAGCGGCAGCACAACCAGAAGGACGACCGCAAGCAGCATCAGTCCGTTTTTCCATATGCTTTTCATTACTGGCTTCCCCCTTTGGTTTGCCGTTTGAGCAGCGACAGCTCATTCGGACTGTACGACTTCAGCCAGTTCCACAGCAGCACGGTCAGCAGCCCTTCACTTACCGCCAGCGGAATCTGGGTTACAGCAAAAATCCCGCCGAATTTCATGAGTGAGCCGAGCACCCCGCCGTCCGCCTCCGGAAAAGCAACAGCCAGCTGGAACGATGTCACCACATAGGTCATCAGATCAGCGGCCGCAGCGGCACAGAATACGGCCAGCTTTTCACGGTCGCCGGATTTCATGATCAGCCTGTACACCGCATAGCCGGCAAACGGTCCGGCCACCGCCATCGAAAAGGCATTTGCCCCGAGTGTCGTTATGCCGCCGTGCGCCAGCAATAGCGCCTGGAACAGCAGCACTACCGAGCCGATTACACTCATGGGCAGCGGACCCAGCATGATTGCGCCGAGGCCTGTCCCGGTCGGGTGGGAGCTGGTGCCGGTGACAGAGGGCATTTTGAGCGCCGACAGCACAAAGGTGAATGCCCCGGACAAGCCGAGCAGCAGCTTCAGCTCCGGGTTATCCCTGGTCATATGGTTCAGCCTGACAATGCCCAGCACAAAAAACGGGATAAACACTGCCCACCAGAAGACAGCCCAGCCTACAGGTAAAAATCCCTCCATGATGTGCATCGCTGCCGCCGTGTCCGGTTCATTCAGCACAAAATAGACGGTAAATCCCGCAATCAGCGCTGCAAAACGCCAAAATCCGCTTTTCCCCATACCTTTTCCCCTTCCAATTTCACTGTTTTGTACAGTTGCAGACCAAAAACTCCCGCCCTTTGAGGGGCGGGAGTATATGTACGTCATCAGGTATGCAAAAGAGAGCCCCCCTGCTCGCAGCAGTGCCGGACGTCCTCAATTCCTGAACCTATTCGTACACCGCTCCTATCCGCGTAGAGTCGTGGTGTGCGCTTACAAGGTAGGTCTCCTGGCTCGAAATCATAACGCCCTGCCCCGTCTTCCCCGGTACTTGCCCGAGTGACATGCTGAAGCCTGGCTCTTTCTTACAGTGGCGGGACCGCTCGGGAGTTGCACCCGATTCCCTGTTACCCCTTGCTCTGGCAAGGGCACCTTGTTCGCTGGCTATTTTATCGAGTACATTATATTAGTCTGCGGACAAGCTTGTCTGTGATAAAAGTGAACTTGAAGCTTTCTTTGATTTGGCTTGTGTAAAATCGTTTTAACTAATATAATTATTAATTAATTAACATGTAACGGAGGTTCACCATGAAACTTGATCTTACCGAAGACTCTCTGCCGGTCTATGAAGCCTTATCCAGTGCAGTACGCCTGCACATGCTCCGGCTCCTTGCGGTACAGCCGATGAACGTCAAGGAGCTGGCCGGTGCAGTGAATCTCAGCAGTGCCATCATGACGATGCATGTGCGCAAGCTGGAGGCGGCCGGGCTGATTACTACCCATATGGCTCCCGGAAAGAGCGGACTGCAGAAGATTTGCTCCCTTGCGGCCGAGCGGGCTGAAATTCTCTTCCCGGCCCCGGACAAAACAGAGCGCAAAGCCCACCGCAAGGAGATTCCTGTCGGACATTACTCCGACTTCCAGATTGAACCGACCTGCGGTCTTGCCACCACCTCACAGGTGATCGGCAGCTTCGACGATCCGCGCTACTTCTGGGATATGGAGCGGATGAATGCCGGCATTCTCTGGTTCGGTAAAGGCTTTGTCGAATACAAAATCCCGAATTTCCTGTTATCCAGCCAGCAGCCGGAGGAGCTTGCAATTACAATGGAAATCGCCTCCGAGGCACCGTCGATCAATAATAACTGGCCTTCGGACATCACCTTTACCCTGAACGGCACCGTGCTCGGCTTCTGGACGAGTCCAGGCGACTACGGCGACAGCCGCGGCAAGTATACCCCCTCCTGGTGGCCTGCGCTTACCAACCAGTACGGGCTGCTGAAGCAGCTGCGCATAACGCCGAAGGGAACCTTCATGGACGGCCTCAAGCTCTCAGATATTACACTCGATCAAGTCGGCATCCGTGACAAGCAATGGACCTTCCGCCTCTCGGTTGAGGAGGATGCCGAGCATATCGGCGGACTCACCCTGTTCGGCAAAGGCTTCGGCAACTACAACGACGATCTGGTCGTTGAGCTGTTCTATACGGATGGCGCATCAGCCGGTTAACATCACCGGTAAGCAATACATTACAGCGGTATCTGTCCGCTGCGGCCCGTCTGCAGCGGAATCTCTGCAACCTTACAAGCACAAAAACAGCGGCAGCCGCGGACGTATCTCCTCGTCCATGACTGCCGCTGCTTTGTATTATGCGGGTTGCCGCCCGCATATCTAAGTGCCTGAAGCGCCGTTGCCGCTTATTCCCCCGCAGGCACGGGCATTGGCTGCCACAGCCCGCCCCCCGGCAGGGGGCAGCCGCGCGCCTTCAGGCGGGCGACGACGGGGATGATGCAGCCGCAGGCTGTACAGGTCACGCCGTCCTGCAGCTTGGGACATGCTGTGCAGATCGCGTAACGTTCGGCATATACATCCTCCGGGGCGGTGTTATCCGGATTAAACATGGAGGACGCCAGAATCCGGGCAATCTGCGCCTCCGTAACCTTGTATTCTTCCCGGCAGCCCTTGCAGGCAGAAGCTGTACTCATCCTAAGATCACCTTCTTCAGGCTTTCGGCTTAATGGCCAGTACGGTCACCGACATCGGAGCCAGCTCCAGGCTGATTATGCCATCTTCCAGGCTAAAGGCCGTGAACGGCTGCGGAGCCACCGCTTCCGGATCACTGAAGGTATTGTGCGCATCAATAGAGGCTCCGGCCAGTGTTGTGCCGGTAATTTCAACCTCCTGGCCGGCCAGTCCGCGCAGCTCCAGCGGCAGCTTGGCCGCTGCTGCATGATTCAGGTTGCACAGGCTCACATGAATCACACCCTCTGCATTGACGGAAGCGGATGCGGACACTTCCGGAATTTCGCTGCCCTCGAAGCTGTAAACTCCGCTCTCCAGAGCCAGATCCAGCAGCTGCGCATCCTGATGCACCTTGTACATGTTGAACACATGGTACGTAGGGGTCAGGAGCATTTTATCGCCTTCGGTAAGAATGACAGCCTGCAGCACGTTTATCGTCTGGGCAATGTTCGCCATCCGCACCCGGTCGCTGTGCTTGTGGAAAATATTCAGGGTCAGCCCGGCAACCAGCGCATCGCGGATCGAGTTCTGCTGATACAGGAAGCCCGGATTCGTGCCCGGCTCCACATCATACCAGGTCCCCCATTCATCGACGATCAGGCCGACGCGTTTCTCCGGATCGTACTTATCCATAATAACGCTGTGGCGGGTAACCAGCTCATCCATACGAAGCGCCGCTTTCAGAGTGGAGAACCACTCCTTGGCTTCAAACCCGGTGGCCGCCCCCTTGTTGTTCCATTCACCCGTCGGGATAGTGTAATAATGCAGAGTCAGCGAGTCCATGAACCGGGTTGCTTCACGCATGAGCACTTCCGTCCAGTTGTAGTCATCCACATTTGCGCCGCAGGCGATCCGGTGGATCTTGTTGTCACCGTAGTTGCGTACATAAGTCTGGTAACGGCGGTACAGATCAGCATAATATTCAGGACGCATGTTGCCGCCGCAGCCCCAGTTCTCATTCCCCACGCCAAAATAGGATACGCTCCAAGGCTCCTCACGGCCGTTCTCCTTGCGCAGCTCCGCCATCGGGGACACGCCGTTAAAGGTCAGGTACTCCACCCATTCGGACATTTCCTGAACGGTGCCGCTGCCCACATTACCGTTGATGTACGGTTCACACTCCAGCATGGCGCACAGCTCCATAAATTCATGGGTGCCAAAATGGTTGTTCTCCACCGTGCCGCCCCAATGTGTATTGATCATCCGTTTACGGCCTTCACGCGGACCGATGCCGTCCTTCCAGTGGTACTCGTCGGCAAAACAGCCGCCCGGCCAGCGGAGCACCGGAATCTTAATTTCTTTAAGCGCTTCCACAACATCGTTGCGGATACCCTTCGTATTCGGAATCGGCGAATCCTCCCCTACCCAGATCCCTTCATAAATACAGCGTCCCAGATGTTCGGAGAAATGCCCATAAATATTGCGGTTAATTGTGCTTTTGCGGATGTCTGCATTCAGTACTGCTCGCTGAGCCATAAAAAAATGCCACCTCTCATTAGTTAATATAAATATTAATTATTAAACTCATATATTAATATTATAAGCACTGCCAGTTCCTTCCGTCAATCTTTAAATCAAGGCTCCGATTGTTCCGGCTAATCTCGAAGTGCTATTATAGCAGTGACGGCTTACAGCCAAATAAAGCAGACATGGAGAATATTATGATCAGACCCATTTGTAAAGATATGATTATCTTAAGCCAGAAGTCCGTTCCGGCAACTAAAGAGGATCTCCAGATGCTGGATGACCTTCTGGACACACTGCGGGCCAATGCAGACCGGTGTGTCGGTTTGGCAGCTAACATGATTGGTATCAACAAGCGAATTATTGCCTTCAGCATCGGGCCGGTACATGTAGGCATGATCAATCCGGTCATCACCAAGCGTAACGGCCCCTATGAAACAGAGGAAGGCTGTCTTTCCCTGGAAGGCGTACGGCATACGGTACGCTACAATTCCATTGAGGTCGAGTTCCTGGACCGCAACTTCAAGCAGCAAAAGCAGGTCTTTAGTGATTTCACAGCCCAGATCATTCAGCATGAGGTCGATCACTGCGAAGGAATTATTATTTGAGTGCGGTAAAATAGCGGACTGCTCAAGTCCATTTTTTCCGGCAGCCATACAAAAAAGCACCTTCAGACCGTAAACGGCCCAAAGGTGCTTTTTTTTTGTATTATGGAATAGAGTACCCGGCCTCCGTAAAGCCTTTTGCCCGGTGTCCTTGCGTTTAGCCCAAATCCCCCAGCTCGATCTGCACGATCCCGCGCTCATCACGGGCCTCGGCGATGCCGCCGATCAGATGCATCAGGCTGCCGAACTCCAGCTCCTGGAATTTGCGGGCCGCCGTGTCGCGCTGCAGCTCCCACAGGCATTCCGCCAAAGTGCAGACCACCGGCACATCACAGCGGATTTCCGCCAGCTCGCGCGACAGATGCAGCATGTCCAGATCCGCTTCGATCTTGGAGCGTACGCCCTTGGGCAGGGCCTCCAGGTTCTCGATTACACCCTCTACGCTGCCGTATTCGGTCAGCAGCTTCAGGGCTGTTTTTTCGCCGATACCCTTGACGCCTGGATAGTTGTCGCTCGTATCACCCATGAAGCCCTTGAGGTCAATGACCTGTCTTGGCGTAAGGCCCTTTTCCTCCAGCAGCTCTGCCGGGTCATATACTTTATAGTTGGAGCGGCCTTTTTTCATAATAACGACCTTGACGTTGTCGGTAACCAGCTGCAGCATATCATGATCACCGGTGAGAATGTAGACCTCGGACTCCCCGCCGTAGCAGGCAGCCAGCGTACCGATGCAGTCATCCGCCTCGTAGCCCGCCAGTCCGATATTCGGTACACCAAGCTCCGCTACCACTTCTTTTACCAGGTCAAACTGCGGAATCAGCTCCAGCGGCGCATCGATCCGGTTCGATTTGTATCCGTCGTACTTCTCCGTGCGGAAGGTCCCCTTGCCCATATCCCAGCAGCAGACCACATGGGAAGGCTCAAACGTGCTCACCGCGTCGAAAAAATACTGCAAAAATCCGTACACCGCATTGGTCGGAAGCCCGGCCTTCGTTTTGCGGATATATCCTCCATAAGAGGTCGCATAAAAGGCCCGGAACAGCAGAGCCATTCCATCGACGATCATTACCCGGCCCGTTGTTTCTGAACTCATGTGTAACCTCTCCTTATTTTCCGTAAAATTAAGCGCGTACTGCGCCGTTACTATGCTGTTAACTTACTTAGTCAGGATTACTGACTTTCCTCACTGCTGCCATGCTGCTATTCAGCGCTGCTCCAGGCATCCGCATATTGCTCTGCTTTAAAGCCGACTGTGACTTTTTTGCCGTCAGTAACCACGGGACGCTTGATCAGCATTCCATGAGCTGCCAGCAGCTCAAGCTGATCATCCTCACTGAGACCGGCCAGCTTGTCCTTCAGGCCCAATTCCTTATATACCTCACCGCTCGTATTAAAAAACTTCTTCAGCGGCAGGCCGCTGTTCGCCACAAGCACGCGAAGCTCCTCCACGGTGGGCGGCTGTTCGGCGATATGCTGAAGCTCAAGCTCATGCCCCTGCTCCTTAAGCCATTTCACCGCGCTGCGGCAGGTACTGCATTTAGGGTATTGATAGACTTTTAAGTGACTCATGACTTACTCCTTCGGTAATTGTTATGTCCGGGACTGGATCGTTCCTCATAAACCGAACCGCCCCTCTTTAACGGAATTTAGTTGGAAAATCGCCAGCTAATTCTTCAAAAATCCACGCTTTGCAGAAATTAGTTGGAAATATGTTACTTAAAACCGGCGCTATCACTATAAATGGCTCTTATCGGCACAATTAGGTTACCTTTTTACACCTAATCAGCAATGGACGCTTAAATAGTTCGATTTAGTGGTCGAAAATCCACCTAGTTCAGCCTCAGCACAGTGACGGCGCATTCCGCCATACTTATTCAGCCGTGAGATGAGCCCGCCCGTCTCCGGCATCCTGGCGCAGCTTCTGCTCCAGCAAGGCCATATCCGGCGGCAGCGGCGCTTCAAAAACCAGCTCGCCCAGCCCGATCGGATGCTTGAACGACAGCCGCACCGCATGCAGCGCCTGGCGCGGAATCGCCGCATCCAGCTCCGCTATGCCCGCCAGCTGCTCCGCATCCGTTCCGCTCCCGTACAGCGGATGCCGGTACATGCCGTCGCCGATCAGCGGACAGCCGATCGAGCCCATGTGCACCCGGATCTGGTGGGTGCGGCCGGTTTCCAGCTTCAGCTCGACCCGCGCCGCGCGGTCGCCATAGACCTCCTTGACCTCGTAGCGGGTCAAGGAGGGATAGCCGTCCGGCGTCACGATCCGCCGGTGCGGCTCTGCCGGGTCGCGGTCGATGGGACCGTCGATATCGCCGGCAGGCGAAGCAGGCACTCCGTGCACAAAAGCGGCATAACGCTTGTCCACCGTACCGGCGATCATCTGCTCGGAGATATGCTGGTGGCTGTAAGGGTTCTTGGCGATCACCAGCACGCCGGAGGTCTCCTGGTCCAGCCGGTGGACCGGCCGGAAGCGGTACTGCTCCCCTTTGGCTGCCCAGTAATGCACTACTCCGTTAGCCAGTGTATCCGTGTAATGTCCGTGTGTCGGGTGGACAATCATCCCGGCTGCTTTGTTGACCACCAGCAGATGCTCGTCTTCATACAGAATATCGAAGCGGATATCCTGGGGTAGAATGTCCGCTGACGTCTCCTGCTCCATCCTGATCTCCACCCGGTCACCGCCGGCAACCTTCACACTGATATATACGCGTTCCCCGTTCAGCATAATGCCCTGCTCGGTCATTTTGAGCCGTGACAGCAGCTTGCGGGAGACATCCATCCGCTTCTGCAGGATGGTTTTGAGCAGCCAGCCGTCCTCGGACGGCGGCACAATATACGTGATCGGCGGGTAATAGCTGCTCATCTTAGTTACGGAACACCTTTTTGCTGCGCACATATTCAACGTCAGCAATCCCCAGCCTTGTATTTGCCGTCCGCGCCAGCGCGAAGAAATAATCCGACAGCCGGTTCAGATAAATAACCGCCTCCGGATTAATGTCTGCGCTGCGCCCGAGCGTAACCGCGCGCCGCTCCGCCCGCCGGCAGACCGTGCGGCAGACATGCAGCACCGAGGAGAGCTGGCTGCCTCCCGGCAGGATGAAGCGCTCCAGCACCGGATTCTCCGCCTGCAGCTGGTCAATCCAGCCTTCCAGGCGGACAGCCATCTCGCTTTTAACCTTATATTTGTTCTCGCTCAGCTTCACAAAAGCCAGATCCGAGCCGCAGTCGAACAGCTCATGCTGAATCTCCAGCAGCTGCTCCCGCACATCGCTGAATCTTTCATCCTCCATCAGGCTGCGGGCCTGCCCGACAAAGCAGTTCAGCTCATCTATCGTTCCATAGGCCTCGACACGGACATCATCCTTGCCTACCCGGCCGCCGATCACTGAGGTCTCTCCTTTATCCCCCGTACGCGTATAAATCGCCATAGTAATCTTCCTCCCCCTCAGCACAATAAATCACATAATTATAGTGTAATCGCATCTGTACAGATTAGGCAAATAAAGCGCGGCATTTCTGCCATGTAAATAACTGCCTCAGCATTTTAATTTGTACGTCCATTCCTTTTACAAACCGGATTATAAAGGAATATTCTGGTTAATTAAGCAGTAAACAAGCGTTCAAGGAGGCTGACTGTAATGCATGTTAGAATAAATCCGAGGATTGAGCCTGTCGAAACGGGAAATCAGCCCTATCCGTTAGTTTTCCGTATGTCGCGCTGGCATTATGTAGTTTCCGCTTGTACCATCCTTATGTCACTGTTTTTAATCGGGTATGGCTTATATCAGGCTGAGACCGGAGCATTGTTACTGTTAGTCAGCTTGGGTACTCTATTTCTGGTGCTCAGCCTGGCTTATATATTTCAGATCAGCAATTCCTTTGTGGAACTGGACAATAAGACGATGCGCTACAGGGAATACAGAAAAATCATTACACTTGATCTGGACCGGATCTATGTCGAAATGATCGAAGGGGCATTTTACGTGTACAGTCCCCAGCATCCCAGAATTACCCTAGGCGGCCAATACAAGAATGCAACGCTGCTGCACTCCCTTTTATATAAGCATAGTGAAGAGAACACCTCGCGGGCGGACGCGGCCTTCATTGAGGATTATAACGGCTATAAGAGCTTTAGCGACAAAATATCCGGCGACAACCGGCGCAAACAGCGGAGAAATGACGTTCTTCTGGTGCTGATTTTCATCGCGGCCAATCTATTTAATTATTACAGTAACCCGGGACGGGAGCTCATTGATTATGTTCTTTTCTTTATCCTGACGTTTGTGAGCTCCGGGGTAGCGATTTATACAGGAAGACGCAGGGCTGCACGCAGGAACGGACAATAAGCTTCAGGGCCCGAACGGTCAAACCGGGTCTTTTTTGAGAAAATCAATCATTTCCCGGTGCACGCGCTCCGGCTGCTCATGATTAACACCGTGGCCTGAGCCCTGAATGACCTTGTAGCGGAAATTTCCGGCGTCCAGTACGCTTGTGAAGTCTTTCTTCCGGTCCAGCCGGTAATCTCCCAGCAGAAAATACAGCCTCTCCCGCACACCGGCCGCCTTCGCCTGGTCATATAACTGCAGCTTATGTATAAACATCGCCTGCTGATTGTGATTCTTCATTAGAAGGACTATATGCTCAGCCACTTCGGGATGCTTTTCGGACAGGCGGGATTCCGGTGAACTGAGCTTGTTAAATACCTTAAGCAGATTTTTACGGGTCGGCACAAGGATCTCCGGGAACATCATCGTAAGCGTCTGCAGCATGCTTTTTAACGGTGCAGTGACCATCCCGCCTTCCATACAGACAGCCTTCAGCACCCTCCCCGGCTCGTTAACCGTGTAGTTAAAGGCCATGTACGCCCCGTTTGACACGCCTGCCGCATAAAATTGCTCCAGTCCCAGTCCGTCAGCCACCCTGCTGATCCAGTCCACCTGATTAAAGGCCTGTTTATTGAAGCTGGCATCCGGTATACTTTTGCCGGGACCGCCCAGTGTATCGACCGCAATACAGTAAAAATGCTGTGATAGCGCCTTCATATTCAGCAGCCACATCACCGCCGAATTGTCACCAACTCCGTGAAACAGCAGCAGCGGCGGCAAAGCGGCATCACCAGCCGTGATGATATGGGTTGTCCCGTAAGGCGTATCCATATCAAGCTCCTGAAACTCCACCCCCCAATGCCCCAAAAGCTCATCATAGGACTGCAGCACCTGTGTTTTACCGGCCTCGCTTTTGAATACCTTGACCATGACCATTCCGCCCTTCTGTTAAGTTAGTCATAAAAAAAGAGCCCGAAGGCTCTCCCTATAAAGGGGATTTCCACATAAGCCAGGCTTAGTGGTAGGCCCCCCTCATATATTCATTAATTTTGCGGTCCAGCAGACAGCTGATCTCAATGACAAGCTCGGAGGTAAAGGATTTCTCCTGGACAAATATCTGCTCCATTCTGCTGCGGAGAACCAGAATTTCATCTTCCAGTGTCCGCTTGCGCGCAGAAGCAGCATCAACAGCAGAATGCCCGCTCTGCGGATAGCTTCCCCCGCCGTAGGGAGACAGGTAACAATCGCCTATGAGCATCATTCGTTCCCCCTAATGAAATGGAATAGTAAAATAATACCATATACTAAGAAGAAGTGCCATTGATTGCTATCCTCCGGCTCACCGCAATAACAGCTGTCCTATTCCGTCCGCTCCCGTTCCAGCTGCTGGACAAAAGCACCGATCCGCTCGATGGCCTCATTCAGCTGGGCTACGGATGTTGCATAGGAGCAGCGGAGATAGCCTTCCCCGCCGAGACCGAACACACTGCCCGGCACTGCCGCCACTTTGTACTCCATCAGCAGACGCTGGGCGAACTGGTCAGATGTAAGACCGGTACGGCGGACGCTCGGGAACGCGTAGAAAGCGCCCTGCGGCTCATGGCAATCCAGGCCGGCCTCGCGCAGGCCCTTGACGATCAGGCGGCGGCGCTGGTTATAGGAGTCCGTCATCCGGTCCTTCTCCTCCATCCCGTTGGTGAGCGCCTCCAGAGCAGCAACCTGGCCCATGGACGGTGCACACATCACAGTGTACTGGTGGATCTTCAGCATCGCGGAGATCAGATCAGGATGACCGCAGGCATAACCCATCCGCCAGCCGGTCATGGCAAAGGCCTTGGAGAAGCCGCTGACCAGAATCGTCCGGTCCATCATGCCGGGCAGCGACGGGAAGCTTACATGATTGCTGCCATAGGTCAGCTCGGCATAGATCTCATCGGAGATAACAATCAGGTCATGCTTCTCGACTACCCTGGCAATCGGCTCCCAGTCCTCACGGGTCATAATGGCTCCTGTCGGATTGCTCGGATAACACAGGATCAGAATCTTCGAGCGTGGTGTAATCTTGGCCTCAAGATCCGCAGCTGTCAGCTTAAAGTTATTCTCGCCGAAGGTCTCGATTCCGACCGGGATTCCCCCGCCGATTGACGTAATCGGTGAATAGGAGATGTAACACGGCTCAGGGATCAGAATTTCATCTCCGGGCGAGATGAGGGCGCGGAGCGCCAGATCAATCGCTTCACTGCCGCCCACCGTCGCGATAATCTGGTTGGCCGGATTGTAAGTAACTGCAAACCGGGAATGCAGGTAATTCGCAATCCCTTCACGCAGCTCAGGCATCCCGGCATTTGATGTATAACCGGTAAAACCTCTCTCTAATGAGTAGACACAGGCTTCCCTGACATGCCAGGGGGTCTTGAAATCGGGTTCGCCGACCCCGAGTGAAATAACATCCTTGCTGCCTGCGGCCAGATCAAAAAACTTGCGGATACCTGACGGCTGGATCTGCTGAACCAGCGGCGCCAGATAGGAATTCATGGATTTGCCTGATTCTCCGGTCTGCTTCTGATTATTCGTGATCATATGATTACTTCCTTTACGGAGATATCAGCAGACGATTGTCCTCTTCATGCTCTTCAAAGATGATACCGTCCTGTTTGTATTTTTTGAGCGTAAAGTTGGTTTTGGTGGAAAGCACCGAATCGATCGGCGAGAGCTTCTCGGATACAAAATTGGCTACCTCACGGAGGTTGCGTCCCTCTACTTCGACCAGCAGGTCGTAAGCGCCGGACATCAGATAGACTGATTTCACCTGAGGATACAGATAGATGCGCTCCGCTATACCTTCAAAGCCGCGTCCGCGCTCGGGTGTAATCTGCACCTCGATCAGTGCGGTCACCCGCTCATCGCTCACTTTATCCCAGTTGACGACAGTCGCATATTTTACGATGACATGATCCTTTTCCATCTGCTCAATCGCCGTCTTTACATCTTCTTCCTCCGCTCCAAGCAGGGTCGCCATCAGCGCCGCAGAGCTCCGGGCGTCCTCCTTGAGCAGTTCCAGCACTTTCCTCTTTAATTCGTCCATTTCCTTCATGCCTTCCCCCCGGATAGTTCGCCTGCCAGCCTAAATTCTTCAGCGCGGCACAGCGAAAAGAGTTTAATACTAATATGACATGAAAATGTCGCTTCTGCAAACAAAATAACCCTGCATGAGCGGGGTTAGGTTATATTTTGCCAAATGATTTACGTCTTTTATTTGTTAATTCCTTATACTGCAACTTCAATTCCTTAAGCCCATATTTCTCCAAACCTGACTCAGTCAAATAACATAGCGAGTCCGTCATTACTCGGCCTTCTTTTATTTCAACCATCTTCCATGGGTCATAGCTGTCAAGGTTCATGGAGCTTAATATTTCTGATATATCAGGTCTCCCCGCATCATATGTTCTGGATGTCAATAAGTGTGGTGGTGATTTCTTTACAAATGGCTTGGAGGATCTAGGATATTTGTATTTGTCTAAATTAAACGGTTTATAAAGATATCGGCGCCTTTTTTTTCCTGAAGAAAGTGTACCCAACAGGATTGGCTTTTCATTTTCTTTTGCAGGCATCCTTACTATATAGAACTTATCCATCTCACTGCTCCCCCTCAATTATTTTCAAAAAATCTAATCTTTCAACAAGACCAAATAACATACAGCTTAATATTGAATCCGGAATAATTCCTTTAAATTCATTTAATATAACTTCGAATTGAGTGGATTGAATTTCAATAAACGGCTTAATAAGCACACCCCATCTCCAAACTTAAACAAACCTCTTTGGATTCCGCTTTCGGTTTTTTTTGTAAGCCAAATCTTCCTTGTCACCCCGGAAACTGCAGCGTCAGGTAACTCTATCCAATCAGAAAAATCGGGTAATATTTTCATTTTCCCCTCCCCGACTCTAAAACCTGTCATGAGAATCTCCTTTTAGCTTTGCTATGTAATTATTATATTGCAAAGTGCAGTACAAGTTAAACATATGTAATGTAAATAAAAAAACCGTCCACCGAAAGAATTTCGGACGGACGGAAAATTCGGTTACGGAATCAATCGAGACAACCGGTGTATACTGTGCTTCACCGCCTGCTCGGCAGGTTTACATATAGTATGGGTTGTGATTCTGCACGTTCGGCTGATGCACCGGTACTCCCGCAGCCTGATTATATGCTCCGGCGCCGCCTATTTTCTGCTGTACAAACTGCTGGCATTTCACCTGCGTCTGATGAGCGGTCTGGATCTGCTTGTCCACATCCTGACGCAGCGCTTTTCCCGGTGTAGTATACATGTTCAGCTGTGACATTTGGGTATACAGATCCCCCTGCAGACGGAGGGTATCCATGGTCAGATCATTGAACACCCGGCGCACAGTCGGACAATTCGATTCGGTTGCAGCGGTCGTATATTCGCGCACCGTGCGCTTTAAATCCGCAAGAACAGTATTCAGCAAATCCTCGTCTGCCATAAATGCGGTTCCGTTTTGAGCGTACACTAGCATTACCTCCTGTTTGTTGTATATGGATTGTTGGCTAAAAGAAGCCCATTCATTATTGCGGCTGTGTCGGCGCATATTGCTGATGCTGCTGCATCAGCTGGATCAGCGAATTCATGTGCTGGCTGTGGCTCTGAATCTGCTGGACGCAGATCTGCTGGACCGTCGGGTTCTGGGTTGTGCCTGCGGTTGCAGCCAGCTGCTTGATAAGCAGATCTTCATTGGAAATGGAGTCGGCGATGTATTCCAGTTCTTTGCCGCTTAACGCCTGCATTTGGGTTGAGTGCATTTTCGTAATTCCCTCCTTCTTAATGTACAAGCAGTCCTTATTATGCCGCTGCTGCCTATGGTTTATGTAGCTCCTGCAACTTACCAGTTTACCCGCAAGCATAAAAAGGTTCTTGATCCCTAGTATCAGGGCAACCAAAACAGACAATACTACTCTAGCGGAATCTCATTAAGGAGAGATACACATGAAACTTAACAGCGGACAGCTGCCCTGGGAATCCACTTTTAAAGACCGTCCATCGTATCCTTCATTGGAGGGCGATTTATCCTGCGACTGCCTGATCGTCGGAGGAGGCATGGGCGGAGCCATGATGGCCTATAGACTCTCGTTAAGCGGAGCTTCTGCAGTCCTGATCGATAAGCGGGAAATCGCCGGCGGCAGCTCCCACGCCAATACGGGCCTGCTGCAGATTGCCAATGACAAATCTTTGACCGCCTGCATCAATACCTTCGGGGAAGCAAACGGTGTCTTATTCTATAAATTATGCAAGGAAGCTCTGGATAACATTCTGGACCTGCCCGGGAAGCTTGATATTGATCCCCAAATCATTCCCCGCAGCAGCCTGCTCTATGCAAGCACGCCAGAGGATGTCCCGCTGCTCCGGCAGGAGCACGAAACGCTTACCGCCCACGGGTTTCATTCGGAATTTTGGGGGGCAGACAAGGTTAGGGAACACTATTCCTTCTCCAAACCGGCAGCTCTATATTCCAAGGGTGATGCCGAGACGAACCCGTTCCGCACGGTCCATAGTCTGATTCACAAGGCGCATTCCGGCGGTGTCCGCATATATGAGCATACCCGTGCCATCCGTTATGAGTACCATGCTGACGGGGTTACCTGTTATACAGACCGGGGCAGCATTTTTGCCAAAAAGGTGATATTCTCCATGGGCTATGAGACACAGGAGATGAAAAAGGACCGGGGTGCGGAGCTGATCAACACGTATGCCATCAAGACCCGTCCGCTGGCCAAGCTTCCTAAATGGCACGAGCAGAGCCTGCTCTGGGAAACGGCGCGGCCCTATCTTTATTTCCGGACCACTCCTGAGGGCTGCATTATTGCCGGAGGCAAGGATGAACAGCTTACCGATCCGGAGCGGCGTGAGGTGAGGGTGCTCTCTCAGTGCCGGCAGCTGCTGGAGGAGGTTGAAGCGCTGTTTCCGGAGGTTAAGGGCGTGGAGGCGGAATATGCCTGGGGCGCTGTGTTTGGCACCACGCGGGACGGACTCCCGTTAATAGGTCCTCATCCGGAATACCCGCACTGCTATTTCATTGAAGGCTACGGCGGCAACGGCACGGTATACAGCATGATTGCGGCTGATTTGCTGGCTGATACGCTGGCAGGCCGTGAACGCCCTGAGCTGGAGCTGTTCTCGCTAACACGAAGCGCCAAGCCGTCGCCTGCTCCTGCTGTGGAGGCTTAGCTGCACCGAAGCTTTTGAGGCAGGTTCCGGGCACAAAAAACAGCAGGAGTCCTGCCCGTATGGGCAAGAGCTCCTGCTGTTTGATTTTATCTGTGCGAAGATGCCGGTGGAGAAAGCTGAAGCCCTTACTGCGCCTGTACGAATTCTGCAGATTTGATGCCGGCCTGACGTCCGAAGATAATAATTTCGGCAACAGAGTTTCCGCCGATGCGGTTCTGGCCGTGCAGACCGCCTGTAACTTCACCTGCTGCGAACAGGCCGGGGATCTGCTGGCCGTCTTTATTCAGCACTTCGGTATTCGTATTGATTTTTACGCCGCCCATGGTGTAGTGAATCCCCGGAGCAATTTTGATAGCATAAAACGGTGCGGCGGACAGATCATTGTCCATCCCTGTCGTTCTGCCGAATTCGGCATCCTGCTTGCTTGCCACAGCGCTGTTCCAGGTGTCTACTGTCTTCTGCAGCTTGTCGGCAGGGACCTGCATCGCCTCAGCCAGAGCCTGTACCGAATCACCCTGGAGGACAAAGCCCATTTTCTCATACTGCTCAATGGCTTTGACGCGGGACTTCACGCCGGAATCGAAGACCAGATACGCCGCTTTTTCAGGAAGTCCGTTAATGGCTGCTGTTACTTTATCACGAGTATCCAGCTCATTAGTGAACCGTGTGCCTTCGCTTGACACAAGCAGACCGCCTTCCCCGCGGACTGCTTCACCGATCAGATAAGACTTTTCCTGCTGTACAGTCGGGTGGACCTGGATCTGATCCATATCAACGGTGGTACCCCCCATCGCCAGAATCATTTTGATGCCGTCGCCGGTGCTGCCGATCTGGTTAGTGGTAACATAACCCTCAAGATCCGGTCTTACTTCGGTAATCATATCCATGTTGGAGCCAAAGCCGCCTGTTGTTACAACGACTGCTTTACCTGCAATGGCTTTTTCATCCGCCTGGTTGAACAGCACCTTCACACCGCTCACTTTGCCGTCCTGCTGGGTAATTTCCTTCACATCTGCGTTCACGAACAGCGGAATCCCCTGCTCCTGAACATTCTGCACCAGCCCTTTGACCAGGTACTGGCCGATGGCCGAGCCGTCTTCCGGACGGTGTGTGCGTTTCTCGTTCATGCCGCCGGTAATGGTAATATTGTTCAGACGGATGCCGATCGAATCCAGCCAGTCAATGGCCGCAGCGGAATTGTCGACGAAGAAACGGAGCATTTCTGTGTTATTGGTGTCATGGCCGCCTTTCAGCGTCTCCTCATAAAACAGATCATTGCTGTCTTCGATGCCCTGCTCCTTCTGGAACTTGGTTTCGGAAGCATTCATCCCGGAGGAGGATTTTGTTGTATTACCGCCGGCAACTGGCATTTTTTCAAAAATAACCGGGCTCAGCCCTTTCGCCTTCGCTTCAAGCGCAGCGGTCATACCGGCGCCGCCCGCACCGACAATGATAATGTCGTAGCTCTCTTTTAACTGATCCAGTGGTGTGTAGCTGGCAACTGATGCCCCGGACACGGCTTCCGCCTCTTTTGGTGCTTCCGTTGCGCTTGCCGCGCTGTTAGTGCTCTTATTCCCGCTTGCGTTATTTTCCGTATTAGTGCTGTTGTTTCCGTTACCGCATCCCGCGATAACAAGAATAACGGAGAGAATGAGAAGAAGAGCGGCTGCTGTTTTCTTTTTCATGTGTAACCGTTGCCCCCTTGTGCATATTTTCACAATAATCATAGCTGTGCAGGGGCGTCTTTGGAAGCTTACGTAATTAAAGAAAACGTTTTGTAACTAAAGTAAGTAATAGAACCAGGGGAATGTCCGGGCGCATTCAGGTTAAGTATATATACGGGATAATATCCGTCAGGGCTGTTATTTCACATTACCGGGAGGTGCTTGTGATTTGATTGAGCTAGCCGTTGTTTTATTGCTGATCTTTGTTAACGCCTTTTTTGCAGCATCTGAAATGGCATTAATCTCACTGAACGACAACAAAATCCGCCTGATGGCACAGGACGGCAACGCCAAAGCGAAGCTCCTGCAGGGATTGCTTGAGGAGCCCAGCCGTTTTCTGGCAACGATCCAGATCGGGATTACCCTTGCCGGGTTTATGGCGAGCGCCTTTGCTGCCGAAAATTTTGCCGGGGATCTTTCTGCCCTGCTCGTATCACTCGGCGTTCCCGTTGCAGTCAATATTCTGGATACCGTCTCCCTCGTTTTCATCACCCTGATTCTCTCTTATGTCACACTGGTGCTGGGGGAGCTTGTACCAAAACGGGTAGCCATGAAAAAAGCCGATGGCATCGCCATGTTCGTTGCTGCACCGCTCAATATGCTGTCCAAAGCTGCCGCACCCTTTGTAAAATTATTAACCTCTTCTACCAATGTTCTGGTCCGGCTGTTCGGGGTCAATCCGCATGAGAAGGACGAGGAGGTGTCCGAGGAAGAAATCCGGATGATGCTTGACAGCGGGGCACAGCTGGGGACTATTCAGGCTGCGGAGAAGCTGATGATTAACAATATTTTTGACTTTGACAATAAGCAGGTGTCGGATATTATGACTCACCGTACCGATATTGTGGCGCTTTCTGTACTGGATACGCCGGAGGAAGTCGCACGGGCCGCCGAGAAGGAGGGCTACAGCCGCTTCCCGCTGTATGACCGCCATATAGACAGTATTATAGGCATCCTGCACAGTAAAGACCTGATCCGGTTTGTTAACGGGGGCAGCGGCGGTACATGGAATTTGCGGGAATTAGCACGCCGTCCTTATTTCGTTCCTGCTTCGAAAAAAACACATGAGCTGTTTGAGGAGCTGCAGCAGAACCGGGTACATTTTGCCGTAGTGGTTGATGAGTATGGCGGGACTGCTGGAATCGTGACGATGGAGGATCTGCTGGAGGAGATTGTCGGGAATATTTACGATGAATATGACGAGCATGAGGAAGAATATACACAGCTTGACGATCAGACCTACTTATTCAACGGAACCATGAGTTTGCGCGAGGTGCAGCAGGTGCTTACGGCCAAACTGCCGGTGGAGGATTACGATACGCTCAGCGGGTTCGCAATCGGCCAGATCGGCCGGATCCCTTCCTCCCATGAGAAGCCCGAATTTGTATATGGCAGATATACCTTCTCTGTCCATGAGGTAGGGCAGCGGCGGATCCGCAAGATTAAGGTTACGCTGCATCAGGCTGCAGAGTGAACGGCGCGGGTGGGCGGTGCCGCCCGAGGAAGCGGTCATACTGAGCGGTGTATGGCAGCGCGGGCTTTGGCTGGGGCTGCCGGATCGGCCTGGCCCGGGCGCAATAGTGGGATTTTTCCCTCTATTGGCTGACGGATCGGCCTGGCCCGGGCGCAATAGTGGGATTTTTCCCTCTACTGGCTGACGGATCGGCCTGGCCGGGGTGCAATAGAGGGATTTTTCCCTCTACTGGCTGACGGATCGGCCTGGCCGGGGCGCAATAGAGGGATTTTTCCCTCTATTGGCTGCCAGCACCGCTCTACAACGGCCCATTGCTCCACAACAAATTTCCCGTGCTTTATCCGCGGACATAAAAGACTAAGGACCCCAAAAAGATCCTTTGTACTTTACCGGCCACTGCCGCTAATATATTTACTTATAATTTCAGGCCCCGCAGGAGTAACTGTGTACATATAAACCGGCCGTCCTACCGCACCATAGCCGATCTCCATGCCGAGAACCCCGGCGTCCTTGAGAAAAGCCAGATACTTGCGGACTGAAATCCGGGAAATGGGAGCTCTTGCGGTTATATCCTCAGTTGAGAACACAGTGCTGTCCAGCTGCCCGATGATGCTCCAGATACTTTCGAGCGTTCCCTCTGACAGCCCCTTCGGCAACGGTAAAGCTGCAGCCTTTTCCTCTTCCGTTCCGCTATGCGGTCGCAGCAGCTTGTCGAGCTGCTCCTGGCTGAGCGGCTCCTCCTGCTTCATCAGGGCGTAGTAATCCTCTTTGTATGCTGTCAGCGCCGCCTGGAACCGCGCGAATTCGAACGGTTTGATCAGGTAATCAACGGCTCCCAGCTGCAGCGCTTTGCGGATGCTGGCATTGTCGCTGGCCGCTGAGATGATAATAATGTCAGCTGTGTTGCCCTGCTCACGCAGTGAGGACAGCAGCTGCAAGCCGTTCGTCCCGGGCATATAGATGTCCAGCAGCACAAGATCAATCTCCTGCTCGGCAAGCTCTCTGGCAGCTTCCACGCCCGAGGTAACCCAGCCCCCGCACTCAAAGCCCTCGACCTGCTCCAGATAATGGCGGTTGAATTTGGCTACCATCGGGTCATCCTCAACAATCAGCACTCTAATGTTCATACGCTCTCCTCATCCTTTACAGCATACGGCACTTCTACGGTAAAAGTAGTTCCCGTCCCGTTTGTTCCATCCATACCCCGGGAAAGGACCTCAAGCCTGCCTCCCAGCTTCTCTACGCTTTTGCTCACCAGATAAAGACCGTATCCGCGGCCTTCCCCTTTAGTGGAGAATCCCTGCACATAAATCTGCTGCTGCAGCTGCTCCGGAATTCCCGGCCCGCTGTCCTGTACAATACAGCTAAGAATCCCTCTCTCATAGGTAAAAGCGAGCTCAATTGCCCTGACCGCCTGCCCTTCCAGCGCATCCATTGCATTGTCCAGCAGGTTGCCGGCAACGGTAATCAGCTCGTGAATGGTCTGCGGATCAGCAGCTTCCGGTAAATAGCTGTCTGCAGACAGCGCGAGCTCCGTTCCGGACTCCCGCGCCCTGCTGAACTTGCCCAGCAGAAACCCGGCCATCACCGGGTCTTTGATCTGGCGTGTAATGGAGCCGATCTCGTTCTGGTAGTTGCTGACTGATCCCGAAATATACTGCTGCAGCTCCTCATAGAGGCCCATATGCGTCATGCCCATGATGACATGCAGCTTATTCATAAACTCATGTGCACCTGCCCGGAGCGCATCTGCATATACGGAGATGCCGGATAAGCGTTCCGCCAGCATGACCAGCTCGGTTTTATCGCGGAAGGTGGCAATCGCTCCGGCAATTTCACCGTTCACCCGGATCGGCACCCGGCTGGCCAGCAGCGTGATACCGTTAAGCTCCAGCTCCTGATCCTGCCAGGCCTCACCGCTTGCCAGCACCTGCTCCAGCCTCAGCTCCGGCCAGAAGACACTGATCTTCCGGGTATTGCCGTTACCGGCAATACCCGCTTTGGCCAGAAGCCGTTCAGCTTCTACATTGACCATGGTGATAACACCTTTATCGTCTACTGCAATAATGCCCTCGCGAATGGATTGCAGCATGGCGCTGCGCTCCTGCAGCAGCTGTGAAATATCGGCAGGCTCCATGCCGAAGATCATACGCTTGATCTTCAGGCCGAGAATGAAGGCTCCGCCTGCACCTAGCAGTGCACCGGACAGCAGGATGGCTATCAGGGTCCATTCATTTTGCCTGACCAGCTTCTGCACCCGCTCCATCGAGAGCCCGACAACGACAACGCCTACCTGATGGCCTCTGTTCGTATACACTGGAACAAAGGCACGTAAGGAACGGCCCAGCATGCCTTGTCCCTCCGAGATACTCTCCCCGCCGTGCAGGGCTGCCTGCTGGCCGCCGCCGGAGAACGGTTTGCCGATCAGCGAAGCATCAGGATGTGAATAACGGATACTGTTCATATCAATGACAACTACAAACATAATATCATTGCGGCGGGTTATTTTGGAGGTATAGGCCTGAATTTCCCTGCTGTTTCCTGTGTTCAGGCCCTCCGAGATCAGCGGTATCAGGGCAATGGTGCGGGCAATGGTATATGCCTTATCCTCCAGAGCATGCCGGGTCTGCGGGATAATCTGATTCCTGAAAATAAAATAAAGCATCAGCAGCACCAGCAGCACAACTGCCGACACCATAACAGCAACCTTAGTTCTTAAACCGATTCTTTTTTTTCTCGCCATTTAATGATAAGTCCTCTCCCGCATGTTCTGCTCCCATTATGACATATCACTTGCCTCCCTGCGGTGAAGCCTGCGGCGGAGTACAAGCCAGCTGCCCAGGGGAGCTGTTCCAAGCGCAAGCAGCAGAACAATAATAACCTGCGTTGAACCGCTGACTGACAGCACACCGATGAACACCAGGATACCCAGGAGCCGCCCGCTCATCAGGCTAAGCTCCCGGAGTACCACCCATTCTACCCGTTTACTCGCACTTTCTGCCGTTTCGCCCATCAGGTCAAAGCTGATTGAAGTCATTGGCAGCATGTATAGCGGAATAAACAGCGAAGTTCCGATCCCCATGAGCAGCAGCGTACCGTAGCTGAGCTTCCAGAGCAGCGGCACGATCACCGCCACCAGCAGGATTCCGCCTGCAAGCATGCCTGAGGAGCGGAGGCGGGGCTTGAACCATTTACCGGCCGCATAATAGCTGACCAGGGAGACCGAGGAAGTAATCAGCGCGAATTGCCCGAGCTTGCTCTCTGTCTGCGCTGCAATGTAAACCAGAAGACCGATGAGGAAGGAAAAGACGCCTTCCCGTATGCCCTGAAACACCAGTGCGCCGGCAACAGGCCGCCAGCCGCTGCCGCTGCGCCGCAGCTCCCTCCACGGCTCCAGCCACAGATAGGCTCCTTCGCTTTTTCGCTTCTTCAGAAAGAAACTCAGCACAGCTGCAGCCGCATAGATACAGAGCGATACAATGAATACCACCCGGTATCCGCGCTGCCCCTGGAGGCTTGAGATCAGCCAGCCGGACAGAAACGGGCCGACAATACCGGTCAGTGAACCAAGCAGCCCCATCCAGCCGTTATAATAATCACGGTTCTGTGCATCCGTTATTTCGAAATAGATAATATTATAGGACAGCCAGAATAAACCGATGGCTACGCCAAGCGTCAGGCCCAGCGGCCAGATGTAGCTTGACGCAGCTTCACCGGTCCACAGCACCAGCAAATAAAAAATGCCCGAAACGGCGATTCCCAGCCGCAGGGCATTCATTTTATTATGTTCCTTGACCCATTTACCGGCCAGCCAGAAGCTGAGGCCCACCGCCACCTGCTGGCTGAACGCAAACCAGCCGATCATGCCATAATCCTGACGGGCTTTCCACAGATACACATTCAAAAAAGTGCCCGCCAGCACACTGGCCAGCAAATTTAAACCGTTCACCGCAAGCAGCAGAGCCGCCTGGTTTTCTGGTGTTTTTTTCAACATAACGCCCTCCTGCCATCTGTCTGGACTGGACAACCAATCCGGTTTAGCTTGTCCGGCAGAAGGACGGATTATAAACATTTCAAGTTATTTCCCGCTGCTCAGGTTGCGCACAAACTGAATACGGTCTTCCTGGGCAAGACTTTGCTGCACATGGAAGCAGGAAGGACAGACGTACAGATTCAGCGAGAATGGCGCCTTGAGTACAGGTCCGGCCAGCGCTTCCGAAGCAGATGGCTCAAACTGGTCTACCGGCTGCTTGCCGGCCAGCACCAGCAGCTCATGGCACTGCGGGCATTCCGGCGCCTCAAGCTGCGCCGCCAGAACCGCAGCAACGCTCTGCTCATATTGCTGAAGGTCATACTCTTCGCCAAACTGGCTGAGCGTATTATAAATCGGTACTACGCTTTCTGTATCATCATCTTCCCACAAATTCTCATTACTGGTCTCGTCCGTTTCCGCATCTTCCTCGGCTTCCGGCTCTTCATCCTCAAGATCATCCACGCCTACGGTAATCGTACGGTAGCCGCTAAGCTCATTGTTGCAGTGGGGGCAGGTCTCTTCAGGCCCGAACTCCTCATCCCACACAATTTCAGTATGGCACCATGGGCATACAGTTGTTTCCATCTTTTCTGTCTCCTTCTTACCTCACATATAAAATTCAGTTAATCACCAGATATAAAATACCTGCTGCTAAAAAAGCTACGGCGGAGATAAACAGTACCCGGATCAGAATTTTCATCAGTTCTACTCCTAAGTCAGGATATCGCGGCGCCAATCACGTAGGACAGCGAGACCGAGATCAGCAGTGCTGTGAACCCGACAGCCCGGTTATCCGCGGCAATTTCATCATCAATTGAAAAAACAGGGGTGAGAAATTCAAACAGGAAATAAGCGAGCAGCAGCAGCAAAAATCCGACCAGCGACCATTTCATCGTCTCATAAATCGAGGCCCCCGCCTGAATGCTGAAGCGCAGAATGTTACAGATCCCGAAAATTTTGCCGCCGGTAGCCATGGCCACCGCCAGATTCCCCTTGCGGATTTCGTCCCAGCAGTTATACTTGGTCACCATTTCAAAGAAGGACAGGAAGATTACCAGACCCAGAATGGCTACAGTGAAATAGCCGAGCAATGCGCCCAGCGGATGATCCAGCAAAAGATCAATATCCCCTTGCATAATTCCCCTCTTTCTGCCGTGCTTCCCCGCTACTCAAGCTCAGCCACGGTTACACCCGCGCCGCCTTCGTTGTAATTTCCAAGCCGGTAGCTTTTGACATGTCTATGTTTACGCAGATACTCCTGGATTCCGGTCCGCAATACACCGGTTCCCTTGCCGTGGATAATATAAATCTGTCCCAGATTACCCAGGAAAGCTTCATCAATAAAACGGTCCGTTTCCATGATTGCTTCCTCAAGGTTGGCTCCGCGCAGATCCAGCTCACTGCGGACATTCTCGTCACGCGTACGCTTGACCGTCGTTGCCCGGCGGAGTGCAGGCGCAGGCTGATCCGGAGCGGATGCCAGAAACTCGAGATCGCTCACATTGACCTTCATTTTCATGACTCCGAACTGGACAACCGCCTCTTTGGTTCCGCTCAGCTCTACAATGTAACCCTTCTGGTTCACGCTCGGCAGCTTCACCTCATCGCCAGGCTGCAGCTGGCGCGGTGCTTTTGCAGCGCGGGATACTGCTTTTTTGCGCGGTGCCGGCTCTGCTTCATCCAGGCGGCGGCGTGCTTCGATCAGCTTATGCTCCTTGACCGAAGCCCCTTCCTCCAGGGCCAGGCGGCGCAGATCGCTGATAATCTCCTCGGCTTCCTTGCGCGCCTTGTCGAGAATGGCGCTGGCATCCTTCTCGGCCTTTTCCAGCCGCTTGTCGCGCTGGCTTTCCAGCTTCTCCAGCTCAAGCTGCTGCCGCTTGCGGAATTCCTCCGCTTCCCGGCGGATCACCTCGGCCCGCTCACGCTCCTGCTCGGCGGTAAGCCGGTTCTCCTCCAGGGAGGCAATCATATGCTCAACGCGCAGATCTTCTTCCTTCACTTCACCGCGTGCATGCTCCAGAATGGCGCCTGGCAGACCCAGCCGTTCAGCAATCGCAAAAGCGTTGCTTCGTCCAGGCACCCCGATCAGCAGGCGGTAAGTCGGGCTTAAGGTCTGCACATCAAATTCCATGCTGGCATTGATGACACCCTTGCGTTCATAGGCGTAAGCCTTCAGCTCGCTGTAGTGCGTTGTTGCAATCATCCGGCATTCGGTGCGGTGGATATGCTCCAGAATGGCGATGGCCAGTGCCGAGCCTTCCGCCGGGTCTGTTCCGGCACCAACCTCATCAAGAAGAATAAGGCTCTTGGGAGTCATCCGCTTCAGGATGGAGATAATATTGGTCATATGACTTGAGAAGGTACTCAGGCTCTGTTCAATGCTCTGCTCATCCCCGATGTCCGCATAAATGGCATCGAATACACACATCTGGCTGCCTTCCTCTGCCGGAATGAACAAGCCGGACATGGACATCAGGCTGAGCAGCCCTACTGTCTTCAGTGTAACCGTCTTACCCCCGGTATTCGGACCGGTCACGATAATCGAGCTGTACTGGTTACCCAGCTCGGCATCAAGCGGTACTACATGCTCCGCCGGAATCAGGGGATGGCGGCCCTTGCGCAGCTTGAGGTAACCGCGGTCATTCATGCGCGGCTGGGTTGCCTTCATTTCCCTGGCAATCCGTGCCTTGGCAAAGATGAAATCCAGCTGGCCGAGAATATCGACATCGTAGGCCATCTCCTCAGCGATACCGCCGACCAGGTCGGTCAGCCTGTGGAGGATGATTTCAATTTCACGTTCCTCGCGCAGCCGGGTCTCGCGCAGCTTATTGTTCATCGCTACGATGGATTCCGGCTCAATGAACAGCGTAGCTCCTGATCCGGACTGGTCATGTACAATCCCGCCAAAGTGAGAGCGGTATTCCGCTTTGACCGGAATAACGAACCGGTCACCTCTGATCGTCACAAGCTGGTCCTGGAGCATCTTGGCTACAGAGGACGAGCGGATCATCGAATCGAGCTTCTCGCGGATCCGTGCTTCACCGCCCCGCAGCTCCCGGCGGATATTAGCCAGCTCGGAACTTGCCGAATCAAGTATATTCGCGTCCTCGTCGATGCAGGCACGGATGGCATCCTCGACATGCTTTTGCTCGGAGAGCAGATCACTTAAGGCGTACAGCATCTCGATCTTCTCATCCTCATGCATGGCCGCGAGGAACCGCTTGACTCTGCGCGCCCCACCTATGGTGTTGCCCACGGAGAGCAGCTCGGATGTTCCGAGCATCCCTCCAATTGATGCGCGCTTCAGCGCAGGCCGGATATCACTTACTCCTCCGAAGGAAGGGATCCCTTTGAGCCGGTCCACATTGACCGCTTCGTCCGTGGCCTGAAGCAGCCTTTTCACCCCTTCAAAGTCACCTGAAGGCTTCAGCTCCTCAGCGGCAAGCCTTCCCATCGGGGTCTGCGTATATTGCATCAATTTATTTAAAATCTTGCGATATTCAAGCGTATGCAAAATTTTGTCGTCCAATTACAGTCACAGCTCCCTTCATAGATGTTTACATTATACCTAATTCGGCCCTTTTACGCTATTTGGGCATAGAAAAGCCGGCCTCAGGCCACAATAACATCTGCACATATCCTTATGCGAAGGCCAAAGGAGGTTTTTCCAGTGAGATTTTTAGGTCATGTAGTCCGTTTCGTGGTGGCAGCCCTCGTGCTGCTCGTTGTCGGCTGGATTGTACCGCAGTTTACGGTTGGCGGGTTCTGGAGCGCACTGATTCTGGCTCTGGTGATTGCGCTGATCGGCTGGGTGGTTGAGGGAATCTTCGGCAAAAAAGCAACCCCGTTCGGCCGCGGTATTGTCGGCTTCCTGGTCAGTGCTCTGGTCATCTGGATCGCCCAGTTCGTCGTGAGCGGAGTCAGTGTAACCATTCTTGGCGCCCTGCTGGCGGCACTGGTCATCGGGATCATCGATCTGTTCCTGCCGGTGTCCACACCGTTTGAAGCGGGTAAATAACTCCCTGCTGCAAGCAGACAACGAAACCCCCTGTCTCCGGCTCTACCCGGAAACAGGGGGTTTATTGTGAATCAGGTGTATACGGCCTCTTCCTTAAGGGAATGGGAGGCGGTCACGACCGCATTTTTGCCGCCGTGTTTGGCAGCGTAGAGGGCGTTATCCGTTTTGCGGAACAGGAGCTCCTTCCCGTCACCCAGCTGATAGTCGCATAATCCGATACTTACGGTAATCGGCTTTCCTCCGGCATATGAATGCTCCATCCGGCTGATTGCCAGCCGCAGCTCCTCAGCAGCCGCATAGGCTTCATGAACATTTTTGTCGGTAAAAATAACCGCGAACTCCTCCCCGCCGTATCTGGCAGCAAAATCGTTCAGTCCAATCATTACCCTCACCTGGCCCGCTACTTCTTTGAGCACAAGATCGCCGACCCAGTGGCCGAAAGTGTCATTAACACGCTTGAAATTATCGATATCGAACAGGGCCAGCTGCAGATTCAGGCCGTTGCTTTCACACTGCTCCAGCAGCGAATCCAGATATTCATGGAAGGTTTTATGATTATAAAGGCCGGTCAGCGCATCAATTTTGAGCATTTTATCCGAAATAGCCCGCTCCACCATCAGCTCCTGCTCCGACTTGGTCAGCTGCTCCAGATGGTCCCGGACCTCACGCGCGCGGATGATCGCCATGCGGGACATGACCACAAATACAATAAACACACATTCCACCAGAACAAACCCCAGCACCGGCTTATCCAGCATTGTGCGTTCCAGCCCGAAATAAACGCCGGCATAAAAAACAATACTGAACAGCCCCAGAACATGCAGCAGTTTCCGGTCAAAATAAATCAGCGATATCATAATCGGCATCATCAGGGTCATCTGTGCCCCGTCCACAAACGGCTCCAGGACAAAATACATTAAATAGGAAACAATGAAGCCGCAGCCGACTACAGCCTGCTTCTGATACAGAACGGCAGTGCGCAGCCACATTTCTGCAAGAATCATCGCAATCACAATCATAATGTTGCAGGCAATGAATAAATGCCCTTTACTTGGCAGAATAGCCGACTTTACCTCAGGCATGTGGGTGGAGAGCACAAAAATAAACTGGGCTGCCAGCATGAACAGGACAAGCACCCAGTACCCGTTTAATATTCTGCGGTGCCACATCTCCGCATGTTGTTCATCGATTGCTATATTAATGTAGATCCCCTACTTTTAACCGATATATAATAGCTTTTATTATAATGAATTTGAATTATCTTTGCACCATTTATTTGCAAGATTCGACAAACAACGACGTTTCTCTACTGTCCGGTATTTTTTCTAGGTTTATGAAAGACTTCCAGCAAAAAGTAAGCTATGCTAATAGGGAAACTACCCTGAGGAGGATGTCCATGTTTAAAAAGCCGGCCTTATTGCTTTCTATTCTCTGTCTGATCTTTATATCTGCCTGCGGCAGCGGGAAGGAGAATTCCTCCATTTCAGGCGGACCATCAGAAAACGCTATTGCGGCGGAAGATGAGCTCACGATTACAGCAACGAACTACAGCTTTGACCAGGAAGAATATCACCTGAAAAAGGGTGTGCCGGTAAAAATCATTTTTAAAAATGAAAGCGGCAACCACGGGATTCTTGTACCTGAGCTTGAACTGAGATTAGACGCTAAAACCTCCTCGCAGGTAATCATTCCTGAGGAAGCGGGAACATATGAAATGACCTGTGCCATTATGTGCGGCTCCGGCCACAGCGCCATGAGCGCCAGGGTAATAGTTGAGTAAGCAGCTCTGTTGTCCGTCCCGGATGAAGGGTAGTTGGATATTAGGCACTTATTTCTAGCTTTCCTCAGCATTTCTTTACAGGCAGTTCACCAAAATTAGATGACTATTTCGCACTTACCTTCATCAGCATTACCCTGAGATTAATCGAAGGCTAGATCCGGAATGACTCCTCGCGTGTGCCTGCGTGTGCCTATGATCGACCTGCCGTATTTAATAGCTTATTCAATCGAGTAGGAGGGGGCGGCAAGCCCCCGTCCTCTCACACCACCGTACATGCGGGTCCGCATACGGCGGTTCCAAAAGGTTAACAAAGCTCCAA
>NZ_JARXXP010000025.1 GCF_029893965.1 Paenibacillus sp. PastM-3
CGCTACGATAAACTAGCCAAGTCATTCTTGGCGTTTGTATACGTGGCTGCCATTTTCAAATTGACTCAATGAAGAGTTTTCAGACACGACCTAATTCTTTCTTCAGGATCTTGTTACATCAAAACCATTTTAAATTCGAACTCGCCTCTCCTAAAATAAGAATCAGCAATTTTAATGCTTATTGGACTCTCTTTTGGATTACTCCGCCGTAATCAACAATGCATCCAGCCAGATCTCACCTTAGCTCAAAGACAGCCACGCGTGCTTGAGTGAGAGCAGCCTCCAAAAAATCATTATCGGTCTTAAGGACTTTGTATTTTGAACACATTATACAGTCTATACCTCCTCTAATAACAAGTCTCCTATCAAAGCAGGAAAGAAAGGTTCTCCTTTATTCAAGCTAAAATACAGTAGTAAAAGTACTCATAAGCCATGGAGTCCACATTGGTAACGGAAACGAAGGTCAAACTCCAGTCTGCGCGCTAGGCCGGTGAACGTATCAATGTTCTCTAAGGGAGCCGCGAGTAATGCGCGAAGAATGCCTTGACGGTAGTGCCCGTCTAGGGGTTCTCAATTGCCTCGCCTACGATCTCAGGTCCAGTGTACTGAAAAAGAGCGGCATTCGTTCTTTCGATTCGATTTTTTTATGCTCCGAAAAGGAAAATAGACTATCTTGGAGAATATACATAGTGACTTCACTCCCTTGGATTTTCTCGTTTGTCACTTGAAAACTTCTCCAAGCTGGAGTGAAGTCCTTTTTCATGCTCGAAATTCCCTTGTCTAGCACGGACTTAGATTAATGCAAAATGCTCATATAAATAATCCCCATATAAATCAACTTTAGATTAATCCTCCTGCCTTCAGCCATTAAAAATTTCACTGTTAAGTTGGAGGAGAAATATAAAGAAATACTGATAAATCAAGGGTTTCTTGACCATCAGGATTGATTATTGTCCCTAACAAAGTTACAAGTGTCAAAGTGATCTCAACTCACTAAAGGAGTTTGTATTGTACTTAAATACTAAAAAATCCGAAATCATAAAACCTCCATAAACCTCACTGGAGCTGTTTAAGCTGAATTTGTTTTGCACTTCCAATCTCTGCTTATGTTTTTAATGGTATCTGGGAGCGGCATAGATGGCGAAAGCCCAAAGTTAAATCAAACCACCACAAAGAACGGAATGTCTCAATCCATGGTATAGAAAACGATCTATGATTTTTAACGTAAAGAACACATCCCACGGTTGATTATTGACTTTATATCTTATGAAAAAAACGCAAATCCCCCGCCGTTACTGGGTTTTTTAAGCTATTGTTGTCTACTTAAGATCATATAAACAGTCTCATTTAGTGTTATAACATGTCCTATTTTATGTTATAACCCACAGGATGGGTTTATTTTCTGTGCATAACCCCTGTACACAGAAAATAAAGTCGTATCACACCCCTCCCCCACTCATCCCCCCAAACCCATGCCCCGCCTAGCTTTCCCCGTTCTCTCCTTTTTCCCAAAAAACACCAAAGCAAATAAAGTCGTTTCACGTATTGGAAACCACCTGGTAAAAACGCTCGAATAAAACCTGGGAAATGAAAATAAAGTCGTGACGGTATTGGGGAAAAGAGTTGAGAAATAAATGAGGAAAAATCGAGATAAGAGTAAAGAAAATTGAGGAATGTTTGAAAAGAAAAATGGGAAGAGCAATTGGGTCAGGTCCGCTTTCTGACTTTTCCCTGGTGTTCTTCCCTTGGATTTTCCTTGCTGTGGCTGGGTTTGGGCGGTTTTGGCCGCCCTTGCCGCCGTTTGTCGCACTTGCCGCAGTTCGCCACCTTTTGCCGCCCTTCACCGCATTTGACTGGAATCGGTTTGGGAAATGAGTGGGAAATGGGTGGGGTGGGACGACTTTATTTGCTGCGGGATGAGTTTATTTGCTTTGGGACGGGTTTATTTGCGGTGGATAACCCCGCTGCCGCATCCCCTCAAACAATAAAATCGTCGCCGCCATCGCCGCATTCAATGACTCGGCCCGGCCGGCCATCGGGATGATGATGCTCTTGTCTACGAGAGCCGCTGTCTGCGGGGAGATCCCCTTGCCCTCGCTGCCGATCAGCAGCCACTGGCTGCCGCAGAAGTCGTGCGTGTAGCAGGAGTCTTCCCCGGTCAGCGAGGTGCTGACCAGAAGGGCTCCGCGTTCGCGTGCCTGCGGCAGAACAAGACTTAGATCTCCCTCCACTACCGGGAGATGGAACATCGAGCCCATCGTGGAGCGGATGGTCTTGGGATTATACAGGTCGGCGCAGCCCTGGCCGAGGATAACCCCGTCCGCGCCGGCGGCATCCGCACTGCGGATGATCGTGCCGACGTTCCCCGGGTCCTGGACGCCGTCCAGCACAACAACCAGACTGTCCGGCTTCGCCAGGATCGTCTCCACACCCTGCTGCTCTTTGCGGACAACCGCAAACACAGGCTGCGGGGTGTTAGTGCTGCTGCACTTGGCAATGACGGCAGCTGAAACGCCGATGACCTCCATGCCCTGTACCGCCTGCAGATGATCCCGCAGCTCCGACGGCATTCCCTTGTCCAAATCGTAGGCAAGTATCTCCACCTCGGCTTCCGCCAGCAGCGCCTCCTGCACCAGATGGATACCTTCTACAATATATTTGCCGGACTTATCGCGGTGCTTCTTCTCCTGCAGTCCGGCCCATTCCTTAACCCGCGTATTTTGCGGAGATAATATTTCCATGAGGTCTATTCCTTTCGTACTTCGTTAATGATACGCCATCTCCAGCCTGGTCAGGTTATCCTTATGCCCGACGATAACCAGCACATCGCCGTCAGCCAGCCGGTCCTCGGCTCTGGGCGTGATGTTCATGGCATCGCCCCGGCGGATCGCCATGACATTGCAGCCGTATTTGGCGCGGATGTCCAGCTCCAGCAGGTTTTTGCCGAGCATCTGCTTCGGTACCTTCATATCCAGGATACTGTAATCCGGTGACAGCTCAATATAGTCAAGAATGTTCGGTGAGGCCAGATGATGCGCCACCCTTAAGCCCATGTCCCGTTCAGGATAGATGATTTTGTCTGCGCCTATTTTGCTAAGCACCTTGCCGTGCAGCTCATTTCTGGCTTTGACCAGAATTGCCGGCACACCAAGATCCTTCAGAATGAGTGTGGTCAGGATGCTGGACTGAATATCTTCGCCGATCGCTACAACCACAACGTCGAAGTTGCGGATACCCAGCGCGCGCAGCGCTTCCTCATCTGTCGAATCTGCGGATACGGCATGGGTTACAATACCGGATATCTCCTGGGTCCGCTGTTCGTCGGTATCGATTGCAAGCACATCGTACCCCATGCCGCTGAGCGCTTTGGCTACACTTGAGCCGAAGCGTCCCATCCCGATAATCGCGTATTGTTTTTTGGCCATGTCCGTGTACCTCCTGCAGCATTTTTCGTCTCACACAGTATAGCATATGGGCGGCCAAACTTGAATTTTCACTGCCGCCGCAGGGCACATTAGTACAGGGCATTTTGGAGGAGGCAGATTCTGTTCCGGATGCCTGTTCCACTTTTCCTGCCTCATGAAGCTTTCCAAACAATGAAAAAGGAGGTGTACCATGCCGGTAACCATTGATTTACGCCAGGCGATTCTTCATAAAGTGCACGGCCAGTCCGAGGAAGACCTGCGCCACATGATCGAAGGCTCTGTAGACGGGCCGGAAGCGGCGCTTCCCGGACTTGGTGTTGTATTTGAAATGGTCTGGAAAGACATCGGCAAGGCCAAGCAGGATCATGTCATCGGTCTGCTGCACCGGCATCTGGAGGAGATCACCCCCGGATCGGTTACCACCGAGCAGAGCTAGACAGCCAAAAACCTCCGCATCCCGGCCGTGCAGCGCACAGTTAGAGGCGGAGGTTTCTTTTAATATGCTATCCGTACAGCCTGATCAGGCTCATCCGGCCCATTTTTAGGGAGCAGTCTCCAGGAACCTGGCAGTCGGATTCTTCTCCATAGCCGTACGCATCGCGTATTCATTTTCGAATAACACGACATAATTGCCCTTCTTATCGGTTACCAGTGTAGAATTAATCCGGAATTTGCCCGGGTCCGGCTTGTTGTCATCGACAATCCAGCGCGCGAACTGGTAGCTCATCCGCTGCAGCTGCACATCCACGCCATATTCGCCCTTCATCCGGTATTCGAACACTTCGAACTGCAGCTGTCCGACTACGCCAAGAATAATATCGTCAAAATTGACCGTGCGGAATACCTGGATCATCCCTTCTTCCGTCAGCTGGTCAATTCCTTTTTGAAATTGCTTTGATTTGAGTGCATTTTTGATGCTCACTTTGGAGAAAATCTCCGGTGAGAACGTCGGCAGTTCATCGAACTCCATCTCTCCCGCCTGGCTCAGCGTATCGCCAATTCGGAAAATCCCCGGGTCAAACAAACCGATAATGTCACCCGGATACGCCTCTTCGACAATATCACGGTCCTGGGCCAGGAACTGCTGCGGCTGGGACAGCTTGATGTCTTTGCCTGCCCGGACATGCTTCACGCTCATGCCGCGCTCGAACTTGCCGGAGACAATCCGCAGGAACGCGATACGGTCACGGTGCGCCGGGTTCATGTTGGCCTGGATTTTGAAGACATAACCGGTGAATTTCTCATTAGTCGGTTCAATTGAACCAACCGTACTGCGGCGAGGCTCCGGCTTCGGTGCCAGCTCCAGGAAATTGTCGAGGAACGTCTGCACTCCGAAATTATTGATCGCACTGCCGAAGAAGACCGGAGTCAGCTCGCCGCGCAATACTTTTTCATAGTCAAAAGCGTCACCCGCCACATCCAGCAGCTCCAGATCCTGGCACAGCTGGTCATGCAGATATTCTCCGGCCATCTCGCGGATGATCGGATCGTGGTAGTCCTCGACCTTCTGTACTTTAATTACAGAGTGATCGTCACCCTGGAACAGCTCCACCTGATTCTTCATCCGGTCGTACACGCCGCACAGCTCGCGGCCGCTGCCGATCGGCCAGTTCATCGGTACAGAGCGGATGCCCAGTACATTCTCCAGCTCTTCCATCAGATCGAAGGGGCTCTGCCCTTCACGGTCCAGCTTGTTGATGAAGGTAAAGATCGGGATCCCGCGCTTGGCGCAGACCTGGAACAGCTTGATTGTCTGTGCCTCGACGCCTTTGGCCACGTCAATCAGCATGACCGCACTATCCGCCGCAGTCAGGGTACGATAGGTGTCCTCACTGAAATCCTGGTGACCCGGAGTATCCAGAATGTTCACCCGGTGATCCAAATAGTCAAACTGCATTACGGAAGACGTTACCGAGATTCCGCGCTGCTTCTCTATTTCCATCCAGTCACTTGTCGCATGCTTGCTTGCTTTGCGGGCTTTAACCGTTCCCGCCAGCCGGATCGCGCCGCCGAACAGCAGCAGCTTTTCCGTCAGTGTTGTTTTACCCGCATCCGGGTGGGAAATGATCGCAAACGTTCTCCGTTTGTCCACTTCCTGTTGCAGTTTCTGATCCGGTGCCTTATCCATTGCACATATCCCTTCATATATAAATTCATGCTTGATCGCCAATTGCTTTTTTTCCGTTTCCAGAAAGCATCCTTTAAAGTATATCAAAATTCGGCAGACTTTATCTACATAAAAGCGTCGGAAGTGAAATAAGTTATGTAAATTTGCCGTTTCCCGCGTATCCCTTAACTGGCTGCCGTTTCCGCTTCTGCGCGGGCCGTGTCTGCCATAACAATCTTTCTGTTAAAAATGAGCAAAACCGCCATGGCCAAGATCAGGCTCAGCGCACCCGTCATCCAGATAACAGTATAGCCCAGCCGTTCGGCAGCCAGACCAAGCAGCAGGGTAATAGCGAAGCCGGCGAGTGATCTGAGGGCGGATAACCCTGAGGTGAAGGTTGCTCTTTTGCCACGGGGAATGAAATCCTGGACCCATGCACTAAATAAGGAGGACTCCAGACCAAGCCCGAATTCATATAAAACCAGCCCCGCGATAAACACAGCCGGATGAGCAAACAGCCCCGCAAGCAGCAGCCCCGCAGCCGACAGCAGCAGACCGCCGGAAATGACCCGCACCGCCCGCACCTTCCGTCTCGCCAGAAAAGCGCTGCAGAACGAAGACAGGCTGATCACAGCCATGAACAAAACCAGCAATCCTCCTAAATAGCCCGCGGGCAGCCCGAGCTCATTCACACCATACACCTGCCAGCTCAGCAGGAAAGCAAGCAATGCGGCATGGCTGAAGATGCTTTTGAGCAGAATAAACCGCATCAGCTTGTTTCCGGCAAATTCGGCCGTGGTCACATAGACCTCTTTAAACACACTGTCCTGCGTCCGGACTCCGTAATTGTCGCTGAACCGCAGCCACGCATAAAGTCCAAGTCCCACTGCCGCCGCACCCGCTATAGCAACTGGAAGGTAGAGGTGGATATTGCTGCTAAATGACGCCATAAGTGCACCTACAACTGCAAAAGCAGACACATATCCGTTCAGGCGCGGCAGTGCGATATTTTTATAGTCCGGCATGCCCAGATCCTCAAGCTTATCCAGATACCAGGCCTGCGGCGAGCCGGAAATCAGCGCAACTCCCAGAGACATCGCAACCGCAGAAACGATGAACGCCGCGAGATTGCCGGCAAAAGCAAATACAGTCAATCCCGCACCCCATATTATAAAACCGATGGCCGTCAGCTTTTTCCTCCCGTACAGGTCCGACAGATTACCGCTGGGATAATCAAACACCGCAAGGGACAGCGAGGACACCGCGAATACAATACTGATCTGCAGCGGATCTATCCCCCTCATGCTCATCAGCACAATATATACCGCCCCGTACAGCTTATCAGTCAGATTATAGCCGCATAGCAGGGTCCCCAGAAAAAAGCTGTACTGCTTATGAGCTTGCCGTGTCCTCTTCATCATCGAACGCCCCATTCCTGCCAAGGATGTTGTAGCCCTTCAGGCGGCTGATGCACTTCCCCGTGATGTTTTTCTCTACATTAAAAGGAATTATATAGTAAATACAAACGCGTGAAATCCTTTTTTTGTAACTTTCACTCAAAATACAAAAACAGCGCTCCCCCGCCACCGGGGAACCGCTGTTATGTAATCTATAGAGCTGGTACTAGCTGTTCACACGCCATACCACATTATCTTCATCCTGTCCGTTCACCGGCCACCAGTGGAAGCCTTCCTGAGCCAGCAGCTGGTCTGCTTCTACCGGGCCCCATGAGCCTGCAGGGTAGGATGCCAGATCATTGCTTTCTTCCTTCCAGGCCTGTGCAATCCGGTCAACGAAGGACCAGGCCGACGATACTTCATCCCAACGGGTAAAATAGGTCGAATCGCCGCGTGCCGCATCATGCAGCAGACGCTCATAAGCCTCAGGTGAGTTGATGCCGACCATGCAGCTCTGGCAGAAGTCCATTGCGAGCGGCTGGATTTCCGACTCCGAGCCCGGCTTCTTGGCGTTAATCTTCACGTAGATGCCTTCCATCGGATTGACGCGGATAACGAGCAGGTTCGGCTCAAGCTTATGCTTTTGACCCAGGTATACATTGGTCGGCATACCCTTGAACTCCACCACCACTTCCGTTGTCTTCACAGGCAGACGCTTGCCGGTACGGATGTAGAACGGAACGCCCGCCCAGCGGAAGTTGTCTACAAAAATACGCGCTGCAAAATACGTCTCGGTATTGGACTCAGGATCCACCTTATCCTCCTGGCGGTAAGCCGGCAGGCTCTTGCCTTTGTAGAGGCCCTGAGTATACTGCCCGCGCACCACGTTCTCGCGCACTTCCTCCGAGGAAGAGTACGGACGCAGCGAACGGAGCACCTTCACCTTCTCGTCACGGATATCCTCAGCCAGCAGACGGCTTGGCGGCTCCATCGCAATCATCGTCAGCAGCTGCAAAATATGGTTCTGACCCATATCGCGCAGCGCACCAGCATGATCATAGTACCCGCCGCGTTCTTCTACCCCGACCGTTTCGCCCAGGGTGATCTGAATGTTGGCAATATGCTTGTTGTTCCACAACGGTTCAAAGAACGCATTAGCAAAACGGATAACCTCAATGTTCTGCACCATTTCCTTGCCCAGATAGTGGTCAATCCGGTAGATCTCTTCTTCCTTGAAGACCTGGCGGATCTGTTCATTCAGCTGCTCTGCGGATTCCAGATTGTAGCCGAACGGTTTCTCGATAACCAGACGGTTCCAGCCGGCACCCTGCAGCATTCCGCCTGCCTTGAGGTTGAACGAGACGCTGCCGAACAGCTCAGGAGCCAGAGCCAGATAGAACATCCGGTTGCCCGGGATCTGGAACTTCTGCTCCAGCAGCTCTGTCTGCGCACTCAGCTCACGGAAGCCGTCCACATTGTTAATATCCAGTGATTTATATTCGAAATGCTGTACAAAATCATTCCATTCCGCAGCATCGGCTACCTGATAACGGCAGAATTCACGAATGGATTCCTTCACATCCTCCCGGAACTCCTCCTGGGTACGGGGACGCCGAGCCACGCCAATTACCGCAAAATCATGTGTCAGCTTGCCTTCGCGGTACAAGCTGTATAACGCAGGGAACAGCTTCCGCCGGGCCAGATCTCCGGTTGCCCCAAAAATAAAGAATACAGCACCGGGTGTATGCAGTTCATCAAGGGTTTGATTTTCAGCCATGGCTCCTCATCTCTCTGTATGTAATATAGTTAGTTGACAATCATTCTCATCGTGCCGTAGCACGGCGTGATGTCATTTTATCATATTCGCCGTAAGGATGCTATCACATTCCTGACAGTTTTTCTCGGGTTTTCGCAATTTTCCATTAATCTTTCTTATCCTTTTTCATACCGAAGCTTATAGTCTGCGGCCGGAGCAATAGCTGCTGCCACACTTACATATTATACCTTCCGGTAAAAAGCTCCGCAAACGCGAAGCCCGGTTTTGCGGAGCTTTCTATTAGGATGTGCTAAATTTCAGCAGATTATGATGAGGATTTTACAAAGCTCCATCCATTAATATTCAATCGTAATGAGCGGCAGCCCGATTGTCACGCGGTTACTGTTGTCATTACTGTTCTGGTGTACGGCAGCCTGGAGAGCTATTCTATTATCTCCGCTGTTCACGTATCTCTGAGCGCCTTGAATGCTGTAGGAACGGCTGTACGTCGCATCGTCTTCGTAGCTTTCTGCTGCTTCTAATCCACCCAGCCGCTCAGCAATTGCCCCCTCCGCCCGCTCAAGCGCCCCGCGGGGAGATCCGGACACCGATGATATGCCTTGCAGTGAAGCATTCCACTCTGAAGTAATGCCGGCGGCCAGCATCTGTGTTCCTGCGTCTGCTGCCGCAGTCTGAACCGTTTCTGCCTGCAGCAGATCCTGCGTCTCCACTGTCACAATTACATAACTTACACCTTGGCCCAGCTCACTCCAGAACAATGAAACCGTGCTGGTTGAATCCAGCGCACGGGAGGCTCTGTAGGTTACATGACCATCTTCTTCAGCTGCCCTCAGCTTGCCGAGTCCGAGCAGCCCGGCCAGCCGGGCTGCCGATGCCGCAGGATCTGCGGCTTCAATAGCGGACATGGCTTGGGCCGTTGCTGGTGCTTCTGCATGATCTGCGGCGTCAGTGGCATCCCCAGCTTCACCGCTGTACTCCCCCTGCCATTTCACAACCAGTCGCAGCGGAGAATCAGCCGCTGTTATTTCCTGGCCGGCTGTGGCCAGGAGATTCAGGGAGCGGGTCAGCTGCTCCGGGCTGGATGCAGAGAGCGCGGTGTCTGCTGCAGATTTATCTGCAGCAGTGCGGCCGGCCCCGCTTGCGAATCCGGCCAGCAGCAACACCAGCAGGCTGAGACCAATCATGACCATTGTCAGCTTCCCTATCCCTTGTTCATGTTTCCCCAGCCGCATTCCGCATCTCCCTCTCTCATCCAATTCTCGCAATCTACTAGAAAGGATAGCCCGATGCGGGAGAAGTTATACATGCTTGCTAGATACTCTGCTAAAGTTCAAAATTTACAGGGATTACGATTTAGCGTACACACTACAGGCTGCGGGCCTGAGGTTGAACTGTAAGGATGACAATCTGGCTATTATTCGTTCGCAGGAGCAGATACGCCTCAATGCACAAAAGCCAACATAGAGGGAATAATCCCTTTATGTTGGCTCTACAAACCCTTCGAGGAGCTCATTAGAGGGAATAATCCCTTTAAATTGGCTATATTCAGCCTAGTAAGGCTAATTTAGTGGGATAAATCCTTTTATTCTACGAAAAGCAGCCTTGTTAGGTTAGATTCAGAGGCATTTTTGCCCTTCATTTCGCCCATTCTGCCACCGAGGCCGAATTCAGAGGCACTTTTGCCCTTCATTTCGCTAATTTAGCTACCAAGCCCGAAAGGGCGAGGTTAGCCTATAGTTGCCAGCCAAAGTTACTCCGCCAGCCCGTTCTTATAGGCGTAAATAGCCGCCTGGGTCCGGTCCTCGACGCCCAGCTTGGCAAGAATGTTGGTAACGTGGAACTTTACTGTCTTGATCCCGATGATCAGCTGGTCGGCAATATCCTGGTTGGATTTACCCTGGGCCAGCAGCTTCAATACTTCCATCTCGCGTTCGGTAAGCTCCTTGTAAGCCGGAGCCTCCGCTTTGGCATTGTTGCGGAAGCGGTTCATCATTTTGGATGCGACCTGAGACTCCAGTACGGATTGCCCTCTGGCTGCAGCACGGATGGCATCCGCTACTTCGCTGGCCCGCGAGGTCTTCAGCAGATAGCTGAACGCTCCGGCTTCAATGACAGGATACATCTTCTCATCGTCCAGATAGCTGGTCAGCACGATAACCTTGCAGTCCGGATACAGCTTGAGTAGCCGTTTGGTTGTCTCAATGCCGTCCATACCCTCCATCACCAGATCCATCAGCACTACATCCGGATTGTATTCCTGGGCCAGCCGGATGCCTTCCTCACCGCTGCCGGCTTCACCGACCACCTCAATACCGTCTTCAGTACCGAGCACTGCGGCAAGTCCGATCCGCACCATTTCATGATCATCCACCAGCAGAACCTTGATTTCTTCTGTTTCCATGGTTGCCCTTGCCTCCTTATTCATTGACCAGCGGTACAGTAATTTCAATCCGCATCCCTTTGCCGGGCGCGGTAATAAACTGTATGGATCCGCCCGTTTCTGCAATCCGCTCCTGCATATTCGACAGACCGTATGAGGTCAGCTTGCTGTCATCAATCTCAAAGCCCATGCCATCATCCCTCAGTGTCAGTCTTACTGAGTCGCCGCGCCGGTGCAGCCGGATCTCCATCTTCTCTGCCTTGGCATGCCGTAAAGTGTTCGAAATAGCTTCCTGCACAATGCGGAACAAATGATTCTCGACTCCTTTAAGCAATTGTACATCCGGGTCCATCTCAAAAATAATCTCCATCGGCACCTTGATCTGCAGCTCTTTAATCAGCTCCTGCAGCCCCTGCTCAAGTCCCTTGCCTTCCAGATACACCGGCCGCAGATGCAGCAGCAGCGCGCGCATCTCCGACTGGGCCACCGCAGACATCTCCTCAATCAGGGCAATCTGCCGCTGGGCCTTGTCAAAATCCTTCTCCAGCGTCCGGCCCACAGCCGTCGCTGTCATCGAAATGGCGAACAGCTGCTGGGACACGGCATCATGCAGCTCGCGGGCCAGGCGCTGCCGCTCTTCGATAATCGCCGATACTCGCGCCTGCTCCGCCAGCTTGGCATTGTTGGTCGACAGCCGCTGAAGGGTGTTGACCTGGTTCTCCCACTTGCCGCTGATCCGGCCAAGCTGCTCGCCGAGCCGGCCCAGCTCATCAGTCCCCAGCACCGGCATCGCCGGGGTGAGGTTGCCCTTCTCCCAGGCAACCAGCGTTCCCCGCAGCCGTTCCAGCCTGCGCTTGAAGCGGAAGCTCTGAAAGAAGCCAAAGCCGACTCCGAAGACCACCGGCAGCAGGATGAGCGTCACAGTGGTGCGGATTCCAATCTCCCAATTCTCGAAAGGCTTCAAATAACCATATGTATACATAATGTACAAGAAAACCAGCAGCATGACAAAGGAGAATAAAGCCCCCTCACCCATGCTGCGCGTTACCATGCTGCTGTTCTTTTTATCCACGTGCAGGAGCCTCCCTCTCTTAATAAATACCATGCAGCGGTCAGGATTTGGTTAGATCCAGATCACCCATCAGATAGGAAATGCTGAACTTTACCTTATTAGTGCTGGTATCATAGTTGGCAGACTTCCAGTTCAGCCGGTTCATCATCCCCGTATCGCGGTGGCTGCCGAATTCGATCGAGCCGAACAGCACAAAGGCTTCAATCTCTACGCCATAGTCATCGGACAGGTGGATATCCATATCCCCGAATATCCCCTGAAACAGCATAATAGTTTCCTTATCCTCAGCGATCGCCAGTGAAAGGTCCACATCAGCCTCGCCAAGGACATGCCATGCACTCAGGCTGCGCATCACCCAGGGCGACAGATCCCAGTCAAAACGGGAGGAGAAGCTCTGCTTCTGCATGAACACTTTGCCCTGCTGCAGCCGTTTCGATTTGACATAGAACACGCCGAGCGAAATCAGGCAGATGCCCAGCACCAGCAGCAGATGATCCAGCAGCAGCAGTACTGCGCCGATTCCCAGCAGCTTGTAGCCCTGCTTGACTTTGCCTGAGGTTGTGCGGTAAATCCCCAGCAGCAGGAACAGGAGCGCGACAACGGAGAAAAATCCGATCCATTTGCCAAATATCATCAAGCAGCCCACGCCAATCAGTCCGATGGCAATCAAACGGTTCCGTTTATCCATAGCGCACCTCCTAAAAGTTTTGCGGAGCAAAACTGTCTTCGTAAGCATTTGCCAAGTTTTGCGAAGCAAAACTAACTTCGTAAACCTTAACTATATAACATAATAGAGGAATCAAGTCCCTCTGCTTTATTTTCAACGTTAAAATACCTGTAATCCACAAATAATGATTCGATATATCGTATCCCACTACAAAAGCCATACCGGTATGGTGACCCATACCGTATGGCTTTTACCTTGTTCAGCATATCATATCCGCCTGCTTTTTAGGAACAGGGATTAGTCTTCTTTTTTGTCCAGGGACGGTGAAGATGGAGGATTCAGTTTGTTCTTCAGAGCGGCAAGCTGCTCTTCCACTTTGAGCTGTTTCTCAGCGTCAACCGGTTTGTTGTACAAGCCGGAGGAAGGGCTGTAAGGGGCACGCATAACATCGGCTTCAGCTTCAAGCTGCATGATCTTTTCTTCCATGCGGTGGAAGCCGAGGGATGCGCTGCCGCTTTCAATGGCATGCACGCTGCTGATCTGCGACATCTGCTTTTTGGCCTTGGCCATTTGGGCGCGGGATACCAGCTCGTTGCGCTTGTTGCGCAGCTTGTAGAACTCATCCTTCATGTCATGCAGCTGCTGTACCAGTTCTTTGGCCTGCACTTCTGCCTGGGCGTGAAGATCGCCGTATTCAGTCTGCTTCTGGTCGAAGTAGATTTTCTCTTCCAGCAGCTTGCGGGCAACCTCTTCCTGCCCGTTCTTCAGAGCCAGCTCAGCCTGGGCTCCGCGCTGTCCGGACATTTTGGCGGCTTCCTCAACACGCTGCTTCATGCGGCGCTCGTTGGCCATCTGCTTGGCAACAGTAACCTCTGCTTCGTGAATTTCAGCCTCCATATCGCGCAGGTACTGGTTCAGCATTACGATCGGGTCCTCTACTTTATCCAGCAGGTCGTTTACCGACGCTTTTGTCATATCCTTAATCCGTTGAAATACTCCCATGTTTTACACTTCTCCCTTCTCGTATTTAGCAAGTTTTTGTTTCAGCTCTTCGACTTCCTTCTGCAGTGCCTTCTTCTCGATATCCTTCATCATCGCATCCAGACCGGAATCCTGGCCGGGATAACTATTGGCCTTGTTATAACCCGGGTTCGGGTTGTAGCCGGGCTGTCCGCCAGGTCCGCCGTAGCCGCCCTGTGCATGCGGGCCCTGCGGTCCGCTTCCATATCCGGGGCCGCCGTAATGGCCGCCATAAGGTCCGCCGGGTGCTCCCGGTCCGGGACCGAACGGATTATATTGCGTCGGCTCCTTGGGAATGATCAGTGCTGCAATGAAATAGACAAGTATAGTCGCGCCTCCGGTAAAGGGAATGCTGACGAGCAGCAGAATCCGGAACAGGGTAGAATCAATGCCGAGTGTCTCGGACAATCCTCCAGCCAGCCCTGTCATTACCTTGTCGCGGGTTGAACGATACAACCGGGTCATAGCACTACTCCTTTCCGCCATTGTTAAGCTTCTCCTTGAGCTTAGCCATTTCTCTTTCCAATACAGTTGCTACGGTCTCGCCGGCCTGCACTGCGTATTCCTGGCCCATGCGGCGCAGATCCCGCAGACTCTTCGCTTCCAGCTCCCAGTCGTTCATCCGGTCTTCAAGCCGTCCGAACATCTTCGGAACATCGCTGCCGTTACCGTATGCAGCCGCCCGCTGGTTCATGCGCTGCTGCAGTCTCAGCGACTCCATGCGTGCCGCATAGTACTGGCGCTTGTTATACACCGTCTGGTATTCAACCTTCAGTTCATTCAGCTGGCTTTCCAGCTCATACAGCGATCCCTGGCTCTGTTCCAGCAGCCCGCTGTACTGCTCCAGCTTTTCCTCGTGGATGATTTTCTCCTGCAAAGCCATCTTTGCCAGATTGTCTTCACCGGCCTTGAGCGCCAGCAGCGCCTGCTCCTCACGTTTGTTTCTCATGGCCGTTGCCTGATTCACCTGCACCTGCAGCTGCTTGGTATGGGCAGCATATTGCTGGTACAGCCGTTCTGCTTCAGCGATCTCCTCACGGGTCGAATGCAAGAACTGATCGATCAGCTTCACCGGGTCCTGGCTTTGTTCCAGTCGTTCATTTAGATTAGCTACGGTAATATCCCTCATGCGGCGAAAAACACTCATGATTTCCTGTTCCCTCCCTGCTTCTTATTAAGTAATCTTGTGCAGCCTGTATTCTTAGTATGTTCTGCCGCTTCTGCCCTTCAGCACCGAGATGCCCCAGACAACCAGCGCAACCCCGAGCAGTGGACCGATGATCCAGGAAAGCTTCGAGATCAAAGCCATAACACCAATGAACAATACGATCCAGCCGATAATTTTGCGTCCGCTTTTAATTCCGTAGTATCCGAGAGCTACCAGCAGTACCGGGAACAGGATTCCGAAAATTCCGTGAATCAGTTGGGGCAGTACCCCGAGCAGCATAACCGCTCCGATCACGATCAGGGCAATAGCAAGTCCGTTACCTTTTCTATTCTGCATTTTTTCTCACCGCCTTTCGTTGACCTCGTTCTTATAGCTTTATTCTAGGGTAATCTGCAGACTTTCAAAACAGACCGCGGACGGTTTTACGAACTGGACCTTAGTCGGGGAGGACGCCGGACCGGAGAATGCCGGTCCACGCTTATGTGATCAATCCCGCTTGCGTGATCCTATGCCGCTGTACATAATATTGAAGTAAAGCCTGCCTCTTCCTTTTTGTACATAAAGCAAATACGACCTATTTAAAGGAGCACTGCCCTTGAAAACCTTACTGATCGTCGAAGACGACCGCAGCCTGAACAAAGGCATCGCCCTCTCGCTCGCCCAGAACGGCCTCCGGATTGAGCAGGCCTATACACTGGCTATGGCTGAGCAGATTTATGCTGCAACCCGGATCGATCTGATTCTGCTGGATATTAATCTGCCTGACGGAAGCGGGCTGGACTATTGCGAGCAGCTGCGGAGAACCTCACAGGTCCCGGTTATTTTTCTGACTGCCAACGACATGGAGCCGGATATCGTCACGGGGTTCGCCCTCGGGGGAGACGACTATATCACCAAACCGTTCAGCCTGATGGTACTGCGGGCCAGGGTGATGGCTGTGCTTAAACGGACTGCCCCGCAGGCTGACGAGGTCCTTACGTTCGGTCCGCTGAGCCTTGATTTCGGGAAACTGGAATTCTACAAACATAAGGAATCGCTGGCCTTCAGCAAAACGGAGCTCAGGCTGCTGAACATCCTGGTCTCGAACCCCGGCATCGTTTTGAGCAGAGAGCAGTTAATCGATAAAATCTGGTCGCAGGATGCGGAGTTTGTGGATGAGAATGCCCTGACTGTGGCCGTAAAGCGGCTGCGCTCCAAAATTGAGGACGACCCTGCCTCGCCCAAGTACATCAAAACCGTCTACGGCCTGGGGTACATGTGGACAGAAAGGCCGCATCTATGACCAATAGCGGTAATATCCGGCCTAACAAACGGCTCCGTTATATTTTCACTGCAATCTTCTTGCTTCTATTAATAGGATACACGGGTACCATTCTTTATCTGGAAGGGTTCAGTCCGGCGCTTATGCAGCTTAGCCTGCTCTTCCTGATTGCCGTGCTCGGTACGGGAGCTCTATATAACCGTAGGCTGCAGCAGCAGATTACAGGCTTCATGGATACGGTGGATGAAATGGTGGACCGGGCGATTCACGGACATGAGCCGCTGACCCTTTTCGACGAGACCCGCCTGTCTTCTCTTGAGCACAAGCTGCTGCGCTATATTGAAATGTGCAAGGCAAACGAGCATAACCTCGCGGCCGAAAAGAACACGATCAAGGAGCTAATCTCCGACATCTCCCATCAGACCAAGACACCTCTTGCAAGCATTCTGCTCTATAGCCAGCTGCTTGCCGAAACCCCGGACCTGAGCCCGGATACCCGGCAGCTGCTGCAGCAGATCGAAGCCCAGTCGGAAAAGCTGGAGTGGCTGATAACCTCGCTGATCAAATTATCCAGGCTGGAGACGGGCATGATCCATCTGCAAAGTGAAGTAAGGCCTGTTACCGCAACCATTACCAGCGCCCTCTCGCACCTGTATACACGCGCGTACAACAAAAACATCATCATTAACATAGACTGCGACCCGCTTACCTCAGCCCGCCACGATTACAAATGGACCAGTGAAGCGCTCTTCAACCTGCTGGAGAATGCAGTGAAATATACGGAGCCGGGCGGCAGTATCCGGATTACAGCGGAGGGCAATGAAATGTTCACCAGGATCGAGGTTGCTGATACAGGAATCGGAATTCCGGAGGACGGGCTGGCGCATATTTTCAAACGCTTCTATAGAGGGCATAATGCCGGGGAGTATGAGGGGATCGGGATCGGACTTTTTTTGGCGCAAAAAATCATCAGTATCCAGGGCGGCTACATCACAGCAGCATCGCAGCCAGGTCAAGGAAGCAGGCTTACTATCTACCTCCCCCAGCTCTGAATGTGTCAATTCCGTCAGATTCCAGACACTGTCCGGTTAGAATGATCTGTTATCTTAGAGGACAACCACGAATGATGGAGGAGATACGCAAATGCCTATTTTAAGCACCCTGCACCTGAAGAAATATTACGGCAAAGATCCGCAGACTACGGTAAAAGCACTGGATGATATATCCCTGACGGTAGAAAAAGGTGAATTTGTAGCCATTGTCGGCACCAGTGGCAGCGGAAAAAGCACTCTGCTGCATATGCTTGGCGGTCTGGACCGGCCTACGGAGGGCAAGGTGACGGTGGACGGGAACGAGCTTTTTGCGATGAGCGATGAGAAGCTGACGATTTTCCGGCGCCGTTCAATCGGGTTCGTCTTCCAGAGCTATAACCTGGTGCCGATCCTAAATGTGCTCGAAAATATTACGCTTCCCATCGAGCTCGACGGCGGCAGAATCGACCGGACGTACCTGGATGAGGTCATTCAGGCACTGGGCCTGCAGTCCAAAATCCACTCCCTCCCCGGAAGTCTCTCAGGCGGACAGCAGCAGCGGGTTGCTATTGCCAGAGCGCTCGCAACCAAGCCGTCGATTATTCTGGCAGACGAGCCGACAGGCAACCTCGACAGCAAAACAAGCCAGGAAGTGCTGATCCTGCTGAAGCAAATGAGCGAAAAATTCAACCAGACCATTGTCATGATTACGCATAACGAGTCCATCGCCCAGACAGCCGACCGGATTATCCGCATCGAGGACGGGCGCATTGTATCCGGGAACGCAGCATCGGCCGGAGCTGGGACCCTATGATTGCCAACAATAACAGCAAGATTGTAACCCGTCTCTCCATCAAAAGCCTGCGGGCCAATCCGCTGCGCAACCTGGCTGTCATCTCCGCTGTGGTACTGACGACACTGCTGATCACGTCGATTTTCACGATGTCGCTCAGCCTTAACAAATCGATGGAATTAACGATGATGAAGACGGTCGGGACAGATTTTCACGGCAGCTTCAAACGGGTGAGCCCTGAACAGATAGAGATATTAAGAGAGCATCCAAGCATTAAGGAATACGGTGTTATGCTGTACGCCGGGCTTTTGCGTAACGAGGTGTTCCGGGACAGTCCGGTAGAGGTTAAGCGGATTGATGAAGCAGATGCGAGGCATTACTTTATTCATCTTATTGAGGGGCATTTGCCGGAAGCTGAGAATGAGGTTGTGCTGAGCACCTGGGTGCTGGATAAGCTCGGTGTGAAGCATGCGCTGGGCGAAAAGGTTCAGCTGGACATTGATATTACAGAGAGTGTTCTCAAGCAGGATTTTGTCGTGTCAGGCTATTATGAAGCGGATAAAAATCTGGCGATTGCAGGACTGGCCTTCATCTCCGATGCATGGGTGCAGAATAATCTCTCCGGGATTGATCCCGCAGAGTCCGAAGCCAGCGGCTCTTACGTAAACACCGCAGAGATGAGCGTAATGTTCAAGAACGCAGTCGATATTGAAAAAAAGCTGGATAAAGTGCTCGCCAATACAGGTATAGATAGACCCACTGGAGTCAACTGGGCTTATACGACATCTTCCCTATCTGACAACCTAATTGAATTTGTACCTTATGTAGCTGTCATCTTCATTATTATGCTGAGCGGGTATCTGCTGATTTATAATATTTTTTACATATCGGTTGTGCGTGATGTGAAGTTTTACGGTCTGCTAAAAGCGATTGGGACGACACCGAGGCAGCTCAAACGGATGATCAGAATACAATCACAGGTATTGTATCTGATCGGGCTGCCCTTCGGCCTCGCTGCAGGCTATGTAATCGGACGGCTGCTTACGCCGATGATGAACACCTTTTCCAGTGAGCCGATGGAAGCCGCTTATTCCGCCAGCCCGTGGATTTTTATTGGAGCCGCCCTATTCGCCTATCTGACGGTATGGATTGCCGCCGGCAAGCCTGGCCGGATGGCCGCGCGGATAGCGCCTGTCGAAGCGGTCAGGTATACGGGAGTACAGGCAAAGCGGCGGATGCACAAACGCTCGAAGCGCGGAGGCCGGCTGCATGTCATGGCCTTCACGAACCTGTTCCGCAGCAAAAAGAAGCTTACCCTCATGCTGACCTCGCTTTCCCTGAGCGTTGTGCTGTTCAGCATTATTTTTACGGTGATAGCTTCATTTGATGTAAATAAATACCTTAGTACGTTCCTTTCCGGGGATGTGGTGATCCGCAATGAGAAGATTGAAACCTATGAAGGTGAGCGCCCGGGCGATCCTTATAAGCTGTCGGAAGCATTCAGCAGTGAATTGACGCAGATTGACGGCGTGGAGAGTGTAGAGAAGGTTTACTACTATTATGATATTCATGAAATGGATGAGAAAATACGTGCAGTATTGCTGCCTTTGTCAGAGACAGAGCCTAAGGAGCCTTATCTTACAAGCCTGCTGGAGAAAAACTCCGTTTATCTGGCATTGTACGGCATTGATCCCGGGTGGTATGACCTGGTGCAGAAGGATGTGATTGAAGGGCATTTCGATCCGCAGAAATTCGCTTCCGGGGACTATGTGCTGGTGGCTCAATCGCTCATGTTCGGCGAGGACGAATACACTACTTATTATCGTCCCGGTGATATGATTGAGTTCAAAAATCTGGGCAAAAGCTATGAGGTCATGGCTGTGATGAATTACAATGCGCTCTATGCTGCCACGACCCAGTCTTACTCAACGTACGGGTTTAATGCGTTCTTCCCGTCATCTGAATTGACCAGAGAGCTGCCTGCGGGGACCAAACCGCCATGGGCACTGTCAGCAACGCTTCATATTGACCCGGACAAGCTGGACAGTGCAACACAGGCAGCCAAATCTCTGACCGCTTCCAGTGATGAGCTGGTGGTTAAATCGCGAGAGGATTACCGGCAGGAGCTGGACGGATTTATCCGGGTTTTTCAGATTATCGGCTACGGCCTGAGCTTCGTTATTGCGCTGATCGGTGTCCTTAATTATATCAACACAGTCGTTACGGGCGTTATTATGCGGAGGAATGAATTCGCTCTGCTGGAGAGCATAGGCATGACCAAACGCCAGCTCAAAAAAATGCTGATCTATGAGGGGCTGTACAATGTCCTTCTGACTACAGCGATTACTTCAACCGTTGGTGTCTTGCTCACTTATAACATTGCCAAGAGCATTGCGGGCAATACGGCTTTTACCGTATTCCGCATGAGCTGGCTGCCCTTTGTGCTGGTCGTCCCGGTGCTGGCTGTCATTGCTTACACGGTAACCCTGAGCTCGTACAGAATGCTGAGTAAGGATACGCTGATTGAAAGGCTGCGGCAGACGGAGTAGCTTCTTGTTTTGAAAAAAGGGGTGGCCTGCGTCCTCATTGCAGGGCGGCGGCAACGTAAATTGGAACAGGCAGATCCGTATGGTTACGGGTCTGCCTGCTGTTATTTGGTGATTTTCCGGCATATACAAGCCGCCCAGGTTGCTTGAGTTGCTTACATGGGCATAGCCCATACGCTGAATAAATGTATTTTGTGCAATTAAAAGCAGTCATAAGCTGTATTCGAACCGTATAACTGCACTTCGTACAACTAAAGTTGCCCGAAACGGCCAAAACAGAAGATCTAAGGCCATATAGTTGTACGGAATACACTTAAACCGGAGATAGGAAGAAAAAATGGCGATGTAGTTGTAAAAAGTGCAGCTAACCTGCAAAAGCAGACTGGATACGGTTCAAATTCCCATAAAAATAATGCACAGCATGCCGTGACTCAACGCTGCTCCGCACCCGGCCCGCCGAACATCTCCCCGTTCTTCAGGCCGTCGACAAACTGCTGCAGCCAGCGGTAATACTCCGCTGCATGACGCAGCTTCTCCAGGTCCCGGCTGCAGGACAACTTCTCCTCTTCGGGCGTATCTCCCGCCTGCATCAAATCCTCCAGCTGCGGAATCACCGCGCCCATTGCCTCCTGCATCACATCAATCTCCCGCTGCAGCTTCAGGGTGAAGAAGTTCCGGAACGCCTGGAAAAAATCCGTCTCCGCCACATACAGATCCTTCCGCTCCCGTTTCTCTTCAAGCTTGGTTACCATCTGTGAGGACATCAGGGAACGTACACCGTAGCTCATATTGCTTTTGCTCATGTTCATCACCTGCTTCATTTCCTCCAGCGTCATCGGCTTGTCCTCAAAGAACATAATTCCGTACAGCTGCCCGAAGGAATAATTCGCCCCGTATAAATCCATCGTCTGCGCAATCGCATCAATCACCCTGCGCAGCAGCTGCTCCCGTGGAGATAACTGCCCGTTGTCTTCGCCAAATGCGGCCTGCTTCATTCGCTGCACCCTCACTCTTCGTAGTCTTGTTAACTCCGCATTACATAAAACGGGAACAAGCCCGCATTATTGCAACAAATTTTACACAATTTCCGAGTCTGCTTTACTTCCGGTTGACCACACGCTGACTTGTCCAGTGTACAATTTTTTTTGAACAGAGATAGTATTCACCTGCATTATACCGCAAAACAAAGCTGACGGAATGGGGTAGCGGAACGAAAATGACACGAAATAAGTTAATAAGCGGTTTAAAGCCCATACTCTTTACGCTGCCGGCGATGATACCCTTTGTACTGTTCTGGCTGGCACCGCTGATCTATGTGCTGTATCTCAGCTTTACAGAATGGGATTTCATGAGTCCAACCAAAACCTTTGTCGGGCTGCAGAATTATACCGACCTCTTTGGCAATCCGGCTTTTTACAAAGCGCTGCGGGTCACTGTGCTGTTCTGCATCGGCAGTGTGCTGCCGGTTATCGCCATCGGCCTGGGACTGGCCCTTCTCATGAACCGCAAGCTGACAGGCTCCGGCTTCTATCAGGCACTGCTCTTCTCGCCATGGGTTACGCCGACTGTCGCTGTATCCATCGTCTGGTCCTGGATCTACGAGCCTGAAGTCGGGCTGGCCAATACGGTGCTGAATTCTCTCGGCCTTGAACCGATCGGCTGGCTGCAGGACCCCAAGTGGGCACTTGCGGGTGTGCTGCTCGTAACGGTCTGGAAATCAGCGGGCTGGGCGATGATCTTCTATCTCGTAGCCCTGCGGAATGTTCCCTCTGACTTGCTGGAGGCAGGCGAGCTTGACGGGGCCGGGGCTGTGCAAACATTTGTCCGGATTACGCTGCCGCTGATTTCACCGACCACCCTGTTCCTGTTCGTGGTGCAGATGGTTCAGGCTCTCCAGGCCTACGACCAGATTAACGTGCTGACACAAGGCGGCCCGTCCGGCTCAACCCGCACGCTGCTGTACCTGTATTACCAGTCTGCTTTTGAGTCCTTCCAGATCGGCGAGGCTTCCAGTGTAGCTGTAGTACTGGTGTTCATCTGTATGCTGCTGTCGGTGCTGTCGCTCAGCATCAGCAGACGGACGACGCACTATCAATAAATCGTTACATCTATTAAGGAGGTCATTCCACTTGCGCACGAGTATGCTCTCACGGCTGGGCGGACCGGCCCGCCATGCTTTTTTCGCCGTACTGGCACTGCTGATGGCCTTCCCCTTCTACTGGATGGTCACCAGCGCCCTCAAAACCAATGATGAAATCTGGGCCTCTCCGCCGACACTCTGGCCTGCGGCTCCGCTCTGGGGTAACTTTGCCGCGGCCTGGAATGAAGCGCCGTTCGCCAGATATATGGGCAACAGCATTCTGGTCGCCGGTAGCATCGTCATCCTGCAGATTTTTAATTCCGGCATGATGGCTTATGCGCTGACTCATATGAAATTCCGCCTGAAGGGGATTTTTGCCGGAGTTATCCTGTTCGGCTACATGGTACCTGCTACGGCAGTCTACCTGCCCAGCTATCTTGTACTGTCCGAGCTGAATCTGCTCAACACCTATGGCGGCCTGATTCTCTCCAACTGCGTCAGCGTCTTTGCGATCTTTCTGATCCGGCAGGCCTTCCTGCAGGTATCCCATGAGCTGGTCGAGGCCGGCGAGGTAGACGGGGCATCGCATATGCGGATTCTGTGGACAGTGCTGGTGCCGGTGACCCGGTCCTCTTTTGCCGTAATGGCACTGATCACCTTCATTGATCATTACAACAATTATTTCTGGCCGATGCTGATTACCAAGGACCCTGCCCTGCAGCTGGTCTCAGCCGGTCTGCGCAGCTTCTTCGTGGAAGGAGGTGCTTACGGATTGAAATGGCCGTTAATCATGGCCGCCAGCGCCTTCACCATCGCCCCCCTGCTGCTTGTTTTTGTGCTGGCACAGAAAACGATTATGCAAAGTGTCAATATGACTGCAGGCTCCAGTAAAGGATAAACACTATTTTCTAATAAAGAGGAGAATGATGATGAACGTATTGAAGAGGTTGTCCGCACTATCCATGATTGCCGGTATGACTGTACTAACAGCCTGCGGCGCAAACGGCGCCGCGAATCAGGTTACAGAGGCAAGCGGTGCATCGTCAGCTCCCTCCGCAGCAGCTCCTGCTGCCCAAAGTGAACCGGTAACCATTGAATTCTGGTACGGCCTCGGCGGCAAGCTGGGCGAAAATATGGAAGCACTCATTCAAAAATTCAACGCCTCCCAGCAGGAGGTTATCGTTAAAGGCATCGTGCAGGCGGATTACACCGAAACCCAGCAGAAGCTCCAGGCGGCGATTGCTACCGGACAGGTTCCGGCAGCCGTGCTGTCCTCCAATGTCGACTGGGCGCGCAAGGGCTATTTCGCCGAGCTGGATGAGCTGATTGCGGCACAGCCGGATTTCAAGCCTGAAGATTTCGTCCAGACCTTCCTGAACCAGGGCAAGGTTGACGGCAAGCAGTATTTCCTGCCGATGTACGGCACGACGCAGGTGATGTACTACCGTCAGGATGCTTTTAAGAAGAGCGGCATTGATGCCAGCCAGATCAAGACCTGGGAGGATCTCGCTGCGGCAGCCGAGAAAATGACGGTTAAAGAAGGCGGCAAAACAAGCGTCTACGGCTGGGAGCCGATGTGGGGCTCCGGCAATATGATCGATGCGGTGCTGAGCAAGGGCGGCAGCATTCTGAGTGAAGATGGCAAAACCGTTACTATCGACTCCCCCGAGTGGATCGAAACGTGGGATCTGTTCCGCAAATGGATTCATGAAGACCAGATCATGCGTATTCATTCCGGCGGACAGGGCTGGGAGTACTGGTACAAAACCATTGATGACGTAATGAAAGGCCAGGCGGCCGGCTATACCGGCTCCAGCGGTGACCAGGGCGATCTGGACTTCAGCATTGTAGCGGCAATGGAACAGCCGGGCTGGGCCGGAGTCGGCGAAGGTAAACCGGTAGCTGAAGCTATCCAGGCCGGTATCCCTGCCAAGGCAAGCGATGAAGAGAAGCAGGCTGCACTGAAATGGCTGGCTTACTTTACTAACTCCGAGAATACCGCATTCTGGTCGATCAACACCGGTTACATTGCGGTCCGCCAGTCTGCACTGGAAGATCCGGCGTTCATCTCGTTCAGCGAGACCAACCCGCAGATCAAAATCCCGCTGCAGCAGGCTTCCCATGCCTCCGCTCCGTTCCAGGACCCTACGGGCGGCAAAATCAATGATGCCCTGAAAATCGCCGCAGATAAGGTGCAGATCGAGAACATCCCGGCTGCCGAAGCACTCAAAGAAGCACAGGCGACTGCACAGGCGGCGCTGGATAAGGTGAAGTAATCCGGGGGAATGGCGGACTCACCTGACTCACTGATTAATCCCGTAAATATACAACCATATGAATCATAAATAACGTGAATTTGCAATGAAGGAGACGCAGCCATGCCTGAGCTGATCACCCCGCAGGGGAATTACGATATATCCGCAATCCTGTTCGACAAGGACGGTACCCTGCTCGACTTCGTCTCCCTCTGGGGAAGCTGGAGCGAATGCCTGCTTACGTATTTTACCCGGCAGCTGAAGCTGCGCGGCCTTATCTTTCCTGAGCCCTGCCTGAACAATCTGCTGGGGACGGTCCATAACGGTGAGGGCCGGATAACCGGCTACGACCGCAATGGTCCGCTCGCCATGGGCACGATGAATGACCTGTACGCGATTCTCGCCTGGCAGGGCTATCTGCTGGGGCTCTCCTGGGCGGAGTCGATGGAGCTGGTGGAAGCCTGCCGCCGGGAGGCGGACGCCATGCTGGAGCATAGCCGCCCCGTCCTTCCGCTGCCCGGCCTGCTTCGCTTCCTGGAAGAGTGCGCAGCCAGAGCCGTGAAGATGGCCGTAGTGACGGCGGATGATACCGAAGCCGCGGAGAAGCATCTCCGCTGGCTCGGCATCCGCCATTATTTCTCAGCCGTAATCGGCACCGATCAGGTGGAGCGCGGCAAGCCGTTCCCGGACATGGCCCTGCTGGCCTGCAGGCAGCTCGGGGTGCAGCCTTCCGCCGCAGCGGTAATCGGCGACACGAACGGTGATATGCGCATGGCCAAGGCGGCGGGCGCGGCGGTTGCGGTTTCGATTGCACCGGACGCCGGAGCTTCTGTAACGGGGGAGTCTTCAGCTAAATCACTGCTTAATCATTTGCTGCCTGATGCTGATGCCGTTGTGCAGTCTTATGAGGAACTGGCTTTTAAAGGAGCAACAAACCATACTCAAGGAGGCAAGTCTGTGCAGATGGAGACCAAGTTAACCGGCGGAGAAACGCCGCTGCTCACCTTTCAGATTATTACCGACACCCATGTCACCGCCGACCCTGCCCATGAGTATAACCGGAACTTTGAGCGTGCCCTGCAGGATCTGGCCGTCCATGCCCGGGGCAGCAGCGGGATCATGCATATTGGCGATATTACCGACCACGGCTTCCCGGAGGAATATGCGGAGGTACAGCGGATTCTCGGCCAGTATAGGGCGGTACTGCCGGACATCCGTTATACGCTGGGCAATCACGATGTCGGCATCGGCCAGTGGCAGCCGCAATTGGCAGAGATCGGCCTGGGCGACTGGGAGTCACGTCTCGGAATGTACACCTCCCGCATGTGCTCGCCGGGGCCTTATCATGATCATTGGATCGGCGGGTACCATTTCATTTTCCTGGGAACCGAAGAAGGCTTGCCGATCTTCTGCAGCCTGTCGGCTGAACAGCTACAGTGGCTGGAGTTGAAGCTTGGTGAGCGGCCTGACGGCAGACCTGCTGCAGCAGAGCAGCCCGTTTTCCTCTTCCTGCATCAGCCGCTGATGAACACCGTGGCCGGCTCGCTTGAAGCGCAGAACTGGTACGGGGTTACACAAGACAAAGAGCTGCGAGCTATTCTGGACAGATTCCCGCAGACTCTGCTGTTTACCGGCCATACCCACTGGGAGCTGGAATCGGAGCATACGATGTTCCCGGGTAACGGGGAGACGGCCACGATGTTCAATGCAGCCTCGGTAGCGTATCTCTGGAACAATGAAGATGTGCACATAGACGGCAGCCAGGGATACTATGTTGAAGTCTACGGGGATAAGGTGCTGGTGCGCGGGCGCGATTTTACCAGTGGAACGTGGATTGATGCGGCATGCTTCGAGGTTCCTGTGCTCCTGAAAACAAGAGGTTAACTCATAGAAAAGACAGTATCTCATTCGTTTCCGGATGAAATACTGTCTATTTTTACTGCTTATTATTTAAAAGCCGGCAGAGCGATGTCTGCATAATTATCTTCCAGGAACTTCTTCACTTCCGGACCGCTGATCCGTTTCGCCAGCTTCTGGATGGCATCGGAGTCCTGATTGTCTTCACGCGCCACGAGCGTAATTGTAAATTCGGAATCCTCACGCTCGGTAATCAGCGCATCCTTCTTCGGGGTCAGGCCGAGCGGACTGGCATAAGCCGGGGTCATCGCTACCAGGTCGCCATCATCCATCATCCGGGCCAGCATCAGCAGATCGACTTCCTCGAACTTGAAGTTCTTCGGATTTTCGGTAATATCCGCCTGAGTTGCTGTGATCCCTACCCCATCCTTCAGCTTGATCAGACCGGCGTCGGCAAACATCTGCAGCGAACGTCCGATATTCGACGGGTCATTGGCCATTACCAGCTTCGCGCCTTCCGGAAGCTCTTCGATGGATTTGTACTTTTTGGAATAGCCGCCGTAGATCGCATCATATACAGGCTGTACCGGAACGAGGTTCGAGCCCTTGCTCTCATTGAACTGCTTCATGTAAGGCACATGCTGGAAGAAGTTCGCGTCCACTTCCTTGTTCGCCAGCGCCTCGTTCGGCTGCACATTGTCGGACAATACGACGATCTCCATGTCTACCCCATCCTCCAGCAGCAAAGGTTTTACAATATCAAGAATGTCGGTCATTGGAGGAATCAGTGTCGCTACCTTGATTTTTACGGGTTCTGTACTTGCTGCTGTTGCGGCCGGCGCTTCCGTGGCTTCAGCGGCATTTTGAGCGTTGTTACTGTTGTTACCGCAGCCTGCAGCAATCAGGACGAACAGCATGAGCATCGCAATCATGGACTTTTTCATTGTTTTTCAATAACCCCCGGTGTTTATATTTTGGATTTCAAAATAGTACGTTAATACGCATTCCTTGTTCAGTCTTCCCTTTAATCAGCGCTTATCCAGCATTCTTGCCACCGTGCTTCCGGTGAACTGGATCAGCTGCACAAGCACAATCATGACGACAATGGCGTAAGCCATCACTTCGTTCTCAAACCGCTGATACCCGTAACGGATGGCAAAATCGCCGACACCGCCGCCGCCAACCACACCCATCACCGTCGAAAACGAAATAAAGCTGATCGTGGAGGCCGTGAGTCCGAGCACCAGACCCGACCGCGCTTCGACATAGAGGAACTTGAAAATCAGCTCCAGCTTCGATGCCCCCATGGACAAGGCTGCCTCAATCGTGCCTCTGGGAACCTCCAGCAGGGACTGCTCCACCAGACGCGCATAATAGGCAATGGCGACCACGGACAGAGGCACCGTCGAGGCCAATGTTCCGATCGAGGTTCCAACCAGGAAGCGGGTCACCGGAATGAGCGCCACCACCAGCAGCAGGAACGGAAAGGAGCGGACTACGTTAACGATGCTGTTCAGCGTCAGCGACAGGCTCCGGTTCTCATAAAGCTGTCCCTTCCGGCAAAAATACAGCACCGTGCCCAGCGGAAGCCCGACCAGCACGGCTGCCAGAATCGATATCCCGACCATGACAAAGGTTTCGCCGATCGACTGCCACATCAGATCCTGGTATTTCAGCATGCGTTCCCACATTATCGCCCACCTGCCTTGCCGGTAATCTGCTCGCGGTAGGAGCCGGTATGCCCAGAAGGCGGAAGGAACCCGTTCTCCTCGCGGGAGAAGGCATCCACGATCCTTCCGTCCTCCATAACGGAGACCTCACTGCAGATGCTGCGCACCACATCCAGCTCATGGGTCACGATCACGATCGTTACGCCGAGCACGGAGTTAATATGCTTCAGCACGCTGAGGATATCCGCCGTAGTCACCGGATCCAGCGCAGAGGTCGGCTCATCGCACAGCAGCAGCTGCGGGCTGTTCGCCAGGGCGCGGGCAATCGCTACCCGCTGCCGTTGCCCGCCGCTGAGCCGGGCCGGATACTGCTCTGCTTTGTCGGTCAGGCCGACAAAATCGAGCACCTCGGCGACCCGCTTCCTGCGTTCTCCCTTCGGTACACGGGCCAGCTCGAGCGGAATCTCCACATTGCGGCTGACAGTAGCATTGGCGACAAGGTTAAAATGCTGAAAGATCATCCCGATCTTCTGCCGCTCCCGGCGCAGCTCTTTCTCTGTTAATGCTGTCAGCTCCTTGCCGCCTGCCGTTACAGTGCCTTTGTCAGGACGCTCCAGCAGATTCATCAGGCGCAGCAGCGTCGACTTGCCGGCTCCGCTGGCCCCGATGATACCGTGGATTGAAGCCGGTTTTACTGTAAGCGATACATCCCGGACCGCGTGGTGACTGCCTTCCTTCAGTTCGAAGCTCTTACTTACTCCGCTCAGCGCTAAAATCGTATTCCGCCCCTCTCCGGACCTGCTGATAATAAAGCTTGTTCCCCCATAAAGTGTACTACAACTATTTTAAAACTGTTTTATTAAAAATCTCTTTAAATAATAAGGCATAACCTTCACTGTGTCATCATTTATTTTTAAAATGATATATCAGACCTATGGAAGGATTCCCTTCCTCTAAGGATGCGCGGCTGGAGTTAAAATTATCCTGCTGCTGTATAAGCTAAACGGAGACATAAAATAAGGGGGGTGGGCGGAAATTCCCTGGTTCTATCTAACATATCCAACTGGCCGTTCAAGCAGTGTTCATGATTGAGCTACATTAGCAGGCCTTATTCCAGTTATAGTTGAGTTAAAGTCAGGAGGATCAGTAACATGAATAAAAATATTATTAAAGCAGTAATTATTTTAGTTATAGGGGTAGTTATAATCGGAGGAATAACAGTATACAGCCTGCCAAAAAATGAAATCAATCGCTACATAACCGAATTTCAATCAAAGAAAAGTAATTTGAAAATGTATCCTGATAACATAGCTGATTTTCTAAATTTTCAAGAGCAAAATGGTTTACCCGCTCCCTTAGTTAAGCAAAAAGTCATTAACCGTTCTTTAAATAAGGTGGAAATTTTAACGGGCTTTGAAGTAATGACTTACAATTCCAATAATGAGCTTGCACATGTGTATTCTGGTGAACTATTATTTTTACTCCATTGTGATAAATTGAATTGGAACATCAATACCGTTGAGGTTATTCATGAGATGCAAGAAAGGAGGTAATGGTATATTTGCAAGAAAAAGATAAGAGGCCAAGCCAACAAGGCGTGGTCTCTTATGTCATGGAAGGGGACTTATTGACTACTCCATTTAGATTGCAGTCCGGAAGCACGGCTACTTACTAAAAACCAACTGTCCCCCTGTAAAGGGAGACAGCTGGTTTAAGAGACATTTCTATAATCAGTTCAAAATTAGCCGCACTTCCCGTTCCCGTTCTGTACGCCATTTAATCCCTCAGCCGCTGAGTGCAGCAAGCCGCTCGAACGCAGGCTTTGGCCTGTGCTGTTCATCGAACAGGAACGGCCAGTTTTTTCGTCCGCGGACAGGGAAATTGTCCAGCCACGTGTAGTCGTCCGCCGCCCCCCAAAAGGTGACGGACGAAATGACCTGCCGGTATTCCCGGAGCAGCCGGAATACCGCGTCGTACCGCTCCGCCTGGAGCTCAAGCAGCTCCGGCGGCGGACTTGCCAGGTCCGTCCGCTTATCGTCGAAGCGGAACAGGGACAGGTCCAGCTCGGTAAGCTGCAGCTGCAGCCCGAGCGAAGCGTACTTCTCGATCGCTGCCCGGATGTCATCCAGTCCGGGATCGTACAGGTTCCAGTGTGCCTGCAGGCCGACGCCATGGATCGGCACTCCCTGATCCAGCAGTGACTTCATTAGGGTGTAGATTTTGTCGCGCTTCTGCGGATGACTTTCATTGTAATCATTGTAGAACAGCAAGGCCTGCGGATCAGCTTCGTGAGCATATTCGAACGCTCGCGCAATGAACTCAGGCCCGGCTATCTCCAGCCATTTGGACGACCGCAACAGCTCCTGGCCTTCATCGGCAATCACCTCATTGACTACATCCCAGGCATAAATCTGTCCCCGGTAACGTCCGACAACTGTATCGATATGAGACTTCAGGCGTGACAGCAGAAGCTCCTTGCTTACCGCCGTCCCCGCTCCGTCCGTAAACAGCCAATCGCTCGTCTGGTTATGCCACACCAGGGTATGACCGCGCATCGCCAGCCCGTGCTTCCGGGCAAAAGCCGCCAGCTCGTCCGCATGATCAAAGGTGTATACCTCCTCCTGCGGATGCACACTCTCAAACTTCATTTCATTCTCGGCAGTGATACTGTTGAAATGATACGCCAGCAGCTGCTCCTGGGAACGGATCGTCAGCGGGTTTACCGCTGCGCCGATTTTGAAATCATCAGTAAATATGCCCTTTAACGAAGGCCCGCTAAAGCCCTTATCTCCCATCCTAATAGCCTCCCACAAAAAAGTTTACTCTAATACCGTCAGCCCTTACTTCCATGCAGATACGGGACACCAGCCGCTCAAGCCCTCCACTCAAACCAGTCAAAATAAGCAAATCCCGGCAGCTCCCGCCTGTTGCCTGCAGCATACATGCCAACCACTACTCCGGTAAAAGCATTTCCTTCTGCCGCCTGCGGCGACAGCTCATAAGCCGGGCCTGCAGCCAGTCTGGTCCACGTCTCACCGTCCATGGAATACAGCAGACAGTACTCTTGGTAATCCGCAGCAATTTTCAGAAAAACTCTGCCAGCGGACCCGCTGACCGGAACCTCCGCCGCCAGCCGGGACTGGCCCTGCACCGTCAGACGCGCAAACACCAGAGGACGGACGGCCCTACGGATCATCCCCACCTCATAATGGGCCCGCTCATTCATTCTGACGCACAATCCGGCTTCCGCACCGTCCTCCTGAGCTTCCAGCTCAAGCAGCGTGCTCCACTCAGCGGCAATATGCTGCTGCCTGCGGCCGATGAAGGCCGTCTGTCCGGTATCACTGAGTCCGGCCGGCTGGCCCTTCAGCGCCAGCCAGCCCGGACGCTCCTCCAGCGACCAGCTGTGTTCAGCCGGATTCCGCAGGAAGACCAGATCATACGGAAGCACATTGTGGTCAAATTCATACCGGCCGCTGTAGTCTCCGGTTTCCCTCACAGCTCCCTTCGTGCTGCTATCAGAATGTTCAGATTCCTTTTCTGAGCCGCAACAAGACCGCTCCACACTCATCTCCAGTCCCACGGTACCGTCATTGTTGTCAATCATCGGCCAGCCGTCCTCACTCCAGCTCACCGGAGCGAGATACGTCTCACGGCCAAGTACCCCGTAGCCGTCTTCGCCAAGACGTACACCAAGAAAGACCGCCCACCATCCACCGTCCGGACCTTCGATCAGATCGGCATGGCCCAGATACTGGATCGGATGCTCTATGCCCCTGTGGGTCAGAATCGGCTCAGCCAGCTGCTCAAAAGGACCATACGGCGAGTGGCTGCGCCCGATGATCTCGCGGTGCTCCTTGGCCGTGCCGCCGGAGGCCGCCATGATATAGTACATCCCGTTAATCTTGTACAAATGCGGGCCTTCCAGCCACGGCCCGCCGTCACCGGTCCAGATCACCACGGGTTCAGTCAGCGCAGTCCCGGTGGCAATGTCAATTTCATACTGGATGATATGAGAATCATAGCCTGCCCCCTGCTGGGCGGTCACATAGACCTTTCCGTCTTCATCGAACAGAAGCGATGGATCAATACCGCCGAACGGCACTGAGACCGGATCAGACCAAGGCCCTGCCGGATCAGCGGCAGTCACGTAGAAATTGCCCCGTCCCTGCACATCCGTTGTAATCATATAGAACACCCCGGCATGATAACGGATCGTCGGTGCATAAATCCCGTCAGAGCTGCGGCAATTACGGATGTCGAGCTGGCTGATCCGGTCCAGCACATGGCCGATTTGTTTCCAGTGAATCAGGTCGCGGCTGTGAAACAGCGGAACGCCGGGGAAATATTCAAAGGTGCTGCAAACCAGATAATAGTCCTCACCCGCCCTAGTAATGCTCGGATCAGGATAAAAACCCGGCAGCACCGGGTTCGTGTACTGTATGAATGATCGTTTCATATCCATGCAGACAACCTCTCTTTAATTCGTTAAAGATACCTAATTTACCGAAAGTATGAGTCTCAGCAACTAAATAGAACGCGATTAAGAAACTAACAAACCTTTGAGGACATTGGTGAGTTACTTAGTCGTGCGCGCCAAACGATCAGTATTTATTGGCAAGCCTCCCAGACCCAAGGACTCAAAGGTTTAGAAATGGATCATTCTCCCGGACAGCCGACAAAACTTACGGAAGAACAACGTTATCAGTTAGCCGCGATGCTGGAGCAGCATTCACCAGTCGATGTGGGTTTCGAGGCTCGTTATACCTGGACACTACCACTGGTTGCGGAATGGATCAAACGGGAATATGGTGTCACCATGAGCGTACGTGGAATTAGCGCAATGCTAAAACGGATGAATTTTAGCTTTACCAAAGCCACATACACGCTCGCCAATGCCAACGAGGAAGCTCAGGCTTACTTCAGAAAGCACACATTCGCTCAGCTCAAGAAACAGATTGAAGCTGAACAAATCGACCATCTGCTATTTGAAGATGAGTCTATGATTCGCTCGTATCAAGCCCTTCAGTACAATTGGTTTCCTCGCGGCAAACAACGCAAAGTACCAACGTACGGTAGACATGAAGGAGCCAAATTATTTGGTGCCATTAACTATGAAACCGGTCAAGTTCATCACCGAGAAGAAGAAAAAGCGGACACTGCCGCCTTTATTCTGTTCTTACAGGATCTTCTCTCTGCTTATCCCAATGGAAAAATGGCTTTGATTTTGGACAACAGTCGGATTCATCACGCTACCGAGTTACAGTTGTTTCTAAAGGAGCATCCGCGTCTGCAGCTTGTTTTTCTACCACCGTATAGCCCAAACCTTAACCCCGTTGAAGGACTTTGCTATGGCTCAAAGCTGACGTAGTGAACAACATCTTTTTTGAAAAATTCTATAAGATTAGACTTCATATGAGTCAATTTATGAAGCGGATTAACAACCATCCAATAGAAACGATAGATCGTCTCCTCGTCAGGTTATAAGCTTAATTGCGTTCTATATAGTTGGATTTTCGCCACTTAATTTCATCACATATCATCATTTCTAACCTTTAGTTGGAAAATCGCCACTTATTTCAGCCGCTTACCCCTTATAGAGACGATAACAGCAAATCTAAGTGGCATTTTTCCCACTAATGTTCTCTTTCCTGCGTTTAGCCCGAAAATAGATGGCGGATTTCCACTTAGCTTGATCAGCCAGCTCTTGAAGATTAGGGTTAGACATGACTCAGGAGTAAATCGTGAATTCCAGACGGCTCCGTCTCTGCCTCTCCCCCTGCGTCTGTTCCCCCTACTCCTTAACACTTCCCACATTCAGACCAACCACAAAATACTTCTGCATAAACGGATACACAAGCAGGATCGGTACCGAGGCGACTACTGTAATTGCAGCCCGGATCGACAGCGGTGTCACCAGTGCCCGTGCTGAGTTCTGGTCCATCCCTACCCCGGCGGCAACGTTCGGGTTGCTGTTGGAGTTCATCGTTGAGGATAGCAGCTTCATCAGCTCATACTGCAGTGTACTCAGGTGCTGCCGGGAGGAGGTGTAGATAAAGGCATCGAACCAGGAGTTCCAGGCACCCACCGCCACAAACAGCGCTATCGTTGCAAGCACCGGTTTACACAGCGGGAATACAACCCGCATAAAGATTTTGAAGTCTCCGGCTCCGTCAATTCTCGCCGACTCCATCAGGCTTTCAGGAATGGTACCGATATAAGTCCGGATAACAATCATATTAAAGGCGCTGATCATCGACGGAAAAATATAAACCCAGAAGCTGTTAATCAGGTTCAGATCCTTGATCAGAAAATAGCTCGGGATCAGACCGGCGCTGAAATACATCGTCAGTACGAAGATCACCGTGATCGGCTGGCGGAAGACATATTCCCGCCGGCTCAGCGTGTAGGCCAGCATCGTCGTCAGAAAGATATTCAGTATTGTCGACAGCACCGTCCGCGCTACCGAGACCAGAAAAGCATCATAAATCGTGCCGGAGGCAAAGATCGCCTTGTAATTCTGGACGGTCCACTCCCGCGGCCATAAGTAAATGCCGCCGCGGATCGTGTCATTCCCCGCGTTAAACGAAACGGCAATCGTATTCAGGAACGGATATAGGGTGACAACTACAAGGCAAATCATAAACAACGTATTAAAGGTGGTGAACAGCACGGGCTCCAGCTTTCCTTTGCCGATGCTTCTTCTCACCGTCATGCCTGTTCTCTGCCCAGGGCTAATCTGCCGGTTATCCATCATTTATAACAACCTCTCTTCCCCAAGCCGCTTGGAAATGCCGTTCGCCATAAGCAGCAGTGTTACGCTGACAACCGTTTTGAAGATACCACCCGCGGTTGCGAGGGAATAGTTGCCTTGCGCCAGCCCGTATTTTAGTACAAAAATATCAATGGTTTCCGCCCAGTCGACGACAAGCCCGTTACCCAGCAGGTACTGTACCTCAAAACCTGCCTCCAGCACATGCCCGATCGACATAATCATTAGAATGACAATGGTTGCCTTGATGCCAGGCAGCGTGACAAACTGCATTTTTTTGTAACGGCTCGCCCCGTCGATTTCCGCAGCCTCATACAGCGCCGGGTCGATCGATGCAATAGCTGCCAGATAAATAATCGTATTCCAGCCGACTTCCTTCCACACATGCGAGGCGCCGACAATGCCCCAGAAATACTTGCCTTCACTGAGCCACAGAATGGGCTCTTTAATCAGATGCAGCTTCATCAATACAATATTGATAATCCCGTCATTGATCGACAGCGAGGTCGCCACAATGCCGGTAACGATAATCCAGGACAGGAAATGCGGCAAATAGGAAATGGTCTGGACCGTTCTTTTCCACAGCACATTTTTGATTTCATTCAGCAGCAGCGCCAGCACAATCGCCGTTACAAATCCGAGCACCAGGTTAATGATCCCCATGGACAAGGTATTGCGCAGGACACGCAGGAAATTGTCGTCGGTAAACAAAAATTTGAATTGCTTGAAGCCCACCCATTCCTGTTCACTGAAGGACTTGGCAGGCCGGTAATTCTGGAAAGCCATAGTCCAGCCCCAGACGGGCACATAGGCAAAAAGAATAATGTAGAGCATTAAAGGTACTGACATCCAAATCAGCTGATTCTGGCTTTTGATCAGCGACCAGGTAACCGGCCGCTTCTTCTTTTTACGGCGGTTGGAATGCCGGACGGCTATTTCTGTTTCTAAGGTCTCAGCCATAGTAATTGTCTCCCCGCTCCATCGTTTATTGGAGCAGGCGGAAGGCCGGAACGGCCCTCCGCCTGCTGGTTCACTGCGCCTTCATTTACTTGCTCCAGTTGTCAATTCTCCATTTAATCTGCTCATTGATTTTGTCTTCGTAAGCCTTCACATTGGCTTTCTTGATTTCTCCTACATAATCGGTCCACACAGAATCGAATTCTTCCGGACTCGCCAGGATCGCTTTAGGCAGGAATTTGGTCTGCAGTTCAGTTAATTTGGTGTTAGCTATCTTGGCATCGGAGCCTTCAATCAGATCAATGGACCAGGCCGGGTAGTAGACCGGGTTGGCAGGCGGCTCACTGAAGAAGTCTACATAAGTATCGTAGCCGTATGCGTCAAGAACTTCCTTATCGAAAGGCTTCAGCCCTGCTTTATACTCTTCCGGCTGTGCTGCCGCGTCTGTAGAGTTGCCGTCGCTGAAACTTCCCTCCATCTTAGGCAGGAAGTCAAAGAGGGACTTGGCTTTATTGGCCAGCTGCCAGGTAGCATCAGCTACATTGTCGCGCTGTTCCTGTGTTCTCATGAATCTGCCGTTCTCTACGATATAATCTTCACCCTCAATGCCCCAGGAGAATGTCTTCTGCCAGTCTTCCTGAATTAAGGTGTCGAGCAGCTTGATAATTTTCACCGGATCTTTGGCGTTGATACTAATACCGAAGCCGTTATTAAGGTTCAGAACGGCAAGGTCACGGTAATAGTCTTTGGTAGCCTTGTCGTATACGAGCGGGAGCCCCACGTAGGTGCGTTCGATTTTGCCCTGGGTGGTCAAGGAATCCTCGGCCGCATTGAAGTTCCAGTGCTGGTCAAACATACCCAGAACGGTTCCGCTGGACAGCTTCGCCATATACTGGTCGTAGTTCTGCACAAAGGTCTCTTTATCGATCAGACCCTTTTCATTGATTTCATTGAGCTTCTGGTAGTACCGTTTGGCATAATCCTTGTCTGCAAAAATCTCGGCTACACCGTCCTTGACCACAACTCCGCCATCATTCGGATGTCCGATCAAGTGCTGAGGCGCATTGAACAGTCCCCAGTTTTTCCAGTCATAATTCAGAATTTCGAAGCCGATGGTCGGACTGCCGTCAATTTTCGGATACTTCTCTTTGTATTTCTCAATCAGGTCAAAGTACTCATCCAGTGTCTTGACCTGCGGATAGCCGAATTCCTTGAGCACTGCCTTCTGAATCCAGAAAGCCGGGCCTGAATACCAGGAGCTGTTCACTTTGCCGTTGTATACCCCATAGTTAGGCAGGATATAGATGTGCCCGTCATTAGGGTCCTTCATCATGTTCCAGTACTCCGCATAATGCGCTTTCAAATTCGGAGCATGCTCTTCAATCAGGTCTTCGAGCGGAATATAGGCACCCGCAGCAGTCAGCTTCGTGTTTCCTGTCATCATATCGGGATAATCCTGGCCGGCAATCATAACCCCCAGCTTCTGGTTAATGTCGCCTGCCAAAAATTCGAAATTGAAGCTGGCGCCCGTTTCATCTTTGATTTTCTTGTAAATTTTATTGTCCGGTGTCGGCTGCTGGCCGGCTTCACCCACAAATACACTGATAGTGAACGGTTCAATTTTGTCGCCAGTGTCCGCAGCTCCCGCGGTTTGTGCCGCACCGGTCTCTTCAGTCTTGGCAGTATCCTTGGTATTACCGTTGTTATTGCCGCCGCAGCCGGCGAGTGCAAAGCTCAGGGATAACAGCGTGATCAGTGAAACCTTAAACGTCCGTTTTGACTTGCCCCCCATAAAGCACCTCCATATTTTTGGTTACGCTTTTTTGTAAGCACTTACATTCATAAATTATAGAGGTGATTCCTAATGTGAAATACAGCTGAATTAAAGGTATAACCCCAAAAACTTTAGGACTTTGCCTGCCTGTATTCATTCGGGGACAGATGCATTTTCTTCTCAAACTGCTTCAGGAACTGCCCGTAATTGGCATATCCCACCCTCTCTGCAATTTCTGACAGCTTAAGAGTACGCTCCTCCAGCAGCCTTGCCGCTTCCTCAATCCGCAGATTATGGAGCAGTTCATTGAAGCCGATTCCGTTCTTCTTGATCAGAAGCTGACCCAGATAGACGGGATGCAGGTAAAAGATTTCCGCCAGCCTCTGAATCGTCAGGCTCTCACGGTAGTGCTCCTGAATATACCGGTTAATATCCCGGACAACATCCTGAGATCGGTTGCCCCGCTCCTGCAGCAGAAGGCGGATCACCTCCTCGGCAAAGGCCAGCAGATATTCGATAAGTCTGCCAAGTGTAAGCATGTGGTAATTAAAATCCGCCGGTGGCTCTGTACCTTTCCTCTGCAGCTGTCCGGCCTCCGGAGCCGGTACAAGCTCCTTCATTTTGTAGACCAGGTGAATCACGAATTTCTTTACTGTGTCCGGAGATACCAGCTTCTCACGGAAGCTTGATGCCGCAGCTTCAGCCTCCCGGCGGAAGCCGGGAAGATCCAGCGTATTCACAAAACCGATCAGCACATCTGCCAGCCGGATATGATCGTAATCTCTGCTTAAGGGCTTATCGCGGATATCGTGGAACATCAGCAGCCTGGCTGAAGGTTCGCTGTAGAAGCAATACTGCAGGGCCTCCTTCGCCGTCCGGTAGCTCCCCGCAATCCGGCCAAGTTCCGCTACGCTGTCACCGGCCGTTATAAACAAGGGGATGCCGGGGCATGCCTGCCGCAGCTCCTCCGCAATCCGTGCAGCTGTAGCGTTCCCCTCCCCGGACGCAGTACTTCCGTAGACAATCGCACAGGTGTATGCCTCAAGGTCGGCCAGCACCATCCCGGCTTCACCGGCGGACAAGACGGCCGCTTCCCCCCTGACTTCGGTATAGTTCAGCGGGTCAGTCTGAATCAGAAGGACGTTCCAGTAGCTGAACCCGGCGGACAGCGCAGCAGCTGAACGGCCATCCAAAGTCCCCTCCGGTTTACCGTAGAGCAGCCCTTTGATGACTGCAGCCGTTTCCTCCAAGGCTGCAAGCTTCCCCATCTTCCGGCTGTGCTCCTCCCGCTCCAGTTCCCGGTACATCTCCCGCAGCTCATCTGCAGCCTCCTCCGGAAAAAGCGGTTTCAGCAGATAGTGATGAATGCCGAACCGGATCGCAGTCTGGGCATACTCGAACTCGCTGTAGCCGCTGAGAATAGCAAACTTGGTGTCTCTGCCTCCTGTCTGCTGCCAGGCATCTACCATCTCAAGGCCGTTTAACAGCGGCATATTCACATCCGTAATGACCAGATCCGGCGCAAGCTCCCGGATCAGCTGCAGCCCCGCCTGTCCGTTGGTGCAAGTTCCGGCAATCTCAAACCCGAGCGCCTGCCAGTCAATCCACAGCTGCATCGCTTCCAGGGCACTTGGCTCATCGTCAATTAACAGCACTTTATACATTTTCACTGCTTCCCCTCACTTCCGGGCGAATGAATCCTCTCCAGCAGCTTCAGCGGTATTCCGAACGAAACTGCTGTCCCTTCATCCGGCGTACTTATCATCTCAAAGGTCACCTGATCGGCATAATACAGCTCCAGTCTGCGGTATACGTTGCGCATTCCGATATTCAGGCTGGAGGAATCCTCAGTGCGGATATTGTTCAGCAGCTCCTTTAGCTTCGCCGCCTCCATGCCCTTTCCGTTGTCAGAAATAGTAATTTGCAGGCGGTCTTCCCGGACTGCAACCCTTATTCGGATTATACCAAGGCCCTCTATGGCCTGCAGGCCGTGCTTGCAGGCGTTTTCAACAAGAGGCTGCATGCTCAGCTTAGGTATTTTGTAAGCCAGCGCCTGCTCCTCTATTTCGAATTGATAATCAAATTTGTCACGGAACCTGAATTTCTCGATCTTCAGATACATCTCGATAAACTGCATTTCCTCCTGGAGCGACACCAGGTCCTCCTTCGACCGGAGCAGCCTGCGCAGCAGCTTGGAGAGGCTTTTGATAATATCCGTCACATCGTCATATTTGTTCTTGGTGCAGACGACGAGAATGGCATTCAGCGTATTGAACAGGAAATGCGGATTCATCTGGCTCTGCAGAAAATTCAGTTCAGCCTGTACCCGCTCCATCTCAAGGTTCTTGCTCTGGATTTCCAGCTTATACACATCATTAATCAGTGAATTGATCCGCGAGGTCATCCGGTTGAAATTATGAATCAGTCCGCCGATCTCATCACGGCCCTCGTCGATCCGGATCAGCTCGAACTTCTCGTTGCTCACCTTCTGCATATGGCGGGCCAGCCGCTTCACCCGGTAATTGTAGGAGCGCAGCATCACATAGATAAAAGCCGAAGTCAGCAGCGTGACCGTGGTCGCCAGCACCGCTGCATACAGCCGGATATCCAGAACGGCCTGGGCAATCCGCTCCCCCTGCGTAATGCCGATAATCCGCCAGCCCTTGAGATAGTTGGCCGTACCGATAGGCAGGATATGCACCTCCTGTTCCCCGTCCTCCGGCTGCGTAAACAGCGGGTAAGGCTCATCCGTTACATGCTGATAGCCGCTTGCTTCTGACATGACAATCTGATTCTGCTCATTGACCAGATACAGGCTGAGATAATCCTTCTCCCGGACAATGATGTCGTACACCTCACTGAGGTCAAGATCGATCCGTGACAGCTTTTCATACGTGCCAAACGAGCTGTAGTGATCCATCCAGTCAATGATGCTCAGCATCGGTGTGGTCGAGTTAGTGTTGCTGTTCTCGCTAATCCGGTAGGCGGTGACAACCACCTGGTTGCTTGAAGACTCAGCTTGCCTGTACCAGCCGCTTGTCCGGGTTTTCGCATTGATAGCCTGATAATTGCCTCCGGATACGATAGACTGGTTGGCAGTAAATACCGTAATCCGCTCAATCTGGTTGTTCACGGGCATATAGCTGTTTAGCCGGTCGCGCAGTTCCTCATCATAGGCCCCATAAAAATCAATGGAATCCTTATAGGGCCGGTCCAGCATTTCATACAGGTTCTTGTCTGTTGAAAGGGTGTAGCTGACGGCAACTCCACCTTCGATGAAATCATGAATGTCCTTCCTTGCCCGCTCCAGGGAAATCTCCAGGTTCTGCTCCTCCCTTGACTTGATCAGATCTGTAATCCGGCCCAGGAACACCAGGTTAATAATCATGATAGGCAGAAGCACGCCGACGATGTAGATCAGGAAAAACTTATAATTCAGCGGAATGTCGTTGACGATATTAGTGAAGCGGAATCTTTTTTTGAGCATGGAATGTGCACCCGGCTTTCCTAGAGCTGCTTGCTGTGATCAGAGTTCTTATATACAGAGGGCAGAACACCCGCGATTCCCTTGAATTTGTCGATAAAATAATCCGTATTGCTGAAGCCGACCTGTGCGGCCACATCGGAAATTTTCAGCTCTGTCCGCTTCAGCAGCGCCTTGGCCGCTTCAATTCGCTTAACGTTCAGGTATTCGCTGAAGCTGCGCCCAGTCTCTTTGCGGAATAGCTGTCCCAGGTAGGCCGGGTTCATATGAAACTGTCTGGCCAGCTCCTGAAGCTGCAGCTTGCTGCGGAACTCCTGATCCACATACCGGATGACGTTATAGATGGTGTTACTCTCATTTGCCTCCTGCAGCTGTGCCAGATAATCCGCCGCTGTTCTGCAGAGACCGCTTACATAAAGGCTTAACCGGAAGTAGTCACCGAGGTCTCCGAGACTCCCGTATTTCGCCTGATGCCCGTTCATCATGGTGCCAGGTTCCCCGTTATGCTCCGCTACCAGCCGGCACAGGGTCATTTCCAGATGGGCGATGCCGGCCTGAACAGCTTCCACGGTAGACAATTGCCGGGCATAGGACATGAAGATATCCTTTACACAGGCTTCAATCTCCTCGTGATCACCGGCCATTACCTTTCCCGGCAGCGCTGCAAAAGCTGTCTGCTCCCGGCTTGCCTCTGTACTGCCTTTCCTGAAATCCCATTGGAAGAATACACCGCCCTGCTCTTTGCCGAACCTAAGCTTCCACATATCCAGCAGCTGCAGATAAATGTCCTTAAGAGACTCAATACCTGTCATCCGGTCGCTGACTATTACCGTTACCGGCTGCTGCAGCAGACCCGTTAGCTCCTGCTGAAGCCGCCTGGTACCGTCCTTCAGGCTGTCCCGTGAGAGGCCTGCTGACTGCAGCAGCAGGCCGGTCCGCCCGTCACTGTCCTGGAAGCTGCTGCACACCGGTTCCGGAGTGAAGAAAGAATGCACCGGGTGCAGATGTGCTGCCGCTGCAGGCGGATCAATCAGAATGCCCAGCAATTCTGTATCTCCGCTAAGCTTCATCAGCTTAGCGGCCATCATGCGTAAATCTTCCTCGTTCTCCCCTAGAATCAGACGGCTTAGCATGCCGCCGATAATGAGCGCCTGCTTTTTTTGGCGCTCATCCCTGGAAGCGATTTCACTTTGTATCAAAAGGCTGAGCTGGTTCAGGAGAAGTTCCAGCTCCTCCTCATCGACCGGCTTGAGCAAATATTGCTCCACGCGCTCGCGCAGCGCCGTTCTGGCGTACTGGAAGTCATCGTATCCGCTCAAAATAATAAACCGGGGCGGCTTTGCCATCGTTCCATTCACCCTGGATATCAGCTCCAGCCCGCTTAAGACCGGCATATTAATATCGGTCAGTACAAGATCAGGCTGATGCAGCTCAATCATCCGCAGCGCATCCGGCCCATTCATGGCTTCACCGCACAGCTCGAATCCGTACTTCGCCCAGTCCACCATTGTCCGCAGCCCTTCCAGCACCCAGGGCTCATCGTCCACAATTATAGCCTTCAGCATGAAACGCATCCCTCCCCATTGATTCTGTGAGCAAATTCCACTTAACTGCCAACCAAATAACTATAGATTATGCTAACATAGTTCAATATTTCTGTGACATATTTCCGTTGTTAAATTATTCGGGGATAGGCACCAGCTTGCCAGCCCGGCCATAAAAAAACGCTCTTTGCCTGAAGGGATACTACAGCGTCCCCTGCTCGCAAAGAGCGATTCTTATAAATTTCATATATGTGACAACGGCAGCTTACACCAGTCCAGACTCCCCGCGCAGCTTCAGGAATACCTGGTAGCTCCGCTCCGCACAAGCCGAAATCGTAATCGGATGGAAGCCCGGCAGATCCGCGTACAGCGTATCGTTCAGCGGGTCCGTCCAGCTTGCCGGCAGCTGGCTTGCCCCCAGCTTAGCCCCCATAATGGAGCCGACGGTAGCTCCGTTGCAGTCCGTGTCCATTCCGCCGTAGACGGAGGTAACTACTGCCTTCTCGAAATCATTGCCGCCATAAACCAGCGACGCGGCAACAAGCGCAGCATTATTAACCGTATGCACCGGGTCATAGTGGCTGAACTTGTCCCAGATGCGGCTGACCAGATCGCGTTCACTCTTGGCTGATTGGGCAATGTCGATTCCCTGGAGCACCGCCTCGGCAAGCCGGCTCTTGGCCGGAACCTCGCTGAGTCCAATCTCCAGAATCCGCTCGTTGTCCTGCTCGGCGAAGGCGGCCGAGATTATGGCCCCATTGAACATTTCGCCGTAGATTCCGTTCTTCACGTGGGAGAATGACGCATCGCGCCAGCCCAGCTCGGCAGCCAGCTCCGGATGGCCGGCTGCACCGTAAGCCAGCCCGTCTGCCCGGATCGCTGCACCGATCCATTCACGGTACGGATTAAGATGCATCCGCACCCGTTCCAGCCGCTGTGCCCAGTCAGCCGGCTTCTCCTTATGCATATGGGAGGTTTCGGCGGCGAAGTTCATATAGACTTGCGTCTCGGCGGTACACACCTGGGCATAGGTCAGATTCCCGTGCCACAGCTTGCCGATATCCCAGGCATCCCAGGTAAGCCCCTTCTGCTCCAGCAGCAGCAGCCCCAGGACAGTATAACGGAGGTCGTCGTCGCTCTCCATGAAGCTGATCTTCTCCCGCGTACTGGTGAAGGACCAGGCGCTAAGACCAAGCCCGTACTCTGCTTCCGCTCTGGAGTTATCCGGCGTATATCCCTTGATCGGCCAGGCATCCGCACCCTGGAACCAGAGCTCAATATTCTCCCAGCCCGGACGTCCGTCCTTGCCGTACAGATAATCCCAATGCTCCAGCGGCTTGCCGAGCGCACAGCCGACGCTTCTGCCGAGCCACGCCCCGTGGAACTTGTCCCGCCACTGCTCAGGCGTCCAGGAAGGGTCAAGCCTGCGCGGCCCCTCCGGCCGAAGAGCGCGGATGTCCTCAAGTCCGGAAGGCTCCTGATACGGAAAATCCTCTGCTACCTGAAGCTCCATAAGTTCGCGGTAGACCTCCATCAGCCTGCCTTCATCGGTTCCTGCAGCAGACAGCTTATCGGCCAGCCCGTCCGTCCGGCAGCCTTCCTCATTCCGCTGCTGCAGCTCGAACTTTACTGTCTCCTGCAGATTCTCCCAGCCGGCCATCAGCTGTTTCCTCCGGCTGCCGCCAGCAGCTCCCGGTCCAGCCGTTCCAGGGAACCAAACAGCAGCTTCATGAACGCCTCGCGGTCAACACCGGTCAGCACCTGGACATTGGGCTGGCGGTCCGGCTTCTTTCTGCGGTCAGCCACGGTCATGCCGCGGGTTAGCTTGCCCTCGGTTTCCACCGTCACATAGAGATGCTCCGACTGGAACAGCTCCGGATGCAATAGCCAGGCTATGGCGCATGGATCATGCAGCGCGTTGCCGACATAGCCCATCTTTTTGCCATAGAGCGAGTAAAAGTCCAGCAGCTCCCCGACCATTACGGATACAGGGCCCTTCTGCTTCAATTCAAGGATTTCCTCCTCAAAAATCGCCGCCTTATCCGTCACATCCAGCCCGCTCATCACAATCGGAATGCCCGATTCATAAACGATCCGCGCAGCTTCCGGGTCTACAAAAATATTAAATTCAGCCGTGCTGGTCACATTCCCGTAAGCCAGGCCGCCGCCCATCAGCGAGATTTCCTTGATTTTGTCCTTTACCTCAGGGTAAGCGGTGATTAACAGCGCAATATTGGTTAACGGTGCCATCGGCACCAGTGTAATCTGCTCCTCCGAAGCACGGATAATTTCGAGCATGAATTCAACCGCGCCCTGCTCCACCGGCTTGAACTTGCTGGCCGGCAGCACCGGGCCGTCCATCCCGGATTCCCCGTGCGCTTCCTCTCCCGTCACCAGCTTGCCGAACAGCGGTCCGGCTGCCCCTTTGGCAACAGGAATGTCCGCATTAACGAAGCTCAGCACCTTCAGGGCGTTATCCGTTATTTTATCAAGAATCTGGTTCCCGCCTACCGTTGTAATGCCCCGGATTTCCAGCTCCCCCGGATGGGCCAGCGCCAGCAGTATCGCAATCGCGTCATCATGCCCCGGATCGCAGTCAATAATTATGGGTCTTGGCATCGTTGTTCTCCCCCTCATGTCTTTCTCAGCAGCCAATCCTTGTCTGAAGCAGCTCCCCACTACTTTGCCACAGGACTTTTAACCTTCTTGTTTTTCTTCCGGGTCTCAGAGACCGCATAGATCAGCAGACCGATTACAGTTGCCACATAAGGCAGCGTAGCAATCAGCTCCGCCGGAATTTTCAGCACCTGAAGCGCATTGGACAGTGCATCCGCCGCTCCGAACAGCAGGGAAGTCAGCGCCGTTCCGATGGTCGTGCTGCGGCCCATGGATTCTGCGGCAATCGCGATCCAGCCCCGGCCGGCGATCATATCACGCGTGAACAGTGACAGATAGCCCATCGACATGTAAGCCCCGCCCAGGCTGGCAAAAAATCCGCTGAGCAGCAGTGCGGTATATTGGATTTTGACTACACTGACCCCGACCGACTGGGCGGCATGCGGGTTCTCCCCGACTGAACGGATACGCAATCCAAGCGGTGTCCGGTTCAGCAGATAATACACAGCCAGTACGGCCAGGATGGAGACGTAAGTCAGAATGTGGTGACCGGACAGAATCGGTCCAAGCACGGGTATATCTTGTATCAGCGGAATCTGAACACTTGGCAGCACCTTGCTCGCAAGCGAAGTTGAGGATCCCTTGTCCCCGCTCAGCAGATACAGAATGAATACGGTACCGCCCGAGGCGAACATGTTGATGGCTACACCGCCGAGAATAATATGCGTCTTGAATTTAAGGGTGAAAAAGGCGAGTATTCCGGCGATCAGCGTTCCCGATATTACTGCGCCAATCAGTCCAACCCAGGCACTCTGGGTATAAGCGCTGACAATGACGCCGGCCAGGGCCGACACCAGCATGATCCCTTCCATCCCGATATTAATAATGCCGGCCCGGTTGGAGATCAGCGCCCCCAGCGCGGCGAACAGAATCGGCGTAGTTACACGCAGCAACGAGAAGGCAAAGTCCGTCGTAAAAATAACATTCAGCAGACTGTTCATGCGTTCGCTTTCGCCTCCTTCAGCAGCATCCGGTTTTTCCAGAATTTCAGGAATTGCTCAGCGGAGATCAGCAGGATAATAACCGCCTGGATGATCGAGATCATCTCGGAGGGCACATCCGACAGACGGGCCATCATATCGGCACCGATGCGGATATAAGCCAGGAACAGGGCCGAACCGATAACGGACAGCGGGTTGTTTTTGGCCAGCATCGCTACCAGCGCACCGTCAAGACCGTACCCGGGCAGAGATGCCCACTGGAACCGGTTGTACATCCCCAGCACTTCGACCGAACCGCCCATCCCGGCGATAAAGCCGGCGATCAGATGGACCAGAATGATTACTTTTGCGGTCTTCATCCCCGAGTAACGGGCAAAGTCGCGGTTCACCCCGGTCATCCGCAGCTCATAGCCCCATTTGGTCCGGTACAGGAACAGGTGGGCCAGTACAATCATCACGAGTACAATAATCAACCCGGTGTGGATGCGTGTGCCGGTGAAGATTTTGCTCAGCTGGGCTGTCTCTTGAAACTTGTAGGATACATTGGCAAAAGCCTTCGCATCACGCAGATGGTAATTAAGCAGATAGAGTCCGATTCCGAACAAAATGTTGTTGAACATCAGGGAGGTGACCAGCTCGTTGGCATTCCACTTGGCTTTGAGAATACCGGGAATCGCCGACAGCAGCGCTCCGACAATGGAACCCGCCGCAATCGCGACCACCGGATGAAACCAGCTGTTCAGGCTCAGATGAATGGCCAGTACAGAAGCTACTACGCCAGAGAAATAGAAGATACCTTCTGCCCCGAGATTGAACATATTGGCCCGGAACAGCAGGGACACGGCAAGACCGGTGAACATCAGCGGAATCGCCATTTCAATCACGTTGCCGATATGCCCCTTGGTGGAAATAGGCTCCCACAGAAAAATACCGATCGTCTTGAGCGGCTGGTCGCTGACCAGTGAAATAATGATAAAGGCGATGGCCAGCGCAATCAGTATGACCGCCGTTGTCCGGATCACCTCAAAATATTTGACTTTAAACATGGTTTACGGCCCTCCCGATCTGCTGCTTGTCCTGACGGTTAATGCCCAGCATATATAAGCCGAGCTCTTCTTCGCTTACCTTGGAAGGATTCTCAAAGTAGGCCACAATCTCACCTTCATACATGACAAGAAGACTGTCGCTCAGCTCCAGAATTTCGTTCAGATCCGCCGACAGGAGTACGATACCGCTGCCGGCGGAGCGCAGCTCCAGCAGCTTCTGGTGGATGAACTGGGCTGCACCGATATCCACGCCCCGGGTCGGCTGCTCAGCAATCAGCAGCTGCGGGCTGGTGGAGCATTCCCGGGCCACAACCACCTTCTGCATGTTGCCTCCGGACAGCATGCCGATCGGCTGCTGCGGGCCCGAGCACCGCACTTTAAATTCCTCCACCAGTGCGGCGGCCAGTGCGGCGATCCGCTTGCCGTTCAGCAGCGGGCCCTTATTCATGTCCCTGGAACGGTACCGGGTGGAGATCAGATTATCGGAAATGCTGGCATCCCCGGCAGCGCCCTGGTGCATCCGGTCCTCCGGGATATAAGAGACGCCCAGGCTGCGGATGCGGAGAATATCAGCTGCCAGAATATCTGCATCATTAACCTTCACCGACCCGCTGCTTGATACCGCGTGCAACCCGCCGGTGAGTGCCTCGACCAGCTGATTCTGGCCATTGCCTTCAACCCCGGCAATCCCGACGATCTGGCCTTCCCGGACTGCAAAGCTGACCTCTTCCAGTAAGGCCTTGCCCTGGCTGTCATGGACGGACAGTTTGTCTACTGACAATACCGGCTTGCCGAATGGCACATTGTCCTTATCGTATTTCAGCACGACATCCCGGCCGACCATCAGCCGTGAAATCTCCTGTTCGGTAACATCCCGGGTCTGGAAGACCCCTTCGCTCCGGCCGCCGCGCATAATGGTGATCCGGTCACAGATGGCTTTGACTTCCTTCAGCTTGTGGGAGATGAACACAATCGTATGCCCCTGCTCCTTCAGATGCTGCAGCTCAACAAACAGCTCCTCTGTCTCCTGCGGAGTCAGCACGGCGGTCGGCTCGTCCAGGATCAGGATTTTGGCCCCGCGTACGAGCGCCTTCAGAATTTCCACCTTCTGCTTCATCCCGACGGTAAGATCCTCAACCTTTGCCTTGGGATTTACGGCCAGATTATACTTGCGCGCCGTCTCTTCCGTCAGGCGGACCGCTTCATTGTAGTTGAAGCCCACTCCTTTGCGCGGCTCCATGCCAAGCACCATGTTCTCGGCTACTGTAAAGGAAGGCACCAGCATGAAGTGCTGATGGACCATGCCGATGCCCCGGTCGATCGCATCCTGCGGGGACTGCAGCTTTACCTTTTCCCCGCGGATGCTGATGTCGCCTTCACTCGGCTCCTCCATCCCGAACATGATCTTCATCAGGGTCGATTTGCCCGCCCCGTTCTCCCCCGCTATGGCATGAATCTCTCCTTCGCGCAGGCTAAAATGGACATCCTTGTTGGCAACGACGCCATTGGGGTACACCTTGGTTATCCCCCGCATTTCCAGCAGCGCGTGTTCCACGGGTTATCAACGCCTTTCAACTAGACTGGTTTTCTGCAAAAATAGGCAGCTGGAATTCTTCTTGGCTGAAGGAATCCCAACTGCAGGAGATACGGCGTACCGGTTAGTGTTTAATTTAATTAAGGCTTAACAGCATTACGGATCGCTTCAACCTCCGAAGTTTCCATGCCCATTGCGTTGTCTACAGTGATTTCCTTGTTGATCAGCTTCTGCTTCACTTCTTCGACCTTAGCCTGCAGATCTGCCGGGAATACGCTGGTGTAGATGTCATTTTCGGCAATACCTACGCCGTCTTCCACAAAGCCTAGAACATCGCGTTTGCCCATTTCAAGCGTGCCTTCCTGAAGCTTGGTTACGGCGCCCAGGATCGCGCTGTCGATTTTTTTGATCGCGGAGGTGACAATCAGGTTGGCTTTCTCGCTGTCTGTATCTTTAAGCAGCATGGCCTGGTCGGAATCGACACCAATTGCATACTTTGTTTTTTCTTTTGCAGCATCAAAGATACCAAGGCCTGTACCGCCGGCTACGTTGAAGATTACGTCCACACCGGAGTTATACTGGATCAGTGACAGCTCCTTCCCCTTAGCCGGGTTAACGAAATCGCCCGCATAGGACACGGCCACTTTTACATCGGGATCAACATATTGGGCACCCTGAATGTAACCGACCAGGAACGCGTTAATACCCGGAATATCCATCCCGCCGACAAAACCGATCACGTTATCCGGATTCGCATTCGGCATATCCGACTGTGTAGCAAGTGCTGCAACTGCGCCAGCCAGGAAAGAGACTTCATTAGTGGAATAAGACATGTTGTACATGTTGGCTGGTGCTTCCTCGATGTCCGTGTCGTAGTTGATGAATTTTTTGTCCGGATTCGCTTCCGCCGTCATATTGAACATTTCCGTAATTTCCGAACCGCCCGAAATGACCACATCCCAATCTTCAGCGGCAATATCGTTAAAAGTAGGCTCCCACTTGGTCTTGTCAGTGCCCATCTCAATTACTTTGGTTTCCGCGCCCAGCTCTGTCTGCACTTTCTGCAGGCCGCTGTTGGCAGCGTCGAAGAAGGATTTATCTCCAAGCGTTCCCGGGATCAGCAGCACAACCTTGAGCTTGTCGCCTGAACCGGCATTTCCGCTATTTGCTGCATCGTTACCGGCATCCGCCGCATTTCCGTTGTTAGCTGTGTTGTTTCCGCAAGCAGTGACGAGTACCATTACCATGAGCAGCAATAATGCAAGAACATTCTTTTTCATTTTGTCTGTTCACACCCCTGTTTGATATTGATGGACCACTTTAAAACGGCTGACTTCCCCAATTACACGTTTTGTTGTGTTGTTATACAACAATAGATTTTATGCAAATCCATAAAACGACTGAAAATCAATGAATAGCTTACATTCAATGATAAAAAAGGTGGTTTTCCGTCAATTAAACGATCAATTTCCGAACAAGATGGCCAGTCAGGTTGCAGATCTTTCGTTTAATTGATACGATCATAGCAAATACGGCGGCAAACTTTTATATACTTTCGGTCATTTTTTTGTACGATTCGGCTAAATGAAAAAGAGTTGGAGGATCAACATGGATCGAGTCCTATATATTGTAAATGCAGAGCATGAAGCGGACACCCATATCCCGCGCCATCAGCATGAATGCTTCGAGCTGGTGTATTACATTCACGGGCTTGGCACATGCAGCATAGGGCAGCGCAGCTATCACTTCCGGCCGCACTCCTTTGCGCTGATCCCGCCCAATTTCAAGCATGACGAGAACCACCAGCCCCGCTCCGAGGTGCTGTTCGTCGGCTTTCACTGCGAGAATCCGGCAATAAGCACACTGTCAGGCGTATTTGAGGATGACAAGGAACATACGGTGCTGCAGACGCTGGTGCGGATGAACGAGGAGTTCAAGCGCAAGCGCGACGGCTTCTCCGAACTTTTAAATCTGCAGATGAGTGAAATTACGGTACACCTGCAGCGGCTGCTGGGCGGCTCAGGCTTCCAGTCCCCGGCACAGGACCAGATGCAGTATGTCCTCAACTATATGGATGAGCATTACCGGCACAAGCTGTCGGTCCAGTCGCTGGCGGAAATGTCCGGGTACAGCTATGACCGGTTCAGGCATTTATTTAAGGAGCGCTTTGGCGAGTCGCCCCACCGCTATCTTTTGCTGAAACGCATCAATTATGCCAAATCTCTCCTGCTGCATACCCTTATGCATATATCCGAGGTATCCGCTGCGGCCGGATTCGTGAACGATGCCCAATTCTGCAATATGTTCAAAAGAGAGGTTGGTCTCTCGCCCCGGACCTTTCGTATCCGCAGCAAAGTTATATAATGTAACATAAGTCACTTACTTTGGGGGATTTTTCTCTATAATGGAGTTTAACTTATTGAAAAAGTGAAGCTCGTCAGTTTAAACGCGTTATTTTGCGTAAGATATCATTACAGGGGAGTGATCTTCTTGAATATCCCGCTGCTGCTCTCCTCCAATGAATACAAGAAGAAGTTGTCCCGCTGTTATAATGAGGTCCATAAGGAGCTGTACGGCGTCGGGGTAAATCAGCTACGGCTGGAGGCTGCCAACGATACAATGATCATGTTTCTGGTGAAGCATCAACGGGTTGCCGCCCTGCGCGCTCTGGAGGAGCATTATCCGGAACTTAAACAGTCTGTGGATGCTGCGCTGCATCAGGAATTCAAACGGCGTATCCAGAAGAAGCTGGCCGAAGAGCTTGAGCTGCCGGTTGTCGGCGTACTCAGGGATTATGATCCCCAGACAGCCTGGGCCTGTACCGTTGTTATCTGCGATACCGGGGCTGAACAATGATGCAGGATTGATCTTGCGGATTTACGGCTGCCGTTTTTGTTAAGAAGCAAGTTTAGGTTAATTAAATAACAGAATGTCAGGCTGCATTTCGATTTATCCTGATGCGCCGCATGTTAACTAAGGTTAGCCCTATATCTGTTTACAGATTGCAGGAAGCCGTTGATTAGAGACCCCTCTCTATTTCAGCGGCTTCTTTTTGTTATTCACGAGTGAGTACATGGACATTCAAGCCATCTGCTAAAGGAGATTGCCGCTTATGCGAATTGTAGTAGCTATCACAGGGGCCAGCGGCTCCATCTACGGTTACTCCCTGATCCGCAGCCTGCACCAGCTTGGTGTGGAAACCTATATCATCGCCACCGGTGCCGGGGAGAATGTGCTCGGGTACGAATGCGGCATTAAGCTGCAGGAGCTGGAGCAGTACGGAACGGTGTTATCCAACACAGACCTGTTCGCTCCGGTAGCCAGCGGGTCATTCAAAACCGACGGAATGGTCATTATCCCCTGCTCGATGAATACGCTCGGGGCGATCGCGAACGGCATGGGCGATACCCTGCTGAACCGGGCCGCCAGCGTCGTACTGAAGGAGCGGCGCCGGCTGGTAATCGTCCCGCGCGAGACACCGCTGCATCTGATCCACCTGGAGAATATGCTGCGGCTGGCCCGCGCAGGCGCGGACATTGTGCCCGCCTCTCCCGGTTTCTACAATCACCCGACCGAAATCTGGGAGCTGGTGAATTTCATGAATGCCAGGGTGCTGGATGCGTTCGGGATTGAGCATCAGCTGATGAAAAGATGGGGGGAAGGCTAATGGCAGCCGTCACTATCAGGCAATTGCTTGAGCGCTGGGAGCCGGGCGGAGAACTGCTGCGGATCCGCCGCGAGGTCGACCCGCGCTTCGAGCTGGGCGCAGTAGTCAAGGCTGTCCGCGGCAGCCAGGCGCTGCTGTTCGAGAAGGTCAAAGGCTACAGCGGACCGATGGCTGTCGGCCTCGGGGGCTCCAAGGAGCTGATCGCGGATAGCATGGACACAACCCCGGAGGAGCTGCTGCCTAGGCTGATAGCGGCAATTGTCCAGCCAACGCCAACCCGGCTGGTGCAGCAGGCTCCGGTGCAGGAGCAGGTGATCACCAGCCGGATCAGCCTGAAGGAGCTGTTTCCGGTATGCACGTATCATGCGGAGGACAGCGGCGCTTATTACGTCTCCGGCGTCATGGTCGTCAAGGGTGATGACGGCCGCAAGCGGTACACCTCCATCCGGCGCATGCAGCTGCTGGACGGGAACCGGACCGGCATCCTGATCTCTTCGCCGGAGCTGTTTCAGCAATATAAGGACTTTGAGGCACGCGGCGAGCCGCTGGAGGTGGCTTTCATGTTCGGGGTGGTTCCGGCGGTTGTGCTGGCTTCGCAGATCAGCACCCAGCTGTTCCACACCGACAAGCTGGAGGTGGCCTCCGCCCTGCTCGGCCAGCCGCTGGAGGTCGTCCGCTGCCGGACGGTCGATCTTGAGGTGCTGGCCGAAGCCGAGGTTGTATTTGAGGGCAGGATCCTGCCCGGTATCCGCGAGCCGGAGGGGCCGTTCGGTGAGCTGGGCGGCTACTACGGGCCCCGGACAGAGCAGCCGGTCGTTGAAATTTCGGCCGTTACCCACCGCAGCCAGCCTATCTGGCAGACGATCCTGCCGGCCAGCTATGAAGAGAAGCTGCCGATGGCCATCGCCCGGGAGGTCGCCCTGCTCGGCTCCGTCCGCCAGGTCGTTCCGGGTGTAACGGCCGTCCACATCACAATGGGGGGTGTCGGGCGCTATCACGCCGTCATCCAGATCCGCAAGACTCAGGAGGGTGACGGCAAGACAGCGCTGCTGGCCGCTTTTGCCGGGGATAAGGACCTCAAGCATGTTGTGGTGGTCGATGAGGATGTCAATCTGCTGGACCCGCTCGATGTCGAGTGGGCTATCGCCACCCGGGTGCAGGCCGATCTCGACCTGTTCATCGTGCCGGGTGCCAAAGGCTCCCCGCTTGAGCCCTCGCATAATCTGCGCGGCGTATCCGCCAAAATGGGCATCGACGCCACCTGCCCGCTCGCGCATAAGGAGCACTACCGGAGAACACATATCCCGGGGCAGGGTGAGATTCGGCTTGCCGATTATGTGTAGGCTGGGGATGTGTGGAGTTGGGGATGTGTCGGTTCGGGAGGTATGAGGGGCGGGCTGTGTTGGGCGAGGCTGGGTTGGCGAGGATAAAAGTCTGGGACTACGTCAGCCTGCTGCCTGCTGATCCCCGTACTGAATGGAGCGATATGAAACTAAAGGTCACCCCCTTTTCACCCGGATAGTTGTAGTTTGTGCAATTAAAAGCAGCTGTTTCTCCATTCGTGCACCTGATCGCGTGGCCGCTGAGTCGCTGTTGGGTAGCTGTTGAGTCGCTGTTGAGTCGCTGTTGAGTCGCTGTTGGGTAGCTGTTGAGTCGCTGTTGAGTCGCTGTTGGGTAGCTGTTGAGTCGCTGTTGGGTAGCTGTTGAGTCGCTGTTGAGTCGCTGTTGAGTCGCTGTTGGGTAGCTGTTGAGTAGCTGTTGAGTCGCTGTTGAGTCGCTGTTGGGTAGCTGTTGAGTATCTGCTTTATAACGATGGTTCTACCTTGTGCGGCTCCATTAAGCTAAGTGGAAAATCGTCATCTATTTTTGGCTAACTGCTTAAAAAAAGGAATCTAATTGGAGAAACATCACTTATTTCTGCCGATTTCGTCCGCAAAGGGGCTTACGTTCTAAAATAAGTGTTGATTTTCCAACTAGTGATTAGAAACAGTGAGATTTTGCGGAATTAAGTGGCGGAAATCCAACTAAATGCTGCGGACCCACCGTTCCATGAGAATATTAGCAAACTGCCCCAATCCGCTGCCCCTCCTCACCCAATTTGGCTAATTATCAGGCTCATCATCAGGCGTGAGTAACGCCTGAAGCACTTTTTAGGAGGTGGATCATGCAAGCAATCGGTTTAATTGAAACACGCGGCCTGACCCCGGCGCTGGAAGCGCTGGATGCCATGTGTAAAGCCGCCAATGTGCGGATGGCCAGCTTCAAGCGGGTTGGCTCAGGCCTTATTACCGTTATTGTCGAAGGCGATGTCGCAGCAGTAACGGCTGCAGTCGATGCCGGCATTGCCGCTTATCCGAAGACCGGCGGGCAGCTCGTATCCTCCAACGTCATTCCGCGCCCGCATGCCGATCTCGCCAGAATGCTGCTCTAGCCTGCAGTCCGCATTCAAGTTATCAGGGAGGTGATTACCCTTGTCAAGCTTTATGAAAGATGTTGTGTCCGAGGTGCTGCAGCGGAACCGTATTGCGAATCCGGCTCCGTCAGGTCCGGCTGCCACTGCTGTAGCCTGCACTGCCGGCAGCAAAGAAAACTGCCTGCATACCTGCTCTACTCCCGGGAATTGCCCCAAGCCGGGGCTGACGCTTCCGCTTAAACGGACCAATTACCAGAAGGAGCAGGCGGCCAAGCGGCTGGCCTCGATTGGTGCCGAAGCAGCTGCCGCTATCGGCAGTGTGCAGCAGCAGGCTCCTGGCGGCGCCACCATGGCTAGAGCCGCTGGAGCTGAGAGGCCTCTGCCGGTCTCAGGGTCTATCCTGGCTGCAGCAGCTCAAGCAGGAAAGCCCGCCTCTCAGGGGCATACACCGGTTAATGAATCGTCCGAACCAGGACAACATTTCGCGGAGCACTACCTGTCCCCGCTGCTGCAGCGAACCTTATCCTGGCCGGAGCAGAAGGATAACGGCTTCTCGGGCGACCCCACTGCGCAATCGTCCGTCCCGGCAGAAGCGCAGGACCCGCTGGAGCCGCTCCGCCTCCCTGCGGCCGATATGGAGGTCTGGCTGTTCCCCCGCATCCGCGATGAACTCCGGCCCCTGCTCGGCATCCCGGGCCGGAATGACAGCGCAGCCGGGGTCATTAGCGCACCGAACTGCCACCCCGGCCAGCTGTTTGCCGCCGAAGAGCTGCTCCCGCAGGATTCCGGCCTGGAGGCCGATATCAGCTGGAGCACAGACGGCGGCGGCTTTGAGCTCAAGCTGTTCGGCGCAGATCACCGTGTGATCGCTGATAAGCTCAAAGCGCTCACCGCCCGGATGCAAGAAGGCTCAGGCTCAGCCGTCCGGGTGTGGATCAGCCGGGAGCCCGGCCGGCTGCTTCGCCGTTACTTTGGCGGCGGACCGCAGGAAGCCGTTGCCGTAGTGGCCGGTTCGTCCCGCTGGAACAGCATCGGCATCGCGGAGCAGTGGCTGCAGCGTAATTCCGGCTCAGGCCTTCGCCTGCGCACAGAGCGCGGCTACTGTATTCTCACCGGCACCGCCGGGCAGATGGCTGCTGCTGCGCCGGAGCTTGCCGGCTTATCCGCTACGCACCGGTGAGCTTAAGCGCTGCCGCACAGCAAATCAAAGAACAAGGAGGCATTCTGTATGCAAGCACTTGGTTTAATCGAGACGCTGGGGTTCACCACCGCCGTCTCGGCGGCAGATGCCGCACTCAAAGCAGCGGATGTGCAGCTCGTAGCTGTTGAGAGGGTCATCGGAGTCGGCGGCTCGCTGGGTGTTACCCTGCATTTCAGCGGCGATGTCGCTGCTGTAACCGCATCTGTTGAAGCCGGCCAGACAGAAGGCCGGCGGATTGGCACAGTGGTATCCGCCCATGTCATTGCCAAGGCCCACAGTGATGTAACCGGCAAGATACTGGGCAACTATCTGCTGCCAGAGGGTACTGCTATCCCGGCTGCTGATGGCACTTCCGCTACCTCTGCATCTGCTATGGATACTCCTGCTGCCGCTCCTCCTGCAACTGCTGCCTTTCCACCGCCCGCTTCTGCTGCTTCGGCCGCTGCCGCACTTCCGAAGCCGGCCAATACAGGCCCCGCTAAACCGGACCAGGCAGCCGGAACAGACAAAGCACCAGACTCACAGGATGCAGGTATGTCTTCAGACTCACCGGACTAACGAATTCAGCAGATTCAAACTGCATTAACCCTAAATTTAAATTAACGGAGGTTATTCACATGGGAGAATCACTCGGCTTGATCGAAACAAAAGGTCTGGTAGGCGCAATCGAAGCTGCGGATGCAATGGTAAAGGCAGCTAACGTAGAGATTTGCGGCTACGAAAAAATCGGCTTCGGTCTCGTAACCGTGATGGTCCGCGGAGATGTCGGTGCAGTAAAGGCAGCTACTGATGCAGGAGCAGCCGCAGCCAAACGTGTCGGGGAGCTGGTGTCGGTGCATGTTATTCCGCGTCCGCACAGCGAAGTTGAACGTGCCCTTCTGTCCAAGGGCATTGAATAATCAAGGCCATGGACAGCCGGCATAGTACGGTTGCAGCCAATACCTTGCTCAGCCTGGCCTACCGGTCCAGGGAGCAGGAGCTGAATAAGGACTTCCCCCGGGTCCTCGTTCTGCTGGCCGGCCACTTCATCGGCATGGAGGAAGGCTACACCGCTATCCGGCAGTTGAACCGTTCCGGGTTGAGGCTGAAGCTTGCCGCAGATGAGCAGCTCCTCAAGAAGCACACTGCTCAGGAGCTGGCGGCAAAAACAGGGATCGACGATATTACCATCTCCGCAGCGCTCCACTCACTTGCACCGGACGCTGCTGATCTTCTGTTCATTCCGGTTCTCTCATTGCCCCTGCTATCCCGCCTATCCGTGCTGGATGCAGATGATCCTTATGTGGAGCTGATGATCCGCTTTATCTGTGCCGGCAAGCCTGCCGGGGCACTGACTCTGGGGGCCGAGCCGGGCCATTACCGCTGGGGGGAGCAAGGCCTGCTGCATGCCCCTCCCGGGCTGAAGGCAGCCATGAAGCACAAGCTGGAAGCCATTGAAGGCTTCGGTATCACACTGCTTGAACCGGATCAGGTGGACCATTGGATAACCTCTGCCCGGTCACGGCAACGCAAGCAGGTACTGACCGCTGAGGACATTCAGGACGCAGTAAAGCTCGGCCGGACGTCCATTCATGCCCCGGCTCCGGCGGTAATCACTCCATTAGCCGCTGACCTTGCCAGGCAGTATGGCATTGAGATTATCCTTTAGATTCAACCGGTTCAACCATCAAGCATACGAGGTGACAATCACATGAAGCTGGGAATCATTACGGGGCATGTCGTTGCAACGAGAAAAGATGACAATCTTATCGGCGCCAAGCTGCTGATCGTTCAGCCAGTGCTACCCGACCGGACACCTTCTGGTCAGCCGGTTATTGCGGTTGATACAGTGGGCGCGGGGATCGGCGAAACGATCATTTATGCGGTGGGCAGCGTGGCCTCAAGAGCAGCACAGCAGCCGAATGCCCCGGTTGATGCCGCGATTGTCGGAATCGTAGACAGTATAGATTGCGCCAAGCCAGGAGGTGTGTAGCAGATGCTAACAACTGAAATAAAAGATGCTGTCCAGCGCCGGCGGATGATTGATGTACTGCTCTCCGGCAGCGCTTATGCCGACCTGGTGCTGAAGGGCGGCTATATTATCAACGTGATTACACGTGAAATTTATTCCGGCGATGTTGCTGTCAAAGGCGACCGGATCCTGCTAGTCGGCATGGCCGATAAGCTGATCGGCCCGGCAACTGTCGTCGAGGATGTGAGCGGCAAATTCATCAGCCCGGGCTTCATTGATTCCCATATGCATTTTGAGAGCGCGATGCTGACGGTTACAGAATTTTCTAAGCTGTCCATTCCTACAGGAACAACCACCCTGGTAGCTGACCCGCATGAAATCGGTAACGTGCTGGGCGTGCCCGGCATGAAGGCAATGATTGATGAGGCGCGTACGCTGCCTAACCGTGTTCTGTTTACCGTCCCCTGTCTCACTCCCGATGTGCCGGGTCTGGAAACAGCAGGCGCAGATATTACCTCCAAGGATATGCAGGACCTGCTGAACGATGATTACGTGCAGGGCATCGGTGAGCTGCAGGGCTTCAGCAACGTCCATCCGGTGTACAACAACGCGCCTTATCTGATAGATGATCTGCTGGCTTCTGTCTCTTACGCCCAGTCCATCGGCAAAACCATCGAGGGCAACGCCCCCGGTCTGTCCGGCCCTGAGCTGGCGGCTCATATTATCTGCGGCGGCGGCCATGTCTCCTGCCACGAGACAACCACCAAAGAAGAAATGATGGAGAAGCTGCGTTACGGGGTCAGCGTGTTCATGCGTGAAGGCTCCTCGCAGCGCAATATGGCTGAATGCATCCGGGCCATAACCGAGGAAGGAATGGACTCCCGGCGAGCAATCCTCGTCTCCGACGATATGGTCCCTGAGGACCTGCTGAAGTACGGGCATATGAACGACATTGTCCGCCGGACGATCGCCGTAGGCATTGATCCGGTTGAAGCCATTCAGATGGTTACGATTAATCCCGCCACTCATTTCGGCTTCCAGGACATCGGACTGCTTGCTCCCGGCAAAAAAGCCGATATCGCCGTCATCAGCGACCTGGCGCAGATGACCATTGCCCAGGTCTATATCGGCGGAGTCAAACTCGCCGAGAACGGTGAGCTGACCCGTGACATTCCGTCTTATATCTACCCTGAATCCGTCAAAAAATCGGTCAAGCGGAAACCGGTCAAGCTTACAGACCTGCAGCTCTCCTCCGGCGGAGCACACGGCAGCGTCCGGGTCCGCGCTATCGAGGTGATCCCGGATCAGAATCTGACCGGAGCCGGCATTTACACCGCTCCAGTCAAAGACGGTGTCGTCCAGCCCTCGGTAGACAATGACCTCCTGCCCCTGCTCGTCGTCGAGCGGCACGGCCGCAGCGGCAAAATCGGCAAAACCTTTGTCCGCGGCATGAAGCTGAAGGCCGGGGCCATTGCCGAAAGCGTGGCCCATGACACCCACAATATCATTGTCACCGGCACCAATTACGCCGATATGGTGACAGCCGTCAACCGGGTTATTGCCATGGACGGCGGGATTGCGATGATTGAGGGCGGCAAGGTGGTCGGTGACCTGCCGCTGCGGATCGGCGGCCTGATGACCGATGAGCTGACCGGCAAAGAGATGAGCGCGCGAATCACCGAGCTGCACCGGCTGGCCCGCGAAGAGCTGGGCTGTACACTGCATGTGCCGTTCATGCACCTCTCCTTCCTCTCCCTCGTCACCAGCCCGGCATGGAAAATCACTGACATCGGCCTGATCGATGCGGACGCCTTCACCGTTCTGCCTCCGCTGGCCTGACCGGCACTGGAGCTTTCACTGTTTATCATCTCTGCTCAAGCAGCGCTTCACCCGCCGGAACCGGCCGGTTTAGCTCATTGCTTTTGCCATAACAAACAAAAGGAGGCTTCTTCCATGGGGATCCAGGTAATTGATTTGTCCCAGGAAATCTATCAGGGGATGCCGGTGTTTCCGCCGCATCAGAAGACGATGATCTTTCCGAATATGAGCCATGAGGAGAGCATACAGAAGCTCGGCTTTGCCTTTGCTACGAATAACCTGGTTATCAACGAGCATGGACCGACCCATAGCGACGCCGTCTATGAATATGACCCGCAGGGGGCGACGATTGACGAGATGCCGCTGGAGTATTTTTACGGCCCGGCTGTCTGCCTTGATCTCTCGCATATTTCACCGGATGCCTATATTACCCGCAGCGATCTGCAGCTGGCGCTAAGCAAAGGTTATCTCCACCTCGATAAAGGCGACATCGTGCTGCTCTACACCGGACACTATAACCGCGCTTACGGTACCGAGGAGTGGCTCACCCGCTATACCGGGCTGGATTACGCTGCGGCTGAGTGGCTGGCACAGCAGGGCGTTGTCAACATCGGCATTGATGCACCGTCGATCGATAATCCGCTGGACACCACCTTTGCCGGACATCTGATCTGCCGTAAATACAAGCTGACCAACACCGAGAACCTGTGCAACCTCGACCTAATCGCGCAGAAGCGCTTCCTCTACTTCGGGCTCCCGCTCAAAATCCGCAAAGGCACCGGCTCCCCCATCCGGGCTGTAGCAGTATTCATTGAATAAATGATTAAGCAGGTGAAGCTGATGATAAACAAGGCATTAATCGAAGAAATTCACGTCCCGGCCTACGAAGGCAGAAGCGCACTCGTCCGCAAAGGCCAGACGCTCTATATTATCGACGTGGAAGGCAAGCAGGTCGGTGATTTTGTCTGCTACAATGCCGCTGATCCGGATGAGCATGTCTCCCCTGTTCATATGCGGGCTTCGCTCAGCAGCATCCGCCTGAAGATCGGCGACAGCCTGTACAGCAACCGCAGGCAGCCGCTCATGCAACTGACCCAGGATACGGTGGGGCGGCATGATTTCTTTTTCCCGGCGTGTGATTATTACCGCTACAAGGTGGATTTCGGGCTGGAGGAGCATCCGAACTGTCATGATAACCTCCAGAAGGCACTGCAGCAGTATGGCCTGGGGAACCGGGAGCTGCCCGATCCGATCAACTGGTTTATGAACAACGCGCTGGACGAGAACCTGGATTATGTGATTGAAGAACCGCTCTCGAAGCCCGGTGATTATGTGGCTCTGCTGGCCCTGACGGATGTAATTGTCGCCCTCTCCTCCTGCTCGCAGGATCTGGCTCCGGTCAACGGATATAAGGTCACGCCGCTGCTGATGCAGATTACGGTATAAATAGAGTTCACTTAAGCACCATCCGATTTTCATGCTTAATTTCAGCTTATATAGTCGCTTTTGTACAGGAATCTCACATTTGTTCACTCCCCCGGAATTCCGGTTTGTGCATTGTTGTCAGCTTGCTGCACTGTTCTGTTCACCGTGTGAAGCTTATACTTATACTGTGAACAATACAGATGCCATCCTGGCTGCAGGTACACAGAATGAATTCAGGGGGATGAAAATGAGACTGAACAAGCTCGGTAACCGGAGAGCGCTGTACAGCCGGATATTGGTCAGCATGACGCTTTGCGTATCCTTAACCTTTCTTGCCTCCACCATTATTTATTACAACTATTACATCGGCGTCGAAAAAACCCAGGCCTTCCGTTCCGACCTCAGCAATCTCACCCAGACCAGCAAAGAGGTTGTGAACATGAACGAGGCAGCCCAATCGCTTTCTTTTCAAATCTACCGCAACAGCACCATTTCCAAAATCGTCTTCTATGACAAGCCCGACATCTATGACGTCACAGCCGCCATGTCAGAGCTCGGGAATTATTTAAGCTCTATGCCCTATATTGAGTCCATCTATGTCTACAATCCAAAAAGCGCCAAGCTCTACATCGCCTCCTCCCATGGCCAAAATGGTGTTTTTACCGAGCGGGAGCTGGTGGATAAGGGCATCCTTGATATCCTGAACCATTACGAGGAATACAAGCCGTTCACACCGATTCCCCGCGTCTACTCCAACGGCGCCAAGGAGAATGACCTGGTCCGGGCGTATACTTTTCTGTGTTATGATGCCATCGGCTGGGACCGGTCGATTAATTCGGCAGTCATCGTTAACATATCAGCACCTTGGATCAACAAGGAAATCAACACGCCGGCAGATTCTGCAAGCGCTACCTTTATCCTGTCTGATAACGGGTCCTTCCTGTCCGGCAACAGCCTGGAGCAGCAGGAGCTCGAGCCTGAAGAGTCACTATGGGTGAAGCAGCAAATCAAGGGAGATGCTGAGGGCTATTTTATCGGAAAATTTGCCGGCGTAAATTCGCTGATCTCCTACACTGCACCGGATGCTTTAAGCTGGCAGTATGTAAGGATCACGCCGTATGATGTCATCACCAGGCAGACGGACAGCATTCGTAATGCCACCCTGCTTATTGCGGCACTGATCCTCGTAGGGGGAATCGGATTATCCTGGATCACCTCCAGAACGCTGTATCTGCCGATCAGCCGGATTGTTAAGGAGATGAACATCCTGGAATCCGAGAAACGGGACAGCATGTTCACCATCAGGCAAAATACAATGCGCGATCTCGTTCTCGGCCTGAAGCCGCTGCAGTCGATTCAGCAAATGGAGAAGCTGAGACAGCTTGGCATCCATTTCACTTTTAATGACGATTACCGGCTGATCCTGCTGCGTATCGACAATTACAGGGAATTGAGGGATGAACGCTCCTCCTACCTGCTCGCCTACAAATTTGCGATTATGAACATTGCCTCGGAAATCTGCGGCCAGACCTACCGGGTCGAAACGGTTGATATGAACGATGACGGCATCCTTGTGCTCCTGAACATCATTGATCCGAGCGAATACACCAATACCGGGCTGATTGAGACGCTCCTGCGCCAGCTTCAGCAGGCCTGTTCCGATTATCTGAAAATCAGCCTGACGCTCACCTACAGCCATATTGACCGGAACGCCCAGCAGCTGCACCAGCTTTATAAGCAGGTGAGAGACGCCTCAAATCACCGCCTGTTTTATGGACACGGGTGTATTATCAGTGCGCAGTCCATAAGTGTGCTTCAGAATCATACGTACCATTATCCGACGGATAAAGAAAAACGCCTCGCCGATGCCCTGATGTGCGGCAAAGTAGAGGACGCTATGGAGCATTTCAGCTCCATTATCCGTGAAACGCAGGAGTATCCCTTCCATACCGTGCAGCTGGCCGTATCAAGACTTAGTGTGACGATAAAAGAAATCATCAGCACCGTCCAAAAACGTAATCGCTTACAATGCGACGGTACACCAGCTTTGCCTGCCCTGGATTCCATAGAAACCGTGACCGAGCTGGAGGCCGCCTTTGCCGCCTTGTTCAGTGAGATGCGGGAGCAGCTGTCCGAGAAAAAAAATGCCAAGCAGCATGACCTGATCCGCCTGATTAATCAGAAAATTGAGGATAACTACCGGGAGCCGAATCTCAGCCTTAACCAGATTGCCGATGAGCTGGACATGTCGCCGATCTATATCAGCCGTCTCTACAAGCAACAGACCTTGAACAGCATCGTCGATGTGATCCTGGAGGTGCGGATGCGCGAGGTATGCAGCCTGCTGGAGAATACCGACCTGCCGGTAACCGTCATCGCCGAGCGCTGCGGCTTCACCAGCAGCTCCTATCTGCACCGGATGTTCAAGCGCAGCTTCGGCAAGACTCCGAGCGACTACCGGCGTACTAAGAACGCCTAACGTTGTTCCCTGCACACCCGCTATAGTGTAACGAATATTATTGCCGTTTAAGTTAAACTGCAGCACAATAAATGGATATACCATTGGAACGGGGGGACACGCAGGTGGAAAAGCCAAAGCTGATCCGGATCTTCGACAAGCAGGCTGCCCGGTACGACAACCAGAGAGAAGATACACAGCAAACGCGCTGGCGCCGCCGGCTCATAGGCCATGCCCGCGGCGAAGTACTTGAGCTGGCGGTAGGAGCAGGCGCCAATTTTCCGTTTTATCCTCCGGGCATACAGCTTACCGCAGCAGACTTCAGCGGAGCGATGCTGGAGAAGGCCAGGCAAGCGGCAGCCCGCTACCCAATTAACAGTACCTTTATCTGCTCGGACATAGAAGAACTAAGCTTCCCTGATCATTCGTTTGATACCATCGTGTCCACATTATCGTTCTGCAGCTACGCCCGCCCGTTACCGGTACTGGAACAACTCAGCCGCTGGTGCAGACCGGGCGGGCAAATCCTGCTCATGGAGCATGGAATCAGCGCGAACCCGGCTCTTTCCCTGGCCCTCCGGGCACTGAATCCCCTGCTATACCGGATCTACGGCTGCCACCATACGCGTGACATCTTAGGCCTGGTCCGTGAATCCGGCCTCACCATCAACAAGGTGGAGAGCCACTGGCAGGGCATGGTTCATCTGATCTGGGCCAGTCCTCAAAAGTAATCGTAGATTAGCTGTTTGTCTCTGAGCTGCCCGCTTTCCCTTACAAATATTATCCTCTGCTCAATTTCTGACGCATCTCATACCACCTCCAACCAAGCTCTCCATCCCCAGCCACACCAACTTTCCTAGAGCCAGTCTCCATTTTCTACCGGAGACTGGCTTTTCCCTGCTACTCCCTCCCCTGCCCCGGAGGCCGCTGGCTGACGGGCTTTGCTGTCTTGCGGTCTTAGAGAGCTTGTATCCACCATTAAGGTGAGGAGCAGCGGAAGGGAAGTTTGGAACTGTAGGAGCGGAGCGTCCGCCTTTATATTTGGATTTCTACCGCAGCCAGCGGTTTAAATCAGGAAATCCAAATATAACAGCGGCCGGAAGTCCAAACATTCCCTGGAGCTGCGTAACCACCAAAATGCCCCTGCAAGCTCCCACGCATCCAGCAACAAAAAAGCCCCAAAGGCCATGGGCCTCCGGGGCATCCTCCGTTATTTAATCCCTTTCTCCGCCACATAAGCATTCCACTGCTTCGTCCACTCCGCCTGGATCTTCTCCAGACCGGCCTGTTTGGCCTTCTGCAGGAAGGTATCCAGCCCCTTGTCGATGTCCTCTACAAGCCCTGCCTGCAGCGGGAAGAGGTACTGCTTCTCAACCTGCTCCAGCGCTGCTTTTTCCGCCTGGTAGGAGGAGTAGTCTTCAGCAAAGCCGAGGAACAGGTCCGGCTTCTGGATTTTATCCAGCTCATCAAAGATTGCCTTTACTCCGTCGAAGCCCTGGTCAAACAGCATGTATTCCGGATTCCGCCAGGCCCAGCCGTTCATTCCTTCACGGGAGAAGCCGTTGCTGGTACTGGTGCCGACCAGCTTGTAATAGCCGTTTTCAACGGTGTAGTTCTTACCCTCAATACCGTACTGCGTCAGCAGGTTGTAGCGCTTGTCGAGCACCAGCTTCTCATAGAAGGCCAGCGCGCGTTCCGGATTCTTGCTGCTCTTCGGAATCGCAAAACCGTTATGAATCGGATGCACAGGCGTAGCATAACCGGTGGTCAGACCGAACGGGGAATACGCCAGCTCCCACTCGGGATGGGTCGTGCTGATCTTCATCTTCATGTCATTATAACGGGTCGGGTTATCCCCGAACATGCTGGCCGCTTTGCCGGAAGTAATCGGGTCCTGCATCGTGTCCTTGATGTTCAGCACGTTTTTAGGAATGAAGCCTTTGTCCGCCCAGCGCTTCATCGTTTTCAGCTCTTCTTTTTGCTCATCCGAGCCCCAGTAGGAGTAGACGGTTGTCGGGGATTCATACTTCACGCCCATGCCGTAAGGGAGCGCGCCGACCATTTTGTTAAGCTCCGTATAAATGTAGTGCAGATTATTGCCGATATCGCTGTTCAGGGACATCGGCATCAGATCCGGCTCGTTCGCGACAATGCCGTCCATGTACGCCTCATAGCTGGCCAGATCCTTTGGCACCGGCAGATCATATTTCTTGCGCAGATCCTCGCGGTACACAAAGCCGTTGGTTACATACTCCTTGTAAGTCGCAGGTACCGTGTAGATTTTGCCGTCAACCTTCACATCCTCCCACATCGATTCCGGGACGAACTTTTGCAGCTCAGGGGCAGCCTTAGGCAGAAGATCGTCTATTGCCAGGAACGCGCCGCGTTTCGCATAAGACTGGTATTGAGTCCAATCCGCTGTAAAAATCAAGTCAATCGCCTGCCCGGAGGACAGCAGCAGCTTATATTTCTGATCCCAGTCCGTCCAGCTGGTGTAGTTGAATTTAACGGTGGCATTCAGTTCTTCCTGCGCCATTTTATTGATTTCATCCTGGATGATTGGCAGATCCTTCGGCGCATCCCCGAGCATATAGAACTGAAGCTCCACTTTCTTCGACGGATCGATTCCGCTCTCTGCCGGGGCCGCTGTACTGGCGCTTTCTGTTGCCGCAGGAGTACCCGCATTGCCGCCTTCTCCGCTGTTTGCCCCGTTTGCACTGTTACCGCCGTTGCTGTTACCTCCGCAGCCTGCAAGGAGCGATAAGGCCAGCGCCGCCGTTGTAAGCGTAACCAGAGATCTTCGGCCTGCTTTCTTTGTCATCATGAACCCTCCTAAAAGTTTTGTTCTCCTGATTTGCAAAACTTCCTTTTATGTCAGCCGGACAACAGGCACACCCTTGAAGAGCGTGCTCCACTATTCGGTTCTAACCTTTTACAGCCCCGATCGTCAAGCCTTTTACGAAATACCGCTGGATGAACGGGTACAGGAAGAGAATCGGTCCGGTGACCACAATGGCCATGGCCATCTTGGTGGATTCCGTCGGCAGGTCACTGCCCAGGCTGACGCCGGTGCCCGCGCCCATGTTGGCGATAAACGCCGCAGAGTTGATGACATTGTACAGATGGAACTGCAGCTGATATTTATGCGGATCATTGATGAACAGTGAAGAGGAGAACCAATCGTTCCAGTACGCCAGGGCAAGGAACAGACCCACCGTTGCAATGCCGGGCATCGACAGCTGGAGCACAATGCGACAGTAGATCCGGAAATCGCCGGCCCCGTCGATTTTGGCCGATTCGAACAGCTCCTCGGGAACCGCCGAACGGATGAAGTTTTTCATCAGAATAATCAGAAACGGGGTCATCAGCCCCGGAAAAATCAGCGCCCCGTACGAATCCGTCAGATGCAGATATTTCGTGATCATAATGTACCAGGGCACCAGCCCCCCGCCGAACAGCGTCGTGAAGTAGATATAGAAGGAGAACGTATTACGGTATTTAAAATCCTTGCGGGCCAGCACATACCCGGCCATCGTCATAAAAAACAGCCCCAGCAGCGTACCCGTCACCGTCGTAAACAGCGTAACCCCGTAAGCCCGCAGCACCTCATCCGGGAAGGTGAACACCGTTTTGTAGCCCTCGACCGAAAACTGCGCCGGAATCAGATGATAGCCATCCTTAATGATCGACTCATTGGCCGTCAGGGAGGCGGAGATAATCAGCAGGAACGGAATCAGGCAGGCCAGGGAGCCGATAATAATGACCGCGTACGCTAATCCTTGCAGAAGCCTTGTATAATGATCGTCTTTGATATGCATACCTCTTCTCCCCTCCTAGAACAGCGCGTAGTCATCGTTTATTTTGCGGATAATGTAATTGACCGTCATGATCAGAATGAAGCCGAACAGCGATTGGTAGAGCCCCGCAGCCGTCGCCATGCCGATGTCAAACGTCACCTTGAGCGAACGGAATACATACGTGTCCAGAATATCCGTTGTATTGTACAGCACCCCGTTATTGCCGATCAGCTGATAAAAGAGGTCAAACTGCCCCTTCATAATACTGCCGAGCGAGAACAGCAGCAGCACCACGAAGGTCGATTTCAGCATCGGTACCGTGATATACCAGATCCGCTGGAAAATATGCGCGCCGTCGATTTTGGCTGCCTCGTAGTATTCATCGCTGATTCCGGTGATGGCTGCCAGGTAGATAACCATGCTGTAGCCGAGATTTTTCCATAGATAAAATAGAATGATCAGAAAAATCCACACCAGCGGCTTATTATACACATCGACCGGACCCGCACCGAACCTGGCCAGCAGCGTATTCAGGAAACCGCTATCATAATTGAATACGTTGTAGACGATAACACTCAGGATAACGAAGGATACAAAGTACGGCAGGAACATGATCGACTGGGTCAGCTTTTTGAACCATTTGACGCGCAGCTCGCTGAGCAGGATCGCACAGACAATCGCCAGGACGTTGCCGAGCAGGATAAAAGCCAGATTGTAGCCGATCGTATTCAGCGTCAGCTTCACCAGTGTGCCGGACTTCCATAGGAATTCAAAATTCTTGAAGCCGACGAACGGCGCATCGAACAGCCCGGAGTTGAAGTCAAACTGGGTGAACGCATAATAGACGCCTACCATCGGAAAATACGAATTTACGAGGAAAAACAGCAGTGTCGGGAGCAGCATCAGGAACAGCACCCGGTTATGGATCAGCTCATGCAGAAATCCCTTCTTTTTCTTCTTTATTGTGCCAGCCCCCAGCGGTGAAGCTGCCGGACCGCCTCCCTGTAAAGGAAGCTCTATGGCCAGCGGTGTTCCGGTCTTGTGTTTGCGCTGTCTCAAAGCCCTCACTCTCCTATGCCTGTATATGCCCCAAGTATAGAAAAGCCCCGTCCGCCCGAACAGTAGCCGTTCAGGGTATTCCTGTATTATGTTGCGGTTCTGCGGGTGAACTTTTACAACTTTTGTGCAGGATCACAGGATAATGGACTATATACGCATGCCAAAAAGCCCCGGCATCTCTTCCGCAGAAGAAAGCACCGGGGTAAATCGCCCATTCTACAACTTTAATTGTTTAAAAAGAAGCCTCAGCCGCTTTGCACTGGACAGCCTGCTGGCCTCCATCCTGCGACTCTGCTGCATACAGCACCTTCCGCCCGCGCCAGCGCCGCAGCACCAGCACCCCTCTCGCCGCCTCATCGGCAATCATGCAGCAGTAGATACCGACCAGCCCCCAGCCCCAGCTGATGCCAAGCAGGTAAGACCCTCCGATCCCGATCAGCGTCATGCTGATCAGCGAGATCGTCATCGTATAGCGGGTATCCCCGATAGCGTTAAGCGCGTTGCCCATGGCCATGTTGAGCATTTTACAGGGCTGCAGCAGCAGGTTCAGCGCCAGCAGCGTCACCCCGATCGAGATAATCTCCCCGTCCACCGTAAACATTCCAAGCAGGGACTTGCCAAAAGCGAACAGCAGCACAACATTAGCACTGACAATCGCCAGCCCGATATACAGCGTCCGGAACGCGCTGCGGTAGACCTCGGACAGCTGGCGTGCGCCGAACAAGGTCGCTATCCGGATCTGGCCTGCCATCGCTACCGCATAGCCCAGGGTGAAGCAGAAGGATTCCAGCGTGTTCAGGTAAGTGCGTGCCGCCAGCTCCTTTGCTCCCAGCATGGCCAGAAAGGAGTAAATCGCCAACTGTGAGACTACCCAGGCAGAAGAATTCAGCCCCAGCGGCCAGCTGATCTTCACAATCTCCCCGAACAGCTTCCGCTTGAAGGTAGCGAAGTCCCGCAGCCGGATTCTGCGTTCAAAGGCGCCGCAGAACATCACCAGCAGGACTATTGCGCCAAGCCCTCTGCTGATTACATTGGAGATGGCGATTCCGCCCAGTCCCATCTGTGGCAGCCCGAACATCCCGAAGATAAAAATATAATTCAGAATAATGTGGATCACATTGACTGCAACCCCTGTATACATCGGCCCCTGTGTATTACCCGTGTTGCGGATAGCCGAGCCCAGGGAAGCGGTCAGTCCTACCAGGAATAAACCGCCGCCGACATAAGTCAGATAGACATGGGCAAGCGGGATCAGTTCTCCGGAAATATTCAGCGCTCCGCCGATCGGATCGGCGAACAGAAACATAATGACGCTGACGATAAGTCCCAGCACCGTACTTGCTGTAACTCCCATTATTGCTATTACACGCGCATCCTCCTGCCGCCCTGATCCGAGCCGCTGGGCAATCAGAATGCCCGCCCCGCCGGCAAAGGTGGTGAACAATGTTGTCAGCGCCCCGAACAGCTGGTTCGATATCCCGACGACCGCCACTGCATCGTCCGAAATGCGGCTGACCATAATGGTATCCACGGTTCCCAGCAGCGTCTGCAGAAAAATCTCAATAAAGATCGGCCAGGCCAGCACCCAGAGCCCGACGTTTCCTGTCTTCAGTTTCACGTTGGGTTTCACTAAATGAACTCCCCCTCATCCTGCTGCACTCTTGGATAGTACCCTTGTAACCTGCCTGCAGATTACCTTGCTAGGAGTAAATTATAGGTGATATACTCGGGGAAATGTAGCAAATTCCCAACCTAAACTTTCAATTTCTAAACCTGATCTGCAGGAGGATCCCATGAGTTTGCTTCAATTTTCCAGCCCTCCGCTGCCACATTACATTATTAGCGGACTTACGAATTATTCGCAGGGCTTCCGCCATGTGAACCGCCATAACATTAAGGTGTTCGACCTGCTGGTGGTCCGGGAGGCTGTCTCTATGTTGGCGAAGAGGACCGAACCTATGAAGTCCGGGCAGGAGAAGCGCTGATTCTCCGCCCGGACTGCCACCATTACGGTACCGCAGATTGCCGGGAAGACGGCTCCCACTACTGGCTCCACTTTCAAACCTCGGGTCCGTGGTGTTCTGCAAGCTGTCATGCTGAAGCTCCCCGTGAACGGGATACCACGGAGGAGTCTGCCCATTACAACTTGTATAATGCCCGCACCTTCAGTCTCCGGCTGTCGCAGTATATGACGCTGCTGCAGCCGGCCAGGATGGAGGAGCTGCTCGCCCAGCTCGAGCTCCTTAAGGTTAACGCCCACCTGGATGCCGTCCGCTTCAAGCAGCAGATGCTGTTCCAGGAGGTGCTGCTGCAGCTCTCCGCCTCCGTGCACCGTGAGCGGTCCGCGTCGCAGTCCACCGCCTGTGCGGAGCAGGCGGCCTCCTTTCTCCGCGCCCATTACCGCGAGGAGATTACAATTGGCATGCTGGGCGACTGCCTCAACTTCCATCCGGTCTACATCGCCCGCTGCATGAACCGGGAGTACGGCTGCTCGCCGATGGAATACCTGCTCCGCTACCGGATCGAGCAGAGCAAGCTGCTGCTGATGCAGACCAGCTTCCCGATCGCCCGGATCGCCGAGGAGGTCGGCTTCAACCAGGCGCCTTACTTCAGCTCCAGCTTCATGAAGCTGGAGGGCATTTCGCCGCGCCAGTACCGGCAGCGGTTCTCTTAAACCGCAATACAGCCCCTGCATCACCGGAATCCACTCCGGGAGATACAGGGGCTGTTTTTTAATTGATCAGCTTCACCACTGTTCTATGTTTAGCCTTTTACCACCGCGTACTTCTCTTTATATTGCTCCAGCGTTACCACTTCGCCAAAGATCCCGATGTCGCGCAGCCCCGACTGATGCATCTCCTCATCCTTGGAGGCGCAGCAGTCGCTGATGCACACTACCTTGTACGTATGGTACATTGCATCAGATGCCGTTGAGCGGACGCAGACATTGGTCCATACACCAGTGACAGCCACCGTATCGATGCCCTCTTCCCGCAGGAACAGATCCATATCCGTGTAGCTGAACGCGCTATGGCGTCTCTTTTGCACTACATAATCGCCCTTCGACTCATCCGGTGTAAGCTCGGCGATGAAATCCGATCCCCAGCTGCCTTTGATGGCGTGAACCGGGCGGACGCGGAAGTCGGCATCGTTTTGGCGGTGCGCTTCCTGCACGAAGATCACCTGAATCTCATTTTCATGACTGAAGGCTATCAGATCCTGCAGTGCGGGCACGATCCCTGCACCGTTCGGGCAAGTCAGCGCTCCGTCCGGATGAATAAAATCATTTAACATATCAATGATTACTATGGCGTGTTTTCCCATTTGGTTCACGTTCCTCTCGGTTTAGTATTTCAGCAGCCGCGGAAGCTCGCTGATCGTCTGGCGCTTCACATATTCACCGTGGCCCGGCTTGCCTACAACACCCAGCGTATCGTCATATACCAACGTGCCCCGTACGATGGTTTTATCCACCTTGCCTTTGAGCTTCATGCCGTGGAACGGTGTATATTTCGGCTTGCAGTGCATTTGGTCCTTATCCAGTGTCCATTCTTTCTCCAGGTCCACAATGGTGAAGTCAGCGTCCGTACCGATCTCAAGCGCCCCTTTTTTCGGATACAGGCCGTAGTGAACTGCCGGATTCGTGCACAGCAGCTCTACCAGCCGGGACAGGCTCAGTCTGCCTTTGTTATAGCCTTCGCTGATCATAATCGGCACCAGTGTTTCTACCCCAGGAATCCCCGGGAAAGAAGTCCAGACATCCATGCCCGGCGCATCCTTCTCAGTGGCAATTTCATAAGGGGCATGGTCGGTGGCCATGAAATCGATCGTTCCGTCCGCCAGCCCTTGCCACAGCACTTCATTATCCTTTGCAGTGCGCAGCGGCGGTGCAATCTTGGCGAACGTACCGAACTCGGTCATCGCATCCACCGCGTTCAGCGTCAGGTAGTGCGGACAGGATTCCGCAGTCACCTTGGTTCCCTTCAGCTTGGCCTCACGGATCAGCTCATTCCCTGCTCCTGTACTCATATGCACGATATGCAGCCGGGCACCTGTCTCTTCAGCGAAGCTGATACCGAGCTGGATCGCCGCTTTTTCAGCAAGCGCCATACGCGCTTCTGCCCAGGCCGGGTAGTCCAGACGGCCTTCGCCCTTCAGCTTGTTAGTGAAATAATCGCAGATGGCAAAGTTTTCGGCGTGGATACCGATCGGGAGCCCTGTAGGCGATACAGCGGCAAAAGCCTCCAGCATCTCAGGATCAGTTACACGCGGATAGCTCGGCACCGATGGCGTCATATATACTTTAAAGGCAACTACCCCGTTAGCCACCTGTTCACTGATAATCTCCGGCAGCACGTTGTTACGTACGTCTTCACCTGTAATACCGCCCCACATCGCATAATCGACAATCCCTTTGCCTTCCAGCGCATTCAGCTTGTTAAACAGGTTATCCGCTGAACGTACTGACGGAACGCTGCAGCAAGGCATATCTACAATCATCGTTACCCCGCCGGCTGCGGCACTGGCCGTTCCGGTCACGAAGTCCTCACGGTGCGTAAACCCGGGATCATTAAAATGCGTATGCGAATCAATAACGCCCGGCAGCACCAGCTTGCCCCCGGCATCAATGACCTCAGCCGCATCCGCCTCAATATCTTTGGCAAAGCCCACGATCACTCCATTGTTCACCAGAATGTCTGTCAGCACCTGTCTGTCGCCTTGCGGAATGTTGGCATTTTTAATGATCAGATCATAACTCATGAATACGCACCTCTTCTTCAAGTTTATAGGGTAATCCGTTAGACTGTACTAACATCACGGCTCTCCAAATCTGCGCACAACAAATAAACCCCAGGTCACAAAAGGTACAGGGTAGACACCATACATGCGCCGGGCATACTTGCCTGACACAGAACAGTAAATCCTTTTCCTGCACCTCTTGTAGCCTGGGGCAATTTACGGTCGCCTGGTCGAAACGCTCAAACCGATTAATGAGCTTATACAAGAGCTTATTCTGTTAGTACATCCAAGAAAGTTATCCAAGCAAATGTTATGTTTAGTAACGTAATATCCTTGAATTCCCTTTCTTAATTACCCTAATCATATCATCAGAGATATTACCGTCAAGACACTTAAGCAGTTCGTCATTAAAAAGCCAATTTGTATGTTATATTACCTAACAATTCAGGCTTTTTCCGGCATACTTCCAAGCATATCAGCGACATTCATCACGTTCTGGAATTAATTGTTTTCTGCCTTTGCCTGTTCCTCGAGCGAAGCAAAATAAGCAATCTTATGCTCTACCTTCTCCGCAAAGGTCTGAAAAAACTTAATCTTCTCATCAATGTGCACTTTGTGCTCCTGCAGCAGTCTGCGCTGCTCGGGTAGTGAGCTATGCCCTTCCTTGGTGAGCGAGATGAACTGTTTAATGTCGGCAATCGGCATTCCGGTGTCCTTCAGACAGCAGATCAGCGAGATCAGCTCCAGATCCTCATCATGGAAACAACGGTTTCCATTCTCGTCCCGGGATACTTCAGGCAGTACACCCTCTCTTTCGTAATAACGCAGCGTATATTGGCTCAGTCCGCTTTTTTGTGATATTGTCTTTATGCTGTATCCCAAGATTGCAGCTCCCTTCTGCCGTAAGGCTACGGCCCATCTCTAAGGTAACACCATTTCTCTGCAATTAAAAGCGCTTCAAAAATCTGTTTGACTTACACTTAACTCTAAGGTCTACACTGAATGAGGAACCTTACAAATGAGGAGTGAATGTACAGTGGTAAACAAAATCAAAGCAGGCAGCAGCCAGCTTGAGGTAGCAGAAATCTCTCTAGGATGTATGCGGATCGCCGAGCTTTCCCCACAGGAAGCGGATGTCCATATTCACAGTGCAGTTGAAGCGGGAATCGACTTTTTTGACCATGCGGATATTTATGCCGGCGGTAAAGCTGAAGAGGTATTTGGAGATGTAGTTGCAGCAAGCCCGGGTATGCGCGACCAGCTGCTGATTCAGACCAAATGCGGAATCCGTGACGGATTCTTCGACTTTTCCAGGGATCATATCGTACAGTCGGTTGAGAACAGCCTGAAGCGCCTCAAGACCGATTATGTTGATGTACTGCTGCTGCACCGCCCGGACACTTTGATGGAGCCTGAGGAGGTCGCGGAAGCCTTTGATTACCTGGAGCAAAAGGGTATGGTCAAGCACTTCGGTGTCAGCAACCTGAACCCGCTGCAAATTGAGCTGCTCAAAAAGAACGTCAAACAGCCCCTGCTCTTCAACCAGCTGCAGCTTAGCATCATGGTGTCCGGAATGATTGATGCCGGCTTCAATGTGAACATGACCAATTCCGCTTCTGTTGTGCATGACGGAGGAATCCTGGAGTACAGCCGTCTGCACGACATGACAATCCAGCCTTGGTCCCCATTCCAGTATGGTTTCTTTGAAGGCGTATTCCTTGGCAATGACAAATTCCCTGAGCTGAATGAAGTAATCGATCGTCTGGCAGCTGAAAAAGGAGTCGCTGACACCGCAATCGCCATCGCCTGGCTGTTAAGACATCCCGCCAGCATGCAGCCGATTGTCGGAACAACAAACACACAGCGTCTGCTCGATATCGCCAAAGCTTCTGACATTACCCTGACCCGTCAGGAATGGTACGAAATTTACCGTGCCGCCGGCAATAAGCTGCCTTAAGCAGCGGACGAGCCCTATAGCACCTATATAAAAAAATTAGAGTACTTTACCAGCCCCGACGGCAGGTGGAGTACTCTTTGCTTTGCTTCTTTTAACAGCAGTGACTGAATGCTTTGACAGCCTGCGGCTCCTTGCGCTATTTTTAACTCATTATTCAATAGGAGAACGGAGCCTGATAATGGGGTTACACTACATAGGGTTTATCCTGCCACTTTTAATTTTGCTGCCGAATCTGCTGTTTATCTTCTTTGCTCCGCGTTATGTCCCGTCATCAATCACTGCTCCGCCTGTAATCTTTACTATATTGGAACGGGCCGGTCAGATTAGCTGCTTTTCTTTGCCCATCCTGTTTGGACACAGAATTGCTGTTCAGCCCGTAACCTCTTTAAGCTGGTTAATGTTAATCTGCTTAATCTTTTATTATATGTGCTGGGTACGCTACTACCGTTCCGGCAGACCATTTGGCATGCTATTTAAACCGCTGGGCCCGCTTCGTTTACCTATGGCCGTATTCCCAGTCCTCTATTTCAGTCTGCTTGCATTATGGATACACTCTCTTCTCTTTGCTGCAGCTGCCGCAGTCTTTGCCATCGGACATCTTATTGTAAGCTGGAACACCTATAAACAGATCAGATAAATAATGCCTTCATGTGCTTGTAACAGGGTCTATAATCAGCTTGAAACTATAATCACTGATAAAAGCGAATAAAAACGTATTAAACAATGAACTCCTCAGGGTAGTTGGGGTCATTGAAGATTCGATCGTATGCGGCATGGAAGAAGAGCCAACGGGTGTGTCCATACGTATACAACAGCTGCTGCTGAAGTTAGAGGGATAGGCAGTTATGTCCATAAAAATAAAAGAGTGCATTAGAGAATATCTCCATTGCACTCTTTAGCTATACCGGCGAGAGGACTCGAACCTCCACGGTTTCCCACTCGATTTTGAGTCGAGCGCGTCTGCCATTCCGCCACGCCGGCGTATTCAGTTGATCATTTAAAAATCAATGGAGGCGCCACCCAGACTCGAACTGGGGATAAAGCTTTTGCAGAGCTTTGCCTTACCACTTGGCTATGGCGCCATAAAATGGAGCGGACGACGGGAATCGAACCCGCGACCCTCGCCTTGGCAAGGCGATGCTCTACCGCTGAGCCACGTCCGCATAAATGGCTGGGGATATAGGATTTGAACCTATGCATGACGGAGTCAAAGTCCGTTGCCTTACCGCTTGGCTAATCCCCAATATTCATTTTACATTCATTTGTAATAATAAAAGGGGCGACTGATGGGTCTCGAACCCACGAATGCCGGAACCACAATCCGGTGCGTTAACCCCTTCGCCACAGTCGCCATATTAAACTGATATTACATTGAGTCAAGTGAATACTTGTAAAGTAATGGGGCGGCCGATGGGTCTCGAACCCACGAATGCCGGAACCACAATCCGGTGCGTTAACCCCTTCGCCACGGCCGCCATATTAAGCTTTAAAGTATTTCATTGGCAGGGGCAGCAGGAATTGAACCCACACCAACGGTTTTGGAGACCGTTGTTCTACCTTTAAACTATGCCCCTAAAGATGGTGGAGGCTGATGGATTCGAACCACCGAACACGTACGTGAGCAGATTTACAGTCTGATGCGTTTGGCCACTTCGCTAAGCCTCCACAGATGGTGCCGGCGAGAGGACTTGAACCCCCAACCTACTGATTACAAGTCAGTTGCTCTACCAATTGAGCTACACCGGCATATTCTATTGTAATAATCATGGTGGCGCGGGAGGGAATCGAACCCCCGACACAAGGATTTTCAGTCCTTTGCTCTACCGACTGAGCTACCGAGCCAAGAAAATTGTAATACTAATGGCGGAACCGACGGGATTCGAACCCGCGATCTCCTGCGTGACAGGCAGGCATGTTAGGCCAACTACACCACGGTTCCATAATGAATTGCGGGGGCAGGATTTGAACCTGCGGCCTTCGGGTTATGAGCCCGACGAGCTACCGGGCTGCTCCACCCCGCGTCAGTAAAAAATATATATGGTGGAGGCTGAGGGGATCGAACCCCCGACCCTCTGCTTGTAAGGCAGATGCTCTCCCAGCTGAGCTAAGCCTCCATCAAAACCAGCAACTTTTATATCATATCATTTCCCTCTGATAAAGTCAATCTTTATTTAAGGAATAATGGTGACCCGTAGGGGATTCGAACCCCTGTTACCTCCGTGAAAGGGAGGTGTCTTAACCCCTTGACCAACGGGCCATGCTGTAAATCTTACTCCCTTTAAGGGAGGTAATACTACGGAGAGAGAGGGATTCGAACCCTCGAGACGCTTGTGGCGCCTACACGATTTCCAATCGTGCTCCTTCGGCCAAACTCGGACACCTCTCCAGATGGCTCCCCGAACAGGACTCGAACCTGTGACAACTCGATTAACAGTCGAGTGCTCTACCAACTGAGCTATCAGGGAATATACATACCAGGCTTGATCACCTGAAAACTGAATCCGAAACGAAGATGCGTTTGCCCTTGTTATGGGGCCCCCGGAAAGTATTCCGATTCGGCTTCGTCAGCC
>NZ_JARXXP010000026.1 GCF_029893965.1 Paenibacillus sp. PastM-3
ATCGGGTCGGTCAACACTTGCGTTAGATTCGCGACTTCCCCCTCGGGGGAATCTGTGCTTAAAAGAGTTTACACAAAATTATTGACAGACCCTCATTATAGACGTTCCTGTTATAGGTGTTTTGTGAAAATATGAGTATTAGGCTCTCCAGTAAACGAAGCAGCGGCAGACAAGACTCGGAAAATAAAGTCTTAGGCTGCCGCTGTTGTGTCGAGCACGTTTCTCGTGAGCACGATAGTCTTATATTTTAATTAGAATCGCTGCTTATAGTTGTGAGGCTTGCCGAACACCTAACGCAGTGACGTCCCGACGGGCTTAGGGAGCTGGATGTGGTCACTCGCTTCTCAGAGTGATGGTGTTAGCCGAAGGAAGTTCTGGAAGCAGCCATTGCATTTAAGGCGTTCTCAAAATAGCTATATACTTCATCTGCGATTCCCAGAAACTCTTCGACAAGTACATTACTATCCAAGTAACAGGCATACAGATAATCAACTAAAGCGGAGTCAATCTCACAATAGTTTAATATGGCATTTTTCATCTTAAGAATGTCATCTTGCCATGTACCTGTATCTTCTAAAACCAAAGAGTATAATGCACGAATTAATCTCTTAGAGTAACCTTTAATATATCTAGTTTTCATTGTGTTATCACTAGCATTAGAAAGTAAACTATGTATATGTTCTACTTCCTCCTTGGTCTCTGTATTTAAGTCTAAAATGAACGCTGGAGAAATCATTATCGGGGGTACTTTTTCACCAACGTCATGACCATATATGCAAACACAAATGATCTTTATCCAAAAACCCCACTCATTCGGTTTACTTAATACATCGTCCATCGAGCAAATTATCGTATCAATCTTAGTTACTACCGGATACTCTTCCAATAGCCTGTCTTTAATATTTGACAATCTTTCGTGATCAATATCTTTGGGATTTACACATACAATAGTAAAGTCTGCATCTGACTTAAAAGGTTTAGCAGTTCCTTTGGGAATCGAGCCACACATATAAATGCTATGAATTGTACCTTTGAATTCGGTAAGTATATTATCGATATACTTATCAACAAAATCCTTATATTCACTTTGTATTACAATTCTATTGATAACTTTTTCTAATATCATATAGACTCCTCCTAAACTAAGAACTTCTTTCGGCTAACGTCTTTCTGCGAATTTCGTAAATTCGTCACGACTTAAGTTATTCACGAAATCATTCAACTATCCTGCCCGTTAACGTAACGAGAGTCAGACGGTCCTTAAGCTCGGCTGCTTCTGTCTGTACTGAGCTACGGTTTTCCGTTAGCTGAATAATCTACGAAGAAATTTAATCCACTTGGGCTCATATGCTTCACTTATTGGAATCCCTGTATAATAACTATGATAAGGGTCCATGTCCCATAATTTCAAAAGCCCCTCGGGAACCTCATACTTAAATAAGGGTGAGCTATGGTCTGCTCTAATATAATACTCATCACATGCAACACAGTACAAAATCTGTGATTGATCAGAGGAATATGCATAAATACTAAGCTCAGTGCTACAGGCTTCGCATCGACGTATTCGATTACGATTTAGCAAATCGATAAATAACTTCAGATTTACCATCTCCCCATATAACAAGCAATATCGATTGCATACTTGTATTCTGTTACGAACCTAGCTTATCCTCATACCGTTCTCCGTTCAAAAAGGCATATTCTTTTTCATATATTCGGGGTCTTCTCCACGCTATCCTGCCCGTTAGTTGAATAAGCATGCTTTCTTGTACTGCACAATATCTTCGTACTGTGTAACAACTAACAGAATAATTTCTGTCAAGTAGACTTTCGATGGATTAAGCTAACAGGCAGTTTATTTGATAATTATGGTGAACCAGGATTAGAATAGTAATATCAAATAAATAAGAGGAGCACGGCATAATGACTCAGGACGAAGTATTACAGGGCGGAAATGTTAACCTCATTGTCCGTAAGGAGAATACTGTTCTCCGCCCCACTGGTTATTGGAGTCCGTCTGTTCACCAACTACTTATACATCTAGACAAGCAAAGCTTCGAGGGAGCACCAAGATTCCTAGGAATCGATGAATCTAATCGTGAAATATTAACATTCATTTCAGGGGAAGTTCCAGGAAACGATTACCCCGACCTTGAACCTTACATGTGGTCGGATGAAACACTTGTGGGTTTAGCACGCCTTTTATGTCGTTTCCATGATGCAACAGAAGGCTCTACTCTCATGACGAAGGGAAAATGGCAGCTTAGTTATAGTGATGATCATTGTTACGAAGTGATATGTCATAATGACGCTGCGTTGTACGATGTGGTCTTTCAAAAGGGGATTCCTGTAGCGCTGATTGATTTTGACATGGCTGGACCAGGTCCACGTATGTGGGACATTGCGTACACCCTCTATACATCGATTCCGCTTACGAGCTTCTCGCCTGATTATTTTTCGGGAAAAACGGTAGGGTACCAAACAGATTTACATTCTATGGAGCGCAGTCGACGAATTCACTTGTTTTTTGAATCGTATGGAACCCCCGTGCCTTATGACCTGCGTGAGTGGATTATCAAACGATTGACTACTATGTGCGATACATTGAGAAATGGAGCCTCCGAAGGAAATCTTGCTTTTCAAAAGATGGTTGATGGGGGACACTTGGCCCACTATGAAAGCGAGATTCAATTTGTAACAGATCATTTCAAAGACTGGATATAGAATTAAGCATTACGCTAACGAGAAAATTCAGTTCAATAAACCAACAGTAGTCTAGACTCTTTTTCTCAGTTTAAGACAGCTGTTGGTTTTTATATTGGAGTCCTCAAAACGAGCTCGTTTGGTCGAATGTGACATAAAACCTCCACTATCTTGTTCAACTAAATATCCTGCCCTATCGTTGAATAAAAGCACCCGATCACATGGAACAGCTGCTTCCTTGGTATTATTGTTCTCATATTGCTTTAACGATTGAATACCAATTAATAGAAGAAGACCGTGGGATTGAGCATTCAATCACCTTTATTTATTTGCTTTGGTTTTACCATAATTAAAATTCTCCTGCCCTGTTCTCTTACATTCTCTTTGCTCTGCCATATCTAATCGCATAACTATAATCCTCTCGGTCGTTTTGATCTGCCCTCTGGGCGGCTAACTCATAATCGTATGGAAGTAAAATATTCTCGAGAACCCATGACTGATCATTTCGGCTTACAATCACATACTTTGCATGTGGTGTCTTTGATTCCATGTAATGAGGGTGGGGGGTGTCTTCAAAGTATGCTGGAAGCCCAACACTTCCAGCATTAACAATCCATTTGCCATCTGGTAACCACACTGTTTTTTGTTTATGTGTATGACCGCAAAAAATTAGTTTTTGATCGACAAAGGCTAGTTCAGACATTAGTTTCGCTACGCTCTTTTCAACAACACCATGTATTGAAACTTCATCCAATAGATATTCGTCATCTGATAAAGGAGTCCCATGGCAGAATAATAAATCATCAATAATACATGTTCTATTAAAAGTTTGAATCCAATGATTTATTTCTTGAGTCAGCAAAGGCTTTACATAATGAAAGGTCAATGAATCCATTTGATCTTGAAGCAAGTACCGGTCACAATTTCCCATAATGTTAGTTATATGGGGTCTCTTCATGAGCAATTCTGCAGTTTTAATAGGATCGATGGGACCGAACAGTGTATCGCCTAAATTTACAATTGTTTTTATTCCGCGTGAATCTATATCATTAAGGACGGCTTCTAAAGCATAAGAGTTGCTGTGTATATCAGATATGACAGCCATAGAACTACTTTTATTCAACTGCAATCACCACTTTCTGTATGTTTATTAATAGTATCAAGTATTTTACTACTGAATTTAACCAATGTACGATTCGATTCTGCAGCCGTACACTATTTGTCACCCAAAATTCTCCGTCACTCATCAAGGTCTTCAAGCGCTGGAACTCATGTGACTGACGCGTGTACTCGGTTGAATGAGATCCTCTGATTGCTTGTAAAAGCTCATTTGGATACTTGCCAGACTACCATTCCACCAAAAGAAATAACTTGGAATGCATCCTTAGTGATATCCTCTATGCTTGAAGCGTAATAAATACTCCTCCCTATATCTTCCTTTCATAAAGCTATCTGCGGTTTCAATATTACCTTCTAATCCCGAGGGCTTATAGCGTTAAACTGCCCGTTAGTTGAATAAGCATGCTTTCTTGTACTGCACAATATCTTCGTACTGTGCAATAATCACTATGACTCTTAATGAAAAAACCTTTTAAGCTAGCGGGCAGGATAGTATGGGTAACCATCTTGAAATAATTAGCGAGGTTAATTTAAGAAAAGGGCTGAGTAGATGCTAAATGGAAAAATCTTAGGAATCGCATATAATGTAATTCCGGTTAAAGATGTAAAAAAATCTGCAGAATGGTTTGTCAGTCATTTTGGTTTTAACATCAGAAACGATAGGGGAAATTATTTAAGCTTATTTAGGGGCAATCGTCCAATAATTGATTTAATTGAATCTGATAATGAAACAAGAGCAGTTTTTGAAGTAAATGAACGGCAAAGGTGGATTGTAACATTTTTTACAGATGATATTAGCTCATTACACATGAGGCTAACATCTGAGGGAGTTACGACCAGGCCAATTAGCAATGAAGGCATTTACGGCAAGTTTTTTGTTTTTGAAGACCTTGATGGAAATTTATTTGATGTATGGGAGCATAATGACTGTGAATTACTCTTTTGAGGCAGCAATCAACGGAATCATTTAGTTTAATAACATAGCGGCAGTCTATGAGCTGCCGCAATATGCTATGATCCTGACCTTCCTATCCCTCTCTTACTGCGCAATATGCGTCGAATGTGACATAAAACCTCCACTTATCTTGTTCAACTAACTGCTCGTTTGCTGAATAAAAGCACCCGATCATTGATCTGCTGCTTTCTCTGTATTACAAACTATCGTTTCCCGTTAGCGTAATGATGTTGGATTCGATCCGAGGGCCGAATGTCTCGAAGCGTGAATGTGGTGTTATATTAAGTCCCCTGACTTCTTGAGTTGCTCTTAAAATTGATTCTTGTTCTTAGTTAATTTACTAAATAAAGTCTTAGAAAGTCTCAGTTGATCCTCCAAGACAAATAAATCTCCCCCGACTTCTTCACGATCCTTCAAATTCAAAACAAGTGTTTCAGATAACTTATATATACTTGTAAATACTTCATTGAACCTGCAGTAAATATTCTTGGATATTAGTTTTCCTTCCTTTGAAAATATTGAATAAATTATGTTCCTGTGATTCTTAACATTCCTTTGAACTAATTTTATTGATAAAACTTCATTGTCAACTAATTGAAATGTTATGAAGTTATTTGTATCAGGATAAAAATATACATGACGTTCCGAAATTGTATTACTTTTTGAAATTAGTAACCTCAATTCTTTCAACATAAATCTCAAAGTTGTAATTGGAAGACCATTGTAATTTCTAGTCGGAAAAGTGAGGTCTGCTGTTTCAATGAAAAATTCAGTCATAAAAGTACTGTGTTCATGAGAGAAAAATATGTGACTTTGATCTATCTTGAATTCAAGTGCAGTTAGTTTCACTAAATCACTACTTTCAAATCGTTTATTAAGCTCTTAAGGGATTTCAATAATAACATATTACGAATATTTACTTGGATTATTCGTGAAGGTATTAAACTATCCTGCCCGTTAACGTAACAAGAGTCAGTCAGCCGGTTCTTGAGCCCGGCTGACTCTGTCTGTACTGAGCTATAGTCTCTCGTTAGTTGAATCTGCACGCTTTAATTTATTGCACAATATCTTCGTACTGTGTAACAATCTCTATGACTCTGGATGAAAAAGCTTCATTGAGCTATCTGGCAGTTTACGCTAATTAAAAAAAAGCTCTGTCCCGCACGAATGCAGAATCAGAGCTTTCCTTCTCTACAGATTTTAACAGCCGTTCTTATTATCCAGTGAACAATGTTCCTCTGATGTATTTTGTAATACATTTGTTTGGGTCAAGCGTTCTTCAATCTCCTCGATGCTCATAGCACCGCCTAGTGAGATCAACTTATTACCGTTACGTAGGAGTAAGCTGGGAAAGCTATTTATCCCAAGTTGCCTTACTTTTGCGAAATCTGCACGGGCTGCTCTTACTGCCGCTAGGTCAACCAATAGTTTCAGAACTGCGTCTGGATCAATATTGTTAGCCATAGCAATTTTATAAAACGTTCCTGGATCACTAAGGCTCATACCCTCGTAGTAAAATGCATGCTGCATGGCGGAGGCAAGATATATCGCACGATCAGGCGCTAGGGAACGCAAAGCGTTAAATCCGATTGCTGCCCGTTCAGAATCCAAAACGAAACTGCCCTCACTTAGGAGTTCCTCGTAAGCTGGTCCAAACTTAACACCAGTAAGTTGACTAATCCGCTTGTTTGCCTCTGGAATATGATGGAATGAACCGATAGAAAGAGTTCGATTACCAATAAATAGACCACCACTCAAAACAGTAAGTGGCAATTCGGGGTGATTTTCATGAAGACTGCGGATAGTTTTTGAAAACCCGTAACACCATCCACAGTAAGCATCCCATGCATAGATAAGTTCTTTATCAGTAGTCATAATGACTCCTTTCCAAATCAATTATTATTGACTCGCTCGTCAACAACTGTTTTTTGTACTTAGAACGTTTGAGCAAGTTCTTTTGCACGTCGGATAGCATCTTCCTTAATTTCTTGTGCTTTATCGTGAGCTTTATTGTGACCCTCAACGAACAATCCTTCGAAAGAAGGAATACCAAAGAAATTCATAATGACTTGGAGATGACGGTGCCCCATTTCAAGTTCTGATGCTGGTGCCTCAGAATAAAATCCGCCGCGTGCTTGAATGTGTAGTGCCTTTTTGTCAGTTAAAAGACCTACAGGCTGCCCTTGTTCCGTGTATCTAAACGATTTACCAGCTACAGAGACTGCATCAATGTAAGCCTTCATAATAGGCGGATATGAGAAGTTCCAAAAAGGAGTAACAAATACATATTTATCAGCCTGGATAAATTGATCAGACAATTCAGCAAGTCGTGTTACTTTAGCTTGTTCCTCTTCTGATAATTGACTGAATTCTGTACCTGAACTAAGTTTTCCCCAACCGCTAAATACATCTGCGTCGATATAGGGGATATACTCTTTATATAAATCAACTGCGATTACTTCATCCTGTGGGTTAACGTCTTTGTAGGATTCAATAAACGTGTTGCCAACAGTCATGCTGTATGACTGAGTTTCATCAAGTGGGTGTGCTGTGATATATAATACTTTTTCCATAAATAGTATCATCCTTTATAATGTATTTGCGTCATGTAACCAAACTTGTTACACCTACCTCTTGTAACTATAATAGTTACAAGTTTATTGCTTGTCAATACCTAGATTTTATATTGACCTTATTTAAATAAGCTAACATATATAATAAAAAATAGGAGAGGTGAAAGAATTGTCAATTAGTAGTCGTTTCTCAGTAGGAATTCACATTTTATCTTTGCTTGAGATAAATAAGACAGGAGTGAATTCATCGGAGGCAATAGCCAACAGTGTCAACACTAATCCCGTTGTGATAAGAAGAATTATGGGTATGCTAAAAAATGCTGAATTGGTTAGAATCAAACCTGGAATTGCAGGGGCTGAGTTGGCTCGGGAATTGTCTGAAATCACCTTGCTTGATGTATACAAAGCAGTGAATGTAGTAAACGAAAATGGATTATTCAGCATCCATGAAAATCCGAACCCAGATTGTCCTGTGGGCAAACAATTGCAAGAAACGATTGAACCCATATTTATTTTAGCCCAATCAGCATTAGAAAAGGTTCTTCAAGAAGTCACCATGGAGGATATTGTTAATAACCTTAATAAAGATGAAAAATAAGGATGACACTGGTTAATTAACCCAGATTAAAAGAGGCTGCAGCAAAATACATTCAATACAAATAGGTCGTAAACAGAAGATCGTGAGAAGAAGATCGTGAGAAGCAGATTGAGAATCTTATGGACGATGATTGGCAAGATTGATCAATAATATGTATTTCTACATTTGTAGTTTTCTTATAATAAAAACCCAACTTCACTTTTAGAAGTCGGGTTTATTCTATCTGATTTCTGTTTCTAACAGCGCTGGGTATTCTAAATCAGTAACCAGTCGCATTGATTGCAGAAAAGGTTTGTTGTGAATTTTCTTTTTAATCTATTTGGGGAATCAGTCTTGTTGAGATAGCGACTCGGTTGAATGTGTTAATCATTATAGCTGCCATAATAAGTTCTGCAATTTCTTCTTGTGAAAAATATTTCTGTACTTCATCATATATACGATCTGGTAGCTGTTCTTTACTTATAAGTGTAATTGCTTCTGTTAAAGCTAGTACAGCTTTTTCTTGTTCTGTGAATAGATTTGACTCTTCCCATGCACTTAAAGCATAGATTTTTTGCTCTGTTACTCCATAGGAACGAGCTTTTTTTGTATGTCCATCGATGCAAAAAGCACATTTGTTTATTTGCGAAGCCCTAATATACATTAATTCCTGTAATGACTTGTCAATAGATGACTCTGTTGCGACCTTATATAAATTGCCTACTGCTGAATAACCTTTGGGGAATACCTTTCCCATTATAAATCTAGTTTCCATTTAATTTCCTCCTCAAATAAATTTCATCTCATCAAATTAAACAACATATTGTTGTGTAATTTATATAATGTTGTTTATAATTTAATGATAAACTTTTCGTTACATTATTCAATCATCAACTTTTCATATTTTATCTGTTAAACGACAGAATACATGAAAGTGTTAATAATTAAAAAATAAATAGATAGGTGATAGAAAAATGTCTAAAAAAACGGATCTTCGTGTTATTCGCACTCGTAAATTAATAAAAGAGGCATTTCTAACCCTGGTGGAAGAAAAAGGATTTGATGCAATCACCATACAAGATATTGCGGATCATGCAATCATTAATCGTGCTACTTTTTATCTACACTATTATGATAAACACGATTTATTGGAAAAACTGACTGAAGAGGTTTTTAAGGAATTAGCTCAATTAATAAAGCCGACTTCATATGTTAAGAACAATGAAGTGCTTATTTCAAAATTAGAAAAAATGATACAGAACATATTTGAAAATATTGGTGAAAATATTCGTTTTTATCAAGTGATGCTCGGCAACAACGGTATATATGGTGTAAACAGTAAAATACAAACAATAATAAAAAGTAATTTTAAACAGGAGTTTTTGTTGCTTAATCTCTATGAAAAGGACCTATCAATACCAATGGATCTACTTGTTGAGTTTATGGCCTCTGCTTTAATGGGAATGATTCGATGGTGGATAATTAATGATCAGATCTACTCTCCAAAACATATGAGTAAAAATTTGGTGAAGATTATCACAATGGGTCCTTTGGAAGCAGCAGGTTTAAAAATTGAAGATAAATAAAAAAAGAAACTCTTAACTTCAGAATTAAGAGGTAGGGCAATTTCCCTACCTTATTGAATAACAGTATTTTGCTTGCTTTTGGTAACAAAATATTTAGGGTAATTAATCATTCAACTAAAGATAAAACGTTAGTTCAACAACACAGCGACATGTATGACTTTATTTTTCGTTCAGAGCTGCCGCGATGGGCTGAGCTTTTTCATCGTACAATCCCTCACTTACTGCGCAATATGCGTCAAATGCGACATAAAACCTCCACTTATCTTGTTCAACTAACTGCTTGTTTGCTGAATAAAAGCAGCCGATCATTGATCAGCTGCTTTCTCTGTATTACAAACTATCGTTTCCCGATCGTTCAATTGGTTGGAGTTATAAATTGAAAGACTCCAAATAAGACGAGTAAAACCACGAACACTAAAATAAAAGTTATGCCGAACCTCAATATATTTGAAGATTGAGGGTTATTGCTCTGAACCTGATTTTCTAGAAAGGCGATTCGTTTTTTAAGTTCCTGAATCTCCAGATCCTTCTCATTCTCCATTGGTAATCCTCCCTTTTATCAGGATGAAGACTTATTACAATTATACCGCATATTGGAACTAATCTGCCCGATAGTTAAACAAAAGCAGCCAATCACCTGATCGGCTGCCTTAATGTCTTTATTGAGCTAATGTTTCCCTTTATGCAGGAGCATTCAGCCCTTTTTGTTATGCAGGAAATAGCCGGACAATATCTTAAGGCTTTCTTCCCGCAATATGCCGCTTGTAACTTCAGGCTTATGATAAGAATGTTCAAATACAAGGGTTCACAGCTTGAATATAACGTGTACTCCTGTAAATCGGTAATCTGTGTTTCTGCACAGAATTTCCGTAGCAATCCTGCTTCTGCATGAAACGTTGGATCACTGAATAAATCTGGTTCTCGTTACTATAAACAAATTCCCTTTCCATCTAACCTCTATGATCCGCTTTAGGAGCTGCAGGCGAGTAAAACACGTCACTATGCATATGCTTGATCTTGTCCCAGTTGCCCGGATTCATCGTATCAGGAGAGCGTTGCTCCAGAATAGCCTGATACAGTTCGGTTTTTTGTTCCAGATGGGCGATATGCTGTTTGGCTTCTTCAAGCTTAGCAAGTGCGTCCTCTTTATGCTCCATCATGAGTGCGTAGCGCTGCGAGAGGGTTGCTTCTCCTTCAAGACAGAGAGTCACGTACAGTCTGATGGCCTCAATGGGCATCCCGGATTGTTTAAGGCATTTGATGCCATGCAGCCAGTTAATCGATTCCTCATCAAATATCCGGATATTGTTTTGATTTCGCTGTATGCTGGGCACTAAACCTTTATCCGTGTAAAAGCGTATTGCGTGTTCAGTGAGTCCCGTTATTAGAGCAGCTTCCTTGACTGTATGCATATGAAATCCTCCGTTCATTTTTTTGAATCCGCTTGACTTCGTGTAACACGAAGGACCTAAGGTTAGTGTAACGCAAATGAGCCGTAGGTGAAATCCCTGCTGCAATGTCCGGTTCAGGGGTTACGTGCCGTTGCTGTTAAACATTTAACCGGGAGGAATTACAATGCACAATGTTACATTAAACAATGGTGTAAAAATGCCGCTCATCGGCTTCGGAGTTTACCAGATTCCTGATGCCCAAGCATGCGAGAACGCCGTGTATGAAGCGCTGATGGCCGGTTACCGCTTAATCGATACCGCCGCCGGTTATCTAAATGAGGAAGCGGTAGGCCGCGCGATTAAGCGCAGCGGTTTACCGCGTGAGGAGCTGTTCATCACGACCAAGCTCTGGGTTCAGGATGCCGGCTACAGGAGCGCAAAGCTGGCGTTTGATAAATCCCTTAAGAAGCTCCAGCTTGACTATCTTGATCTGTACCTGATTCACCAGCCATTCGGTGATTACTATGGTGCTTGGCGGGCGATGGAAGAACTGTACCGCGAAGGCAAAAGCAGGGCGATCGGGGTCAGCAATTTCCTGCCTGACCGTCTGATGGACCTGATTGTCCATAACGAAATAACACCCGCCGTCAACCAGATCGAGACGCATCCGTTCTACCAGCAGGCAGAGAGTGCAGCTTTTATGAAAGAACAGGGGGTACAGCACCAGTCGTGGGCTCCGTTTGCTGAAGGCCTCAACAACCTATTCGGTAACGAGGTATTGCTCTCGCTGGCAGAGAAACACAATAAGTCTGTCGCCCAAGTCGTATTGCGCTGGCTTGTTCAGCGTGGGGTCGTTGTCATTCCTAAATCAGTCAGAAAAGAGCGTATTGCCGAGAACATTAATATTTTTGATTTTGAGCTCCGTTCAGAGGATATGGAACAAATGGCTGCCCTTGATACACGGTCTAGTCTCTTCGGTTCTTACCTGGATCCGAAAACCGCACATATGATGGGTAATTGGAAAGTCGATCTGTAAACCTTTATTTCTTTAAATAATCCTGTAAAAGAGGGTCCCCCGGCCTTCTTTTTTTATGCCTGTATGGACTCAGCACCGGGGCAAACACCATCCTTTTTTGCAAGGAATTTTGGTTATTTGTGATATTTCCCGTGCCGGCACGGCGGTAGAATTAGGGATGAAAGGAGAAGTGATTGCATGAACCAGGTATCACCGGCTGCTTCGAAAGCGATTAATAAGAAAGCGCTTAAACGAAAAGCTAAGCCATTTGCGGACTTTAGAGCGCACAAAACCTACTATTTTATGCTCATCCCGCTGTTCGCCTATTTTATAGCCTTTAACTACCTGCCGCTTGCCGGGCTGTACAATGCTTTTACCAATTATGATTTCAGCAAGGGACTGCTGAGCCCGTTCGTCGGCCTGCAGAATTTCGAGTTTCTGTTCAAGGGCGGGGCGGATTCGATCATCTGGAAGCTGACGCGCAATACCATTCTCTACAATGTGGCTTTTATTATCCTGAGTAATGTGTGCCAGATCGGGATGGCTGTGCTGCTCAAGGAGATTGCGTTCAAGCGGTTCGTTAAAACCTCGCAGACGCTGATGTTCATGCCTTATTTTGTCTCGATGGTTATCATCGGCTCCATCATTTATAACCTGTTCAATTTTAACTATGGCGTACTAAATAATATGTTCACTTCGCTGGGTATGGAAAAATTCGACTTCTACCGCACCCCCTGGGTCTGGCCGATCATCATTGTTGTCGTTGAGATCTGGAAGAGCCTGGGCTATGGAACGGTCATTTATCTGGCTTCCATTATGGGGATCGACGAGAGCATTTATGAGGCCGCTTACGTGGACGGAGCCTCCAAATGGCAGCGCATCCGTTATGTCACTCTTCCGCTGCTCAAGCCGACCGTCATTATACTGCTGCTGTTCGCGGTCGGCGGAATACTGAAAGGACAATTCGATCTCTTCTGGAATATCGTCGGCAATAACGGGCTGCTGCTGAACGCGACGGACATTATCGATACTTATGTGTACCGTTCATTGACCGTTAACTTCAGCATCAATCTGGGAACGGCTGCGGGCTTGTATCAATCGGTATTCGGCCTGCTGCTAATCCTGACCGTGAATGCCATTGTCAGAAAGGTAGACCGGGAAAATTCTTTATTCTAGAAAGGGCTGTGATTGCACGTGAGTTCTGTGGCTGTTGATAAGCACGGCAGTAAAATCCGCAAGGATGCCGGAACAAAAATATTTGATGTTTTCGCTGTAGTGGCGGTTTCCATCGGCGCTCTGCTCTGTGTCATTCCGTTCATTATTATGCTCTCCGGTTCCTTCAGCACAGAGTCGGAGGTTGTGCGGAGCGGATATTCGATTATACCCAAGGGCTTCACTTTGGAGGCCTACCGGGTTGTCTTCACATCACTGGGCAGCACCATCGGCAGAGCCTATATGGTAACCATCTATGTAACGGCGGTGGGGACCTTTCTCGGCCTGCTCTGTACCTCTATGGGTGGATATGTGCTTTCCCGCCCGGATTTTAAGCACAGGGATAAGGTGTCATTCTTCGTCTACTTCACGACACTGTTCAGCGGCGGCCTGATTCCTACCTATCTTGTTGTAGCCAATGTGCTGCATCTGAATCACTCGCTCTGGTCTGTTATTCTCGGCGGCCTGATGTCTGCGTTCAACGTATTCCTGTTCCGGAACTTCATCAAGGGAATTCCCGATGCGCTGATGGAATCAGCGAGAATCGACGGAGCCGGGGATTTCCGGATCTACTGGCAGATCATCATTCCGCTCACCAAGCCGGCTATGGCGACCATCGGTCTGTTCACGGCACTTGGCTACTGGAATAACTGGTTTACCTACAGCCTCTATCTGATTACGGATAAGGATAAATGGGGGCTGCAGTACCTGCTCTACCGGATGCTGTCCAGAGTAACAGATGCAGTCAAGGGCTCAGATGTCCTGATTATCCAGCAGCTGCCCAGTGAAACGATGAAGCTGGCTACGGCGATGCTGGTTACCGGACCGGTTCTGCTGTTCTATCCGTTTGTGCAGCGTTATTTTGTCAGCGGCCTGGTAGTCGGCAGTGTGAAGGGGTAAGAAACGGCAGTCCAAGGCGGCTGACGAATCCGGTTTGAAGCGAAGAAGATGTATATACTGTTTTCTCCGCTGAACATATACTTGTTCTAATAATGGAGGGGTTAAGCTTGAAGAGAAAGCAAATCACAAAGACAATGTTCGTCACATCCATGGCCTTATTGCTGGGCCTGTCTACAGCCTGCTCAAATTCGAATTCGGGCAGCGGTAACAGCGGAAGTGAGCCTGCTAAGACCGGTAACTCGGCAGCAACGGATGCACCGAAAGAAATCGTTGAATTGAAAGCGATTACGATGGGGAACGAGCCGAAAAGCGGTCTGGATAACTTTTACAAAGAGCTGGACGCTTTGACTGAACAGGATCTCGGTATCCGCGTCCGGTTCGACTATATCCCGTGGGGCGATGAGAAAAACCAGATCAGCCGGGCTATCGCCGCCAAGGAATATGATCTTTATGTCGGCGGTGCCTGGTCCGATTTTGCCAACTTTGCCACCAAGAACGCTTTTGCCGATCTGACGCCGCTTCTGGAAGAAACGCCCGATCTGGTAGAGCACTACAAAGGCTCGCTCGACCGCGTAAAAATCGACGGCAAGGTATTCGGCATTCCGCAATACAACAAGCCGGGCGGCGGCGGGGAAGGCATGCTGTACCGTGAGGACCTGCGCCAGAAGTGGGGACTTCCGGAGATCAACAGCCTGGAAACCGCCGAGCAGTATCTCTACAAAGCCAAAGAGGAATATCCGTCTACCCCGATGCTGAATGACAAGCGTTTTGGCACGAATATTTACTCCCAGCTGATTGCCAGCAAATACTATACGGTTGCCGCCGATTATGCTGTAGCCGCCTATGATGATCCTTATAAAATCATCAGCATTTACGATACACCAGAATATAAGGAGGCTGTGGCTAAGGCCAAGCAGTGGTATGACGACGGAATCGTTGATCATGACGTGCTTGCCGCACAGGGGAATGCGACTGCCGAAACGCTGGAGCTGATGAAGGTGGACCAGAAGCCGCTTGAATTCAACAATCACTTTGGTGCAGTCAGCAACAACTATATCAACCAGCTTAAAGAGGCGCTGCCGGATTCAACCTATGGCTGGTATGATTTTTTAATGGATAACAATGCCCCGGCCTTCCTGCCGAGAATGTCGCCAAGCACGATTACGATGATCTCTGTAGGCGCTAATTCCCAATATGCCCTGGAAGCACTGAAATTTATTGAAAAAGGGCATACCGACCAGACCTATTACAACTTACTCGCTTATGGTGTAGAGGGTGAAAATTACAAGGCCGACGCGGAAGGCTTCATTAATTATGAAGGGATTCCGACGGACAATATCAAGCCTGCCTGGACCGGGCTGGCTGACGGGTATATGGCACTCCAGGTCAAATATCCGGGTGAATGGAAAAGCATCTATGACGAGCTTCAGGCTGAAGGAATCAAGCGTTCGGAAGCAGGAGGTACAGATCCGTACGAAGGCTTCAGCTTCGACACCAGCTCGCTGGCTACCGAACTGTCCAATCTGGAGACGGTAAAAACCCAATATATCCAGCCGCTTAGCGTAGGGATGACCAATGACATCGGCGGCGATCTGGCAAAAGTACAGAAGCAGCTGAAGGATGCAGGCTTCGATGCTTATCTGGCTGAATTGCAGAAGCAGGTGGATGCATTCAAGGCATCCAAATAACAGGCTGTGCAAGCCGCCCGGCAGGGACATTCCTGCCGGGCGGATTTGGAAATAGAATCCGAAAGATGGTGGGAACATGGATAAACTAGTGGTTTACACTGCCCCGCCGGACGTACCCGCCAAGGAGGATTTTGCAGTATATGTGCGGATTCCCGGGGAAGCCTGGCAGCAGCTGTTTGTGTATGAGGTCAAGGTGGATATGCACAATGTGCGCTCTGCGTCTATGGCCTATTTTGATATGAGTGGGAAAGTGGAGGTACGGGTAGAGAGCCTGAAGCAGCCGGTTCATGAGGCGGTAATCCGTCCGTTGTCAGTGGACCTCCCTTTTGAGCAGACAGACATGGAATTGACCTTTATGCTGGACCGTCCGCAGAAGCTATCTATTGAAATCAACGGGGAGCGGTTCAGTAATCTGCACCTGTTCGCGAACCCCTGTGAGAGTGATGCACCGGACCCGCAGCAGGAGAACGTTCTCCTGCTGCAGCCGGCCATCCACCGGACGGAGGATATCAGCCGTCTGCTGGCACAGGCTGAGGGAACAGACGGGCGGGTGCGGGACACGCTGTATTTTGCACCGGGCATGCATTATATCGAGGAGACGCTGCTAAGGATTCCATCCGGGATAACCGTCTATATTGCCGGCGGCGCCGTGGTGGCAGGCTCCATGGTCTGTGATCGCGTGCACGATGTTTCCATACGATGCAGAGGGATCATCCGCCTGTCTGACTTTCACCGCTTCTCGGCCTTCCGCGGCATCCGGATTATGTTCTCGGAGCAGATCTCGGTTGAAGGCATTATTACGCTGGACCCGCCTCATTACAGCATTTATCTGGGCAAGTCGCGGCAGGTGTCCGTACGGAATTTCAAATCCTTCAGCACCCGGGGCTGGTCGGACGGCATTGATATGATGGCCTGCACTGATATTGAGATCGATGATGTTTTCCTGCGCACCTCGGATGACTGCATCGCGATCTACGGCTCACGCTGGGACTATTACGGGAACAGCAGCGGCATCCGGGTGCGTAATTCCATCCTCTGGGCGGACGTTGCCCATCCGCTGATGATCGGCACCCACGGCGACCATCACGGGGACGGGGATATTATTGAAGATATCGTGTTCGAGAACATTGATATTCTGGAGCACCACGAGCCGCAGGTGAATTATATGGGGGCCATGGCCATCAATGCCGGTGATAAAAATACAATCAGGAATGTGCTATACCGGAACATCCGGGTCGAGCCCTTCGAGCTAGGCCGTCTGATCGACCTGAGGGTGGTATGGAACAAGGACTATAATCCCGTCCCCGGACACCGGATTGAGCATATCCGCTTTGAGGATGTTTCGTATAACGGGAGTAATGCGCACCCGATCCAGATCTTCGGCTATGATGACAAACGGACCGCCGATCATGTGAGCTTCAAGCGCCTCAAGGTAAACGGGCAGACGATTCTGTAGCCGGAGCAGGGCTTGCTTGAGGTGAATGAGTATGTGCGGGGGATTTTGTTTGAGGAGTAAGATAGCAGCTGCAGTATACCGGCTGCTCCTCACAATTTAAGGATAAAAGGATGGTGTAAGTGAAGTGTTCACAAAGTTTCAGTATCAGCCTCCCGCTAACGGTTATCCCGAGTGGAACAACAATCCGGAAATCTTCAAGCTGAACCGGATGGACGCCCGCGCGTCCTTTACTCCTTATGACACCTTTGAAGAAGCAGTGAAGAATGATGCCGGAGCCTGCGCCCGGATGCTGTCCCTGAACGGCTCCTGGAAATTCTGCTGGGCGGAGAATCCACAGCAGCGGCCGGCTGATTTCTACAAACAGGCGTATGATGTTACGGGCTGGGCTGACATTGCAGTCCCTTCCCACTGGCAATTACAGGGTTATGACTATCCGCAGTACACCAATGTCAGGTATCCATGGAGCGAACGCGAGGACATCCGGCCTCCGTTCGCACCGACCGCCTATAATCCGGTGGGCTCTTATGTACGGATGTTCTCCCTTCCGGAATCATGGACAGGGAACCCGGTGTACCTGCATTTCCGCGGCGTAGAATCCGCGTTCTATGTATGGCTGAACGGGGAGCTGGTCGGCTACAGCGAGGACAGCTTCACCCCGGCCGAGTTCGATCTGACTCCTTATCTGCAGCCTGGTGAGAATAAGCTGGCTGTTGAAGTCTACCGCTGGTGCGATGCCAGCTGGCTGGAGGATCAGGACTTCTGGCGTCTGTCCGGCATCTTCCGCGAGGTGCTGCTGATTTCGCCGCCGCCGGAGCATATTTATGATTTCCGTGTGCGGACGGAGCTGGATGCAGCCTATGCCGATGCGGAGCTTGAGGTTCGCGTGAAGCTGCTACGGTATGCCGGAGGCGCTGATGGAGAGCTTCGGGTGGAAGGCGTGCTGCTGGATAACGCTGGCCGGCAGGTAACCGGCACTGACTTTTGTGCTGCTGCCTGCGTGAATGGCGGCTCGTTTGCCGCTGTGGAGCTGAAGGCGACGGTTCCGGGTCCGCGCAAATGGAGCGCGGAGCATCCGGAGCTGTACACGCTGGTATTAACCCTGCGTAACGCAGAAGAAAGAGTCCTTCAGGCAGTCAGCTGCAAGGTCGGCTTCCGCAGGTTTGAAATCAAGGACGGGCTAATGCTTCTGAACGGCCGGCGTATTGTGTTCAAGGGAACCAATCGTCATGAGTTCTCCTGCCATACGGGCCGTGCAGTCAGTTTGGAGGAGATGGTCAGGGATGTGCAACTGATGAAGGCCTACAACATTAACGCTGTGCGGACCTCCCATTATCCGAATCATCCGGCCTGGTACGAGCTCTGTGATGTATATGGCCTGTATGTCATCGACGAGAACAATCTGGAGAGCCACGGAACATGGCGCTTCTACCCGGAGGAGGATATTGTTCCGGGCAGCAAGCCGGAATGGCGGGAGAATGTAGTCGACCGTGCCCGTTCGATGCTGGAGCGGGATAAGAATCATCCGTGTATCCTGATGTGGTCCCTGGGCAATGAGGCTTCCTGCGGAGAGAATTTCCGGCATATGTACAGATATCTGAAGGAGAATGATCCTGCCCGTCCTGTGCAGTACGAGGGCGTGTTCCTGAATCGGGCGTTCGAGGATGTGTCAGATGTGGAGAGTCAGATGTACACCTTCCCGGCAGATGTGGAGAGATACGCGCTGAAGCAGCCCGAAAAGCCGTTTATTCTGTGCGAGTACAGCCATGCAATGGGCAACTCCAACGGCAACCTGTTTAAATATACCACACTGTTCGACAAGTACCCGGTACTTCAGGGCGGCTTTATCTGGGACTGGATCGATCAGGCGATCCTTACACAGACAAGTGACGGTACGGCATATTTGGGCTACGGCGGCGACTTCGGCGAGACTCCGCATGACGGGAACGGGTGCGGAAACGGTCTGCTGTTCGCAGACCGGCAAATCTCGCCCAAGCTGGATGAGGTCAAAGCCTGCTACCAGAACGTTGACTTCACGGGATGGAATCCCTTAACGGGGGAAGTAACGGTAAGGAATAAGTTCCTGTTCACCAGGCTGGATGAGTACGACTGGGTGTGGCAGCTTGTGTTCAACGGGCGGCCTTATGGAGCGCCGGTCCAGGGGGGCATTGCCGTTGAGCCGCTGACAGAGAGTAATGTCGTCCTCCGTATGCCGGAGCTGCCGCAGGGAGAGGAAGGTGAGCTGCTGCTGGAGGTCAGCCTTCGGCTGAAGCAGGATAAGCTCTGGGCCCGGGCAGGCCATGAAGTGGCCTGGGCACAGCTGCCTGTACGGCTGCAGGCCGGAGGCAGCACACGGGCTTACGACCCCGGAGCGGTCAATCCAGAACTGGTTGAAAGGAACGGCCGGTGGCTGCTGACAGGCAAGCAGTTCGAGGCAGTCTTTGACACGGAGACCGGAACGCTGGTCTCCTATCAGTTCGAAGGCACGGAACTGCTGCTGCAGGGGCCGGAGCCGGTGTTCTGGCGGGCCATGACGGACAACGACCAGGGCAGCGGGCTGCCGGTCCGGGCCGGTATCTGGCGCGAGGCCGGCAAGCAGCGGACCCTCCGCAGGCTGACCAGACGCCTGCTGGCCGGTGCATGGGAGATTACCGCTGAATTCAGGCTGGAAACAGGAGCCCAATCATGCTGTACGGTAAGGTATATGGTGTCAGAGGACGGCAGCATTGCTGTTGAAGAGACGCTGAATCCGGGAGACGGTCTGCCTGAGCTGCCGGCTGTGGGCATGTCCCTGCTGATGGACCCTGAATATGACCGGCTGGAGTGGTATGGACGCGGTCCGCATGAAAGTCATTGGGACCGCCAATGCGGCGCCCGGCTCGGGGTTTTCAGCAGCTCGGCCGCCGGGCAGTTTATGCCGTATCTGAAGCCGCAGGAATGCGGCAATAAAACCGGGGTCCGCTGGCTGAAGGTTCATAATCAAGCAGGCAGAGGCCTGCTGTTTACAGCAGACAGCGAGCTGGAGACCAGTGTTCTGCCCTATACGGCGGAGGAGCTGGAGGAAGCCAGCCATGCCTATAAGCTTCAGCCGTCAGATAAGACAGCCGTACGTATTCTGCATAAGCAGATGGGCGTGGGCGGGGATGAGAGCTGGTCAGCCAAGACGCATCCGGAATTTACATTGTACGCGAACCGGAGCTATTCCTACCGCTTTACGATGCGCGGTATCGGTGACGCAGGCGCGGCAGAATAAAGAGGATAGGCACGCAAGCGGCCGGAGCAAAAATAAGGAGGAGCAGCACATGAACAGCGCATATTTATTTGTACATTTCCGGGAGAAGGAGACGCCGGACGGGGAGCAGGTCTACTTCGGCCTCAGCAGGGACGGATTCAACTGGGAGCAGGTGAACGGCGGTGAACCGGTGCTGTGGAGCAATAAAGGGGAGAAGGGCGTGCGGGATCACACTATCGTCCGTACAGCATCCGGTACCTTTTATATTCTCTCCACCGATCTTAGCCTGGCTAACAGCTTTAACACCAGGTATGAAGGGAAATGGGCGAATATCGCCCGCAGCGGGAGCAAGCATCTGGTACTCTGGGAATCCGGGGATCTGGTGAACTGGTCGGAGGAAAGACTGGTCGGGCTGGGCGATGAAGACTTCGGCTGCCTGTGGGCACCGGAAGTATTCCATGATGCGGGGCGGGATGAGTACGTCATTCATTTTAGCGCAGCCCATGCCTCCAATCATTTTTGTGATAAAGCGATCTTTTACACACGGACCAGGGATTTCATAAGCTTTGACAAGCCGCAGCTGCTGTGCAGGAAGGACGGGAGCGGCATCATTGATTCCGCGCTGTATGAAGAGGGAGGCCGGTATTACCGGTTCCTGAAAAGCGAGGCAGATCCGGCCGGCATTCTGCTTCAGCATGGAGATACACTTACCGGAGCCTATACAGAGAATATGAGTTTTGCCGCAGAAATGGCTAAGCTTACGCCTGGCGCGTACGAAGGTCCTACCGCATTCAAGCTTCCAGACGGAAAATGGTGCCTGATGCTCGACTTTTACGGCGTGCGCGGCGAAGGACAGGGTTATGTTCCGTTTGTCGCCGACACGCTGCGAGGCGGGCAGTTTGTCCGCTCGGATGAGCAGTTCAGCTTTCCTTACTGCTTCAAGCACGGGACGGTGCTGGCCATTACGGCTGACGAATACGAGCGTATCCGGCGTCATTTTAACTAGTAACCAGAAAAAGAGCTTTACTGGAATAGGAGAGGGCCTTCATGAAAGTACTGGGATTGTTCAACAAAATGAACCCGGGAGGAAAAAATGAAAAGTCTAAAAAGCTGGATGTACAAATGTGCAATTGCGGCGGTTTCGGTTATCTTGGCGGCAACACCGGTTTTCCCCGCAGAGGCTGCGGGCGCTACAAATCGGCTGTCTGCCGGAACCGTCCTAACCTCTTCTGTGTCAGACGATGGAATACGTGCCGGGGTTACGGACTCCACTTATATTGAAGCCCCGGTAAGTGAATTGCCGGCTGAAGCGGCAGTTACTGTTACCGCGGCTGCGTACGGGAATGTAGTCCGCTACCCGTTTGACGGCAACGCCGGCAGTGAGGATGGCCTGGCTGACGCAGCGGTATCCGGAACCCCGGTCTATGCAGAGGGCCGGGTGGGCCAGGCGATCAGCCTGAACGGAAGCGACAGCTATGTGACCCTGCCGGCCACTCTTCCGCCAGCGGCTGCCGACGAAATTACCGTATCCGCCTGGGTGAACTGGAAGGGCGGAAAGGACTGGCAGCGTATCTTCGACTTCGGAAACGGCACGACCCAATATATGTTCCTGACGCCCAAGACAGGCAATTATATGCGGTTTGCCGTCAAGAACGGCGGGAGCGAGCAATCCGTCCAGACGGCCCAGCTTGCCGCAGGCCAGTGGGTGCATGTGGCTGTGTCGCTGGGCGGCGGCAAGGCGCGCCTGTATGTGAACGGGGAGCAGCAGGCCGAAGCCAATGTGTCGATTAAACCTAGCCAAATTAAACCATCGCTTAATTACCTCGGGAAGAGCCAGTTTGCTGATCCGCTGTTCAATGGCTCGCTGGATGAATTCCGGATCTATAATTATGCCTTGAATGCAGCTGAGCTTCAGGCCCTCTATATGTCCTCAAGCGTGGACTCAGCTATTGCCCAGGCCCGGAAAATCGCCGCAGAAGGGCAGCGGTACTATTCGGACGAAACGTGGAGCAGGCTGCTGGAGGTTCTGGAGCAGGCTGAGGGACTTAGGGCCGATCCGGCTGCGGAGCAAGCCGCTCTTCTGGCGGTTGCGGCTGAGCTGGTGGCTGCGATGCAGAATCTGGCTGAGCCGCTGCCGGTATTCATCAACAATACGGGGACAGAGCTTGTTCATCCCGCTGTCAGTGTTGCACCACAGGAGCTATTGCGGGTGAGAGAGCACATTCTGAACAAAGAGCAGCCGTGGTACGGGTACTATACCGCTTTTGCCTCCAGCAGCTTTGCTTCTAAATCTTATGCCATTAAAAATGATAAAGATCCGGCGGCAGATCTCAGCCACCTTGTGCCGAATTATTCATATAACAACTACAGCACCAGTCTGTTCAACAATCAGATGACCCAGGATGCCACTGCGGCCTATTATCAGGCTGTCATGTACTTTATGACCGGGGATGCAGATTACCGTGAAAAAGCCCTGCGTATCGTTCTTTTATGGGGAAGCCTTGACCCGTCGCTGGCAAAATACGTGACGGATGCGCATATTCAGCAGGGACCGCCCATGTACATGATGAATGCCGCAGCGGAATTGCTGCGTTACACAAGCACAGGCCGTGAGGAGCTGGAGTGGAAGGAGGAATATTCGCAGCAGTACAGCGACAACTTCCAGAAGCCGGCGCTCAGGCTGTGGATGGAGCGCAACACCAACTGGCTGAACCAGCATCAGACCTCGGTCATGGCTACGTTATCCTCTTACGTGTTCATGGACAGCAAAGCCGACTATGAACGCATTCTGGAGTGGGCGACTGTAAATGCCGGCACGACAATGCCGTATCAGAACGGTGCAATTGCCAATGCTATGTTTGAATTTACGGTAGACAGCAGCGGTAACGAGCTACCTGAGCCGGTTATAGCTGTTAAAGAGATGGTCCGCGACCAGCCGCATTCCTTTGATAATATTGAAGGTCTGGCCGTTCTGGCTGCGATCATTTCCGCTCAAGGCACATTGCTTGATCCGGTTAAAGGAACAGCATCATCGGATGCTGACGGTGTCGATGTATATTCCTTTATGAATGACCGGCTGATCAAGGGAGTGAACTATTACTACAAATATAATCTTGGATATGATGTGCCCTTTAATGACGGCTTGAATGCCCCGGTAAGTCCCGATAGACGGGGGCGGCTCGGCGGCCGTGAGGATTACTACTATATCTATAAATATGGAAAAGGCTATACGGACAATAATCCCGACTTTCAGTATGTAGCCGAAGCCATGTACCGGACACGGGAGGTGTACGGCCTGACGGTCAACGACTCCTGGCTCTATATTCCGGAGGCGGCTTCAGGAACAGCCGTACCTCCCGTACTCGCCCAGGAGAACGGGGGGACAGTGCCATACCAGCTGGAGACCCGGTTCACCCCGTTTGACAGCCGTATTGTCCGGACAGGAGATGCAGTCCGGGTAGAGGCATCAACAGAGGGCTCTTTATTTGCCGTCTACGGGATGGGCATCTGGCGTGGGGGCGACCTGGCTGTCAGAATCAGGAGCAATGCCATTACAACGCTGGCACTGCAGGGCGGCACAGACAAGGAGCCGTTTGCTTCGTTCCGGCTGCCCGATACCGGAGGGGAATGGAAATATGCGGTTATGAATCTATCTGCTCTGTCTGCTACGGCATTTCAGGCAGATTCGATCCTATATTTCAGAATATCCGGGGAGCCTGGCGATTCTATCGAATTAGACCATGTACTCCTCAACAGCACTACAGTTAAATCGCCGGCCTTCAAAGGAAATACCAGTACGCTGGGACTGGATGCCTATCCGTCGGCACAGCTGCTGTATGATGTCTCTAACGCAGCGGCCAATGCCGGACAGAGCTTAACGTATGGCATTTCCGGTGACGATGCCGGCTTCCTGACGGATGCGGAAATTTCCGTCAGCAGTGCGGGCGTACTGACCGGGAAGCTGCCGGCATCGCAGCCGCCCGGCAATTATTCCTTTTATGTGACGGTATCAAACGGAACCGCCATTAAGCTGCTGGAAGTCACCGTGACGGTAGCCAGCCTTTATAGTGATGCAATTGCGAATGCGGTTAGCGCCTATGATCCGGCCAAAAAGTATGAGACAGCCGGCTATAGCCTATTCCGCAGCAAATATGATGCTGCGCTTGCGCTCATCAGCTCCGGTGATGAAGCGGCGCGGAATACGGCGCTGCTGGAGCTTAAGGAAGCGGTACAAGGGTTGCGGCTGCTAAATCCGCTGCTTGATGACGGGGCGCTTGATCTGACCGGCATAGCTGCCGGGGCTCCGGACAGCGCAAGCATCAATATGGCTTCGCTGGTTGACCTGTATGCTTCCGGCATTCCGATCCGCTGGATTGCGGATGAGAAGCAGTTCACGATTGATTTCGGCGCAGGCTTCAAGGTGAAGCCGGATGCGTTCAGGCTGCTGCCGGACGCAGCATTCCCTGCCCGATCCGAGGGAGCAGTTATTCTGGCCTCCAATGATTATACGAACTGGGTGCGGATCTCTGATGATATCTCAGAATATACGACCAGCTGGTTCAGCTATACGGTGAAGAATGAATACAAGGATACGGGCTTCCGCTACTTCCGCCTGAAAGACATTACGGCAGGAGTGTTGAACAAGGATGATTACACCGAGGATCAGCCGTTTACTGTTGCGGATCTGCATATTTTCGGGGAGCGCTACGAGACAGCCGGTGTGGTCAGGGATATCAGCCTCAAGGTGCTAAATACCGTGCCGGTGCAGGATACGCTGCCGGTTCCGCCAAGAGCGGTCATCGGGGATAAAGTGGTTCTGTCCTTCTCAGCGGATGAACCGATCGGCAATATCCAGGCTGCGATCCAAGGGGAGCCTGTACAGGTAACAGACCACCAGAACGGCAGCTATACGGCCGAGTACACCGTCAGTGCCGGAACGAAGCCGGGCTATGCCGCCATTTCGCTGGATTATACTTTGGCAGACGGTACTCCGGCGGATACCGTATACAGCTACCCTGACAGCTATACCGCAGGTGCAAACAATACACTGGTGTCCCGGATAATTCTCGTTTCGAATACTGCCAACGAGATTAATGCGGCAGCCGAGGCGTATATTACCGGTTCAGACAATACCCTGGATGCGGGCGAGATCCCCTTATTGTTCGACGGTAAAATCTCCACCTTCCCGGATGTAAGAGCCGGAGGCGGCGGATACGGAACTTACACCCTTGATTTTGGCGCAAAGGACAGCAGCAAAAGGGTTCAGCTTGACCATATTGAAATACTGAACCGTAACGGGTTCCCGGCCAGAGCTTCAGGCGTGAACGTAAGCGCGTCGGCGGACGGAGTGACCTGGATAACGGTCTCCGAGAGTTCCAAAAATTACAGTTATGACACATGGCAGCCAATCAGAGTGCTGGACCGGTACAAGGACGCCGGGTTCCGGTATTTGCGGATTAACGGCGGCAACTGGTACGGGAATATCTCGGAGCTTCGCCTCTTCGGGCAGACAGGCACGGATCTCGCAAGCTACGATCCTGTCTACACAATCACCACAACAGCCAATGACCCTGCGGCCGGGACAACGATAGTGTATGTTAATCCGAACGGCCTGCCGCCTGCCCCGCAGCCTTCAGGCAATGAAGGAAGCGTGTTGACGGTGCATGGCGACCTTACAGCCGTTACAGTTCTTGCGGTTCCCGCGCCCGGCTATGAATTTGTGAAATGGGTTGAGCCGGTAAGCTTTTACGGCTTGTCTGCAGGTTATTTGTGGACGGAATACCCGCTGTTTAATCTGACAACTTATGCCGGTGGTTATCTTGGCGGAGTTAAATCCTACAATGTGACGCGTGACTGGAATCTGCAGGCTGTGTTCCGCAAGACCGGAGGAGCCGGGCCTTCTGAACCTGCGGCTGCACCCGGCAAGCCGGTTCTGTCCGACAACAACGGGCATGATACAGGGCTTAAAGACGGCAGCTACACCGTCACTATGAATTTATGGTGGGGAGAGAACGGGACTGCGTTCAAGCTGTATGAAAACGGCAAGCTGATTTCTACCCAGGAGCTGAAGAGCAGCTCACCGCAGGCACAGACCGCCAAGGCAGAAATATCCGGCAGAACGAACGGGACCTATACGTATGTCGGTGAGCTGATCAACAGCTACGGATCGGTGAAAAGTGATCCGCTGACCGTCAGCGTGACGGATGCGGCTCCCGGCAAACCTGTGTTATCCCATGACAACTGGGACAGTGACGGCAGTTATAGCATTACGATGAACCTGTGGTGGGGCACAAATGCTTCGGAATACCGCCTGTATGAGAACGGCAGGCTGGTTGATTCCCAGAAGCTCAGTGAAGCTACGCCGGCTGCCCAGACAGCAGTAACGGTGCTGTCAGAAAAAGCGGCAGGAGTGTATGAGTATCGTGCTGTTCTGGTGAATGCGGCAGGCGAGACAGAGAGCGGGACAATATCTGTAGTTGTAAAGTAAGGTACAGGATGGCGTAAAAAAGGATGCAGCTGCCCTGCGGGCAGACTGCATCTTTTCTGTTCAGCAGTTCCTGGCTGGCTGTTATCAATTCGATTAATGGAGGCTGATCATGACACCTATTCAAGGCATTAACGCCATTTTGGCGGGAGATTATCCGGATCCGTCCATCGTCAGAGCCGGAGAGCATTATTACATGACGCATTCTTCTTTCCACTACACACCGGGGCTGCTTATATGGCATTCCCTGAACCTGACGGACTGGGAGCCGGCCGGTCATGCCGTGCTTGAGCATGTAGGAGGTCCAATTATGGCACCGGATTTCATTTATCATGAGGGACTTTTCTATATCTATTTTCCTGCAGGGGGAACGAACTGGGTTGTGACAGCAGAGAATCCGGCAGGTCCATGGAGCAGGCCGGTGGATCTGAAGGTCGGGTATATTGATCCGGGTCATGCAGCAGATGAGCAGGGCAACCGCTATCTGTTTCTGTCGGAAGGCTACAGAATACGTTTGTCCAAAGACGGCTTGTCTACAGCAGGCGAATTAGAGCTGGTATATACGGGCTGGCGTTATCCGAAGGAGTGGCTGACGGAGGGCTTCTATCTGGAATCCCCCAAGCTGACTTACAAGGACGGTTACTATTATATGACCAGTGCACAAGGCGGGACGGCCGGACCGGCCACCAGCCATATGATCGTCTCCGCACGCGCGGCATCATTAGACGGACCGTGGGAAAACTCGCCGCATAATCCGGTTATACGCACACAGCACCGCAGTGAGCAGTGGTGGTCGAAAGGGCACGGCACGCTGGTGGATACGCCGGAGGGAGACTGGTATCTTGTCTATCATGCTTATGAAAAAGACTACTACCCGCTCGGCAGGCAGACGCTGCTTGAACCGGTAACCTGGACAGCGGACGGCTGGTTCACGGCAGGAGATCAGGAGGCGGGGGCAGCTTCCGCTTCGGGGCTTCTATCAGCAGAAAGGCAGCCCGATCGGGCGCTGGTATCTGAGGAATCGGGCGGCCTGGGGCTGCACTGGCATTTTTGGGGCGGAGTACACCGGGAAGATTACCGGATCGATAAGAATAGTGTAGTATTAAAAGCAGTTACCGGTGAGCAGCCCGGGCCGCTGCTCTGCATTCCTGTGCATCATACGTACACCGCCGAGGTTACCATAGCTGTTGGAGACGGAGCGTACGGGACGCTCGGCCTGTTCTACAAGCCGGGCTTTCACTACGGCATCGGCTTTGACGGCAGGGAGGCATTTGCATACCGCAACGGCAACGCGAGCGAACGCTCAGCAGCGTCCGGAGGTTCCGTGACCTTAAGGCTTATTAATGACGAGCATGAGGTAAGCCTGTATTTCATGAATGCCAAAGGGGAGTGGAGCAAGCTGGATCACGGGTTTGAAATGTCCGGCTTCCACCATAATGTGCTCGGGGGCTTCCTGAGCCTGCGTATTGCACTTCAGGCTTCTGGAGCCGGTGAGGTAAGGTTCAGCGGGTTTAAGTACCGGGCGGGATTATAAGAAAATAACCAAATTGCAGCGGGAGAGGATAACATAATGAAGGCACCTTTATTCAGGGACCCGGTATACGACGGGGCGGCTGATCCGGTCATTATCTGGAACCGGGAAGCACAGGAATGGTGGATGATTTATACGAACCGCAGAGTGACAGCGGAGGGGGAGGGGGTGGCCTGGGTGCACGGCACCGACCTCGGTGTTGCTTCCTCGCGCGACGGCGGAGCAAGCTGGCTGTACCGAGGCACCCTGCAGGGACTCGATATTGAATGGGGCCGCAACACGTTCTGGGCACCTGAGATTATCTGGCATGAAGGGCTGTACCATATGTACGTCAGCTATATTCAGGGTATTCCGTCCGGCTGGGCCGGCCACCGGCGCGACATGCTCCATTATACCAGCCCCAATCTGCTGGACTGGACCTTCCGTTCCCGGCTTGAGCTGAGCTCGGACCGGGTCATCGATGCCTGCATCCACGGGCTGCCCGGCGGAGGGTTCCGTATGTGGTACAAGGATGAAGCGAACGGGTCGCATACCTATGCGGCGGACAGCAAGGACCTGTACCACTGGGAGGTTACCGGACCGGTCGTAACAGGCCGGCCGCATGAAGGAGCTAATGTCTTCCGGTTCAAAGGCTGGTACTGGATGATAGTAGACGAATGGCGCGGGCAGGGCGTCTTTCGCTCCGGTGACCTGGAGACATGGGAGCGCAGCGGTCTGATCCTGGATCAGCCGGGAACCCGCAGGGATGACGGTACCATCGGGCTGCATGCAGATGTCGTTGTGCAGGGCGATGAGGCTTATATTTTCTACTTCACGCATCCCGGCAGAGACGGCAGCGAGAGTGAAGACAGTCCTGAAGACAGGTACCAGAGCCGCCGCTCCTCGGTTCAGGCTGCCCGGCTGGATGTCGTTGACGGCGTACTTGTCTGCGACCGCAATGAGGAGTTCGAGATCAAGCTGCTGCCGGAGCAGGATTAATACGCGGATTTGTTTGGTTTGTTCCTGCTCTTGAATCCATCCGGATCTTGCAGTCCTAACGGACAGCAGAGCCCTTATTTACCGCAAAGTAGCTATTCTAGCCGGGCTAACGGACCACGGCGACCTTATCGCCTCTCCAGCTGCGAATATTGGGCTGATTACGCTGACATAAAGGCTCTGGTGTCCGTTAGCTTGCAAAAAACGGGCTGAAGGCAGAAATAAGGGCTGCTCAGTCCGTTACCTGCGGGCAATGAGCAAACGGTACGGGTTCATCAGCGTGGATCAGGACGATTACAGCAACGGAACCCTGCAGCGCAGCAAAATTTATGAAACAGCTCCCCTCTTTTTAGGAAGGAGGGAGCTTCTTTTTTTTGCCGGAGCCTATCACTATTGTAACTGCTGGCAGCTGATTATTGGAGCAGGATAGAAGAGATAGAGCTGTACATAATGACAACTGAATGGGATGTAGCGCATGGAAAAGAACAATAAGGATTGGGGTTCAACCTTTGAGATGAATCCCGGGCAGACGTATTTAACGGATGAGGAGTATGCAGAACGGATCGCGCTGCTGCAAAAATATTTATTGCATCAACATTTTAACCGTCAGCACCTCTTTTCCAGAGGTTGTTGGCGGTTTTTTTTAATATAATCCTTAGTTAATTACTTGGATTAGTGTGAAATTAATCATATCACCTCATGTCAGCTTCGGGTTAAAATCACCCTAGTAAACCGATGACATTGGTTGTTATTTAGCTGTTAGATTGAAGGGTTTATTTTTGGCGGACGGAAGGTTGTGCAGATGAATTTAGACTGGGAGTTTATTATGGAAAGCCTGCCCTTGTACGGGGATGCCATGTGGCTGACGGTGAAGCTGGCGTTAATCGCGATTGTGCTGTCGCTCGTGCTCGGGCTTGTGTTTAGTCTGGTACTCTTTTATAAGGTTAAGGGGCTTAGAAGCATTATTCTGGCTTACATTGAATTGTCGAGAAATACGCCGCTGCTGGTGCAGCTGTTCTTCCTGTATTACGGCTTGCCGAAGGTGGGCATTCACATGAGCGAGTTCCAGTGTGCGGTGGTCGGGATGACTTTTCTCGGAGGCAGCTACATGACCGAAGCATTTAGAAGCGGGATCGAGGCGGTCGGCCGGACACAGCTGGAATCGGGTCTCAGCATCGGACTGAGCAAGGTGCAGCTGGCAAGATACGTGATTCTTCCGCAGGCGCTGGCTATCAGCATTCCTTCTTTGGGAGCGAACGCGATTTTTCTGCTGAAGGAAACGTCCATTGTCGGGGCAATCGCTTTGATGGACCTGATGAATGTCGCCAAGGATCTGATCGGCATGCACTACAAAACGGCGGAATCCCTGCTGCTGCTGGTGCTGGCTTATCTGATTCTGGTGCTGCCGTTGTCGCTTCTGCTCAGCTGGGTGGAAAGGAAGGTGCGGCATGCCGAATTCGGGAATTGAGGTGCTGTTTGAGGGCTCGAACTTCGAACGCCTGCTCGGGGGATTGCTGGTTACGATCGAAATTTCTTTTGTTTCTATTGTTATTGGAACCGTGCTGGGGGTATTGATGGGCCTGCTGCGGACGGTGAATTCCAGGGCTTTGCGGCTTGTTCTGCGGCTGTATCTGGAGGCCTTCCGGATTATTCCGATCCTGGTCTGGCTGTACGTGGTACATTTCAGCTTTTCACCTATGCTGCACATTGATATCAGCGGAGAGGCAACTGCAATCCTGGTGTTCAGTCTCTGGGGGGCGGCGGAGATCGGCGATATTGTGCGCGGTGCGCTGGAATCCATGCCGAAGCATCAGGTGGAATCGGGGCTGGCGCTGGGCTTAAGCAGAGGGCAGCTGTACCGGCATATTCTGATCCCGCAGGCGGTGCGGCGGATGCTGCCGGGCTCGATCAATCTGGCTACCCGGATGGTAAAGACAACGTCGCTGGTTGTGCTCATCGGTGTTATTGAGGTGGTGAAGATCGGACAGCAGATTATTGAGCTGGGTGTGATCAAAGCGCCGAATGCCTCTTTCTGGGTGTATGGATTTATTTTTATCCTGTATTTTATTGTCTGCTATCCGCTCTCCAGACTATCCAGAAGGTTTGAGCAGAAATGGCAAAATTAGCTGAGGAAGGAAAGGCAGTTATGACGAAGACAGGTGAACTTTTGCTGGAGGTAAAGGATGTCCGCAAAACATTCGGCGACCGGCAGGTGCTAAACGGGATTGAGCTGCAGGTGGAGCGGGGCGAAGTTATCGTTATTCTCGGACCTTCCGGCTGCGGAAAAAGCACCCTGCTGCGATGTCTCAACGGTCTTGAGCCGGTGCAGGGCGGACATATTCTATACCGCGGCCAGGATCTGGCCGGAGGAGATGTCAATTGGCGCGAGCTGCGCCAGCATATCGGGATGGTATTTCAGAATTATGAGCTGTTTCCGCATATGACGGTGATGGAGAATATTCTGCTGGGGCCGCTGAAGGTGCAGCGGAGAGAGCGAGCGGAAGCGCAGCAGCAGGCACAGGAACTGCTGGAGCGGGTCGGCCTGGCTGACCGGGCGGGCGATTATCCCCGGCAGCTGTCGGGGGGACAGAAGCAGCGGATCGCGATTGTGCGGGCGCTGTGCATGAATCCGGACATTATTTTATTCGATGAGGTGACGGCTTCACTTGACCCCGAGATGGTGCGCGAGGTGCTTGATGTTATCCTGGGCCTGGCGAAGCAGGGCATGACGATGATTATCGTGACGCATGAGATGGGATTCGCCAAATCGGTTGGCGACCGTATCGTCTTTATGGATCAAGGCACCGTATGTGAGGTTGCTCCGCCGGAGCAGTTCTTCACCAGTCCTGCGACAGAACGTGCACAGCACTTTCTTAATATTTTTGAGTACAACAAACTATAGAAACAGGGGATGAGAGAGATGGGTAAAGGCAAAAAGTTAATAACGGGTATTATTGCGGCAAGTATGCTGCTGGTGGGACTGACTGCTTGCGGGAATTCGGATAACAACGATGGATCAAATTCATCTTCTTCCAAATTTGCTTCGATTGAACAGCTGAAGAAGAACGGCAAGATCCGGATCGGGGTATTTGCCGACAAGCCGCCGTTTGGCTATGTGGACTCCGAAGGAAAGAATCAGGGCTTTGACGTCTATATTGCCAAAAGATTTGCCAAGGATCTGCTCGGCGATGAATCGAAGGCAGAATTTGTCCTGGTGGATGCGGCCAGCCGTGTAGCCTACCTTGAATCCAATAAAGTGGACATCATTATGGCCAACTTTACGGTTACGGATGAGCGGAAGGAAAAAGTCGATTTTGCCAGCCCGTATATGAAGCTGTCCTTCGGGATTGTCTCCCCGGACAGTGCGCCGATTACCTCCATCGACCAGCTGAAGGAAAAGGGCCAGAAGCTGATCGTCGCCAAAGGAACTACGGCTGAGACCTACTTCACCAAAGAATATCCGGACATTGAGCTGCTGAAATTCGACCAGTATACCGAGATTTTCTCTGCACTTAAGGACGGCCGCGGTGCCGCGATTGCCAATGACAATACCGAGCTGATCGCCTGGGCCAAATCCAATCCCGGCTTCACCGTAAGCATCCCGGCCTTCGGCGGCCAGGATACGATTGCCCCGGCAGTAGCCAAAGGCAACACCGAGCTGCTGAACTGGCTTAACACCGAGCTGGAGACGCTGGGCAAGGAGCAGTTCATCCATGAGGCCTACAAGGCGACGCTGAATGAGGTTTACGGAGAAGGCTACACCGATGAGCTGGTGGTTGAGGGCGGTAAGATCGAGTAGCAGCAGATTGTAAAAGAATACAGGGGCCAAATAAAGCTGCGCTGTGCGGATAATTCCGCCTGGCGCAGCTTTTGTATTAGGCGGGAATGCGAAAACAGCGGTAAAAGTCCCGTTGTTTTTGCATCTCCATACTTGAGCGAGCGAATCAGGGAGAAGAGCAGGCAATCCCCCGGATATACTCGATAAAATCCCGGATATGCCGGGCATAGATTGGCTCGTCCCGGTAGACGAGGCAGATGTGCCGGCGGTTGACGTAGCCCTCTCCCGGCAGGGGGCGCCGGATCAGCTCACCGGCTGCCGTTTCTTTAAGGACGCTGCGCAGCGGCAGCACTCCGATGCCGGAGTTGAATTTCAGCGTCTCCTTGATCGTTTCGATGGCTCCAAGCTCCATGACGGACTGAAACTGGATTCCGGCATAAGCCGCCCACTCCTCAGCCAGCTGCCGGGAGGTGGAGCCCTGCTCATGCAGCAGAAAAGTCTCGCCCTGCAGCTGGTCCGCAGTTAGAGGCTCGGCCTCATCCAGCGGATGGCCGGGCTTCATCACCAGCTGCAGCTCATCCTCAATGAGCGTCAGAACCTGCAGGCCCTTCAGCGGTTCATCCGGCAGGGAGATGACGGCTGCATCAATCTCGTGATGCCTTAAGAGCGAAAGCACGGTTTCGGCTTTTTTTACCGTCAAGAGCAGGTCTGTTTCAGGATACCTGTGCTTGTAATCCGCCAGGAAGGGAGGCAGATAATAAGTGGCCGGTGTATAGCTTGCGCCAAGCTTCAGCCTGCTGTGTGTATGCAGAGCCCTTATCCGCATACGTTCAGCGGCTTCCTCCATCAGCGAAACGACACGCCGTGCATACGGCAGCAGTTCTTCCGCCGCTTCCGTGCGGATCAGCTTCCGCGATTGCTTGCGGAACAGCGGGGTGCCGAGACTTTCCTCCAGCTTGCGCAGATGAAAGCTGACAGTCGGCTGCGTCAGCTCCAGCGTCTCCGCTGCCTCCTGCAATGTCTCCCTGCGCATAACCTCCACGAATACTTTCAGCTGCTGTACGTTCAATGATCTCACGCTCCCTCTATACTTGAAATATAGACGTTATCTATTAAACATTCAATATACATAGATATATTTAATAAAACTAACATCCAGGCTTAACGTTGCTCTTACATAAGGTTGTTAAAGTTTGAAGTAACGCTAAGGCGAAACAAGAAGCTCAAGGGGGATTAATCAATCGTGAAACGGAATTGGCTCAAAACAGCAGGTATTGCAGCAGGTGCGCTCTCACTACTCGCGGTAACAGCATGCGCAGGACAAAACCAGAGTAATACAACTGCTGCAGCGGCTGACGTGAATGCGGCGGCTACAGCTGAACCGGCGGCAACAGCAGTACCTGTGGGTGACCAGACGCTGACAGTGTACCTGAATGATTTCGATTCGGTCATCGGTGAAATGTTTGAGAAAGAGACCGGCATCAAGCTGAACATCGTCTCCGGTAACGGTGCCGAAATTATGTCCCGTATTGAAGCGGAGCAGGGAAATCCGCAGTGGGATGTCGTGTGGATCGACGCAATGCCTTCGATTAACGGGCTGGATGCCAAAAGCCAACTGCTCACCGGATGGACGCCGGATAATGTGGCCGGACTGAAAGATAACTATGAATCGCTGATTCCCAAAGACGGCTCGTATTATCCGACCGGTGCTCATGCAGCCGGAATCATCGTCTACAATAAAAACAACATCACGGGTGCAGATATTCCTGCCTCCTGGGAAGATTTGAGCCGCGCAGCCTATAAGGGCAGACTGGGCATGGCTGATCCGGCGATTGCGGCACCGGCGTATCCGTTTGTTTCCAGCTTTTTCGAGGATAAGGGAATGGACGGCGGGAAGACCTACTTCAATACATTAATGGAACAGGGGCTGCGCGTGTATCCGAAGAATCCGCAGGTGGTGCAGGCTCTGACCGCCGGGGAGATTGATATTGCTGCGCTGCAGGAATCGAATGCGTATTCCATGGTGGCTGCCGGAGAACCGGTGGAGCTGGTATGGCCTGAAGAAGGAGCGCCGGCGTCCGTACGTGTTGCTGCAATCCAGAAGGATACGGAAAAAGCTGACGCAGCGAAGCAGTTCGTGAGCTTCCTGCTGGAGCCGGAAGTGCAGCAGGAGCTGATTAATACCGGGGACGAGGCTTACTTCGAACCGTCGGCAGAGGGCGCAGAACCGAAATCTGACCGTGCCGCTGATGCCAAGCTGAACTTTACAGAGGCCGCATGGGCGAGCGGGCATGAAGCTGAGATCAAGCAATGGTTTGCCGATCAGGCTGTGCAGTAAGCTGGTAATATGCTAAAGGCACTTAATGTAAACCGGCTGGGCTGGATCGTCAGCATCCTGCTCGCCATTCTGGTCCTGTTTCCTCTGGCAGCGGTCATCATCCAGGTGCTGCTGCCGGGCGTTTTCTTCGGTGAGCTGAATTTTGGCGATCTGTCGCTCCTGCTTGATGTATTCAACCGCCCGCTCTGGAGAAAATCGCTCGAAAACTCGCTGCTGCTGGGCATCGGCACTACGCTGTTTGGAACCATTCTGGGGACGGTGCTGGCCATGGCCCGTTCCCGCTGGTCTTTCCGGGGGGCTACGCTGCTGGATGCCGCCGCCTGGATTCTGTTCATTATGCCTTCCTTCATTCTGGCCCAGGGCTGGATTATGTTCTCCGCCGGCAACGGCCTGGCCGCATCCCTGTTCGGCTGGAAATGGGTGAGCTCTGCTGTATTCTCACCGGCCGGACTGGTTGCGGTGATGACCTTCAGCAAGTTCCCGCTCGCTTATCTGACCGTACGGGCGGCAATGGAGTGGAAAATGGATATGCTGTCACAGGCCGCACGGCTGTGCGGCGCCAGCTCGTGGCGCGTATGGCGGACGGTAGAGGTTCCGCTGCTGCTTCCGTCTATTTTTTCAGGCGCATTGCTGGTCTTTATGGATACTGTCGGAGACTTCGGTCTTCCTTCGGCGATAGCGGTAGTCTACCGTTTTCCGACACTGCCTTATTCCATCTATTCGGCTATTTACACTTCTCCGATCCGGTTCGATATGGCGGGTGTGCTGTCCCTGTATCTGGTGCTGCTGATCGCCATGGCGATCGCCGTCCAGTTCTATGTGCTGCGCAGAGCCAGATATGACATTCTGTCAGGGCGGGCTGTCCGCTCGGCCCCCGGCTCTGCCGGTAAATACAGCTGGCTGATCAGCTGTGCGGTGGGTCTGCTGCTCGTCATTGTCATCGGTATCCCGATCGGCTCAAGCCTGGTCATGTCCGTTCTGCAGGTACAGTCGGGCGGACTGGTCAGAGGTAATCTGACGCTTGAGCATTACAGCGAGCTGTTCCGCCATGGGGCGGATCTATTCCCCGGCATCGGCAGATCACTGGCGATTGCGGCTGCAGCCTCCGTATTTGGACTGATTATCGGCCTTGGTGCGGCGTTTGTGCTGTCGTATTCCCGGTTCAAATTTAAAAAGCTCATTGAGACAGCTACGCTGATCTCTTTCGCAGTTCCGGGCGTTGTGCTGGGTATCGGGTATATTTTTGTCTGGAACCAGAAATGGCTTGAGCCGCTTGGGCTCAGACTGTACAGCAAGCCGCCGATTCTGGTGCTGGCTGCGATCGCCGGAGCCATCCCGGTCATAACCCGGGTGATTACCGGCTCGATGGCCAAGGTTCCGGGGCATCTGCTGGATGCCGCACAGATCCAGGGGGCTTCCCTGGTCACCCGGGTGCGTACGATCCTGATCCCGCTGATCCGCGGCGCACTGGTTTCGGGTGCACTTGCGGCCTTTGGCTCCTGCATCTTTGATCTGGCGGTCAATTCCATCCTGTTCCCGCCGAATTTTGTAACCCTGCCGATTGTCATTGATGATGCCTTTGAAGATATGCGGTTCGGCTACGCATCTGCGGCTACAGTGACCGGAGGCGGCATTATCGTATTAATCCTGATTGTAATTGAAACTATCTTTAAGAAGAGAGGGGCCAGAGCATGAGCCAATCAGAGACCGTACACGCTCCGGGTGTCCCGCTGCTTGAAATCAGAAATCTGCAGAAAAGCTACGGCGGTTTCCAGGCGCTGGGCGGCATCAACCTAGAGCTGCAGGAGGGTGAAATTATCAGTGTGCTGGGTCCCTCGGGCTGCGGTAAGTCGACGCTGCTCCAGCTTGTTGCCGGATTAAGCCAGCCGGACGGGGGAGAGATTCTGCTGCACGGGAAGGCGATTGCCACTGCTTCCCGGATGACTCCGCCCGAAAAAAGGGGCATCAATATGGTGTTTCAAGATTATGCGCTGTGGCCCCATATGAATGTGTATGACAATATCGCTTACGGCCTCAGACAAAAGCGCCTGCCGGCGCAAGCCATTAAACAAAAAGTGGAGGAGGCCCTGACCCTGCTTCAGCTCGAAGGCTTCGAGCAGCGTCTGCCGGCGCAGCTGTCAGGGGGCCAGCAGCAGCGGGTGGCTATTGCCCGCGCTATGGTGACAGAACCGCGGCTGATGCTGCTGGATGAGCCGCTCTCCAATCTGGACATGCGGCTGCGCGTGGAGATGCGCACCGAGATGTCCGTGCTGTTCCGCAGGCTGAAAATGAGCGTGTTCCATGTGACCCACGATCCGGAGGAAGCTTTCGCGATGGCTGATAAGCTGCTGCTGATGCGCAGCGGGGCGGTGGACCAGCTTGATACGCCGATAGCCTGCTACAATAAGCCTGCCAGCAGGCAGGCAGCCTCGCTGCTGGGAGCAATTAATGTGCTAAGCGGCACCTTTGCCGGCACGCCGGGGGATGCAGCCCTGAAAGGTTCAGCAGGCCTGCTGCGCGGGACCGTCTGCGGGCCGGACGGAAGCCTGCGGGCGGAAGGCAGCGCGGAGTTACGCTTCCGGCCTGAAGCAGTCAAGGTACTGCCCGCCGGAGCAGAAGCTACTGCTGAACGTGGAGATTTTAACCGGATTGAAGCAACAGTGATCCACTCGACCTTTGAAGGAACCAAGTGGCGGACGATGGCAGAGTCGGCAGCAGGAGAACGTTTATACCTGTTCAGTGAAGGGCAGCGGGACGGCGGGAGCATCATCCATGCCGAGCTTCCCCGCGAATCCGCCTATATTTATGCAACCTGAGAGCAAGAAAAGAACCTAAAGATCACTTCGGGAAGGCCGCTGATATTGTGCTGCACACATCATTGAATACAGGCAGACTGCTGGCGGTTTCAGACATCCACGGACATGCCGGAGGGCTGCTGCAGCTGCTTGATACCGCTGAATATAATCCCGCATCAGACCGCCTGATTCTGGTGGGGGATTACATAGACGAAGATCCGCCGAGCTGGGAGACGCTGCATCTGATCAGAAAGCTGACGGAGGAAGGGGCATTGGCTGTGCCGGGCAATATGGAGCTGCGGCTTTCAGCGCATTTCATAGACCGGGCACCCGGAGCATCCGGGAGCCTGGAGCTCCGGGAATGGCTGCAGGGGCTGCCCCCGTATATCGAAGCGGACGGCTACCTGTTCGTCCACGCCGGATTCCGTCCGGATATGCCGCTTGCAGGGCAGACGCTGCAGGACATGACCGAGATCCGCGAGGATTTCTGGGGAGCCCAGCCGCCGGCGTACGCCGGCAAAGGTATCATTTTCGGGCATACGCCAACCTTTAAAATAGGCGCTAAAGCAGGCGAGGTCTGGAGAAAGCCCGGTTTAACCGGCATCGATACAGGGGCGAAGCACAACTGCCGGCTGACACTGCTGGATGTTCACAACTCCGTTGCCTACTCCTGCTCGACGGAAGAGACCCGTCAGCATTACAGGGACTTCAAAGTGGAGAACCTGAAGGGGTGTTAATGCTTGTTCCTGAAGGTGCTGCTACCATTATCCATTACCGTTTTTCGCAGCAGATGCCCCGCTTCCCTTTTTCAGCTTTCCTATTACCAACAGCAGAAATGGTAAGCCAAGCATGTTCACCGGCAGAGCGAAAGGCACCCAGTACCGCTGCAGATAATTCGTTGTAGCTTCAATTACATTTTGCGGAATCAGCGCAAAGACAAACATAACCGGAGCAATGAACCAGGTCATAATTCTCCAGCTCCGTATCTTCAGAAATTGCGCGGTTCCGTAGCTTAACAAGAAGAAATAGACGGCCAGCTTGACAAATACACTGGAAATCCAGATCACGACCGGAACGGCATCGAAGTTATCGATGAAGCCAAACAATGAGATTTTTTGAGCCATTTCGAAAAACGGATACCACATGTTAGGACTGAGATTGACTCCGAGTACAGCAATGATCATTATAGTGGTCAGTAGTACGATCAGGTTCGCAACCAGCACTGCCAGGATCGTATAGGCCCGCCCTTTGCGTGGCTGTGATAAGAAGGAAGCAAACATCAGGTACTCGACAGAATGGCCCAGATACGAAGCCGGAGCCAGTGCCCCTTTTATAATATTCTTATAACCGCTATCCGCATAGAAGGGGAGAATATGCTTCAAGTTAATGTTATTGATGTTGGCAAGCAGGACAAGCACGACCATGATCAGAATAATGGGGCCGAGAAATTCGCTGCAGCGGGCGATCCCTTCAATTCCTCCGCTATAGGATGCATAGGCAATCAACAAGACCATCAGCAGAATAACGAATTCCTCAGGGGTCTCTGGAAGGAGCATGACACTAACAAGGTCTGAAAACTGGCGGAGTACAATCGGGGTAATCGTATACCACTGTACAAGATAGATGACAATCACCAGCTTGCCAGGCCAAGTCCCCAATACTGACGGGGCAAAATCGATCAGATTCTGGCCTGGAAAAATGCGGGCGACTGCCGTTACCAATAAGGCAATGACCAGTGCTATGCAGCCTGCTGCAAGGATTGAGAGCCATGCATCCTGCTTAGCGGCCTCCAGGCTCGGGGTAATCGTCATAACCAGGGTCATGCCGAGATTCATACTCAAGATGATCCAGAATACCTGCACGCCGGAAATTTTCAGATTCATTGTGTGCATCCTCTTCATTTTATGGTTTGTCTATTTTTCCAGATAAGTACGGCCGTGAGTTTTACCTAATTGCTCGATATGAAACTCAACTTCAATATTTACTTTCATTGCGGGGAAAACTTCGCTCCAGGAGTCCTCAATATTTTTCCAGTAGTAAGGGTGTTCGATATGGAGCTCCTCGCCCAGGCCAAAGATGTCCGACTTCATTTCTTTCTGGACATGTGTCAATAAGCCCTCGAACCTGCTCTTCAATTTCCTGGAAAATAGCTGCTCTACGTTTTTCCTGTTCTTCTCATTGTCCAGATTCAGCCTTGTGTTGTTAGAGACGACCTTGACTATGGCATGGAATTTGACTTTGGCCTGGGGATGACCATCGATTATCTTTGTATGAACATGCACGCTGCTCTCTGCAGCCTTCACGCTGATGGTGCCTTTATAATCTCTGTCTTCAGGCTCCGCCTGAATCGTAAATCCCAGACGGTAGGAGTCGCCAATCCACCAGCGCAGCAGCTCCATTTCATCAGGCTGTGTAAATCCGCTCAGCTTATTGCCGAGGTAGACTGCAGCCCTGTCGATCGCAATCGACTCTTTATCTGTCCCCTTACGGATAATCCGGATAGCGGCAGTTACGGGAGAAGTGCCGGGTGAGGAGAAGGCCTCCAGAAATTGATCGAATTTCACAGAGAAGCTCTGTCTGCTGCTTTGGATTTTGCTGATGGCGAGTGCCGGGATAAGCTCCAGTGGATAAGGGGCGCTGAGAATCTCTTTGGCAGTTGCTCCATAGGCCGTTAACACGTAGCTGTTGTAACGGGTCTCCGGGAACCGTGTAAAAAGGTCCTGAATCTGATTAAGGCCATGCCGCGCGTAATTCTCCCCAATCAGGAACACTTCCCTGTGGCCAAAATAAACGTATCTGGACATTTGCTGCTGTATCCGGCCCAGAGCTTCCTGCAGATCATTTCCTTTGGCGGAGATGATGACTACCTGCTTCTGGCTGCCCCCTGACTTCACCGCGCTGGGTATGCCCGTAGGCAGCGCAATCTGATAGGACACCTCGACAAGCCCGCTGTCCGTAAGATCAATCCCGCTGCCCATGATTAAGGCAAGATCATCCATCTCCCTGCGGTCCCAGCAGCCGGTTGTCATACAGAGGATAATCAGTAGAAGCATATATCTGCATGCCACTGCCAATCTGCTCATTTTTAATCCCACTCCAATTAATGCCTTGTATGTTTATGGCGTTTTCTCAAAATTTGCCACGGGGCTCTCCATAACGAGTCGGCCAGTCCGGTCATTTTTACAGGTGCAAGCGGAGACATATAGGGTACACCGAAGGAACGTAAATTGACCAGATGCACCAATATAACAATCAAACCGATGCCAACCCCGTACAGGCCGAAGGTTGCAGCAAGCAGCATGAGCGGAAAACGGATAATGCTGATTGCCTGGCTCATTCCCGGATTAGGGATCAGAAAAGATGAGATTCCGGTTATGGATACAACAATGATGATCGTGGCCGAAATGATGCCGGCCTGCACGGCTGCTTGTCCAATAACAAGTGCGCCTACAATGCTGATTGTCTGGCCCACAGGACGGGGAAGTCGAATCCCGGCTTCACGTAAGGCTTCAAAAGTAATCTCCATAATTAGCGCCTCCACGATTGCCGGGAAAGGAACAACCTCACGGGCGGCAGCAAGACTCAAGGTTAGGCTTGTAGGGATCATTTCCTGATGGAACGTTGTAACGGCAATAAAGATAGAAGGCAGCGCCATAGCAAAGAAAGCAAACAGATACCGCAGCCAGCGCAGCATGGTGGCAAACATAAATTTCATATAATAATCTTCTGCAGACTGAAAGCCGAACCAGAAGGTAACGGGTAAGATTAACACCATTGGCGAGCCGTCGGTGATTACGGCTACCTTTCCTTCAATCAATGATCCGGTTGTCATATCCGGACGCTGGGTCGCCTGAATGACGGGAAAGGGCGAGTAGGGATGATCGCTGATTAATTCTTCGATATAACCGGATTCCAGGATGCTATCCATGTTGATGTCGGCTATACGTTTTTTTACTTCCTCAACCACGCTTTTCTGGGCGATATCTTCAATGTAGACGATGGTAACATTAGTGCGGGAAAGGCTGCCGGCACTGAGTTTTTCTGTTTTCAGCCGGGGGGTACGGAGCCGGTGCCGGATCAGGGCAAGATTGATGTCCATTTTCTCAATGAATCCGTACCTCGGCCCGCGGATAACGGCTTCCGTTGACGGCTCATCCAGAGCGCGGTTCAGCGTATCCTTGATCGAGTAGGAAAAGGCTTGTGAAGAGCCTTCAATAAACAGGAGGGTCTCCCCGGTGACAATGCGCCCTGCAGCTTCTTTCATAGTCAGAACTACTGAGGGCTGGACAATCGAAGAGAGGCCCGCTGTAAGCTGTTCATGCAGCCGGGATAGATCGCTGACGGGAGGCTCTGATTCCTGCATAATAGGCTCCAGGAAGCCGTCGTCCCACAGCTGCTTGTCGATCAGCACATCCAGATAAACTGCTATGGCAGGCATAGAGCCGAAGATCAGCAGCTTGCGCACAACGAGATCGGAGCAATTCTCAAATACTTGAGTAATGCAATTCCTGTTATCCTCCAGCCTATCAGAAATATTGGAATCTATTTCAGGTTCCAGTGCATTTATTTTTTTGGCAAAAGGGTCTTTTGACCGTTTGTTTAGTCTCATTAGCCTGCCACCTCCAGATGCCTTAATATTCACCATCTATTCCCTGATTATCCATATGAATCAAAAAAAGGCAATCCAGCGAAGCTGCATCAGCCTCAAGGGATAGCCTTGTATATCAGGGTATATTTTCCCGGCTGCTGTAGATACTTCAGGCATAGCATACAGATGCTTGAGAAAAGGATGTGAGGGAGGTTGAAGCTCTTGGGAAAGGTTCTGGCTTTTCTGTTTATCATCATCCTGTCAGGGGCAGTGCTCTACTACTCAACCATGCTGGCGGGCTAGCTGAAATCCTTGCTTACGATCTTTTCGGCTGTCCGTGTAGCCAGCGCCTGGGTTGTTAATGTCGGGTTGGGGCCGCCGATTCCGTTATAGTGCACACTGTTATCCGCAATGAATAAGCGCTTCACCTGATAGGGCTCGCAGCTCATATCGGTGACGTAACCCATCCGCATTGTACTTTCCAGATGCAGCATGAAACTAAAAGGGGTAAAAAAGCTCTTCCTTCGGTCCTATTCCCCGGACTGCTGCATATACTCCCGCGGCGACATGCCGGTTACCTTCTTGAACACCTTGCTGAAATAGAAGGCACTCTCATAACCGAGCTTCTGCGAGATTTCATAGATCCGTCCTTCACCGCGCAGCATCATTTCTTTGGCAGCCGTTATTTTGGTCTCGGTGATATATTCGACATAATTGACCTTCGCGGTCTTGGAGAACAGGTGGCTCAGGTAGTTAGGGCTGAAGTTGAAGACATCGGCTACCTGGTTGAGCGAGAGCTTGGAGCCAAGATTCCGTTTGATATACTCCTGGACATTCTTGACAATCTGCTCCTTATAGCTCTGCCTGCGGGTGGACAGCATTTCCGAGACACCGTCGCGGAAGCAGACCAGCCAGCCGGCAATCTCTTCAATGGTATGCATCTGGTAGATTGCGCGGTAGCCCTCCGGCTCATGGCTGAATATATGCTCAACAATCTCTTCACCGTCCGCCAGCAGCGAGGTAGCCATGTAGAGAATATTGCAGGCCGCATCGGTGGCGGGAACAAGCAGGTCGGACCGGCCGTCGAAGATTTCAATCATTCTGGAGATGATGGTGTACAGCGCCTGGGTATCCATCTCCTCAAAGGCCCGGCGGATCTCGGAGCGCGACTCCGAGAAATCAAACAGCGGAAAGTCCTGCTCCGGCGGCTTGCCCTCGGAGTAGAAGACGAAGGACTGGGCTTTCACTGCAGCCGGCAGCGCCTTGCGCGCGGCAAGATAGCTCTCCCGCAGCTGATACGGGTCCTCCACGGCGAAGCCGATCGCCCCGATAATCGTCACATTGAAATAGTTGTGAAGGACGGAGGCCATATCGGCCAGCAGCTTCTGCGTATCCGGCATCCACAGCTGCGGATCGGTTCCGCAGACAGGAAGGGTTACGGCAAAGTTGCGCAGGTCAAGGCTCGTTACATGGCAGGGCCGGATGGACGTAAGCGTATCCTTGGCCATCTGCACCGTGCTTGAGCAGAGGGCGACCAGCTTATCCCCGCGCGGCGGGACGGTGTCCGGGCCGAGAATCCGGCAGGTGCAGACCACATAGGCGGAGCCGCTGAGGTCGAGATCGAGGTCCTCTTGCTGCAGCAGGTACTGGTTCTTGTTCTCGAACAGATTGTTGAACAGCCGGACGAAAAATTTATCCCGCTCGGCCTGCAGGTTGCCGCGGTGCACCAGCTTGGGATAGCTCTCGATCGTCTGATATTCCCCGAGCAGGGTGATCGCCCGCTGGATGGAGGCAGCCAGCGTCTCGGGGGTCAGCTCCAGCTTCACCAGATAATCGGCAGCCTGCACTTCAATGGCGCTGCGCGCATACTCGAACTCCTCGTAGCTGGTCAGGATGATGAACAGGGGGACGCGGCCGTATTTTTTGCGTACGGAATCAGCGACCTGCAGACCGGTTTTGATCGGCATTTTGATATCGCTGATGACAATATCCGGGCGCAGGCTGTCGATCATTTCCTCCTCCTGGGCCCCGTTATGGGCAATGCCAACAATCTCTATGTTATACTGCTCCCATTTCAGCATGGATTGCAGGCCGATGCAGACAAGTACCTCATCATCGGCAATCAGCAGCTTGATCAAGCGTATCACTTCCTTGCTTTTAGTAGTGCAGACTATTCCTTCAGCTGGAACGGGATAAGAAGCTTCATCTGCGTATATTGTCCCGGCTTGCTCTCAATCGACAGCCCGTAAGGCTCCCCGAACGCCAGCTGCAGCCGCTCATTGACGCTGCGCAGCCCGACGTTCTCGAACAGCCCCTTGGACCCTTCCTCCGGCTTGGACAGGATATGCGTAATCTGCTCCTCCTCCATACCGATCCCGTTATCCTCGACTGTAATCAGAATGTCGCCGAAGCCGCTTTTGGCCACGGTAATCAGGATGTCGCCTCTGCCCTTGGGCTCAATGCCGTGAAAAATCGCGTTCTCCACCAGCGGCTGCAGGGTAAAGCGCGGAATCAGCCCGCCCAGCAGCTCCTCGTCCGCGATGCTTTGCACCATCGTTACAGTGCTTCCGTAGCGGTATTTCTGGATCAGAAAATAATCCTCCAGCAGGTTCAGCTCGTCGCGCAGCGGCAGCAGACGGCGGTTGTCTTTGGCAATGCTGCGCAGCAGCCTCGACAGGGAGGTCGTCATTTCCGCAATGCCGGTAGCGTTCTGGATCGTAGCCATCCATTTAATCGAATTCAGTGTGTTATAGAGAAAATGGGGGTTGATCTGGTTCTGCAGCATCCGGTACTCCAGCTCCTGCTTCTGCTTCTCATCGGCCAGCCTGCTGTCCATCAGGGCAATAATATCCTGGGACAGGCGGTTGATCCCCCTGCCGACATCCCCAAGCTCGCTGTTCCACTCAATGTTGCGGTCAAGCAGGAAGTTGCCCTGGGCGATTTTGTCGATCCGCTTCTTCAGCTTCTCGACAGGCAGGCTGATCGTCCGGGTCAGATACAGGGTAATGATGCCGCTGAGCAGCAGGACGAGCAGGCAGACACCGAACATAATCGGTATCCATATATTTGCCTTGGGCGCGAACTGGTTGCCGGCGATGGTCTGGGTCAGCTCAACTCCGCTTCTGACCACGTAGGAGACGGCCAGTGTCTGCTCCTCACCCTCAAGGCTGATTTCAGACAGCTTGGTCATCGGGCCGACAGGCTCATCCTCGGTGTAAGCGACCGGCTCATAGGGCGTTGTAATCTGCTGTATTTTGTCACCGATAATCTCATAATGATTCGTGCCGAGCGTCAGCAGCAGACGCGAATCCTCCGGCAGGGTGTAGCCCTTCAGCTTGTCGGTAATGACCGAGGTGTTGACCAGCAGATAGACGGTCCCGATCCGGGAGGCATGATCCCCGTAAATCGGCAGAATAAACGGAATGCCATAGGCAGTGGAGAGCGGGTCCTTGATCACCTGGTCAAATTCCTCTGTAGTCTCGTTGTTCAGTCCGGTAATCTGGCCGATATTGTGAATGGTAAGCGGAGTGGATATACTGACTGAATTGTCGAGCTGCAGGAATTTCCCCTTATTGTCGGTGACGATCAGCCGGCGGACATAATTGTAGGAGCGGTTAATCTGAAAATCCTCCTGCATCGAGCTGAAGACATCCAGCGCATCCCTGGCCTTGGCATCGGGTGATTCGAAGTAGTCCGCCAGCAGCGTATTGGTAGTAGAATTAGTACTGCTCGTCATGGCCAGAACGGACAGGTTAAGCAGGTCTTGTTCTATAATATGGGAGACAAGCTGCAGATTGAACTCGGTTGCCTGGATTGTCGTTTTGCGCTGATAATAGGAAATGAGCTCGTAGCTGAAAAAGGACAGCAGGGTGGCGATCAGCAGCGCAAATACAATCATGATCAGGATGATGCGGCTTTTAATAGTAGATCTTCTTATCGTGGTGATTCTCCCCTTTGGTACACAAGAAATGTAATGAAGCGTTTACAAGATTGCCGGATGCTGCTGCAAAAAGCGTTATAACCACCATAGCATATTCCGGTATTGCAAAATAGAGGGGGAGGCAGGAAGCCGAAATTTTACAGGTTTTGAATAGAAAATTACATGTCATGGACAATGAAAGCGCAAACAGGACATAAAAGTGAATGATCTGCGCAGGAAAATACATCCCATCTCCCGCTATAACCCGGTAGAATGTGAAATAGCTTCAGAAGATGATGACTGGTCAACAATACAAGAAGAAAAGGGGATAATTCAATGAATTACAAAAGATTGTATGGCATGACCTTCACTGCAGTGCTCTCCATGGGCCTCTTGGCGGGCTGCTCCGGCAACAACAATAACGCCCAGAACAATGCCGCTGCAACAAATGCTCCTGCTGCCGGCACTAATGCAAGCGCTTCCTCCGAACCGGGCCAAGAGCCTGTTACGTTAAAATGGGCGCTGTGGGACTGGGAAGCAACCGCTTACTATAAACCGCTGATCGAGGCTTACCAGAAAGAGCATCCGAACGTGACCATCGAGTATGTTGACCTTGGTTCCACCGACTATATGACCATGCTGAGCACACAGCTGTCCGGCGGTGCCGATCTCGATATCCTGACCATCAAGGATATTCCGGGCTACTCCAACCTGGTGAAGCAGAACCATCTGGAGCCGTTAAAAGGATTCATGAGCTCTAACAGCATTGATCCTGCGCTGTATGGCGGTACGGTAGAGCAGATTGAAGTGAACGATGAGGTTTATGCACTTCCTTTCCGCAGTGACTTCTGGATCGTGTACTACAACAAAGACCTGTTCGACAAAGCAGGGGTTGAATATCCGAGCAATGACATGACCTTCGAGCAATACGATGAGCTGGCCAGAAAAATGACCTCCGGCAGCGGTGCAGAAAAGGTATACGGTGCGCATTACCATACCTGGCGCAGTGCGGTTCAGCTGTTCGGCATCCTGGACGGCAAGAACACTGTGGTAGACGGAAACTATGACTTCCTGAAGCCTACCTATGAGCGCATTCTGAAAGAGCAGGAAGATGGCATCGTGATGGATTATGCAACACTGAAGACTTCCAGCACGCACTATTCCGGCGTATTCTACAACAACTCCGTTGCCATGATGAACATGGGCAGCTGGTTTATCGCCACCCAGATTGAAAAGGTGAAGAGCGGCGAGTCCCAGGCTACCAATTGGGGTATCGTGAAGTACCCGCATCCGGACGGCGTTGAAGCAGGAACTACACTGGGAACGATTACTTCACTGGCTGTTAACCAGAAGTCCGAGCACAAGGAAGCTGCCCTTGATTTCATGAAATTCGTGACCGGTGAAGAAGGCGCTTCTGTCATTGCTTCCACGGGTACCATTCCGGCGATCAAAAACGATGAGGTTATCAGCTCGATCACTTCCATCGACGGCTTCCCATCTGACGAGAACAGCAAAGCAGCCCTGACTACTGTGCAGACTTACCTGGAAATGCCGATGCATGAAAAGAGTGCCGACATCGAGGTAATTCTGAATGAAGCGCATGACAACATCATGACCAAAAATGCGACGATTGACGAAGGCCTGAAGGACATGAACACCCGTGTGCAGGCGCTTTTGAACAACTAAGCAGTGATTCTCAGGGGGCGGGCCATGCCCGCCCTTTGCATAGAAGGTAGAAGGTTTGGAGGAGAACGAATGCAAAATGAAACCGTACTTAGACCAAAAAAAGCCCCAAAAAGCATACTGTCCAAGGGAGTCCGGGATCATCTGGTAGCATACAGCTTTATCGCACCGAATTTTATCGGCTTCGCCATCTTTACGCTTGTCCCTATGTTCTTTGCCTTTGTCCTGGCGTTTGTGAAATGGGACGGAGCCAATCCGATGGAATTCATTGGCCTTGATAACTTTACCCGGCTGATCAAGGATACCACCTTCCATAAAGCGCTGTGGAATACCATTGTCTATACAATCGGCGTTGTGCCGTTTACGATGGCCGTTGCCCTTGCGCTGGCAATTCTGCTAAACCAGAAGATTATTGCCCGTAACTTTATGCGGACCGTCTTCTTCTTCCCTTATGTCGCATCGCTTGTAGCGGTGGCGGCGGTATGGAACTTTATTTTCAGCCCGACTATGGGCCCTGTCAACAACATCCTGCATCTGATCTCCGGCGTACCGATTGAGGATCTTCCCCGCTGGGCGGCGGATAAAGAGTGGGCGATGTTCACGGTCATTTTGTTTACGGTCTGGAAAAACATGGGCTACTACATGGTCATTTACCTCGCAGGCCTCCAGGGGATCAACCCGGAATTATATGAAGCTGCTGAGCTCGACGGCGCAGGCGCCTGGAGAAGGTTCCGCAATGTGACCGTTCCGCAGCTGGCACCAACGACGTTCTTTGTTCTGATGATTCTCGTCATTAATTCGTTTAAGGTCTACGATATCTTCATCAACCTGTTTGCCGGTGCCGACAATCAGCTGAACGACTCAACAAGAGTAATGGTCTATCAAATCTACAACACGGCGTTCCGTTCACTTGATTACGGCTATGCCAGCGCCATGGCGATTGTGCTGTTCCTGCTGGTGCTTGGTATTACGATCGTCCAGTTCCGCGGCGAGAAGAAGTACGGATAATAGGGGGATATGAATGATATGGTAGGTTCAAATAAAATCTTCAGAGTCAGCTTGAAAGTGTTAGTGTACGCTTTGCTCGCTGCAGCAGTCTTCTGTATGCTGATTCCTTATGTATGGATGCTGTCCTCATCACTCAAGATGAACAAGGATGTCTTTTCCTTCCCGATGCAGTGGATTACCGATGTGCCGCGCTGGCAAAATTTCGTGGACATCTGGACCCGGATTCCGCTCGGAAAGTTCATTTACAACACGGCGAAGCTGTCCGTAGTTGTTACGATTCTGCAGCTGCTGACCTCAAGCTTTGCAGCCTATGCATTCTCCAAGCTGCAGTTCAAGGGGAAAAATATCCTGTTCCTCGGCTACATCGCTACAATCGCTATTCCTTGGCAGGCTTATATGGTGCCGCAGTTTATCATGATGCGTTCGCTCGGGTTGAACAATACCCACTTGGCGATTATCCTGCTGCAGGCGTTCTCGGCATTCGGGGTGTTCCTGATGCGCCAGTTCTATCAGGGTGTGCCGGATGAATTATGTGAAGCAGCGCGGATCGACGGCCTCAGCGAATACGGAATCTGGGCGAGAATTATGCTCCCGCTGTCCAAGCCGGCCCTGTCGACACTGACGATCTTCACCTTCGTCAACACCTGGAATGACTTCCTCGGGCCGATGATTTACCTGACCAAAACCGAGCTGAAGACGATTCAGATTGGACTTCGCATGTTCATATCCCAGTATTCCGCTGAGTACGGGCTGATTATGGCCGCCAGCGTAGTGTCGATCATTCCGGTTGTTATTGTCTTCCTTGCACTGCAGAAGTATTTCGTTCAGGGCGTTGCGGCATCGGGGATTAAGGGTTAGAGAGAACACCGTTTTAGCAGTTAAGCCTGGCAATTGCCTTACCCGCAAGCTGCCAGGTTTTAATTTTAAATTTAATGTATACGCTTTCTTTTGGTTTTGGTTTGCCCACTTTACATTTTGAAGGAGGACAAGTGAATGAACAGAAAGCCAGCATCAGCCAAAAAGTTATTTTCCATCCTGATGACTGCCATGCTCGTGCTCGGAATGTTTCCGGGACCAGGCCTGCCGTCCGCATCTGCTGCAGCTGCGGATAATGTATACGCGGCTGCCTACATGGGGGCGGAGACTGCCGCGGGCACCAATTTGCCGGCCAGCATTAATATCGGAGGCAGCAGTGTAGCTGTCAGCTGGAATATTGGGGAAGACACCTTTGCTGTGCCGTACGAAACGGTAACCGTAAGTGGAACAACAGCCAGCGGTCCGGTTACAGCCAGCGTTCAGGTCATTCCGCCCGCGGATTATCCGCTGGCCTATTTTGTGGACAGCGGCCGGGGCGGAGACTCGGTGGGGAACGTGCCTACGGCCTCCCCGCTGTATGAAGCGGTCAAAGCCCTCAGCGGCGGCGGCCTGATTAATCAGGCACCGGACCAGCGCTATGTCAGCGGCTCCACTGACTGGGGCTTCGACGACTCCGTGCAAAAGATCAAAAATTCCAAGGACGGCGGACATACCGATCCGGCTACAGATCCATCTGTCTGGGTAGTCGGTGTACGCGCTGCTAACGATAATATCGTCTACCAGCTGAAGGCGCTGGAAGCCGGAACGTATACGCTGAGCAGCGGCTTCTACGACTGGTATGGCAGCCGTTCGCGGGTTCTTCAGCCGCGGATCGAGTACCAGGACACAAGCGGAGGCAAGCATACCTTGTCACTGAACCCGTTCAATATCAATGCATCCAAAATCAACTCCGGCGAGTTTACTGTTCCCGCAGATGTGGACACCAGCGCTCCCATGACGCTGACGTACGCTTACGTGTCCGGCGAGAAGCCTCTCCTTAGCTGGTTCGCCATCGCCGAAGGCGGAATCAAAACGCTCCTTGACGATGCCCGCCAGAATGCCGCCTCCATGGTGCAGGTGCTGCTGAACGGCAACGATATTCAGGCGGATAATCAGAACGGCCTTACGTTCAAGGGCTTCGGCGTACTGAGCGCCAACAGCACCAGTGCGCTCCTGATGGACTACAAGTCAGAGCAGCCGGAAAAGTATACGGAAATGCTGCAGATTCTATTCGGCGGAGAGCATCCGCTCATGACCCATGTCAAAATCGAGATGGGCAATGACCGCAACAACTCCACCGGACCTGATCCGGCTACGATGCGTACAGCGGATGAGCAGGTCAACGTCAAGCGCCATCCCGGCTTCCAGCTGGCGGCAGATGCCAAGGCCGTTAATCCGGACCTGAAGGTCAGCATCCTGCGCTGGAGCGCTCCGGCCTGGGCGGATAACAACGACAAAATCTATACCTGGTACAAAAACACGATTCTGGAGGCTTACCGCCAGTACGGCTACATGACCAACTACGTTAACCCGTACATTAACGAGCACGCTCCGGATATCGAGTGGACCAAGCAGTATGCGGAAAAGGTCAAGACCGATAATGAGGGCTTTGCCAGTACAGAGGAGCAGGCACTGTATAACCGGATTCAGGTGGTTATCTCCGATGAGGTCGGCATAGGCTCTTTCGGCAGTGCCATGGTAAGCGATGAGTCACTGCGTAGTGCTGTCCCGATCGCCGGATACCATTACAACACCGATGATGATGCCGCAGGCAATTTCAAAAAGCTTGCCGAGCAGTATGATATTGAAATCTGGAACAGCGAGGCGCAGGCTACTTTCAGTAATTCGGCGTTCCGTCCCAATAACAATGTGAAGGACCCGACAACGGCCGGAACGGGAATCGGCGGAGTAGGCGGTCCGCTGGAAATGAGCAATACGATCATTAAAGGATTTGTGAATTCACGCCGTACCCATTTTATATACCAGCCGGCAATCGGCTCCTTCTATGAAGGCGGGCAATATTCCTTCAAGGAGCTGGTCAGCGCACGCGACCCTTGGTCAGGCTGGATTCACTATGATGCAGGCCTGGTGATTCTGCAGCATTACAGCCGGTTCGCAGAGCTGGGCTGGGAAAATGACGACAACACAGCCGGCATTTGGAGAGCTGTTCCAAAGGCTAGCAGCACCGGTGCTACAGGAACCAATCCGGTTAACGGACGCAACGGAACGCCAAGCTATATTACGCTTGCTGCCCCTGACAAAAGCAATTTTTCGACCGTCATTGTAAATGACAGTGAGTACACCAAAACCTACAAGCTTCAGGCTGTCAATATGGCATACACCGGTAATCCTTCCCTGGAGGTATGGGAGACCCGTGCAGCAGATGCCGGAAAGGCATTCAACAGCAATTACATGCAGTATCTCGGCGATGTGTCCGCAGACGGCGGCGGTGTGTACACCGTTATAGTGAAGCCGTATTCGACGGTTACGGTAACCACGCTGGATACCAAGGACAAAGCAGAGTACCGTACCCCGCTGCCTGTAGAAGGCGAACGGACAGTGCTGGATACAGATGCAACTGGAGCGGTGCCGGATACCGGAGACAAATTCCTGTATGCCGATGATTTTGACTACTCGGACCGGACAGTTGTTAAGATCGGGGCAGGCGGAAAGGCTACCGGCACCGAGAGCTTTATCGACTCCCGTGGCGGATCAAAAGGCGCCATTCCGCGCTATACTCATGACCGCAACGGCGCATTTGAGGCTTACCTGCCGGACGGATCGGATAACTACGTTCTCCGCCAGCAGCTCGACCGGAGCATTATGGGCCTTGGCGGTACCTGGAACGGCGGCGATCCGGTTACAGCTATCGGTGATAACCGCTGGGCCAGCTATAAAGCCAGTGTGGACGTTTCTTTTGAAAACAACAGCACCCAGGGCGGGGCGAACTATGCGGCCATCGGTGCCCGTTATCAGGGTGGCGGCAGCTCACACACCATAGGCGGCACCCCATATGTGCTCAAATTCTGGTTCGACGGCGGCTGGCAGCTGCTGGTGAACGGCGGGGCCGTGGCCAGCGGAAATGCGGCGACAGGGACCGGCGGTGTGAAGATCGAAGGCTTCAATACGGCGTATGATGCCTGGCATAACCTTGCAATTCAGGTTGCCGGAGCCACCGTTACGGCTTATCTGGACGGGGTAATGCTGGCTGCTTATACCGATCCGGTTCCCGAATTGTCCGGCCGGGTTGACCTGGCCAGCGGCTACTATCATGTCCGGTTCGACAATCTGAAGGTAGAGACGGTAGACGGCTATGCCCCTTACTATTCCGAGCTGCTGGACAATCTGGAAATGTATGATCTGGCTGCTGCTCCGAATCCCAAGCTGTCCTACAGCGGGAACTGGAATCATGCCAACGGCGCCGGCATGTTCATCTACCAGCGCTCCACGTCCACCAGCCAGGGGGCAGATGCGACGCTTGCGTATACGTTTGAAGGCACCGGGCTGGATATTCTGGGGCCGAATGACGGATCAGCGAAGCTTGAGGTGACGGTGGACGGTAAGACTGCTGTGCAGTCAGCGGAAACTATGGCCTCGAAGGAGCTTTATCAGACCTATGCGCTGCGCGGGCTGAAATACGGCCAGCATACGGTGCAGATTAAAGTGTTAAGCGGCACGCTGGTTGTGGATGCCGTGGCGGTTGTTTCCGGGGAAGTGCAAGGCTCACCGGATACGGCAGCGCTTGCTGAAGCGGTGGGTGCAGCGAAGGAAATGGTGAAGCTGGACGAATATGCGGAAGCAGACTGGCAGCTGTTCACAGCGGCACTGGGCAGTGCGGAGGGTGCACTGGCTGATATTGCCGCTTACCGGCTGGATCAGGAAGGAGCAGCGCAGCTGGCAGAGCGTCTGATCTCGGCGCAGAATCAGCTGGCTACAGGCGACCTGCGGGAGCTGGCTGTTCTGCCGGACACCGCGACCTATGCCGGCAAGCTGCCCGTGCTTCCGCAGCAGGTGGAAGCGACACGGGCGGACGGCAGCAAGCTGCCTGTAACCGTGAAGTGGAATACGGCTGAAGTCAGCTTTGATACACCATATGACAGAGTGGCGGTTACCGGTACGTACGGCAACCTCAAGACGGTTGTTTATGTAGAGGTGGTGCCGCAGGGTCTGGTTTATTTTGTTGATCCGGGCGTAGCTGCGGAAGGGGTTACTCCGCCGTATACTGTTATTAAGAATTTTGTAGGTGCCGGTCTGCTGAATGAGCAGGCGGATCAGCTCTCAACGGGAGACACGGTATGGGGGCATACCAATACCGGAGCAAATTACGGGATGAAAGGGCTCGGAGGTGCGGTGGTTACCACGGATAAGTCGCAGACCGGGGTCTACGGCTCCAACACCAGAAACACTCCGCTTGTGTATCTGTTCCCGCTGGAAGCCGGTAAATATATCCTTACTTCCTTCCACAGGGACTGGTGGAGCAATGCTAACCGTACAATGGATATTACCGTCAGCTATAACGATGCTGAGGGTAAGCCGGTAACGGAGACTGTCCGGACCGGACTGGTTGCGGGACCGAACGGCGTCCTGCTTAACCATGATTTCACCCTGCCGGTGAGCGGAACCGTGAAGTACACGATTAACAACACTTATTCAGGTAATCAGGCTGCGCTGGTCAGCTATGTGGCTGTAGCCAAAGACAAAACCAGTGTGGCCAATGAGCTGGCCGTGAATGAGGCCAAGAGCATCATTGAGGGAGCAGCCTTTAATGTGAAGAAGGCGGAAGCCAACAGTGAAGAGGGCGTGCAGACCTGGCTGCAGCAGACGATTTCCGGGCTGGAAGGCTTGAGTGAAACAGGTGTGACAATTGGTGAAGTAACCTTCACTGCCTTCCAGGAAGCAGCCGATGATGCCGCAGGCAGCTTCAGCTTTACTGTAGCGTTAATCAAAGGAGAGGCGCTGTCTTCAGGTTCGGCCAGCGGTACGATTACACTGCCTGAGCCGGATGTAACACCTCCGGTTATTACCCTGAACGGTGATCGGGTGGTTAATGTTAAGCTAGGCTCGGACTATACAGATGCCGGGGCTACAGCAGCCGATGAGGTGGACGGTGATCTGACAGACCGGATTGTCACCACAGTCAGCAGTGAGGTATATGGATTGACAGCGCTTGATACAACTAAAGCGGATGTCTACACCTTCCACTATAATGTCAGTGATGCCGCAGGCAACAAGGCGCTGGAAGCAACGAGAAAAGTAGTTGTAGCTGAAGACCCGGATACGGTAAAACCGGTTATTACCCTGCTTGGTGAGCCAACTGTAGAGCTGGCAAACGGTGCAGCCTATACCGATGCCGGAGCAACGGCGGAGGATGACCGGGATGGGGATATCACAGACCGGATTAGTGTGAAGATTTCTATGGACGGCCAGTCGGTAGCTGCGCTTGATACCACACAAGCAGGTACTTATCTCTACCATTATAATGTAAGCGATACGGCGGGCAATGCTGCAGCTGAGGTTACCAGAACCGTAACCGTTGCTGAGAAAGAGCAGCCGCCGGTAACGGAACCGACACCAACACCGACGCCTTCGCCGACACCTACCCCTGCACCGACGGATGCGCCTGTGCAGACTGCTCCACCGGTGGCGGCTACGCCAACACCGACACCTGCGGTGCAGACTGTGCGGACGCTGGAGCAGAAGGATATTCCTGCTGCTGCAGACGGAGCCGTTACGGTTCAGCTGGCTGAAGGTACGGAATCCGTGGTGCTTCCGGCAGGTATTCAGGGATTGACCGGCAGCAATACATTGCGCCTGGCCTGGAGCAATGCTGCTGTGGAATTCAATCCTGATGCGCTGAAGAGCATTGTAGAGAAAGCAGCAGCAGGGCAGGTGCAGGCCGATCAGGTGCGCATCAGGCTGACAGGCCTGAAGACACCGGCAGCTGCAGCGGAGCAACTGATCAACACCCAATCTGCGGACAGCCCGCTCCGCTTGTCTGCGGCAGGGGAGGTCATCAGCTTCAGTCTGGAGACTGTTGCTGCGGACGGCACTGCTACAAAGGTAACAGCGTTTGATGTACCGCTGCGTCTGACCTTCAATGTTGACGCGGATGCCAACCCCGATCTGCTCGGCGTGTACTATATTGCCGGGGATGGAAAGATTGAGTATGTTGGTGGCACCCTGAAGGATGGAAAAATGACAGCGGCAGTGAACCACTTCAGCCAGTATGCAGTGCTGGAGTATGACAAGAGCTTCACGGATGTCGGCAGCGGCATGTGGGCCGGCAGCGTAATCAAGTCGCTGGCCGCCAGACATATTATTGAAGGAATTTCCGCTGCGGAGTTTGCGCCGCAAGGGCAAGTAACAAGAGCGCAGTTCGCGGCGATGATTGCCCGGGCGCTCGGCCTGGAGGCTGCGGATGGAAGCACTCCGGTATTCCGGGATGTTAAGGCTGGAGCCTGGTATGCGGACAGCATTGCTGCCGTCAATCAGGCAGGCATTGTACTTGGAAGAACGGCAGATACCTTCGTTCCGGACAGCAGCATTACCCGTGAGGAAATGGCTGTAATGGTTGTGCGGGCATACGAGTATCTGCAGGGAGAGAAGGCGCAGGCAGCTTCTGCCGGATCGTTCAGTGATCAGCCGCAAATCAGCGGCTGGGCAGAGGAGGCAGTAAGCATCGCTGTAGAGGCAGGAATTCTGCAAGGACGCGGCGGCCGGCAATTTGCTCCGCAGGCACTGATGACCCGTGCCGAAAGTGCGCAGGTGATCTACAACCTGCTGAAGCAGCAGTAGGCATGCAATAAAAACCCGGCAGCCTGTGCTATTGCAGGCTGCCGGGTTCTTATTGGGCGGGAGGACGAAGAAAGGAGCACTTGAGGAATTAGGTGGATTTCTGCCACCTAATTTCAGTATTTTTTAATAAAAACGATGAATAGTTGGAATGATTCCGCTTACTTTGGGCAAATCAGGCTTCAGGAGGGGAGAACGTGCATTTTAAGTGGAGTTTTTCCCACTAATACCTTGTGAGAGGTGTTTTGTTGAGAAATAGGTGGAGAAATTCCACTTAACTATGAGCATATGGGTCCCGTTTCCGGCATACGGCCAGCTGAAACCAAAAGAGAATACCGCTGTGGCCAACCACTAGCTGCTAACCGCCAGGAGCCCAAAGCCCAGAGCCCAGAGCCCAGAGCCCCACTACTCAGTCAGCCCGCTCCGCCAGCTTGCCGTATTTGCCCGGCGGAATGCCGGTGATGTTCTTGAAGGTGCGGATAAAGTTGGCATAATCGTTGAAGCCGGTCAGATAACAGGTGTCGGAGACAGAGGTGCCGGCGGACAGAAGCTGCTTGGCTAAGGTGATTTTTTTGAGCAGGACGTAGCGGTATAGGGTTCCTCCGGTCTGCTGCTTGAACATATGGCTGAGATAATATTTATCAAGGCCGAGCTCGCCGGCAATCTGCTCAAGTGTCAAATTCAGCTGCAGATGGCCGTCAATATAGCTCATGGCTGCCTGTATATGCGGTGAGATGACGCTGGTAACAACAGCAGAGCGGGTGCGGGTATACAGCTCATTTACAAGCACGAGAAGCTGGATGAGATAAGCCAGGGCAAGGACCTCGCTGCCGTATTTCGGCTGCTCCACCGTTTCAATCAGGCGCATGGACAGGTCCAGATACTCGCTCAGCAGCGGCTCCTCCATATGCGCAAGATTATGCTCACCGGGCTGGCGGTTCTGAAAGCAGGCGAGCAGGTTGGTCGCCTGAGTGCAGAAGGGATAGATCTGCGGAGCCCGGAAATGGACCGTTAACCGTTCATACGGCTCCTGGGTCAGATTAATGATTTTATGGATTTCATGGTTATTAAAAATCAGCACATCGCCGCGCTGCAACGGGTAGCTGTACTGCTCCACGAACCCGTTCACCCTGCCGCCCAGAAACAGAAAAATCTCATAATGGTCATGGATATGAAAATCACGGGTCGGAGAGACCGGCGAATTGCCGATTCCGGCCAGAATATCCCCCTGGAACGGCTGATAGTACTCTGAATGCTTCATTCCTGCTGCCCCTTCCGATTCATCACAATAAACGCAATAAAACCTCATTAATCGCAAAGACATTGCAATAACTCAACAGTAAACTATAAAGGTAGATTGTGCAAATGAAAGGAAGAGCGCTTACATGAATACTACGGAGCAGCGTAAATATTGGCTGGATACCTTGCTGCAGATCGGCCATCCGGTACTCGATGCCTTGAGCCGCAGACGTTTAAAAGAAGAGCTTCCTACGGAATTTCACGCTGACCGGAGCACGTTTGCTCACCTGGAGGCTTTTGCCCGGCTGGCCTGCGGGATGGCTCCATGGCTGGAGCTTGAGGGGCTGGAAGGTGAAGAGGAGCAGCTTAGAGCCCGCTATGCCGGCCTGATGCTGGAAGCGATAGATGCCGGTACCGATCCGGCTTCCCCGGATTATATGGATTTCAAGACCGAGGGCCAGCCGCTGGTGGATGCCGCTTTTCTGGCCCATGCGCTGGTACGGGCACCCAAACAGCTCGCCGGACGGCTCGACAGCCGGGTCAAAGCCAATGTAATTACCGCGTTAAAAGAAACCCGGCGCACCGCGCCCAGCGGCAGCAACTGGATTCTGTTCAGCGCGATGGTGGAAGCGGCTCTGTACATTCTGGGCGATCCGGAATACGACCGGATGCGTGTAGGCTATGCCGTGCACATGTTCATGGAATGGTACAAGGGCGACGGCGTCTACGGGGACGGCAAGGACTTCCACTGGGATTACTATAACAGCTTTGTGATTCAGCCGATGCTGGCGGATGTAGTTGCAGTGTTTGAGCAGGACTCCGCACAGTATGCGGCGCTGAAGCCGGTCATTATGGAGCGGGCCCGGAGGTACGCTGCCGTGCTGGAGCGGATGATTGCCCCGGACGGAACCTATCCGTTCACCGGGCGGTCGATTGTGTACCGTTATGGCGCTTTTCAGCTGCTGTCACAGGCGGCGCTGCAGCATTTCCTGGAGGATGCGCTGCCGCCGCAACAGGTACGATGCGCGCTGACGGCAGTTATCAGACGGACGATGGATTTCCCGGGAAATTTGGACGAAAAAGGCTGGCTCCGGCCGGGAGTGTACGGCTATCAGCCGGATCTTGCCGAAAGCTACATTAATACAGGCAGCCTCTATTTATGCGCCTCTGTATTTCTGCCGCTCGGCCTGCTGCCCTCCGATCCTTTCTGGGCTGAGGAAGATATGAAATGGACCTCGGCGCGGATTGCCGCCGGTGAGAACGTAATGAGGGATCAGGCAATCGGTAAATAAGACAGCCCGGCGTACAAGGTAATGATTGCAATAGGAGGATGTGGAAAATGACGGAGCAAACGCTTTGGAAAAGTGTACAGGAGCTGCAGCCTGTTAGTATGAGTCTGTATGTTCCGGACGGTAATCCGACTTCCTTCTGGAGATCGGCGGCATCGGCCGGGCATCTGCGGCAGGACATTGCCGAGATCCGGGCGGAAGGAGAAAGGCTGGCAGGCCAGCCGGTTCCGGAGCTGACCCCGGAGCTGTTCTCGGTTTTTGCGCGTACCGGCTCACGGCTTGAATATGAACGGGTGTATTTTGAACGGAGAAGAAGGCTTAACACTTTTGTACTTCTGGCACTGCTGGAGCCGGACAACGCACAGCATCTGCAGTATGCGGAAGAAATGCTCGTGGCTGTATGCAGCGAATACACGTGGTGCCTGCCGGCCCACGTTCCCGGCGGGCATGAAGCCGCGGAGATTAACCGCTATATCGACCTCTTCTCGGCCGAAACCGGCTTTACGCTAAGTGAAATTTCGCTGCTGCTGGGGGAACGGCTTCCGCTGGAGCTCCGGCTGCGGATCAGACAGGAAACGGAAGACAGGCTGTTCCGGCCTTTTCTGGAACAGGGACCCTATGAATGGGAGACTGCCCGGCACAACTGGGCAGCGGTCTGCGCCGGCTCCATCGGCGGCGCCGCGCTGCTCACTGTGGAAGATCCGCAGGTTCTGGCGGATATTCTGCAGAAGACACAAAGCAGCATACACTGTTATTTGGAAGGCTTCGGGGACGACGGCGCCTGTCTGGAAGGGCTGGGCTACTGGAATTACGGCTTCGGCTATTTCACTTACTACAGTGATCTGCTCCGCTCCCGCAGCGCAGGAAGCCTTGACTGGTTCAAGGTACCCAAGGTCCAGCGGATCGCCCGCTTCCAGCAGCAGTGCTTCATTGACGGCAGCCTTACCGCCAACTTTTCCGATTCACTGCCCCGGGTGCGTGTGCATATGGGGTTGTCCCATTACCTCGCTGGCGTATATCCCGGAGATGTTGAATGCCCTCCGGCGGAGCTGCGGGCTCCGTATACCGAAGATCATTGCAGCCGGTTCGCTCCTGCGCTGCGCAATCTGATCTGGACGCAGTTCGGCTCGGGACAGCAGCACTGGCCGGCGGCCAGCACCTATCTTCCCGATGCGGCCTGGCTGCTGTCGCGGCATGTCTCGCCGGCCGGCACCTTTGGCTTCGCGGCCAAAGGCGGCCATAACAACGAGCCGCATAACCATAACGACCTGGGCCAGTTCATTCTGACCGGCCGCGGGGAGGTGTACGCTGCTGATCTGGGCAGCGGGGAATATACCGCCGGCTACTTCGGCGCCGGCCGTTACGGGTATGACTGCAACGGCTCCCAGGGTCATTCGGTGCCGGTCATTAACGGCCGGTATCAGCAGGCCGGCCGAGCTTTCAGTGCCGCTGTAGTGCATGCGGCAACAGGCGAGGCTGCGGATGAGCTGACGCTGGACCTGACAGCCGCATATGAGGCGGAGGGGCTGCAGTCTCTCACCCGCACTCTTGTCTGGCACAAGGAGCAGCTGCCCCGCCTGGAGCTGAAAGATGAATACCGTTATGAAGGAGCACCGGAGAGCTGGACGGAACGCTTTATTACATGGAGACACCCGGAGGTATTATCCTCCGGTGTGGTGCTGCTGCCGGGACAGGAAAGCGGCGGAGTACAGGTGACGTATGATCCGGCAGGGGTTGAATTGCAGATTAAGGAGCATGTATACCGCGACCATTTCGGGCAGGAGCAGGTGTGGCACAGTCTGGACTTCCAGGCTGTCCGGCCGGGCAGCGAAGGCAGCTATGCTTTTACCTTTCAATTTATATAGAAGGAATACAACCATTCAAGCAAAGGCGGGAACTTAACATGAATTTGACAGCACAGCATACATGGGTGGAAGAGGCCTGGACCAAAGCGCTGGAGAAAACCTTGATCAACAGCCGGAGCATCGGCGCTGAGTTTCCTCATGCCAGCCACGGCGGAAAATACGATCTGGCGGCACCTCACTGGTGGACAGCCGGCTTCTGGCCGGGCATGCTCTGGCAGCTCTATGCCGGGGGCGGAGACGAGAGTCTCAAAACGGTTGCCGTGGAATGTGAGCAGCGGCTGGATGAGGTGCTCGACGGCTACCTGAGACTGGATCATGATTTGGGCTTCATGTGGATATTGACAAGTGTGGCGAACTTCAAGCAGACCGGGTCAGAGGTCTCGCGCACCCGCGCATTGAAGGCGGCCAATTATCTGGCGGCACGCTTCAATTTGAAAGGCCGCTACATCCGGGCCTGGAATCCATGGCGTGAAGGCGAAGACAACAGCGGGGTTGCCATCATCGACTGCTGCATGAACATGAGCCTGCTGTTCTGGGCGTCCGAGACGAGTGGTGATCCGCGCTACAGACATATCGCGGAAGCGCATATGGATACAGTACTTGAACATTTCATCCGGCCGGATGGCTCGGTCTATCATATTGTCGACTTCAATCCGCACACCGGCGAGGTTGCCGAAAAACGCGGCGGCCAGGGCTATGCACCGGAATCGGCCTGGTCACGCGGGACAGCCTGGGCGATCTACGGCCTGGCGCTGGCTTATCATCATACCGGCTTTGAGCGTTATCTGCACGCGGCCCAGCAGGTGGCTAATTTCTTCATCACCCGGCTGCCGGAGGATCATGTTCCGCACTGGGACTTCCGCGCTGCAGGTGTAGCCGGAGACCTCCGCGATACCTCTGCCGGTTCGTGTGCGGCGAGCGGAATGCTGCTGCTGGCCGGTCAGGTAACGGCTGCGGAATCGCATGTGTACCGGAATGCAGCCCTGAGAATACTCGAGTCCCTTTACAGCAACTACGGCACCTGGGACAATGCGGAGGAGCAGGGATTGCTGCTGCACGGCACAGGCAACTACCCGGAGAACGGGAACATCGATGTCCCGCTTATTTATGGTGACTTCTTCTATGTAGAGGCGCTGGCCCGGGTGAAGGAAGCCGGACCCTTCTATTGGGAATAGGGGAGAACAGGATGAATAGCGAGCAGAAAGCTGCAGTTCAGGATAATCCGCTTGTAACCCGCCGGGATCTGGCGCTGGCCCTTGAGCAGCTTACCGCTCCTCTCGGACCGCTGTTCAGTCCGGGCGGGGCCCGGCTCAGAGCCGGAAAGACAGGATCCAGCTATCCGTCAGCCGTAGCGGAAATGGAAGGCTTTTCCCGGGTATTGTGGGGGCTGGTGCCGCTCCTGATGGGCGGCGGAACCAGCCCGCTTCTGGATACCGTGCTGGATGGCATCCGCCATGGCACTGATCCTGCACATGATGAATACTGGGGCAATGTGGCTGATTACGACCAGCGGCTGGTAGAGATGGCTGTCTTCGGCTTCGCTCTGGCAGCGGTACCTGATAAGATCTGGACAGCGCTTGCTCCCGGGGAGCAGAAGCGGCTGTACAGCTGGCTCAATCAGATCAACGCCCATCCCTGCTATGACTGTAACTGGCTGTTTTTCAATGTGCTGGTCAATGCCGGCTTCAAAAAGCTCGGGCTTGCCTATGACGCAGGGCAGCTGGAGACGAACCTGCAGCGGATGGACGCGTTCTACCTGGGTGAAGGCTGGTACAGCGACGGGGTCAACGGGCACAGCGATTACTACGTGCCGTTTGCCATCCATTATTACGGGCTGCTGTATGCGAAGCTGATGGAGCAGGAGGACCCGGAGCGTTCAGCACTGTTCAAGAAAAGAGCGGAACTGTTCGCACCCCAGTTTATCAGCTGGTTCGCCCCGGACGGCTCCGCGCTGCCATACGGCCGCAGTCTGGCGTACCGTTTTGCCCAATCGGCCTTCTGGAGCGCATATGCTTATGCAGAGGTAGAGGGTAGCTACCCGGCTGGTGTAATTAAAGGACTGGTGCTGCGCAATCTGCGCTGGTGGTTCAGCCAGGAGATTTTTGACCGGGACGGCGTGCTGACGATCGGCTACACCTATCCTAACCTGGTCATGGCGGAGAATTACAATGCACCCGGATCGCCGTATTGGGCGCTGAAGACCTTCCTGCCGCTGGCGCTGAATGAGGAGCATCCGTTCTGGAAGGCAGACGAGCTGCCGCTGCCGGAGCTTCCGGCGGTATCCGTCCAGCAGCCGGCGCATCTGGTCATGGTGCGTGATGCCGGACATGTGGCCGCCTTTAACAGCGGGCATTTGTACACCAATGAACACACCCATACCTCGGCCAAGTACGAGAAATTCGTGTACTCGACCGGCTTCGGGTTCAGCGTGCCCCGTGCGGAATGGGGGCTGTCCCAGGGAGCTTTTGATTCGATGCTTGCCCTGAGCGAGGGCGGAGATAACCTGTACCGGGTGAGAAGGCGGAACCTGAAAACGGAGATCACGGACAATGTGCTTCATTCCATATGGAAGCCGTGGTCTGATGTTGAGGTCCGCACCTGGATCATCGCCGGTCTTCCGTGGCATATCCGGGTACAGCGGGTTGAAACCGGACGGGAGCTGGACATTGCGGAGGGCGGGTTTGCCCTTGGCCAGGAAGCAGAGCGCGGGGAGTTTATCAGCCCCGCAGGCGCAGCTGCGTGCACGGCCTGGGGAGCTACAGCGATTAAAGGACTGCTCGGATATGCAAGCGCCCAAGGCAAGCCAGAGCTGATCATGCCCAATGCCAATACGAATCTGCTCCGGCCGCGGACCGTACTGCCAACCCTGACGGCCTTACTCGAGCCGGGGGTTCACTGGCTGGTGTCAGCGGTCTATGGTGATCCGGCAGGGAATCCCGCTAAGGATAGCTGGAACCGCCAGGCAGCCGGTATTCTGGAGCAGCAGCCGGATCTTCTGCTTAATGCAGTCATTGATCAGCAATCTGTTAAAGTGATCACGTCCGGCGGAAGCGAGTTTACCATTTCAATGGATTAGAAAACAGAACCCTGTTCCGGATCAGAAGATAAATCCAGCGGATGAAGATATAAATGAAAGCAAATGATATTTTTATGCGGATTAAAGCCCCTTCCCAACAACAAGCACCAAGTCCCTTGTGTCATCTCACTGACGCAAGGGGCTTGGTGCTTCTCATACTGCTGTTTCTGACTCGAAATGTGGCCTTAACGTCTCGTCTGCTATTTATAATACTGTTCCAGAATCCCCGCAATTACCTGCCTATAACCCAAGCTGTCAAAAGCGGAATTATCCACTTTATGCTTGGCGATGGTCAGGCCGCTGTAAATATCCTCTTCCAGTTGTTTGCGTGCTTTAAGCACCTGTAAGGTGCCTTCTAAGCCCGAGTGCTGTTGCCGCGCTCCGTATCCCTGGTTCGTGTAATACTCAAAGAATCCCTGCGACCATTCAAGCGGACGTTCCCGGACAGCTTTTCTGAAAGAGTGGTCAAGTTCATTCTGCGTGATGTAGATCAGCAGCGGATTGAGCGGCTCTATAGTGGCAGCGAGCTCTGTTACGTAGCTTTTAACAGTCTCTCTGTCAGCGTCATATTTAACCATTCCTATCGTTACGGGATTCTGGATGAAGCAGCAGTCAAAAATGAATATGTCCTGACCATCCGCAGCATCTGCAGTGAACTTCCTCCACCTTTCGGTGATAAGCTTTCTGTTGTCTTCGAGCGGCAGCTCATAAATATCTTTTTGGAAAATAGCATTCAGCAGCTCATCCGGGAACTCCGGCCCGTATTTCTGCTGCAGTCTGCGGTATTCCAAAAAGCAGCGGCCAGTCTGACGGATGATGTGTTCATTTAAGAAATCGCTGTATTGATCAAAGCTGCCCAGCAGCTCTGCAAATTCATGCTCCTCAAAACAGGCAACCCCGTCGTAATCCGCGGGATGCTCCAGATTCCCTTCAGTATACAGGCGGGCATCAAGGTGCATTTTCGTCAGCAGCTCATGAACAAGCCCGGCGGCCGTTGTTTTCCCTGATCCGGGAAGGCCTTCAATCAGAATCAGCTTTGGTGTGGTTGTCATCTCTGTTCCTCCATTCGGGATTAGAGGACATGCTTGCGGGGGGAGTGCCTGAGATGCTGTTTCCGCAACAATAAAGCGGATACCGTCAGGTATCCGCAGAAGGGATCAAAAAGCGTACCGTCCCGTGCATATCCTGTAAGATTAGATGCGGGCAAGCCGAATAGAACAGCGTAGACACTGTTTTCGGGCAAGCTTGTGCATAGTTAATCGTTACAGAGTAATCCACATGATCGGTGAAGGCTCCTTTGTATGCATCTCTGGATTTCAGCTTACCATCAGACCAGGCTGAATACAATCATATATTAAGCCGGGTACCTATGCGTATCAGGCTTTACTGTGGAGGGTGATCAGGTAACCGTCCGGGTCGGCAAATGTAAAGGTTCGGCCTAAGGGTCCATCTATGGGTGCGGATGTAATCTTGACGCCTGCTGCAATAAGCATGTCGTGAATTTCCTGTGAATCAGGAGCGTGCAGCCACAGAGCGACACCCAGTCCGGGCTGGTTCCCTGAACCGAGCTCTATTCCCGGCAACAGGTCACGCAGAGCAAATGCGATAGGCTTTGTTTCAAAAACCACAGCATGAGGGGGGGCGACCTGTGACAGGACCAGTCCGAGATAGCTTTGATAGAATTCCGCAGAGCTTTCTAAATTGCTCACCTGAAGTGAAATGAAATCGGGTCCAATTACTGGCATATAATATTCTCCTTTGTGTATGGGGGTGTTAAACCACTTTCATTTGGTATGTCCTGATTATATAACCCCCCTGCTGCCAACAGTATGTCAGTAGCGTTCGTTCATTTTTTTGATTTCTTCTGTTATCCGGTTTTTGAAGGATTCAGGCTCTGTGACTACCACATCTGCACCCCACCCAAGAATCCAACTCAGCAACCCGCTTGTGATAGGTGAAACGAATTTTCTTGCCATCCAGCATAGCCTCACGAATGATTCCCAAGTTTACTTTCTCCCGGATAATGATATCCATTTCATCCTTTTGGAGCAGACGGATGCCTCCTTGGATCCGGGTTGTCTCCTCACGGATAGGCCCTGAAAGAATGGCTTCTATTTTCTGCGGGAAGAACGGGCACTATTGCGAAAAGCGGGATCAAAACGTTTTTCTATAAACTCAGCGCCAAGAAGAAGGGACACGGCCTCTTCTACTGTGAAACTGACGGGGGGAAGAAAATAGCCCTCCATTAAGGAATACCCCGGCCCTGTCTCACCAATGATGGGAACACCCGCTTCACTCAAAGCCTGCATATCCCGGTAAATCGTTCTTGCACTGACCCCCAAACCCTCCGCTAATTCATCAGCTGTCAGCAATCTGCTTCGCTGTAATTCCATCACAATCGCCAGAAGACGCTCTGTTTTATTCAATTGAAGCTGCACTCCCTTGTTAAAGTTCAACCACACCAGTGTTGTTAAAATGATCCTTGGCCTGCTCATACCTAAATTATATTAAAATACTACTGACAACTGAATGTCAGTAGCCGCATGGAGCTAAGTTAGAAGGTTTAATTACCGTGCGGCTCATGCCGGGATGACGTTTGAAAAAAGCTCTGCCGGGTATTAACGGGTATCAGGAATGAAGGAGGTGTGAAGCGATGTACAAGGATTTGCCGCCCGAGCTTCCCCCAAAGATTGTTCCCGAGGTCGACCCTGAGCGTATCCCGGAGCCGAAGCCGGCTGATATTCCGCCAGAGGTCGTCCCCCGTGAGCAGCCGGAGATTCCGGCCCCGGTTCCGCCGGAGGTTCCGCCTAAGCAGCCGCTCTAACAGCCTTTTGAGCAGTGACAGCTACTGTTTAGTTACAGACAAGACCCGATGTAAACTGCCTAACGACTCCTGTTCAGTGCTTGTCTGACGACAAATGCTGGAGAGGAGTTATTCTTTGGTTTAGGGCAGTTTTGTCACAGAACCTAATTGGATTTTTGACACTTAAATTGCATAAATTTTCCTCATCGCAGGATTTAGGTGGAAAAAAGCAGCTTATTTCTGCTAATATAGCTCCCCATGGACGAAAATGGTGTTTCTAAGTGTGCTTTTTCCAACTAATCTGGGATTATGGGGGTACAAATGAGAATTAGATGGCGAAAATCCACTTAGTATGATAACAGGAATGCCGATAAAAAATAAACGGCCGGTTTACGTTCCGTTTGCATTGTTTGTTTACACTAAGCCTGAATCAAGAGACGGAGGTAGAGAACTTTTGGAATTGTTTGAATACATACTGCTGATGCTGGCGGCGCTTGCCGTATCCAATCTGGTGAACCGGTTTATACCGTCGGTCTCGGTGCCGATTATCCAGATTGCGCTGGGGGTGGCGATTACGCTGCTACCCCTGCATTTTGATTTAACGCTTAATCCGGAGCTGTTCCTGCTGCTGTTCATCGCTCCGCTGCTGTTCAATGACGGCCGGCATGCCGATAAGGAAGCACTCTGGAGCCTGCGGAAGCCGATTCTTTTGCTGGCGCTGGGGCTTGTCTTTGTAACGGTCGGCATCGTCGGTTACTTCGTGAACTGGCTGCTGCCGGTCATTCCGCTCGCGGCGTCTTTTGCCCTGGCGGCTGCCTTGGCCCCGACCGATGCGATTGCGGTAGGGGCGCTGGAGCAGAAAGTGAAGATTCCCCACCGCACGATGCAGCTTCTGGAGGGGGAATCCCTGATCAATGACGCTTCCGGTCTGGTTTCCTTCCAGTTTGCGGCAGCTGCGATGGTCACCGGGATGTTCTCCTTCAGATCTGCCGGGCTTAGCTTTCTGGGCATTTCGCTCGGCGGAATCGTGCTCGGACTGCTGCTTACCCTGATCAAATACGGTGTCGTCAAATGGCTGCGCAAGCTGGGGATGGAGAACGTTACCCTGCATATGCTGATTGAGATTCTGACTCCTTTTCTGATCTTTATGGCGGCGGAGGAGCTGGGGGTGAACGGCATTCTGGCTGTGGTTGCTGCCGGGATCGCCCATTCCTTTAATTATAAAAAGATGAATCCCGAAGTGGCCAAGCTGCGGATCGTCTCCAAAAGCACCTGGTCGGTCATCATCTTTGTACTGAACGGTCTGGTCTTCCTGCTGCTGGGCACGCAGCTGCCGGAGATTATTCAGACGATCTGGAACAGCCCGGAAATCGGCAATGTGCGGGTGATCCTGTACACGCTGCTCCTGACATTGGCTGTCCTTGGCCTGCGGCTGATCTGGGTGCTGCTGATGAAGGTCCCCGGAGACAGCGAAGCACACCCCGGCCCCCGCAAAAGCAGATTCAAAACAGCACTGATTCTCGCGCTGTCCGGCGTGCGGGGCACCATTACACTAGCGAGTACATTGTCCCTGCCTTTTTTCCTGGATGACGGGTCAGCCTTTCCTTCCAGGGATCTGATTATCTTCCTGGCCTCCGGCGTCATCTTGTGGACGCTGCTGGCCTCCAATTACCTGCTGCCGCTGCTGCTCGGGCCGGAGGCGCAAACGGTGCAGGAGGAAGAGGAAACGCAGGCTAAAATCGAAATTTTGCGCAGTGTGGTCGCCGGGTTAAACGAATTGTCCACCGAGCAGAACCGGCTTGCCTCGGTCCAGATTATCAATGCGTATACCTCGCGAATCCGGATGCTCCGTAAGGATGACCGGAAGGATGAGGTACAGCGTTCACTGGGTCTGTCCGTAATGAAATGGGAGCGGGAGAGCACGCTGCTGGCGCTGGAGCATAAGGAGGTTGACCCGTACACCGGTTACAGATACCTGAACCGGGTTAACCGGCTGCTGTTCATGCATACCCGTGATGTCCGGTATAAGCGGGAGCTGTTTCCGGTTAAGCATTGGGATGAAGTGTTCGGCATTCTGCAGCAGGCCCGGCTCAGCCGGCGGCAAAGACGCGCTGAGCTCAGCCGGCTGCGGACCCGGAATGTAACTTATGTGCTTCAGCAGCTGAACGGGCTGCTTGCTGAGGGCGGGGAGGATATTGAAGCAGTCAGCTCCTTTATCCTGCAGTATGAACGGATGCTGCTGCGGCTGACGCGGGGCGAAGCCTATTCCGGCAGCCGCGGGGAGTACGACGAGTCCATCCGGGAGCTTGCGCGGATCGGCATTCAGCTTGAGCGTGATCATCTTCAGGCAATGTTCGAGAGCGGCAGGATATCCCGCCAGGGAATGAAGGAGATGAAGCGGGACATTCTGTTCATGGAGCATGATCTGCGCGAAGAGACGGACTGACGGCGGAGCGGAGCCAAGCCGTTCAGCTGTAAATGGACTCCTCACCTGTATCATCAGACACCCGAAGCTCGATCAGCTCCATCGCGGTGCGGGCTCTGATTCCGTGCTGCTCATCCCGGCCGATGGTGAAAGAATCGCCGGTGCGCGCCGCGGTGTACAGCCCGTTCCGAAGAGTTTCTCCATGCCCTGATAAAATGAGCCAATGCTTGCGGAAATGGCTGGTCGTCTCAGGCAGTTCCTGATCCGGCAGGAGGGACAACTTAATGGTCAGTATCTGCTGCGGGCCGCTGGTGGTCCGGTCCAGAATAGTGTAACTCCCCCAGCTGCATTCCCCGTATCTCGGCGCGGATAAATGCTGCTGCACTATCGTTTTGATTGCATTCGCTTCATGCTTGCCGGCAACCAGAATACCTTCGGGGCCAGCTGCGGCAATGATGCCGGGCACGCCGATCACATGCAGCGGAATGTTCAATTCGTTGATGATTACGGAATCCGGGGAGTCTCCCCATATTCCGCCTTCGCCGGTTACAGGGTGCTGCAGCTCCGTGCTCAGAGCCGCCCAGCTTCCAAGATCGCGCCATTCCCCCTCATGCCGGAGGACAACAGCATTGCTGCTGCGTTCAGCCACTTCCTTATCAAAGCTGAGCACTGGCAGGCCTGGATAGCAATCTCTAAAAGCTGTCAGTTCAGCAGGCAGCCCCATCTGCTGAAGCTGCGACAGCATGAAGCTGAGCCGAAAAGCAAATACGCCGCAGTTCCAGAGTGCAGATGCCGATATCAGCTCTTCTGCACGGGCACTACCGGGTTTTTCTTCAAAAGAAAGGACAGGAGCGTAGGCCCCGGCACCCCTTGTTCCCGGGACAATATAGCCGTACTGGTCGGAAGGGTGGGCGGGTCTTGTCCCAAGCAAAACAAGCTCTGCTCCTGAAGCCGATAAAACATCTGTGAACTGATGGAATAACCGGAAAAAATCATCATCCGCAAACATATCAGCCGGAGCCACGCAGATCGTGTCCTCCGGCTTTGCTGTTCCTAGGGCATACAAATGAAGCACTCCCAGGGCTGCGGCGGTAAAGGTCCCGCGTTTATGCGGCTCCCCGATGACCGGATAGCCGCCTCCGGTGTAGCGCCGGACAAGGGCGCGCTGATCCTTATGCGTCACGAATAAGGCGGATTCCCCCAGCCCTGCCTGGCCCAGCTGACGGCATACCCGGCCGATCATGGATTCCGTCCCCCCGCCTGGTGCAGGGAGCAGATTGAGGAACATTTTGGAGCGGATGGTTCCGGACAACGGCCACAGCCGCTGGCCGGAACCGCCGCAGAGCAGAATGGTATGCTGCATGGGGCAACCTCCTTAATGCTTGCCGGGAATGGAATCTCCCTTGCGCTGATGAAAAGACAGGGAGCGGTAGGTACGGGCCAGCTTGCGGATTTGTTTTTCCCCGAGGCTGCCCGCCGGACTGTGCAGTGATTTATTGTTTGCGTTTCTCAGCAGCACAGCGCTGCGGTTTTTGCTGTATACATAGTTAGCGTAGGTTTCAAATTCGGAGAAGCCAAACTGCTTTTTCTTGTTGATGCTGCGGATAATGGCCGCATGCCAGGTCAGCCCTTGTCGCGCTTCGATGGTTCTTTTCAAGGCGGAAAGCTTCTTTTTTTCAAACAGCATATAGTGGGTCACAAAGGACCGGGGCGAAGGGGCAGCGGTCCCTAACAGCTTCCGGTAGGTCCTGAAGTATTCCGGCTGGCTCCAGTTCCGGCAATAAAAAACGGTCTTTCCTCCAGAGCGGAACCGGTGGGGGCGGATCAGCACCGTGTCAGCGTCAATAACGAGAAAAAAGGGCTCCCGGCAAATACGATCCCCGTTCATTTTCAGCAGCTGCTGATACAGCCAGCCGGACCGGTTCCAACGGGAGGAGGAATAATGGATGTCTTGTTTGGTAAAGGGCAGAACAGTGGTTTCATCGACGAAGATACAGCTTTTGCGTGTGCACAGCTCTCTGATTCTGCTGCTGGCCGGCGAGACAATGAAAATATGGCTGATCGGATGGCGCACATGGCGGCGGAGGCTGTCGATTACAAAGGGGAGGGTTGCCAGATCCTTGTCAATGGCCGGGATCAGGACGTCGATAGCGGGACCGCTAACAGCGCTGCCTGCAGAAAATACTGACATTCGGTTCATCTCCGTACGTAAATTGACATCTTAGCGTCTGCACTAGGGTATGCTTGGCGAGCCGAATATGACCGGGCCAAATATCCATAAAGTTATTCTCCCAGTCACGGGACAGATGGTTAATTCCGCTCCTCGTGCTGCAGCATAGGATGCAGTGAGTTGTAATTCAGGGGGAGGCTGACTGTCTTTCCCGGACAGGAGAGTGCAGATGTGAAAGCAATCAAGGCCAACCTTCCACAGAGTAAATGGCTTAAAACGAAACTGCTGCTTCGGAGCGGTTTCGTTAAACGCTACATTCCGGATACCCGAAAGTTCACCAGGCACAATCTGGAGCAGATGATTTACAGCTATGGAATGATCTACGTCAAGCCGGAGCGTGGAACCTACGGGAACGGGGTAATCCGTGCAGAACGGGGAGAACGGCAGGGCTTTAAGTACCAGTATGAGGAAACAGTCCGCCACTTCGATACGTTTGAAGCTTTTCATAAAAGCCTGGCGAAGAAGACGGGCAGCAGAAGCTATCTGATTCAAAAAGGGATTCATCTGCTCAAGCACAACAGCCGCCGGTTCGATATCCGGGTGATGGTCCAGGTAAGCCCGAAGGGCGCCTGGGAAGCTACCGGCATCATCGGCCGGCTGGGGCATCCGCGCAAAATCGTTACGAACTACCATAGCGGCGGCAAGCCGATGGCCATTGAGACACTGCTTCATAGCCATCTGTCCCCGCAACGGCTCGCGAAGTTGACAGAGGAGCTGAATGTGCTAGGTGTGCGCATGGCAGCTCACATGCAGAAAACGTATCCGAAGATTCAGAAGATTGGTGTTGATGTCGGATTGGACCGGTCACTGACCCCGTGGATTATTGAGGTGAACATGAATCCGGACCCGTATATTTTTAATCAGCTGAAGGACAAATCCATGTATAAAAAAGTAATGCGGTACCGCCGGGCACAGCTGAACAAGAAACAGTAAGCGAGCAGCGCTTGAATAGTGATATGAAAAGAGAGCCCAGCGGCTGCTTTGCCGTCTGGCCTCTCTTTGACGCATGCGACCGGGCGGCGACCCGCACCTCAGGCGTTTTCCGGAACAGCCTGCTTGAGCGGCTGACCGGTCTCTTTGCCTGCGGCCGGCCTGATGCAGCGGCTCAAGCCGCCGAGGTCCGGTCTGCCGGACGGCTGACTCTGGAACGCCGGCCGAGGATAAATCCGGCGAGTGAAGCAAGCAGCTGCTGGAATACCATACCAAGGACAACGGGGACAGCAACCGGAGCAGGGAAATAAGATACGGCAAGCACGGCACCGGCGCTGATGTTACGCATCCCGCCGTTAAAGATCAGTGCAACCTCATCGGCCTCATTCCAGCGCAGAACCTTTGCGGTCAGGAAGCAGAGGACATAGCCGCTAGAGGCCATGAACACAATTACGGCTGCCAGGCCGATCAGCTTGAGGTCAATGTTGGCCAGATACGGCGAAATTACCGAACCGTTAATCATAATGACGACTGCCATGAACAGCTTGGAGAAGGGATTCAGCCTCGGGCTCCAGACCGGCGCGACCGCTCCTTTGCTCCATTCATTAAGCATCATTCCAAGCAGTGAAGGGACAACAATCATCCAGAACAGGCTGCTCATCATCGCCCATGTATCCAGCTCTACATTCGTTCCGATCAGCACGGACAACACTCCCGGAACGACAAAAGGCGCCAGCAGGGTATCAATCAGAATAATAGACAGCGTAAGGGCGGTATTGCCCTTATAGATGCTCACCCAGATAAAGCTGCTGACCCCGGTCGGGATGACCGCTGCCAGTACCAGGCCGGTAATGGTAAACTGATCGGTATAATACAGCAGATTTCCGAGTCCGAAAGCGACCAGCGGCATCGCAATGTGCAGGATAAACAGACAGACGAACAAGGGCAGCGGTTTTTTGATAACATTCACAAAATCCCTGACGCCAAGGCTGATGCTCCCGGCAAATGTCATAAAGGCGAACAGCCAGGGAGACAAGTAAGTATAAGGAGTAAGCGCACTGCCGCAGAGCACACCGGTAAGAACACTCAACGGGGTAATCAGCGGCATCATCCGGTTAAGCACACGGTTCAGTTTGAGAAGCATGTCAGGACATCCTTTTTAATAGGTTCCCCCTATTATACACCTTTTGCCAGATGGTGCATGTGACACTATGCTTTTGAAGACTTCTGCCGGCCTATGGTATACTAGTTTACAACTAATTACAGTTAATACATAGCAAGCAGGAGGAAGGGAATGGAACAACGGAGCAAGAGAAGGAAAGCGCAGCTCGGCAAAGCCCGCAAACGCAATGCGCTGATCACCACGACTGCAATACTGGGTACATGCCTGATTGCCGGTGCTGTATATGCCGGAACACTGTATTTCAAGGCAGAGCGGGCCTTGGACCGGATTTCCGCTTCGGGCACAGCCCCGAGTGAAACGGCCGGTCCGGCATCACCTGCTCCGGAGGCTTCGGCTGCTGCAGATAGTGCTGCCGAAATAGAGAAGAACAAGCCGCTTACGTTCCTGCTGGCAGGGGTCGATAACAGAAGCGGCAGCGGCGGGACGATGAATACGGATGTCATTATGCCGGTTGTCTATGAGCCTGCTACCCGACGTCTGTCCATTTTATCTATTCCACGGGACATGAAGCTCACCAGCAGCGATCTTGGCACGCATAAGGCGAACTACTATTATGCCTATTATTATGCCCACAACAAGGGCGAGGATTTGCAGAAGACGAGAGAGTTTTACGGCAGCCTGCTGCAGATGGACATTGATCATATGATCCTGGTAAATTTTGCGGCCTTCAGCAGCATTGTTGATGAGCTGGGCGGGCTGGATATTGATGTGCCGATGGATATGCGGTATGTGGATAATGCGGACGGCACCAATATCAATCTCAAAAAAGGGATGCAGCATCTGAACGGTAAGGAAGTGCTTGATTTCGTCCGCTACCGCAAATCGAACCGCGGTACGGCAGAGTCCTCCGATTTCTCCCGCAATGAACGGCAGCAGGAGGTGCTGAACCTGATCCTGGACAAGCTGGATTCCGTAAGCGGCATTACCAAGTGGGGCGAGATCATTGATATTCTGGGCGATAATATCCGCACGGATATTGATAAGGATCAGCTGGTCAGCTGGATTATGAATTACAAGACGATGAAGCCTGCAACAAGTGAGCTGATCACGCTGGAGTCGGAATGGAAGAGCCCGTACGTCTATGCGAACGAAGAGGATCTGCTGGAGAAGCTGGAGAAGCTGCGCAGCCCGCTCGGTCTGCCTGCACTGGATAACAGCCGGCTGCTTCATGATTTCGGGCTTACCCAATAGTGCTTTTCCAAGAGCAAACACAAGATAAGGGAGCTATTCTCCATAAAACGGAGAGCAGCTCCCTTTTTTGAAATACAAATTAGGTGTGGCGTTTAACCCCTCTTCCGGTGGTGGCGGGCAATTGTTGCAACCGTTATTATGCCTATCACCACTAAACCTCCGATGGTCCAGGCATCAATAGGAGTATTGTCTACTAACGAGCTGTTATCATCTGCGGGCGGCTGGGGAGCAGGCAGCAGTGTAATCTCCTTATTCTGCAAATACTCCGGCCCGGCAGAATTATTGCTGATTACGGCAGAAGGCGAGCATAACGGATTTTCCCACTCTCCGTCCGTCTGCTTGAGATAGAACAGGTAGTCTTTGCCCGTCTCGCTCGGGCCGTTAAGCGCGCCCCAGGTGATGTTTTCCTTCAGGATGAGCGAACGCTCCGTTATGGTTTTGAAGCTTCGCTTAACCGTAATATGAATCTCATTGGAGGAATCGTCGTTACTCCGGGATACCTTATCGACATGTCCGATCACGATGCCGTCGTAATGATCATACGCTTGTTCAACCGTCGGCAATTGGGCGCAGGATAAGGCAAAGGAGCTGCCGGCAGGCAGAAAGAGCATTATTAAAAGAGCAAGCAGGGCTGCTCTGAGCATATATATTCACCTCCGTGATACATATCTGACGGTTGCCGGAGGGGAAAGGTTGCAGCCGGGAAAGACTGTTTGAAGCTGGCGTAAACAGCGCATACGCCGCGGACAACGTGAATAGGTCAACCCCGCAAGCGCTGTACCCCGTACCCCGTACCCCGTACCCCGTACCCCGTACCCCGTACCCCGTACCCCGTACCCCGTACCCCGTACCCCGTACCCCGTACCCCGTACCCCGTAC